>FNSS01000001.1:1277500-1916250 GCA_900104855.1 Rhizobiales bacterium GAS188
GCTCGGCGTCGGCCCCGAGGATGTGGTGATCGGGGTCGCTGCGAGCGGCACGACGCCGTTCACGGTCGCGGCCATCGCCGAGAGCCGGCGGCGGGGCGCGCTGACCATCGGCGTCGCCAATAATCCGGGCACGCCGCTGCTCGGGGCTTCAGAGCATCCGATCCTGATCGAGACCGGCGAAGAGGTGGTCGCCGGATCGACGCGCATGAAGGCCGGCACGGCGCAGAAGATCGTCCTGAACCTTCTCTCGACCGCGGTGATGATCCGTCTTGGGCGCGTCTACAAGGGCATGATGGTCGATTTCCGGGTCACCAATGCCAAATTGCGGCAGCGCAGCGAGGCCATGGTGGCGAAGATCGCCGGTTGCGAGGCCGAGCCTGCCGCACGGGCCCTGCGCGATGCGCATGGCGAGGTGAAGCTCGCCTCCCTCCTGGCGCTCGGAGCCAAGCGCGACGAGGCCGAGGCGGCGCTGCAGCGCCATGACGGCAATCTGCGTCTTGCCTTGCGCGAGCTGCGCCGATCGCGTGCGGTTTCTGACGGCGAGCGTCATGGCTGAGCCGAAGCTCGCCGGCGCGCCACGCAACGGGCGGCGCGAGCGCCGGGCGGGAGAGAGTGAGGCGGCGAACCGCGACATCTATCGCCGGCTCGCGGCAGCCATCGATTTCGAGCAGCAGACGCCGCGTTATTTCCAGCTCGCCGCCGCCATGCGCCACGCCATCAGTTCCGGCGCCTTGCGGGCCGGCGAAGCGATCGAGTCGGAGCGGCGCCTCGCCACGCTCACCGGCATGTCGCGCGTCACCATCCGCCATGCCATCGAGGAGCTGTTGCGCGAAGGCATGTTGTCGCGGCGCCACGGCTCGGGCACTTATGTGGCCGAGCGCATCGATCAGCCGCTCTCCATGCTTTCCAGCTTCACCGAGGATGTGCGGATGCGCGGCGGACGCGCCGGCTCCATCTGGATCTCGCGCGAGACGGTGCCGCCCACCCCGCACGAGGCCTTCGCGCTCGGCCTGCGGCCGAACAAGCTGGTGGTGCGCCTGCGGCGGGTGCGCACCGCCAATAACGAGCCGCTCGCCATCGAGAACGCCGTGGTGCCGGCCGAGCTCCTGCCTTCGCCCGAGCTCGTCACCATCTCGCTCTACGCGGCGCTCGCCAAGCTCGGCCACCGGCCAGCGACCGGCGTCCAGCGCCTGCAGGCGACGCTCGCCTCGATCGAGGAGGCGAAGCTGCTCGGCGTGCTCGCGGGCTCCGCCATCCTGCGCATCGAGCGGCGCGGCTTCCTCGCCAATGGGCGGCCGGTGGAGTTCACGACCTCGGCCTATCGCGGCGACCGCTACGACTTCGTCGCCACCTTGACCACGGGCACGGCCGTGCCGGGACCGGGGGCAGCCGAATGAGGGGCCTGACATGGAACGCTTGCTGATCCGCGGCGGGGCCGCGTTGCGAGGCAATGTCGAGATCAGCGGCGCCAAGAACGCCGCCCTGCCGCAGATCGCGGCTGCGCTTCTGAGCGACGAGGCCTTGACGCTCGCCAATGTGCCCGACCTCGCCGATATCCGCACCATGCTGGCGCTGATGGAGTGCTATGGGGTCGGCATCACGCGAGGTCCAGGCACGCTCACCCTCGCGGCCGGCGGGGCCCGCAATGCCGATGCGCCTTACGACATCGTGCGGCGCATGCGGGCCACCATGCTGGTGCTCGGACCGCTCGTGGCGCGCTTCGGCCGGGCCCGCGTCTCGCTGCCTGGCGGCTGCGCCATCGGCACGCGGCCGGTCGACCTGCATCTGAAGGCCCTCTCGACGCTCGGCGCCGAGGTGTCGATCGAAGGCGGCTATATCCTGGCGCGCGCCGAAAACGGCCTGCGCGGCGCCCGCATCTTCTTTCCGACCCCATCGGTCGGCGCCACCGCGACCGCCATGATGGCGGCCGTGCGTGCCTCGGGCGAGACCGAGATCATGAACGCCGCGCGCGAGCCCGAGATCGCCGATCTCGCCTTGTGCCTCGCCGCCATGGGCGTGACGGTCGAGGGGGCCGGAACCCATCGCGTCCTGATCCAGGGCGGCGCCGTTTTGAAGCCGGCGCGCCATGAGCTGATCCCCGACCGGGTCGAAGCCGGCACCTATGCGATCGCTGCGGCGATCAGCGGCGGCGAGATCGAGCTCTGCGGTGCGCGCCTCGAGCATATGCTGGCCGTGAGCGAGACGCTCGAGGCCGTCGGCGTGCGCCTCTGGCCGACCGATCGCGGCCTGATGGTGGCGCGCTCCGGAGCCTTGACGAGCGCCGATATCACGACCGAGCCCTATCCCGGCTTCTCCACCGATCTGCAGGCCCAGTTCATGGCCCTGATGTCGGTCGCGGAAGGCTCCTCGGTGATCCGCGAGACGGTGTTCGAGAATCGCTTCATGCATGTACCGGAGCTGGTGCGGCTCGGCGCCAACATCACGCTGCACGGCACCACGGCGCATGTGCGCGGCCGGACGCGGCTGCGCGGCGCGCCGGTGATGGCGACCGATCTGCGCGCCTCCGTCAGCCTGGTGCTCGCCGGCCTCGTGGCCGAGGGCGAAACCGTCGTCGACCGCATCTATCATCTCGACCGCGGCTATACGGCGCTCGACGTCAAGCTGCGGCGCTGCGGCGCCCACATCGAACGCATCAAGGATTGAGGCGCGAAGGGCAACCAGGATGTCGAGCGGCTCAACCTTGTTCATCGGGGTCGATGGCGGCGGCACCGGGTGCCGGGCCCGCCTGGAGGATGCGGAGGGGTGCGTGCTCGGCGCCGGCGTCGCCGGTCCGGCGGCCTTGCGCTTCGGCATCGATGCCGCCCTCGAGGCGGTCGGAGATGCCTGCCGCCAGGCGCTCGCCGAGGCCGGGCTCGACGACCGGGATCGCGCCCGCATCCATGCCGGCATCGGCCTTGCCGGCATCGGCCGCAAGGGCATGCCGGAGGCGCTGGCGGCCCGCCCCTCGCCCTGGGCTTCCGTCAATTATGCGAGCGACGGCCTGGTCGCCTGCCTCGGCGCCCATTCGGGCGAGGATGGCGGCATCGTCATCGTCGGCACCGGCAGCATCGCGCTGGCCCGCATTGCAGGGCGCGAGGAGCGCATCGGCGGCTACGGTTTCCCGATCGGTGATGAGGGCTCGGGCGCCGATCTCGGCCTGAAAGCGATCCGCCTGGCGCTGCGCGCCCATGACGGGCGTATCGACGCAACCGGCCTGTTGCGGGACGTGATGACGAGATTGGGCGGCGACCCCACCGACGCCATCGCCTGGATGGATAAGGCGACGGCCACCGATTACGCGGCCTTTGCGCCGCTCGTCATCCGCCACGCCAATGAGGGCGACCCGGTGGCGCGCCGCATCGTGCAGCGCGGCGCCGAGCATATCGACGAATTGGTCCGCGCGCTCCTGGCGCGGCAAGTGCACAAGATCGCCCTGATCGGCGGCCTCGCAAGCCCCATGGAGCCCTGGCTCGCCCCTGATGTGCGCCGCCGCCTCAAGCCGCTCGACCATGACCAGATCACCGGGGCGCTCTATCTGACACCGCGCCAACAGCTGCAGGCCGAGTGATGCGCTGGGATCGCGGGCGTCCCGCCCGCACTTGCGAACGGCGAGGCCGACGCGGCTGGAGTAAGGGCGACCGGGACGGTCGCGGTCCCAGGCGCTGGCGCCCAACCTTTTCGCGGACGCGCCTTTCCGACAGAATGTGTGAACACGACGGCTGCGAGCCGCACTCGGCCTTGCCAGGAGCCTGCAGGCGCGGCAACCTCGCCCGCGCTTCGAAAAGACAGGTTTCTCCATGATCCTCGTCGGCCAATATGACTCCCCTTTCGTGCGGCGCGTGGCGATCTCGCTGCGGGTGCTTGGATTGCCGTATGAGCACGACACGCGCTCGGTCTTCGGCGACTTCGACGCCATGCTGAAGGTCAATCCGGTCGGCCGTATACCCTCCCTCATCCTCGATGACGGCGAAGTGCTGGTCGATTCCGCGGCCATCCTCGATCATCTCGATCAATCGGTCGGGCCCGAGCGCGCCTTGCTGCCGCTGCAAGGCGATGGGCGTCGGCGGGCGTTGCG
The DNA here is from genome assembly GCA_900104855.1 of Rhizobiales bacterium GAS188. Classification (NCBI taxonomy): domain Bacteria; kingdom Pseudomonadati; phylum Pseudomonadota; class Alphaproteobacteria; order Hyphomicrobiales; species Rhizobiales bacterium GAS188. The sequence goes on from FNSS01000001.1 coordinate 1,281,576, forward strand.
CCTGGTGGCGCTCGCCACCAGCGGCATCGAGAAGATCGGCGCCTCGGTTTATGAAAGGCTCGTCCGGCCCTCCGCCTGCCGCTGGCCCGATTGGATCGAACGTTGCGTCGCGCAGGGCATGGGCGCGGTCGCGGCCCTGGAGGCAGAACCCTGGCCCGCCGAAGCACGCATCGACCAGCCGCGCATCACCACGGCCTGTCTCGTCCGCTACGTGAAGATGACCAGCCCCGAGCTCATGCCGCAGGGCCGCTTTCCGCGGCTCGACGCGCTGTCTTCGCTCTGCGAAGCGCGGCCGGAATTCCAGGCGACCTTCCCGGCCGATTATGCGGTGCCCCGCAGCGCCTGAGGGTCGCCGAGGCCCTCGCTACCCGGGTGGTGACACATCCGCGTCGGCGCGATCGCTCGAGACGCCGCTGCAGATCGGCCGGGCCCAGATTTCGGCGAGCAAGCTGCGTCCATTGGCTTCGGCGCGCCCCGCGTAGTGATCGGCATGCTCCGCCGCCAGGGCAATGCCCGTCATCAAGGCAATCGCGCAAGCCACGCAAGCCGCTGCCCGTCGCAGATGCGGGCGCCACTCCAGCGCAGCCGCGGACCATCTCCGCCACGCAGCGAGCGCGCCGATGAGCAAGGCCGCGAGCGCGCAGCACATCAGCGTTGCCCGCCATTGCGAAGGATCTGGCCCATGAGCCTACCCCTCCGTGCTCACTTGTGGACGGCGCAGGTACAGTCGGGCGCATGATATCGACCATTGGGCTCGACCATGCCGCCCTTGCCATACATGTTCCTCAACCGCACCCAATCTCCGAGCGAATGATAGGGACCGCTCTCGTTTCGCCCATTCGGCATCACGTCGAGAAACCTGTAGGTTCCGAGGAACTCCTCACCACCGCGACCGAAGCTCGAATAGGTGTGGAAGATCTGGCCTGCATCGTCCTTGAAGAAAACGCTGTTGCCGGAGAGATCTTCCAATCCGGGATCGGTCTGACGGAAGTTGACGAAAGCGCTTTTCGCCGCGAGCTGCTCTTGTGTGAAGGACACGTTGAAGTCGTAGTTGAAGTCGCTGCCGAAAGACGACACCCAGGTGAAGCGCCAGCCCATCCGTTGGCGCACGACCTCGATCTCCTCGATCGGCGCGCGCGCCACCGCCACGTAAGTGACGTCATGGTTTTCGAGATGCTCCAATATGCCGCCGACATGGTCGACTTCGAAGGAGCATCCGACGCATTGATGCGCCACGCCGGGTCCCATCATGAAATGCTTGATAAAGAGCTGGCTGCGGCCATCGAAGAGCTGGGCGAGCGTCAGTTTTCCTGACGGGCCGTCAAAGACATAATCCTTCTCGACCCTGACCCAAGGCAAAGCGCGCTGCTCGGCGCTCAGCTGGTCGCGCATCCGGGTGAGCGCCTTCTCCTTGGCGAGCAGGGCGGTGCGCGCCTCGAGCCATTCATCGCGGGACACGATTTGGTGCTGCATTGCTGATCTCCTGTGCTGTAGGCCTCATTTCGATCGCCACGCCCATTCAGGCTTGCGCGACGTAGTGTGCCAGGCGATCGAAGGCGCTGTTCCAGCCGGTCCGATGCCCGTCGCAATTCTCTTGCGTGTCGAAGACGCCCTGGCGAAGGGTCATCAGCGTCTTGCCGGCCTGATCTTCGAAGGTGATGGTGACGAGGGTTTGGGGCCCCGGCCGGCCGTCCTCCTGATCCCAGCTGAAGGTGAATACCAGGCGCTGGCGCGGCACCACCTCGCGATAAACGCCGCTTTGCCAGAGCTCCCGGCTGCCATCGGCCGCTCGCAGCCAGGCGCGCCACTTGCCGCCCGGCCGCACATCGGCTTCGATATGCGCCACGGGAAATTCGCGTGGCCCCATCCATTGCAGCGCATGCTTCGGATCGACGAAAGCGTCGAACACGAGCGCACGCGGCGCGTCGAATAGCCGTGCGATGGTGAGCACGCGTTCGGCCTGTTCGCCGGTCGGCTCAACGCTTGTAGGTTCAACGCTTGTTCTTGCGGCCAATTTTGTGCCCTTTCTTCTGCAGGTCGCTCAAATATTCGTCCAGGCGATCGAAGCTCGCTTCCCAGAAGCGCCGATAATGCTCGAGCCAGTCGGCGGCATCCTTCAGAGGGGCGGCCTCCAGCCGGCACGGCCGCCACTGCGCCTCACGGCCGCGCGTGATCAGCCCGGCGCGTTCCAGCACTTTGAGGTGTTTCGAGACACCGGGCCCGGTCATCTGGAAGGGCTCGGCCAACTCCGTGACCGAAGCCGTCCCGAGGGTGAGGCGCGCCAGGATGGCGCGCCGTGTGGGGTCGGCGAGAGCCGAGAAGGTGGTGCTGAGCCGATCGGGTGTCATGTTTGTATTTAGCCATCCGGTTATCTAACTTATTGGTTTGATACGCCAGGAAGACCGGCGGGTCAAGCGCGATTTGCGGCGGCTTCTTTCTTCGGGGATTTCGTCGACGAGACAAGCGCTGCGCTACGCGCGCCTCCTTCTCCCGCAAGCGACAGAGCTGTCTGGGGGAAAGTATCGATCGCAGCACAGGCCTGGATGGCAGGGCCAAATCTTCAGCAAAGAATCGGCCCGGCCACCCACGCCTGTCCGCGGTGCCCCGAAGCGCTTGAAGCTCGCACGCTCATTTCTTGGTCGCGAAATGCAGCGTCACGCCGCCGTCGACACCCTTGGGGCTCATTTGGGTGATGGTGATGTCGCCCCAGACGGACGGCTTCCTCGGCCCTATGAGCACTTTGACGTGCCCTACCTCGCGAGGAACCATCAGCAACCCGTCGATCGTCGCTTTCGCACTGGTGATCAGGAAGCCGCCTTTGCCGTCGGGCTTGAGGCCGTCGAGCTTGCCTCCGCCGCCGCGGAATGCGCCGGTCAGCGCCTTGTCGAGCGTCACGTGGATGTCGGTTCGCGCATCCGCCAGCGCCGGCGCGACCTCGAAACGCAACGACAGCCGCTCGCGTTCTCTGCCGATGTTGCGCACGATGAAGAAGCTCGGCGGGCTCATATCGCCGGGCGCCACGACCTTGATGTTCCGCCAGGCGAGGTCGTTGTTGTTGGCGACATCGGTGTCGATGCCCAAGCCTTCGACGGGTGGCGTCGCCTGCACGCTGAGCACGCGCATATAGAGGCAGTAATGGTCGTTCGCCGGAGGCACCGGCGGCGGCACCCAGGCGATGGGCCCAATGCTGGTCGTGGTTCCAGGCTCGAGAAAGAGCGTGATGAACTGGCGCTGTTCCGGAACCATCGTGAAGTCGGCCGGATAAGTCAGGCCGGAGGAGGCGAGCGCATAGTAGACGCCGACCTCGGCGTAAACGACGCGCGGCGATTCGGGGCGCGTGTTGCGCAGCGTCCCGTAGAGATAGTTGGTGACGCCCGAGACGGGGTTTTCGTGATCGGCCGCGCTGCCGCAATCGCGCACCACGCCGCCGCTCGTGACATGGTCTCCATAGGTGTCAACCGGCTGCACGCAGGCATCCGTCGTCACCTGCGTTCGCCGATTCCACACATCGGGGCTGATCCAATGCGTGCCGGGCGAAGGCACCGTACCGTTATCTGCAATGTCGGTCGCATTGTCGGCCATCCAGGGATCTGCCGACGGATCGGCAGGCGACGGTACGGGGCAGCTCGCGGGATGGAAGCTGCAATAGTTGCGATACAAGGTGTCGATGAAGCCGTGCCAGCGCCAGAACATCGTATCCTTCGGCGAGCTCGCATTGCACATGCTGCCATAGCCGGGACCGCTGGTGCTGAAAAACGTGCCCGGGATGAACACGCCGATGTTGCAGTGGACCTGGCCGTGAAAGCCGCCTTCGAACGAATTGGTGAAGTCGTCGAGGGACGCGTAATCCGCCAGTTTGTGCTGGCCGCCGCCATCGGCGATCGTCCCGCCGCTGATCGTGTAATAGGTCGGAATATGGTTGGCGTCGGCCACATAGGCGATCCGCAAGCCCGCACCGGCGTCGAATTGCGGGCCGGTCGGAAGCGGCCTGCCCGGATACCAGGGCAAGACCTTCTTGTAGCCGAATTGCTGGCGCCATAGATCGAAGCGGCGCACGAACTCGCCGTGCCAGGCGAGGAAACGCGTCCAGATCGGGAAGCTCGGGGAATCGTGCACCGTCTGATGCCAGAAGATATGCTCATCGACCACATGGCCGAACAACGGATTGGTCGTCGTCGCCGGGCGATGGTTCGAGGTGTAGAAGTCTTCCGCCTGCCTGGTGATATCCGTCTCGTTGCGCTCGACCGTGTAAGGTGTGGTCACGCTGCAGCTGCCGCCGCCGGATTTCGTCACATCGAGCGTGACGTTGCGTGTGAAGGGGCCATTACTGGGCTCGAATTGCGCGGCCGAAGGCACAAAGTAGAATCCGACCGAAGCAGCAGTCAGATCCGCGGGCGCGAGCGGCGTCGTGCTCCAAGGCAAGGCCGCGGCAGGCGTCGGCATGTTCTTCGTGCCGAGATCCTCATTGTAGTCCTTGATGGTCAGACCATCGATCGTCCAGGAATAGCTTGCGATCGAAAAGCCGCTTGGCGCCGCAGTCAAAATGACATGCTCGCCGAAATTGAAGGTCGTCGCCGCCACCGGCAACAGCGTCAGGCTGTCCGAGGAGGCCGTAACGGTGAGCGAGCCTCCGCCGGCGCAAGCAGCGGCCTTGGCGGTATCGGCGGCGGCGAGGCCGCTCACCAGGATCGCTGCGGATAGGAAATAGCGAGACGGCGTCATGGCGATTCCCCGATTCGTTGACCTATTCCCGGCCGGCAGGCGCGAAGCCATCACAGCCTTGCGCTCAGCTCAGCGCACCGGCTCCAGAGCGCCGTAGAGCTCCCCCTTCGGGAAGCGGCTCGTCGTCACGACGATCCCGGCCGTGCCATTTCCCTCAAGGCGCGTCGCGAGGAGCGCATCGCGCGCCGCGCTCTTGACCTCGTAGAAACCTGAGAGCGAGCCGCCGGTCTTCTTGTCGCGCGAGAAGCGCAGCTTGAGCTGTGGCAGCGCCAATTTCCGCCTGAAAACGGCCTTCGAGGCCGGGCCGCCGGCGAGGGCCGCGTTGATCGGCGCTCCCGATGTGCCCGCAACTGTCCCGGCATAGAGCACCGAAACCCTGCCTCCGGGCAGATAGGTTTCGCTCAGGATTGCCGTGCCGCTGCCATTGGATTTGGTGCCTTCGGCGGGTGCCAGATGGGCGACATAGTTCATGATCTTGACCATCGCGCCGTTGGGCGCGAGCTGGCCGCGAATTTCCGGCTTGCCGTTGCCGCCGACGACCTCGACATAGACACGCTCGGAGTCGAATTCGCCGATGAGATCGTTGTCGAGCGCGCGACCGTCGCCGCGCTCGAGGCGGCCGGCGATCGTGACCGAGCTGCCGTCCGGGCAAGGCTGCGCGGCCGCCCCACAGAGCGTCCTCACCGCGTCCCCGTTCTTGCCGATGCCGAAATTGTAGAGCCCGATGCTCTTTGCGCCGCCGGCTTCGAGGCCCTGATAGGTGAGGCTGTACTCCAGGGTGTGCTTAACCGGATCGAGCAGGAACGCGCCCGTTCCCGTCGCGCTCGATGAGCTCCCCCCGACGACCTGTTTGGCGTCGAGCTGCGCAACGAGCAAAGTGTTCGTCGGCATAGCCATCCTCATGCCGGCATTCTGAGCCGTCGCCAAATGAGGGCTGCCGAGCAGTATCGCAATGGTGAGCGCGAGGCCGCGGCGCGCCGACCGCGTCGGATGCCTTGCTACCGATCCCATGGGTCACCTCGACATTTCCAACCAAGATCGAGCTCACGACAGTGAACCGTGCCGCCGAGACTGCAATTTCGCATCGGCGAGAATCAGGCGATGTGGCTCGGAGCGGTCTCCGCTTCCCGCCTGTTAGCGCCGCCTACTCGGCGGCTTGGGGCACCGCGTCGCCGAGGGTGCGCACGATTTCCGGCTGGCTCTGCCGAATGAAGGCGTTGCGGGTGGCGATCAGCTCCTCGGCGAAACGGCCGCATTGCTCGCGCAGGATATCGGGCGAATGGATCGTCTTGCGATTGGCCATGAAGTCATGCGCGAGGCGTTCGACGACGTCGAGCAAGACGGCGTTGCTGGCGCGAGTGAGGTTCTGCAGCTTCTCCCGGTAGCTCGGCAGGTCGCTCACCGTGGGATAAAGGCGCTCGATGATCGCAACCTCGTTCCAGGCGTGCTTGAGTTGCGGCGAGAGCGCGCGCAGGCCGTGGATCCAGCCGGTCATGTTGAGCAGCTCGTTGACCACCACGTAGAAATCCGTGAGCCTCGGATCGAGGAAATCGTAGTCGGGATTGCGGACATCGCCGCGCAGCCGCCCCTCACGGGCAAGTTGGTCTTTGATCGGCGTGCCGTCATACGGGATCATGCGGCAGAACTCGGCCGCCATGTAGCCGTCGCCCACGATGCGGCGCAGGAATGCGACATTCTCCAGGATCGATTCGAATGTGCTCGACGGATCGAGCAGCATGAAGCCGAAGTCGAAGATGAGGCCGAGATCTTTGAGAATCTCGACCGCTTTCAGGTTCTGCTCCACCGTGATCGACTTGTTGAGCGTCACGAGCCCTGCATCGCTCCCAGATTCCAGGCCCATGTAGACTGTGTACATGCCGGCATCGCGCATTTCGGCGAACAGGGTGGAATCGACGGCATCGGCGCGAGCGTTGATTTTCCAGATGCTGCGGCCCGGCAGGTCGTTGCGATACAGCTCGGCCAGGAGCTCCCGCGTCCAGCGCTGCCAGACGCGACCGAAGACCGGGAAGTCGTCGTCCTGGAACGAGAAGATCGTGGCGCCACGCTCCTCATGCAGAAGGCGCATCTCGCGCGCCACCTCGGCGGGCTTGCGGGTGCGCACGACCTTGCCTGGCGCCGACCGGTAGAACATGTGGATCGAGCAGAAGGAGCAAGTGCGGATGCAGCCGCGACTGGCGAGCATCTGCGCGACACGTCGCCCCAGTACCATCGGCAGCGCGACGCTGCGATCCGGATAGGGCAGCTCATCGAGATTCGAGAGCAACGGGCGCAGCTCCGTCGCCACGATCTCTGCGTCCCGGCGGTAGGCGATGCCGTGAATGGCACGCCAGTCCTTGCCGAGGCCGAGAGCATCGACGAGCTCGAGCAGAGTGAGCTCGCCCTCGAAGCGAACGACGCTGTCGAGCTCGGGGATCAGCTCCAGCGTGTGGCGATGGCTCAGCGTCGGGAAATGCCCGCCTATCGTGAAGTGGGCGATCACTCCGTGCGCTCGCAACGCACGCGCCAGCTCGGCGTAGCGGTCGATATAGAACTGGAAGATCAGCGAGAAGCCGACGAGGATGGGATCGTGCCGACGGATGGCGGCGAGAATGGTTTCGAAGCTGTCCTCGAATTCGAGGATTTCCACGCGATAGCCGCGGGCGCGGAGCGTCGAGGCGAGGTAGCCGAGGCCGAGATTGCCGGCGCGCCGAAAGCCGATCAGCACGACCGGGCGCGCGACATTGCGTTCGCAAGCGCCGCTGCTTACGAAATCGGCGCGTCTCACCGGCCCGTGAACCATCCGGCTCTCCCAGCTCAGCCCGCCTTCGCTCAGCGTTTGGCGCCGCTGCCGCCGCCGCTCGCGGCCAAGGCCGCGCCGATCTGGGCATAACCCTTGGCACGCGTCGCCTCGAGTTCGCCACGGGCCGTGTTGATGGCCGAAATGATGGGCCCCTGACGCTCCGGCGGGAGCTCGGCAAAGTATTTGTAGACTTCGGGGCCGGGATCCCAATGGATGTGCGGATTGTAGTTCAGCCACCAAGCTAGTTCAGCCATCATCAACTCCCATATTTAAAAAACAGGGAAAGCGACGCGATGGGCGATATCCTATCCGCTGTTACGGCGCGCAAATGGCCATAACGAAAGATACCATAATAGAAAGTGATCTTCGACACAAGAGATCAACCGTATAGTTTTAATAGAATGTGACTGTTATTGCGAACATATTGTTTCAAAATTTATCGCCGAAATAAGGTAGGCGATCTCAACAACTTCCGGTTGCTTCGCGGAGTGGGGCGGGGATTGGGCCGCCGCAAAGGCCCGAAGACTGCCTGCGTAAAATGCTCCCGCGAGCTCGCAGCAAATTGCGGTGACGCACATCGTCATTGTGAGGAGGGGAGCCGACGACGCAATCCGGATGAGACGGATGTCTGCAGGCTTCGGCGGCGGCTCGCCATAACGAGGCATCGGTGCTGCCCATGGCTCCTCGTCGCTGCGCAGCCGCCCCTCGCGTCGTCGTGATGACGACCCTCTTGACCCTGTAGCTGCTACAGGGTGCACATTGGCCCGAGATCGTCGGAGGGGAAGCCATGGCTCTGCATGATACGGTTCCGGTCGCAGCGTCGGCCTCGGCCAAAGCGCCGTCGGGGCTATTTGCTGCCGCCGGCATGAGCATAGGCCTCGGAGCGGTGCTCGCCTCCTCATGCTGTGCGCTGCCGTTGCTGCTCGAAGGGCTCGGCGCGGGAGCTGGAGCGTTCGCGGCGCTCGAGACGCTGGCTTCGCTGAGGCTGCCGCTCATCGCGCTTGCGGGGCTCGCCGTCGCAGGAGGGTGGATTTTGTGGTGGCGCAAGCTGTCGGCGAGCTGTGAGGCCGCATGCGCGCCGGCCCGGCGACCCATGATTGCGACACTGGTGCTCGGCATCGCGACGCTGCTGGTCATCATGGCGATCGCCTGGGATTTCATCGAGCCCGCATTGCTGCGATTCACGAGGACGACGTGATGGATCTCAACTCGACGATCAAGCAAACCTCAACGATCAAGCTCACCTCGACGCTCACTTGCCCTGCATGCGGCCATCAAGAAACGGAGACGATGCCGACCGATGCCTGCCAGTTTTTCTATGAATGCAAAGGGTGTGGGGTGCGGTTGAAGCCGAATTCAGGCGATTGCTGCGTCTTCTGCTCCTTTGGTGACGTGCCCTGCCCTCCGATTCAGGAGGCAAAAGGGGGCGGAACCCCGGAGCATTGCTGCGCGCCGGCGAGCCGAGGCGGGTAATATGGCGAGTCATGCGCGTCCCGCCGCCGATTGGCTGGGGAGTGTCCGCGCCAACGCGGTCGCCTGGTGGGCCCCTCAATGCGCCATCGTCGCAGGGCTATTCTTGCCGGAGACGGGTCGCGCAGCGATTTGGACGATCGCACTCGCATGGATGGGCACTGCGTGCATCCTCAATGCGCGCCGCTGCGGCCGCACACATTGTCGTTTCACGGGCCCCTACTATCTCGCCCTGATCCTTCCGACGATCATTCTCGGATCCGGGATGATACGGGTCAGCTTCTCCGGGTGGCTCGTTCTCGGCGGCCTCATCATCCTTGGGAGCAAAATCCTGTGGTGGGCGACTGAGCGGGCCTGGGGGAAGTTTTCCTGACTTCACCCTCATTGCCATCAGCGGCTTTGTTTCGCGTGGCCCCGTCCGTCCGGCATCAGGCAGCCGTGGCGGCAATTGGGAGTGTTCTAGGGCTTGGTATTCGATGACCCGCACCACGGACCGCGTCGCCGGCAATCCCTTCAAGCTCGGCGCCTCCAGGCAGACGCCGTTCGTTCTACCGCCGGAGCAGGCCGATCTCGGCAGTCTGGTCAAGCAGCTCCCGCATTGATCGCGTGCCATTCGCGCCGCTCACCCCGCGGCGCCAGCCGCGGCCGGTCGCTCACATCTCGACGAGGCCAGTGAAGCTCTCGCGCAGCCAGTCGATCACCACGCGTGAAGCCGGCACCTGCTTGAGGTGGTTCTGCACGAGCAACCAGACCTCGCGGCGTTGCGGCAGCGGCCTCGCCCGAAGGCTTTGATCGGCAAGCAAGCCGTCACAGGCATATTCCGGCAAGATGCCGATGGCCGCATGCGACGAGATGAGCCCGCGGATGATGCCGACATTGTCGGTCACGCAGCGCGAGCGCGCCTGCAGGCCTTCTTTCGCCAGGAACCGGGATTCGGGCGTCGCCTCGAGCTCGTCCGGGTAACAGCAGATCACCGTCTCCCGATCCGCCGGCGGCTCGGCCGGCTCGAACAGGAAGAGGCGGATCTCCCCGAGCTTGGTGATGGTGAAATCGCCCTTGTCGGGCTTGCGCAGCCGGATCGCGAGATCGGCCTCCCAGCGTGAGAAGTTGACGTTCTGGCCCGAGGTCATGAACTGCAGAGTGAGGCCCGGATTATGCGCCAGGAATGGGCCCGCACGCGGCGCCAGGATGTACTGCGCCAAGGAATTGGTCGTGGCGATGCGAAAGCGGCCGACGACGCCAGGCGCCTTCGCTCCGACGCTGCCGATCTCGGCGACATGGCGCGCCATCTCGTGCACATGCCCGAGGATCGCCTCGCATTGCGCGGTCGGCTTGCGCACACCGTCGACCGCCTCGAACAAGGTGACGCCCAGCGCCTTTTGCAGCCGTGCCAGGCGCCTCGCCACCGTGGTCTCGTCGAGCCGCAGGCGAACACCGGCGCGGGCGAAGGTGCCGCTGCCGCAAATGGCCGCGATGATGCGCAAATCGTCCCAGTCCATGGCGGCAAGTTCCACAAATACCCTTGAGGCCACCCATGGCCTGCAAATCTGCAGCCAACGGTCGCAATATACCTGCGTGACTGCCGCTGCGTCAAACACCAGAATGCGGCCGCATCGACATATGGAAAGGACGCATCATGACCACAGCCAAAACCCTGCTTCAGCTCGCGGGCGCCGACCTCGCACCGGCCAAGCTCGCCGAGGCCTGCCTCGTGCTGATCGACTTGCAGAACGAATATCGCGATGGGCCGATCGCGGTGCCGGATGCCGATGCCGCCATCGCCAATGCCGCACGGCTTCTCAGCGTCGCCCGCGAGAGCGGCGCGCCGGTCGTCCACATCGCCCATAAGGGTCGCCCGGGCGGCCTGTTCGACCGGACCGCGGCGCGCGGCCAGATCGTCTCCGAGCTCGCGCCGCAGCCGGACGAAAGCATCGTCGAGAAAGGGCTGCCCAACGCCTTCGCGGGCACCGATCTGCATGAGCGCCTGACGGCGACCGGACGCAAGAACATCATCCTCGCGGGCTTCATGACCCATATGTGCATCAGCTCGACGGCCCGCGCCGCGCTCGATCTCGGATACCGGGTGACCATCGATGCGTCGTCCTGCGCCACACGCGCCCTGCCGGACGGGCGCGGCGGGGTGATCCCGGCAACGACTGTCCATGACGTTGCCCTCGTCGAGCTCTCCGACCGCTTCGCCATTATCGCGCATGGAAGTGAGGCGCTTGTCTGACGGCCCGATAACCGATGTGACGAGCCCCGGGGCATCAAGACCTCTGCAAAACATCCACGCCCGGTCATCCCGGACGCGGCGCAGCATGAAATGATGCGCCGCAGATCCGGGACCCATCACTTGCGAGCTGATCATGGATCCCGTGTCTGCACCGCATCACTGCGTGCTGCAGTGCGCACGGGATGACCCCAATCCGCAAAGGGGACAATGAGGAACGCCCAGCGCTTCTATGAACGCCTGGGTGCTCGACCGATCGGGGCAAGGATCGCTTTCCGATGGGAGGATCGGCCCATCGTCGAGCTCGTCTATCGATTCTACTGAAGATTTGAAGAAGAGCGCAAAGCCGCATCACCCGGGCGGTCTACCCACAGGGCAACCGCCCGAGCTCGCCGGCATTATCTCCTTGCGCCGTCAGACGCGCTCTACGCGGCGCACCTCTTCCACCGGAGCGGCTTTCTCAGTGATCTCCGATGCCGGCAATTGCAGCACGGTCGCGATTTGGCCGGGGCATAGCCGCGTCACAAGCACGATTTGCCCGCTCGGAAACTGCAGGGCATCGCGATGTGCCGCGAGCTGACTGGTGTGAATCTCCCGGAACTGGGCGACTTTCTCGACGATCCTCTGCTTTTTCCAGAGGAGGTGAAATTCGGGCTCGTATTCGACCTCGTTCGCGAAGGCCAGCTCCGTTCCCGGGAGCAGGCATACCGCAACCTTTGGCTCTCCGATGGCGGAGAAACCACGGGTGATCGACCCGGCAAACTCGCTCGATACCAACTGGTCGCCAACCTTTGCGGGTCGTGAGGCGACAAGGTGTAGACTGTAGTCACACATCGGATACCTCCTTTGTTGACGACAGCCAGAACGTCGCGCATCCGCGCTCGCTGGCTGTACCACCCGGAGAATTTGATGTGGTCCAGGGCGGCGAGGTCACTCAAGCCGCCATTCCCCGGATTTCTGCCCAGAAGAATACTCCGATTCGTCGGCCGCCGCAACGGCTGCGATGCACGGCTGCGATGCCGCCGCAGAGCCGGTTGGATCCAGGCGCAGCATCGAGGCCGCCGAGCATGCCCGCCGGGCGGGGAGGCCATCTCGAGCTCTACCAATGCCCTTTCCGGCGGTTCCAGGCGTAGAGCAAGTCGGCGAACCGATCATAGCCGACACGCGCAATCTGGCGGATCAGCGGCAACCCGAGTAGCCGCCCGAGCCAGACATCGCCCGGGGTGAGGAGCCAAATGGCGATCGCACAATCGGCGCCGACATGGAGTCGGCCCTCCGTGTCGACGGCATGCAGCCGGCGACGCACGTCTTCGACCCCGGCGCCGAAGCGCATGAGCGCATCGGGCTCGTGACCGATGTCGCGAAACTCGATCACGCCGGCCCGGACCGCGCGCATGAGCCGGCTGCGCTGCCGTTCGATGCCGGCGTTACAGACCGGGCATTTGCTGTTGTACCAGACCGTAAGCTCAGGCGTCATCGCTGGCTCTTCTTGCGCTTGGCGGCCTCCGCGCTGTCCTTGCGGAACGGGCGAGAGCGTGGGCAAACCTCGCCCAGGAAATGCACGAGCGCGCCGGTGAGCGCGTCCTCCTTCAATCCATAGTGGACGTTTTGTCCCCGCTTCTCCCGCCACACCAGGCCCGCATTCTCGAGGATGGACAAATGCTTCGAAATGGCCGGCTGTGACATCATCTCGGCGAAGCGCTGCACGATCTCGCCTGCGGTCATGTCGGTCTTGGAAAGATAAGCGAGGATGCGCCGGCGCGGAGCCGATGACAGCGCCTCGAATATCTTGTCGACCGTCATCGCCCCTCGGTGTCTCCCCGAACCTGCCGCGCGAATTCAGCGCATGTCCAGGCGTATTCCAAAAGCGTTCCTTGCCTATATAACTATTTAGCTATATCGTGATTGTCAAGCGCCGGGCGAGAGCAACGGGAGTCGAGCGCATGCCGTCGGATGTGGGAAGCAGTGTCACGGGCCGCCAACGTCACATCGTCATCGGTGGCGGGAGCGGCTTTATCGGCAGCGCCCTTTCGGCAGCGCTCAGGGCGCGCGGCGACAGCGTCACCCTCATCTCGCGGATGGCGGGACCGGGGAGGATCACCTGGGAGGATCTGGCCAGGCGCGGATTGCCCGCATGCGACGTTGTCGTCAATCTCGCGGGGCGGCATATCCTCGACCTCACGCGACGTTGGGACGCAGATTATCTGGACGAGGTGATCAGCTCACGGGTCGAGACGACGCAGCACCTCGTCAAGGCGCTGAACGAGAGCCCCTCTCCTCCGGAGGTCTTCGTGTCCACGGCAGGCAAATGCTTCTATGGCACTCGCGAGCTTGATGCGGACGAGGCCTATCCGGAGCTTGATGAAGATTCCAAGCCCATGGGCCTCGACTTTGCCGCGGAACTGGTCGGGCAATGGGAAGCCGCCGCCGATGGCGTGGATGGAGCCCGCATCCGCCACGTCAAGCTCAGGATCGGCGTCGTGCTGGGAAAGGTCGAAAGACAATCGCGCATCGGTAGGCTTTGGCAGATCGGGCGGGCTCGCGGCTTGCTTCCCATCATTCGTCTGCCATTCTGCCTCGGGCTCGGTGCAGTGATCGGTACCGGCACGCAACCGCTGCCATGGATTCATATCGACGACATGGTCGGGATCCTGCTGCACGTCATCGACCGCACCGATTTGCATGGTCTCTACAATGCCGTGTCACCGGGGATCGTCACAAATCGGCAATTCATCGAAGCCCTCGGGCGGCGCCTGAGGCGGCCGGTCTGGTGGTCGATTCCCGAATGGCTGATCCGTCTATTGGTTGGTGACGAGCGTTCGTCCATTCTTCTGCGTGGGCAATTGGTGAGGCCGAAAAGGACGCTTCGGTCAGGTTATGCCTTCCGCTATCCCGAGCTGGCGCCGGCCCTCGACGATCTGGTCTACGTCACGTTGTAAGCGATCAATAACCGACAGCGGCACTTCGGCAGCGAGCCCTTGTCATGTTGCGCAAAGACGTCAGAAGAAACTCAACTCTCCCGACGGCTGACCCGGCCGAGATTGCGCGTTTCGGCGCTCTCGCGGAGGAATGGTGGAAGCCGGACGGTGCCTTCAAGGTGATCCATGCCTTTAATCGGGTGCGCGTGACACATCTGTCCGATCGCCTGCCCGTCTTGCTTCAGCGCGACCCGAGAACCGCTCAGCCATTGGCCGGCCTGAAGATCGTTGACGTCGGCTGCGGCGCGGGTCTCGTCACAGAACCCATATCGCGTTTGGGAGCCACAGTGCTTGGCATCGATGCCGCCGAGCGCAACGTGCTGGTCGCGGAGCGGCATGCGCGCTCCACCGGAGCTGCCGTCCGCTATCGGCACGCCCTGCCCGAGCAGCTTGTCGATCAGGCCGGCGCCTTCGATGCGGTCATGTCGCTTGAAGTGATCGAACATGTCGCCGATAGAGCGGCATTTCTCGAAGCGTTGGCGCGCCTCGTTGCACCGGGCGGAATTCTCGTCATCGGCACGCTCAATCGTACCCTACGCTCCTTCGTGAAGGCCATCATCGGCGCGGAATATGTCCTGCGCTGGTTGCCGCGCGGAACACATGATTGGCGAAAATTCGTCACTCCCAGGGAGCTCGATCTCGATCTCAGCCGTCGCGGGTTCAGAATGGTGGAGCGCTGCGGCGTGACGCTCGAGCCTCTGTCGATGCAATGGGCCATAAGCAGCGATGTCAGCGCCACCTACCTGCAGTTCCACCAAAAGATTTGACGACAGCCAAGGGTCCGCTTCCGGCACCGCTGCCCGCCCACACGCCTCCTCAACAGCGATGATCGAGGCCGATATCGAGCCCCTTCGTGCTGTGCGTGAGTGAGCCCGCCGAGATGAGATCGACGCCCGTGGCGGCGATCGCCGCGACCGTCGTCAGGTCGACCCGCCCGGAGGCCTCGGTGATCGCCCGGCCGCCGACCATGGCCACCGCGCGGCGCAATTCATCTGGCTCCATATTGTCGAGCAGCACCGCATCGGCGCCAACCGCCAGCACCTCCTCGAGCTGGCGGAGCGTATCGACCTCGACCTCGATCTTGACCAGATGGCCGATTGCGGCGCGGGCCCGCTCGATCGCCGGCCTGATGCCGCCGGCCACCGCCACATGGTTGTCCTTGATGAGGACGGCATCGTCGAGCCCGAAGCGATGATTGCTGCCGCCGCCGAGGCGCACCGCATATTTCTGCAAGGCGCGCAGCCCCGGAATGGTCTTGCGCGTGCAGGTGATGCGCGCCTTGTGGCCGGCGATCGCCGCCACCATGCCGGCGGTCGCCGAGGCGACCCCGCCGAGATGGCAGAGGAAATTCAGCGCCACCCTTTCGCCCGTCAGGATGCCGCGCGCCGGCCCCTTGACGATGGCGATCTCATCGCCGGGCGCGAGCGCTGCGCCATCCCGGCGCCTGACGACGCTCTCGATCGCCGGATCGACGAGCTCGAAGGCCAGGAGCGCGACATCGAGCCCGGCGAGCACGCCCGCCTCGCGCGCAACGAGCGCGGTCTCGGTTTGCGCCTCCTCGGGCACGATGGCGTCGGTGGTGAGATCGCCGGCGCGGCCGAGATCCTCGAGCAGGGCGGCGCGCAGGATCGGCTCGATCATGAGGCGCCGCAAAGGCGGAAGGTGCATGTCTTTCAATCCCCGAATGCAAAAGCAACCATGTCTCCGCGGACTTCGCCCGCAAGCGCCGCGACGGCCGCAAGGTCGAGTTTGCGACGCTGCGCATGGAGAGATGAAGTCCTAGGAAAGTCGGTCCGGTAATGCGCCCCGCGGCTCTCCTCGCGGGTGAGCGCCGCGACGGCGATGAACAGGCCGACAAGCGCAGGCTCGGCCGCGGAGCCCCTGCTGAAAGCGAGCTTGTGCAACTCGTCGATCGCATTGACGAGACCGGCACGGTCGCGCTCGACCCCGACATGGCGCGACAGGATCGCACGCACGGGCGCGGCGTCAGGCGCCGGCGGCGCATCGCGGGGCGCCAGGCGGCCGATACCGCTGGTCTGCGTGCCGATGATGCTCTCGGCGACGAAGCCTCCATAGACGATGGCTTCGAGCAGCGAATTGCTGGCCAGGCGGTTGGCGCCATGGAGGCTGGTCGAAGCCGCTTCCCCGCAGGCCCACAGCCCTTTCAGGGAGCTGCGGCCGGCCTCGTCGACCGCAATGCCGCCCATATGATAATGCGCCGAGGGCTTGACCGGGATGGGTGAAGTCGCCGGGTCGATCCCGGCAGCCCGGCAGGACGCCGCAATGCCCGGGAAGCGTTCCGCGAAGCGCGGGCCCAGCGCCGTGCGTGCATCGAGAAAAACCTGGTGACCCCTGGCCATATGCCGCCAGACGGCGCGTGCCACGATGTCGCGGGGTTCGAGCTCGGCACGGCCAAGCCCTGCCATGAAGCGCTCTCCACGCTCGTCGATCAGCACGGCGCCTTCGCCGCGCACCGCCTCGCTGACGAGCGGCATCGGATCACGATCGCCGTCGAGCCCGGTCGGATGGAATTGCACGAACTCCATATCGACGAGCGCGGCGCCGGCGCGCGCCGCGAGCGCGAGCCCTGAGCCGATTGCGCCCAACGGGTTGGTGGTGTGGCGGTAGAGCGCGGCGGCTCCACCCGTCGCCATCACCAGGCGTCGCGTCGGGAGGGCAAGATATCGCGACGCCGCCGCGGCAAGCACCCCGTGCACCTCCCCGTCCTTGACGATGATGCGGCGCGCCTCGACGCCGCTCACGACGGCGATCGACGGCGTTTGCGACACCGTGCGAATGACGGCACGCATGATCTCGCGCCCGGTCGCGTCGCCTCCGGCATGCGCGATGCGGCGGCGGCTATGCGCTGCCTCGAGACCGAGCGCGAGCCGGCCTTCAGCGTCGCGCTCGAAGCGGACACCCATGCGGGTGAGCGCCTCGATCGCCGCGGGCGCCGCCATCGTGACGCGTTCGACGACGGCGGGATCGCAGAGCCCGTCGCCCGCAGCGCGCGTGTCGGCGGCATGCAACGGCGGCGCATCATCCTCTCCGAGCGCCGCAGCGACGCCGCCCTGCGCCCAGGCGCTCGCGGCCTCGACGCCGAGCGGATGGCGCACGAGCACCGTGACCGGCATGGGCGCGAGGCGCAGCGCCGTGATGAGCCCTGCGAGCCCGCCGCCGATGATGACAGGCTCTCCTGCGTGAGCTGAGATGATCTCGACCATTGCAGGCCTCACATCGCCAGCATGCGCTCGACGGCGGCGCGGGCAGGCGCTGCGATGCCCGCTTCGATCGTCACCTCATGGGTCAGCGTCTCGAGCGAGGCGCGGATTTTCGGCAAGGTGATGCGCTTCATATGCGGGCAGAGATTGCAGGGCCGCACGAACTCGGTCTTGGGATTTGCGACCGCAACATTGTCGCTCATCGAGCATTCGGTCACGAGCACGACGCGCGCCGGCTTCTGCGTCGAGACATAACCGGACATCGCGGCGGTCGAGCCGGTGAAATCGGCCTCGGCCACCACTTCGGGCGGGCATTCGGGATGGGCGAGAACAACGATGCCCGGATGCTGCTCGCGCAACGAACGGATCTCGTCGGCCGTGAAGCGCTCATGCACCTCGCAATGGCCGGCCCAGCTGATGATCTCGACTCCGGTTTCGGCCGCGATGTTCTGCGCCAGATATTCGTCGGGCAGCATGATGACGCGCGGCACGCCGAGCGCTTCGATGATCCTCTTCGCATTGCCGGAGGTGCAGCAGATATCGGACACAGCCTTCACGGCGGCCGAGGTGTTGACATAGGTGACGATCGGCACGCCCGGATAACGCTGCCGCAACAGGCGCACATCCTGCGCCGTGATCGAGGCGGCGAGCGAGCAGCCGGCCTGCCGATCGGGGATGAGCACCGTCTTGTCGGGATTGAGGAGCTTTGCGGTCTCGGCCATGAAATGCACGCCGGCGAGCACGATGACATCCGCTTGCGTCTTCATCGCCTCGCGGGCCAGCGCCAAGCTATCGCCCACGATGTCGGCGACGCAATGGAAGATCTCCGGCGTCTGGTAGTTATGGGCCAGGATGACGGCGTTGCGCCGCCGCTTCAGGGACAGAATGGCATCGATGTCGTCGGCGAAGGCCGGCCATTCCACGGGCGGGATGACGGATCTGACCCGCTCATAGAGCGATGCCGTGCGGGCGATGGTAGCGGAATCAGGCATCTCGGAAGCGGGAGTGGCAAATCCAGACATGGAGATAATCTCCTTATATGCTCAATTTGAGCATTTCAGGTGACACAAAAAACGGCCTCTCGGCCTCACGACCCTTATGCTAAGACTGAGCATAAGAAAGTCAAGTGCGATGCCGTGGGTCGTTTCGCATGCGACCCATGCGTGGCGTGGGGGCCGGCGCTGGGACCGCGACCGTCTCGGTCGCCCTTCCTTGCCGGCGGTGCGCCCTGCCGTTTCCAAGAGCGGGCGGGACGCCCGCGGTCCCAGGGGTCGCCCTTCCTTCCCGGCGTGCGCCCCGCCGTTCCGAAGGGCGGGCGGGACGCCCGCGGTCCCAGGTTGCGCCTACCCCGACAGCGACAGCGGCAGCTTGGTGCCCATGGCGCTGCGCTCGCGCAGCACTTCGCGCCGAAAGCGCATGAGCTTCGCCGGCCGGCCGCCCGTATCGGTCGACATCTCGCCCGTATCCTCGACGAGCCCTTGTTGCTCGACCAGCCGGCGGAAGTTCTGCTTGTGCAGGCGGCGGCCGGCGAGCGCCTCGACGCTGCGCTGCAGGCGCAACAAGGTGAAGCTCTCCGGCATCAGCTCGAAGACGACGGGGCGGTATTTGATCTTGGCCCGCAGCCGCGCGATGCCGGTCGCCAGGATGCGCCGATGGTCGTGATGCATCGGCTGGCCGAAAGCCGCTTGCGGATCGCGAGCCTGTCCTGCGCCAACCACAGCCCGCCGGCCGGCTTCGGGCACCAGGCCGGCCTCATAGAGGAGCTCGTAGCGCTGCAGGACGAGCTCCTCATTCCAGGAACGATCGTCGCAATCGCCGAAATCGATCTCGACGCGCTGGGCACGCTCGCGCTTGGTCACGCGGTCGGGGGCGGCGGCGACCCATTGGCGCAGGCGCGGCATGAGCGCCTTGGCGAGGATCGCAGGCACGCCCGAGCGCCAATCCTCGTAAGGGAAATAGCGATACCAGCTCTGCCAGCTCGAACGCTCGGTGCCCGAGGAGCCGGCTTCGCGGGTCAGCCCCAGATAGCTGATCGAGATGACGCGAGAGCCCTCCCCGTCGCTCGTCCGGTCGCGGTCCGCGAAAGTGTAGAGCTGCTCGACATAGCCGACTGGATGGCGCGTCTGGCGCTCGACCCAGGAGCGCAAGCCCGTCTGCAGGCTGCGATGGCGCTGCTCGAACGGCCCGGACGGCAGCGCCGCCCCCTCATCGATGGTCAAGAGGCGCGGCTCGTCGCGCGTCACCGCGGTGAGGAGCGCGGTCAGCTCGACCGAGGCGGTGCTTCCGGGCTGGGGCAAGGCGGTGGACTTTCGGGCAGGCGCGCATTCGCGCCCGCATATTCGCCATGAACGCGCCGGTCGGCAACTCCGTTGCCCCGCCAATCCGGACTTGACTTCGTCAATCCCTGTTCCAGACTTCGCTCTCGCCTGAGGCCGCGAAGGCCTTGATCGGCTAAAGGTCAAAATGCCTGCGCAGGTTCATCCGGTGACGACGCCCCAAAATCTTCGCGAAGACGATCTTCGCCAGGAGGATCTTGGCAAGGAAGATCTCTACGGCGGCATCGCGCTCGGCGTCGCGACCCTTGCGGCGCTGGTGATCGCGAACTCTTCGCTCGGACCTTCATACAATGCCTTGTTCGAGCTGACGGGCGAGATCCGCATCGGATCATTGGGGCTCTCCAAGACCCTCGAGCACTGGATCAATGACGGCCTGATGGCGGTCTTCTTCCTGTTGATCGGGCTCGAGATCAAGCGCGAGGCATTGGCGGGCGAGCTCGCGGATATGAGGAAGGCGGCTCTGCCGCTGATTGCAGCGACAGGCGGGTTTGTCGTGCCGACCGCGATCTATGCCGCATTGAACTGGGGCGACCCGCAAGCGTTGCGGGGCTGGGCGGTTCCGTCGGTGACCGATATCGCCTTCGCGATCGGCATTTGTGCGTTTCTCGGCCGCGCCGTGCCGGCTTCGCTGAGGGCGTTCCTGCTTGCTCTCGCGATCATCGACGACCTCATGGCGATCGTCGTCATCGCCGTGTTCTATACGGACGAGCTGTCCGTCACGTCGCTGGCGCTCGCGGGAGTTGGCGTTGCGGCTCTCGCATCCCTGAACCTGCTCGGCGCGCGCAATCGTGCGCTCTATGTCGTGGTCGGCGTCTTCACCTGGGTTTGCGTCCTCAAATCCGGGGTTCACGCGACGCTTGCCGGCGTGGCGGTGGGCTTCGCCATGCCGCTGACCCGTCATGGCGATGAAGACGAAAGCCCTCTCGAGCAAACCGAGCATGCGCTGAAACCCTGGATCAGCTACGCCATCGTGCCGATTTTCGCTTTTGCCAATGCGGGGGTGTCGCTCACAGGCGTGTCGCTTTCGGCGCTCACGGCACCTGTTCCGCTCGGGATCATCGCGGGGCTGTTCGTCGGCAAGCAGCTCGGCGTCTTTGGCGCCTGTCTTGCGGCGATCAAGCTCGGAATTGCGGCACGGCCCGCGGGCGCGTCGATCGTTCAGCTTTACGGCGTCGCGGTCCTCACGGGTATCGGCTTCACCATGAGTTTGTTCATCGGCACGCTCGCCATCGATGATGAGGCGGTGCAGGTGCAGATCCGCCTGGCGGTGCTCGCCGCGTCGATCTTGTCCGGGATCGTTGCTGCCATCGTCCTGTCGGCGGCGAGGCAGGCCCCCGGCGCGGCGGTTCAAGGCGAGCGCCTTCTCGGCGATCCGGTGGAATAGGGGCCGGCGGCAGCAAAGCCCTGCCGGCGCATCCGAGCAATCCCTCCGTTTTAAGAGCGGGCGGGACGCCCGCGGTCCCAACAGCAGGGCCTTGAACAGGCTTGCAATGTTCCTATTTTGTTCTAATATCCGGCAGAACGAGTTGTTGCGTCATGCCATCATCCGTCGCCCCGATCCAGGGTCTTGCCCAAGATCCTCCCCTAGCCAGAAGCCGCGCCGAAATCGTGGGCGATCTGCGTCGCCTTCTGCCCAAACTGGAGAGCGTTTCGACCTCGAGACAGGGTTTTTCCTTCGGCCTTCCGGCCCTCGACGCGCATCTGCCAGGGCGCTGCCTCGCGGCCGGTGCGCTGCACGAGGTCGCATCCGAGCGCGAAGGCGACATGCCGGCAGCCTTCGGCTTCGTCGCGGCCCTGCTCGGGCGCATGCCCGAGGGGGCGCCGTTGCTTCTCGTCCTCTCGCCGCGGGGACTTGCCGATTGCGGGCGTCCTTACGGGCATGGCCTCGCCGAGCTCGGCCTCGATCCGGCCCGCCTGATCCTGGTCGAGACGCAAGACGAGCTGCAGGCGCTCTGGGCCATGGAGGAGGCCTTGCGCTCGGCCGTGCCGGCAGCGGTTGCCGGCGCCATCGGCCGGGAGCTCGACCTGAAGGCGAGCCGCCGCCTGCATCTGGCGGCGGGGAGCTCGGGGCTGCCCCTGATCCTGTTGCGCCCGGCCGGGATGACGGGCTCGAGCGCGGCGGCGACACGTTGGCGCGTCGGCGCCGCCAGGGCGGAGCGCGACCGTTTCGGCCTTTTCGGGCGAAGGCGATGGCGCTTGCGGCTCGAGCGCTGCCGCAACGGACAAATCGGCGAGTGGTTGGTGGAGTGGGATCATGTTGCGTATCGTTTCAGTCTGGCTGCCCCGATGGCCGATCCTGCGGCGCCTGGCGGCCGAGGCGAGCAGCCCCTCGCCGCAAGCGCGGCTCGATCCTGAGCGCCCCTTCGTGCTGACGGTCGATGCGGCCGGGGGGCCGCGCATCGCGGCCACCAATATGGCGGCCGAAGCCGCGGGGCTCGTGGTCGGGGACGGGCTCGCCGATGCGCGGGCGAAGGCCGGTTACCTGCAAGTGCAAACTGCCGATCCGGAGAGCGACGATGTCGCCTTGCATCGCCTGGCGCTCTGGGCGACGCGCTATGCTCCTGCCGTCTCGCCCTTCGACGAGAAGAGCGGCGCGGACGGCTTCTTCCTCGACATCGGCGGGGCGGCGCATCTCTTCGACGGTGAGGAGGCTCTCATCGCCGATCTCGCCAAGCGGCTCATGCGCTTCGGCCTGCCGGCGCGCCTTGCGGTCGCCGATACGCCGGGCGCCGCCTGGGCCCTGTCGCGCTTCCATCCCTCGCCTCGCCTGGTCCTCCCCTCAGGTCAAGAAGCCAATGCCCTGGCGAATGCCATAGCTCCCTTGCCGATCGCGGCGCTGCGTCTTGCGGATGCGACCCGAAAGACCTTGCGGCGGCTCGGCTTCAAGCATGTCGGCGCGCTGATCGACAAGCCGCGCGCGCCTTTCGCGGCGCGCTTCGAGGCCGAGCTGCTGCAACGCCTCGACCAGGCGCTGGGCCGCGCGCCCGAGCCGCTCACCTTCATCTCGCCGCCGCCGAGCTATCACCGGCGGCGCTGCCTCATCGAGCCGGTCTTCACGCAAGAGGCGGTCCTCGACCTCGCCGGGAAGCTCATGGGGGAGCTCGTCCATCCTCTGCAGCGCGACGGCATGGGAGCGCGGCATTTGCGGCTCAGCCTCTATCGCGTCGACGGCGAGGTGACGACGGTTGATATCGGCCTCGCCTTGCCGACGCGCAGCCCCCGGCATGTGGCGCGGCTCCTCGCCCTCAAGCTCGAACGCATCGATGCCAAGCTCGATGCCGGCTTCGGCTTCGAGGTGATCGGCCTCGCTGTCACGCAGGCCGAGCCCTTGCAGGCGCGGCAGGGCGAGCTCACCTCCAGCCCCGATCAAGCAGATTTGGCCGATTATGCCGACCGGACCGAACGCTGTGCCGCGCTCATCGACGGGCTGCGGCAACGGCTGGGCTCCGGCAGCGTGCGGCGGCTCAAGCCGGTCGAGAGCCATCTGCCCGAGACGGCCGAAACCTTCCATGACGCGGCCGACATCCAGCCGCCCAACATCTTCCCCAGCATCTCGTCTCCTTGGCGCAGTCCGGACGCGGCACGGCCCCGCCCCCTGCTGATGCTGCGGCGCGCCGAGCCCGCCGAGGAGGTCACTGCCCTCATCCCCGAGGGCCCTCCAAGGCGCTTTCGCTGGCGCGGTGTGATGCATAGCGTCGCCCTGGCGCAGGGGCCCGAGCGCATCGCCGGCGAATGGTGGCGCCATCGCAAGCCGCAGCCGACGCGCGATTATTACCTCGTCGAAAACGAAATCGGGCGCCGCTTCTGGCTGTATCGCGAAGGTCTCTATGGCAGCGAGACGGCCTCGCCGCGCTGGTTCGTGCACGGGCTCTTCGCGTGAGGGAAATGACCGTGACCGCTTATGCCGAGCTCGCCGTCACCAGCAATTTCTCCTTCCTGCGTGGCGCCTCGCATCCCCAGGAGATGGTGGCCGCGGCCGATGCGCTCGGCCTTGCCGCCATCGGCATCGCCGACCGCAACAGCTTCGCCGGCGTCGTGCGTGCCTATGCCGAGACGAAGAGGCGACAGAGCGAGGCGGCGGAGGCGCAAAAGGACGCCGCAACGATGCGGCCACCCATCAAGCTCCTGGTCGGCACACGGCTCGTGACCACGGACGGCTTCGAGGCCATCGCCTATCCGATCGATCGCGCTGCCTATGGGCGTCTCTGCCGCTTGCTGACGGCCGGCAATCTCGAGGCGAAGAAGGGTGAGTGCCTGCTCGGCTTCGAGGCGATCCTCGCCGCGAGCGAAGGGCAGATGCTGATCGCCTTGCCGCAAGAGGAGTCCGCGGACGAGCCGGATCGGGTTTTCCAGGAGCGGCTCGCCCTCCTGGTGCGTCGGGCCAAGGGCCGTGTCTTCCTTGCCGGCGTGCATCGCCATCGCGGCGACGAACCGCGCCGCCTCAGGCGTCTCGCCGAGCTCGGATCCAAGCTCGGTGCGCCTCTCGTCGCCGTCAACGACGTCCATTACCATGCAGCCGGGCGCCGGCCGCTCGCCGATATCGTCACCTGCATCCGCGAGAAATGCAGCATCGCCGATGCGGGCTTGCGGCTGACGATCAACGCCGAACGCTATCTCAAGCCGCCTGCCGAGATGGCGCGGCTCTTCGCCGGTTTCGAAGAGGCGATCGCCCGCAGCGTCGAGATCGCAGAACGCTGCAGCTTCTCGCTCGATGAGCTCAAATACGAATATCCCGACGAGCCGGTGCCGCCCGGCAAGACGGCCCAGCAACATCTCGAGGACCTGACCTGGGAGGGCGCCGGGCGACGCTACCCCAAGAACAAATTCCCGCTCGGCCTGCCCGAGGATATCCGCAAGACGCTCGGCGAGGAGCTCGTCCTCATCGCCAAGCTCCAATTTGCGCGCTATTTCCTCACCGTCCATGACGTGGTCGCCTTCGCGCGCGGCGAAGGCATCCTCTGCCAGGGGCGAGGCTCGGCCGCCAATAGCGCGGTCTGCTACTGCCTCGGCATCACCGAGGTCGATCCGACGACCACCAAGCTGCTCTTCGCCCGCTTCATCTCCGAGAAGCGCGGCGAACCGCCCGATATCGATGTCGATTTCGAGCATGATCGGCGCGAGGAGGTGATCCAGCATATCTACAAGCGCTACGGGCGGCACCGCGCCGCCATTTGCGCGACCGTCATCCATTATCGCTCCCGCCGCGCCATCCGCGAGGTCGGCAAGGTTCTGGGGCTGACGCCGGACGTCACCGCGGCCCTCGCCAAGACCGTCTGGGGCAGCAATGATGAGGGCATCGCCGGAGAGCATATCCGCCAGATCGGGCTCGATCCCGGAAATCCGGCCATCCGCCAGGCCGTGGAGCTCGCGGGTGCCCTCATCGGCTTTCCGCGGCACCTCTCCCAGCATGTCGGGGGCTTCGTGCTGACGCGCGAGGCGCTCGACGAGACGGTGCCGATCGGCAATGCCGCCATGGAGGACCGCACCTTCATCGAATGGGACAAGGACGATATCGACGTGATCGGCCTGATGAAGGTCGATGTGCTGGCCCTCGGCATGCTGAGCTGCCTGAGGCGGGGCCTCGATCTCCTGAAGACCCATTACGGGCAAAACGACATCTCGCTCGCCTGCGTGCGGCCGGGTGATGCCCGTGACGACCCCAAGGTCTACGAGATGCTGTCGCGCGCCGATTCGGTCGGCGTGTTCCAGGTGGAGAGCCGGGCGCAGATGTCTATGCTGCCGCGCCTCAAGCCGCGGCGCTTCTACGACCTCGTCATCGAGGTCGCGATCGTGCGGCCGGGCCCCATCCAGGGCGATATGGTGCATCCCTATCTGCGCCGGCGCGACGGCATCGACAGGACGCATTATCCCTCGCCCGATCCGCGCTATGGCGATGCCGACGAGCTGAAGGAGGTGCTGCAGCGCACCCTCGGCGTGCCGCTCTTCCAGGAACAGGCGATGCAGATCGCCATCACGGCCGCCAAATTCTCGCCGAGTGAAGCCGACGGCTTGCGGCGCGCCATGGCGACCTTCCGTCATAACGGCACCGTGCATCTCTACCGCGAGAAGTTCATCTCCGGCATGACCCGGCGCGGCTATGAGCGGCAATTCGCCGAAAGCTGCTTCAACCAGATCGAGGGTTTCGGCGAATACGGATTTCCCGAGAGCCATGCGGCGAGCTTCGCGCTGCTCGTCTACGTCTCGGCCTGGCTCAAATGCCACTATCCGGAAGTGTTCTGCGCCGCCATCCTCAACAGCCAGCCCATGGGCTTCTACCAGCCGGCCCAGCTGGTGCGCGATGCCTGCCGGCATGGCGTGGAGGTGAGACAGGCGGACGTCAATTACAGCTCATGGGATTGCACGCTCGAAGCCGCTACGGATCCGACGCAGCGTCCTTTCGCCGTGCGCCTCGGCTTCCGCCAGATCCTGGGCCTGCGCGAAGAGGAGATCGTCGGCCTCGTCGCGGCGCGCGGCAACGGCTATGCCAGCATCGAGAGATTGGCTGCGATCGGCAGCGTCTCGCGCTTCACCATCGAGCGCCTGGCCGAAGCCGACGCCTTTCGCTCGCTGGGGCTCGACCGCCGCGACGCGCTCTGGGCCGCAAGGCGGCTCGACGCCATCGGCATCGAGAGGGCGCGCGCCGGCGTGAAGGCCGCGACCGCCGCGGAAATTTCACTTCCGCTGTTCGCCGCCCATATGGGCGACGAGCTGTTCGAGGAAGCCCGGATCGCGCTGCCCGCCATGCCGCTCAACGAGCATGTGGTGGAGGATTATGTGGCGACCGGGCTGTCGCTGAAGGCGCATCCGGTGAGCTTCCTGCGCGACAAGCTGGCGCGGCTCGGCGCGCTGCCCAATGCCGTGCATCGCGGTGAGGAGCTGCCGCCGAATATGCGCCAGGATATGCGCATCACGGTCGCCGGCCTCGTGCTCATGCGGCAGATGCCGGGAACCGCCAAGGGCGTCGTCTTCATGACGCTCGAGGACGAGACCGACATCGCCAATATCATCGTCTGGCCGAAGGTCTTTGCCAGGAACCGCATCACGGTCATGACCGCGCGCCTGCTCGCGGTGCGCGGGCGCCTGCAGCGCGTCGGCATCGTGGTGCATGTGATCGCGGAGGAATTCGTCGACCTCACCGAGGATCTGCGCTGCCTGCCGGATAGCGGCTCTGCCACACCGCGCAGCGACGATATGCGGCCGCGCGGGCCGAGCCTGTCGCTCCTCAAGAGCCGCGATTTCCACTGACGAGACCCCTGATGCAACTCCAGCTTCCTTTCGACGATGACCCGATCCTGCCGCGCATCCGCGCGCGCCTCATCGCCGTGCATGGGCCGCAGCATGACGCCGAGCGCGCTGATCCGACCACGCAGCTCGTCAAGGCGATGATCGGCTCGCGCAGCTTGGACGTCGTCTCCGACGCCGCCTTCGAGCAGTTGCGCCGGCACTTCCCGTCCTGGGACATGCTGCCCGATGCCGAGCCCGCCGCTATCCTGCCGCACCTCGCCGAAGTGACTTACGCTTCCGACAAGGCCATGCGCCTCATCGATTGCGCCCGCCTGATCCGCGACCGGCGCGGCCGCTTCGATCTCGCTTTCCTCGACAGCTGGACGGCCGATCACGCCATGGCCTTCTTGCAGAAGCTGCCCGGAATCGGCCCGGAAGTCGCGGCGACGACGCTCAATTTCAGCAGCTTGCGCAAGCGCGTCTTCGCGGCCGACACGCATGTGCTGAGGACTTGCTTCCGGCTCGGCCTCGTGCCCGGCCCACGCGGCTCCGCCCGCGAGCTGCGCCTGCTCGCCGAGCATGTTCCCGACAGCTACGATGCCGATGACCTCTACGAATTGCACTGGCTGTTGAAAGCGCATGGCCAGGCGCGCTGCCATCATCGGTTGCCCGCTTGCGATGCTTGCCCGCTCGCAGACCTCTGCGCCCATCGCCAAGCCGGCGCGGCGACGCCGTCCGAGCTCGACCGGGACGGTGGCCCGGCCATGCCCGTCGCGGATGAGATCGCGCCGACGACCTCGACGGTTGCAGTCACGGAAGAGGCGGCGATGGCGATGAGCTAACCCTACGGCGATGGTCGCATCGAGCGACTTCGCCGGGCGCTCGCGGTGAAGATCAAATAGATCATGCGCGAAGCAATGGACCGCTTTGGTGGATTGCGGACCTTCAAGCCTTGGGTGCCACATCGGCCAAGTCGACATTTAGCCAGAGCAGCACCCAACGAACTCGCGCCGTCTCATTCGATCACCTCGTCGGCTTCGGCGAGCAGCGATGGCGGCAGGTCGAGACCGAGTGCCTTCGCGGTCTTCACGTGCGAGTTGCCACTGTTGCCAGCGCAGGAATGTATGACTACGGTTTACCCTAGGTAGGCCCAAACGGTCGATCGGCCGGACGCTCATGCCCAAGTTCCTTCGCATCGGAGTCCATCAGGCGAACGTCTCCGGATACACGTCAAAGGCATGGTGCGTTCGACGGGTTGGCTCGACGGTTTTCCTCAAGTGGGGCGCCGTGGAGGTCCGTGGCGTCGGAGATGGGCGACGGGTTTACTGGACGTTTCCACCGAGGGCCAAAACGATTCGTTGCGGTACGGTTGAGCGTGCCAAAGTCTATGCAAAAGCCGCAATCGCGCGGCGACGCAACCATCGCTATGAACTATTGGCTGGAAAAATGGCGATCCGGCGTCGAACCGCCGACCATAGCGCCGAGCTCGAACAAGCGCTCGCCACGATCCTCTTTGTTGATATCGTACGGTCTACCGAAAAAGCCGCACGGCTGGGCGATTCGCGTTGGACACAGGTGATGAATCACTATTACGCCGCCGTCCGTAGAGAGCTGAAGGCTTTGCGCGGAAAAGAAGTCGTGACGACGGGGGACGGACTGCTAGCGACGTTCGGCACGCCGGCTGCCGGGGTCCGTTGCGCGACCGCGATCCGCGAGGCGGTGCGCACGCTGGGGCTAGAGATCAGGGTGGGGCTGCACGCGGGCGAATTCAAGGTGAGCGGAGCGGAGGTGTTCGGTCTCGCGTTTCACATCGGCGCGCGCGTCGCCGCTAAAGCGCGTGCCGGCGAAGTCCTTGTCTCGAGCGCGGTCAAGGATCTGATGTCGCAATCTGGAATCCGCTTCAAGGATCACGGCGTTCACCAACTCAAAGGCGTGCCGGAGCGATGGCGCCTATACCGGGTCGAACATTAAGGGTACCTCGACTACCCGAGTAGGAGGTCGGCCAAATCGACGTTGATGACCCTAATCGGCACCAGTGCGTTTGCTGTGGTGAGCGGCGCGACCACAGCAACCGGCAGCTTCAGCGGGAATGACCCTGCCCACCAGGATGCTGCCCACCAGGATGCTGGCGGCTTTCATGATTGTGCCTCCAGCTGCGTCCCCGGGAAGTACTCGGCGTGGGTCTCGCCGGTCACGCAAGTCATTGATGATGAGCCCCAGCAGGACTGCTTCTGGCGCAACCCTGCCGTTCGCTGTGTGCACCGCCATGCCCCACCAGGTCGCCTTGTCCGTCGGCGTCGATGTTGGGGCGTCTGGTCATCCGCCGCTAGCCTTCTTCCAAATAGCCGAGCGGACGCCCGAGGAGACGCTGCTCGTCAGAGGTGGGTGATCGACGAGCAGCTGGCGCGGAGCGGCGCGGCAAGGGCGCAGTAGAATGAGGCGCGATTCGGCGCCCGCCTCAACCGGATTTTGTTTTCGGAGTGGAGCGGGCGCAGTTGAAGGTCAGCGGAGGATGGTTTCCTTCCTTCAACTGGGCGGTCCCCGCCCGTGGTCACGGCGTCAACCGGGGGGATCGTCGCCATCGCCAACGGTCACGCTACCACGCCCCTTCAGGAAGCCCCAGGGAGCCCGCAGAGCCCGGGCACGGGGCCGCCCCCGCTAATATACCTTCGGGCGTCCCACCAGCTCGTCACCGCGCTCGCGGAGCAGCCGGGCAATCTCGTATCGGCCAATCGTCGATCCGTCTGGGCACTCGATCTCCCACGTAGTGATACCGCCGCCCACGCGATCCCTGATCAGCCTTGCCATGCCAAGTGCGTCGTCGAGTTCAGTGTATGACATGGGCGGAAGGCGCGGCTTCATTTCCCGATATTGCGACTCGGAGGTCCACTGCGGAGCGCAATAGAGTCTGTATCGCATTTGCTTTTGCCACCTTCTAATGGTGGGCGCTCAA
This sequence comes from Rhizobiales bacterium GAS188, assembly GCA_900104855.1. NCBI lineage: Bacteria > Pseudomonadati > Pseudomonadota > Alphaproteobacteria > Hyphomicrobiales > Rhizobiales bacterium GAS188. The sequence continues at coordinate 1,311,510 of FNSS01000001.1, forward strand.
AATAAGCCGGAGGACGAGCCTTACCCGGAATTCACTCACATAGGCTGCAGACCCCACCGAGGTGGGAATCCGGTGAGGTCCCGGCCACGGGGCGATGATCACCGGGGCCGAATCAGATTTTATCACGGACGTGCAAGCGGTGCCTGGGTTTGATACACCATGAGCAAGCAAATCCGGGATGCTTTGCTTGAAACTGGACAGACATCGGTCGGCGAGGGCTCGGCGAGCACTATGCGCGTTGCTGATGGCTGCTCAGTTCGCGTTACCGGCGAGCGGGCAGGACAAGATGAGAGTTGCGCCGTTCCCAGTCACCGAAGGCTTGTTGAATGTCCTGATGGCGGGGAAGTCCTGCTTGAACATCGTCGTCGATCAGGCGGCGTTCAATCGCTATCTGGCCGATCACGGCATCGACGCAGCCCAACTTTCCAGGACAGGGCCTCACGGCGTGAAGGTTGTCGAAGTGCGTCACAAGCTCCGAAGGGCGTTCATGCGTCACAATAACGAAATGTGCGAATTGTCGTTCGCCATGTTCGGGCCAGACGGAACGGCAATCCCCGGCATGTTGCGGAGGCCCTAGAGGACCTTCAACACCAAGGCCAGGTGGATGAACGCAGGAGCGATCAAGTCACCATTTCTCTGGCTCTGCGCGTCAGGGCGCCGATGATACGCACAGCGTCGCGCTTTTCCTGCGGCCTAGGCTCGCCCTCATCGTCTCCGATATTGTCCAGGGCGAGAGTTCCAAAGCTGGTCAGCGCGCTTTGGGGGTCGCTCTCCGAGCATGCAAACCTTAGCATCAGCTCGATCAACAGCGCCTCGACCGCGAGCCGCCAAGCTGCGTGCTTATCCTCAGCCTTTTCCGTCATCTGCGGCCCCTGTTGCTAGCCCTAGATGCACGCCGGGCGCAACCATTCCAGGGTGAGGTGTGAGGGTGGACTCCGCCGGCATACCGGAGCGCCAGCGGAGTCCTGGCCGCGACCGGTGGTCCTATGGGGGCATAAGGTCGCGGTTAACGCAGAAGGTTAACAGGCGCCGTGGGGCCCTCACATATACAAGAAATGATGTTGTGCTTGGGCTAGCCATCCAGGCCACTTTACGTTCCGTGTCCGTGCCCGGTTTGATTCGAGCAAGACGGCGGACTCGACAGGAAAAGCGCCCTCTAAGTTCAATGTTGGTTCCCCATGCGGGCGCGCAACCGCGAATCCATCCAGCGATTAGGCGGACCCCACCGGGGGGCGACGGGAATCCGGTGAGGTCCCGCCACGATGGGTGTATGGGAAAACGCTCCGTGGCCAACTCCGGCCTATCCGATCCAACTAGCCCCCTCCCCGAAAAGAGGCGGGGTTTTTGTTGGGCAGGGGCTATACTGCCGGCATGTCGGATCAACCTTCGCCCGGCCGGCCCGGCCGCCGTGGTTGGCCCGGTCGGCTCGGTTGGCGCCATCAGCCCGGTCAGCCCAGCGGGCGCGACTACGCGGTGTTCGCGATAATCCTATGCCTCGCCGTGATCGGCATCGCGTTGGGGCTGATCTTCAAGTTGTGGTGAGAGCCGACAGCGAGCTTAAGCCGCCGGTAACCCTACAGCCGCATACTGATTCGGCGCGGGAAGGTCTCTCCCGCGCACCGGAGTGGGGGCGGGCGGGTTTTCCGTATTGCGTCCCCGCTCGTCCTCTTCGCTGCTCCGCGCTCAGTTCTCTGCGCGACGGAAGATCGCCTTTCTCAGCGCGCCGAACACCTTGCCCAGGCTCCGCACGAACTTGGCCGGCACCGCCCACTCCCGATAGGGCTTGCCGTCCATGCCCCTACGGCCTCTTGCGCGGTCATCTTGGTCAACCTCGCTCCGCCGTCTCAGAGAAGGCGGCTGGCCAGGGAGATCAAGATCCCCACCCAAGCAAATGTCACCAGACCCAGCGCCGCTAAGAACAGCAGCTCAAGGGCCCGTGTTTCATATTCGAGTGTCAGCGGCCGGGGCTTGATCCGCGCAGGTAGGCTGGTCGGCATGTCCCTTCCCCCTTCCTCCCCTGCTTTTCTCGGCGGCGAACTCCAAATCGCCCGCCAGAACACACAGCCACCACCCTTCCACGACAGAGTTTGCGCGGACCTTGTAGTTTCTGCGTTCTCCAGAGGAAAACGTGTTGACGGCTCGCTAGTTCCGACTGCCCTTCCGCAGCGTCACGCCCGCCTCGGATTTCGCATCCGTCAGTAAAAGCGATCACCCCCAGCGCCGACATATGGATTCTGTGCGGTGTATCGAGGCACCTCCGCGTAACTGAAGCGCAAGCGGCATCGGCGCGTTGCCGCCCGCCCTTCCCTCTCAATCGATCAGGTCCGCCTTCCTGGCCTCGCGCTTGGCGACGGCGCGGGCCGGCACGTCCGCCAATTCGGGATAGAAGGTGGCCCCGCCAAACGGGGGAATGCCCAGCGGGGCCTGGCAACGGCCAGTTGTGAGACAACCGACCATCACCAAGACCGATCGTCACAATTTCCATGCCCGGCTCGTCCAGTGGACGCGCCAAGTTGCCTCTGCAGCGCCGCGAGACCGACCAATAGGAACCAATCGACCACTATCCGAGTTATAGCGGAAAAGGGCGTGGGGCTTACTCCGTGCACAGTTCTGCCTCGCATGATGGCTGTTGTGCGCAGGATACTCGGGAGGTCGCCAATGACCCCTACAGACATTGTCGGGGCTCTCACAAAGTTTGTGCAGAACCCATATCTCGACATCTATGAGAAGATGCCCGAATACGAGCTCACTGCCTGGAAACAGGTTTTCGAGCAGTCAATAGCTCTGAGGCCAAGCCGCGAAAAGGTCTTGCGCCTGCGCGCCATCAATCGAGCGTTGAGAACCATTGAAAGCAGCAGGATGTCCCGAGCCGCTTAAGGCAAGAGCATCAGGCCGGGATCGATATTTCAGGACATCTGATCCCGTCGGACCTACGGAAATAAGATGCAGATGACCCGCTATTTCGCGGTGGGCGTCGAGCAAACCCCTGACGGAGAGTTCGTAGCCGGGAGGTGTGACGAGGTGCTAAGCGCACAGTCTGCCGTTAGGAAAGCCCGGTCGCTCGCTTACCAAAGGGGAGGCGCCGTCGCCTTTGAATGGCGAGGCGAGATTGAGTTCGGGCGTCCCGGATCGATCGAAATTCTCGCGGGCTTCGGAGAGCTGCCTGCCCCATTGAGGAGCTGCTCATGAGAGGATTGTCACCGAGCTTGTTTCTGAGCGTGGTATCTCGCGCGGCCGGATGGTTGATTGCCAAACTCTTCCGGCGTCGCGCCTTGATCTCCATTGGGAGGGCACGGGACGCAATGTCCCGATCGTGCTCGACCCAGTAGCCCACGACCATCGTCAGGTCGGAAGAACCCAACAACCCGGAAGGTCATACGGCGTGATCAAGCCATCAACTCCCTCGCTCTGCGCGTCAGGTCGCTGATGATACGCACAACTTCGCGCTTCTCGTGCGGCATAGGCTCGCCCTCATCGTCCCCGACATTGTCCAGGGCGAGAACTCCCAAGCTGACCAGCTCGTAGGCTGGGTCGCTTTGGGAGCTTGCGGACCTTAGCATCAGCTCGATCAAAAGCGCCTCGACCGCAATCCGCCATGCTGCGTGCTCATCCTCCCCATTTACCGTCATCTGCGGCCTCTGCTTACCGCCGCCCCCGGGAACGAATCAGTGCAACGCACCGCTCATCCTACGAATTGCCGCAAGCCTCAATACGGCTCCCTCGGTCGCTATCCACAATTCTCGTCTTAGAGCGCTGAGCGCGAGTCCAAATCGCGATGGCAACAGCAATGGGAACCGCGAAGGCCAATCCGGCGTTGTTGTCATGATCTGCCAGCGGGCGACTCGATCTCCACCAACATACGCGACACAGACGGGCCGCTCAGGAGCGGAGAGCGATAATGGGCAAGGTCCCCAATTCTATGACTGCGGCTGAGATCGGCATGTTGAAGCGCGCTCCCGATCGTTGGGAACATCTCCCCCACTTCCGGGACGGGGCTCGCTACGTGGCCGCTTCCCTCTACGACTGGGGATATATCGACATAGACCACCGAGAGGGCAAATGGCGCCGGACGGATGCCGGTCTAAAGGCCGTTACTCATTTTGATCAAGAGGCCTTCAACCTGGGTGACGGATAAGCGCGGCTCTTGTCAGAGCGGACGTTTCCCCCTGCTCGGCGGATCGCGGCGGTCTGTGGCGAGCGCCTCATCCATTATTTCAAGTCTGTTCATGCAAGACGCAAGCTCTCGCCAGCTGCCAGCCATAGAGATCAAGGCGGCCTTGTTCGCCACGTCACGTGTTTTGGCCGCCAATTTCACAAGGTCGGCCGCATGGTGCCAATACTCAGCCGATTTCCGCACGGCGATTTTTACCCACACTCCGATACTGCGGGAACGCAATTGTTCAAACCGGGTTCCCTGTTCTGGTCTGAAAACTCGCTCCCTCCAGGGGGCCACCGGGTCGACGACCAGCCCGAACGCCCCGCCGAGCCCGTCCGGGAATCGTACACGGCGTTTGGGGGCTTGGAGGGCAAACCACCCTAGCCCGGACGCCGGAACGGCCGTCCTGGGGCGTCCTGTGGCTTCCAATCTCAATATGCGACAATATGTTGCGATTTCCCTCGGAAAAATGAGCTTGTTTGGGGTGCTGATCCCGGCTTCGAGGAGCCCTGGCCATCAGGATGGCGTTTCCGAGCCCTGGGGGCTTCCAGGACGGCCATTCCCCGCCTCGCCGGCTAGGATGGTGTTTTCAGAACTTCGAGTCGAAGCCGCATCCAGCGGTCGTGCATCGGGGAGTGCCGCAGCTCGCCAATGCAGAGAGCGCCAGAAGCACCAGCGCTGCAATCGAGACCAATCGCCCGCGTGCTTTGAACTTCTTCACAGTCAGCCTCCAGTCACCGCCCTGATTTGCGCAGGGGCAGATGGCAGCAACGGCACCACCGCCTTCGCAGCCAGCTCATCCATGGCGTCGACGATGTATGCCGAGTAGTTCTTCTCGATCATCTCCGAGCTTGTGTCATGCAGTGCGGCGACAAGCCGGATCGGAAGCCCCGCGCCCAGTCTGAGCATGGAGCGGTTGCTCCTGCCGGGCGTCCTCGCATTATTCTACTTTTATGGTGATCCGGTCGGACAGGACTGGCGGCTCGTGCGGAACGTGCGTCCAGTCGCCAAGCACGAGCTGCAGCGTGTGGGTCCCCGCAGGCAGGTTCAGGACGGCCTCAGTTTGACCCTTGCCGTAATGCAGGTGATTTTCATCCATCGGGATGGGCTGCTTGAGCTCGTCGCCGTCGAGTTCGGCATTGATGAGCAGGTGATGGTGGCCGGTATTGGGTTGATTCTCTACGCCGGCCGGCGCAATGCCCATACCCGATAGGCCGAAACGCACGACGAACGGGCTCTTGACGGTGTCGCCGTCCTTCAAGCCTATGAAATAGACTACGGCGCCAGGCGCCGACGGGGTCGCCAGCGCCAGACCGAGAGTGCAGAGCATGGCCGTCACAAGGCAACAAATACGTATCACGTTCGACATGGGCGCCCCTTTGGCGTCCGTCTCTTCCGAGGCGGCGGGCCAGCACTTGGTGCAGCGTCGGACATAGCATAGCGCGGTCAGGCAAGTGGCTCAACGAATCCATTTCTTAGTCTTCGCACATATCTAATTCCCGACCTTTGATCCGCTCGTTCGGACTACAACCCTGCGGAGGCTGCCCCCGCTTCGAACGGTCAAGCGAGTTGTAGGTGGCAACTCTGGGTCAGTTCGCTTGATAGGACTCTCCGCGACGAATGACCGGAAAGGTGGTAAGCGGTCACTCGTGAAAGCCGGCTGAATGAGGCCGGTGCGCAAAGGCAGCCATCCCAACCAATTCAATTTCTGTTCGGCAGCAGCATCAAACTAGCATCAACTCGCGCTGCCTCATTCGATCACCTCGTCGGCTCGGGCGAGCAGCGACGGAGGAATGGTGATGCCAAGCGCCTTCGCGGTCTTGAGATTGATGACCAACTCGAAGTTTGTGGGCTGTTGGACTGGAAGGTCTAGCGGTTTAGTGCCCTTAAGGATGCGGTCGATGTAGATCCCCGCTTGGCGGAACTGATCAACGCGAGCGACTCCGTAAGCCACCAAGCCGCCGCTTTCGGCGAACTGGCGGTCAGCATAGATGATCGGAAGACGGTACTCGGCCGCGATCGAAATGATTAGGTCGCGACGCCGAAGTGTAAAGGCATCAAGGAGAACGACGAGGCCCGTGTCTTGCTCGCGCGCCAGTTTGGCGAGGGCGCGCATGATATCCGCTTCGTCATGAACCGGCAGATCGAAGGGTTGCACCGCGACTAATGGTGCAGCCGCTTCCATGGAGCGGAAATACAAGGTGGAATAAGGGGCCACAGCGGGGTTGAACAACAGCGCGACCCTTTTGGTTGCCGGCGTCAACTCCTTGAGCGCTTCCAGCCATTTGGCTCCCATCGATGCCTCAAAAAGCGCAAATCCCGTGATATTGCCGCCCGGATGCGCCAGGCTCTCGACGAAGCCTTGGGCGAGCGGATCGGAGACCTGAACGAATACGATTGGAAGCGAGCGCGTCGCATCACGCGCGGCAGCGAGTGCCGGCGTGCCTTGAGCGACAATGAGGTCTGTCAAATCAACGAGCTGTCCGCGTCGGCGCGTAAACGGTCTGGGTCCCCCGCGGTCCAGCGGTAGTCAACTTTGATGTTCTCTCCTTCCACCCAACCCAGAGTGCGAAGTCCCTGCTTGAAGGCGCGCAGATCAGCCTGCGCCTCGGACTCAGTCTCAGCAATGATCATGAGCAAGCCGATTCTCCGGATGCGATCAGACTTCTGTGCGCGGGAGCCACCTGGCCACGTCATCGCCGCGCTGCTCAGGAGCACAATGAAATCCCGCCGTCTCATCTGGCTTCTCCAGGCTGGACCACGCAGTGCACCATGGATGCATAGCATATCGCACCGGCGCTATGCGAATTGGGTCACGTCCAGAACGGCCGAGAGGCCATTCTTCTTTCTCCGCTTCGAGGGCAGCTGTGGTCAATTTGGGCCACACGGCGGCCCCGGCCCCGACGGCCCGCCATGGGTCGACTCCGGACGTTCAGGCCTGAGGCGCCAGTGGTAGAGGTTCACCAATGGCGAACATTTGGCACCGGATTTCTGCACGGGCTAAGCGATTGATTGGACGACGCTCAGCAGGAGCCGGTCGGTCTGGGCGCGATCCATGGCAGCCTCTCCCCACGACGACGGTTTCGCGCCGCGGCGAGGTTCGAGACAGCGGCGAGCGGTGACCGGCGCGCTGCTAGTTCGACCAGTTGATCGGCGCGTAGTGGCCGTTCTTGCCGGAATTGTCCCACCGCATGCCGTGGTCGGCGAAGGTGCTGCCCTTGCTGCCCACGCCGAACGCAAGCTTGTCCGGTGCGACCGGATGGCCTATCGCGCCCCAAATCTCCCCGCTCGGGTGCATGCTCGCCAGCGGCTCCACCGCCATGTGCATGATGCCGGGGATTTCCGCTGAACGGGCCTTACCGTTGATGGCGTATTTGATCGCCACCTTCTTCGCGCCGAGATGCTTGCCGACGAGCGGGGCGAAGGCCGCCATAGGGCCGCCCTCGGCACCGCCGAAGATTGCGCCAAGCGCCGCGGTCTGCTCGTCGTCCGCGCGCTCGTCGATATAGGCCGCAAGCGTCCAGTTGCCGTCCGCCATGGCGCCTGGCGTATGGCCGATGACGGCGACGTTGAGCCCGTCGAGCGAAACCTGGCCGTAGCTGCCCTTGTCGATGTGGAAGACAAGCGCCACGTCACACATGCCCTGGCTCGGCCGTGCCGTGAGCGGTGCGGCGGGCGAGACAAGGCATGGGCAAACTACGTCGCAGTTGCAGTTCTCGAAATAGTCGCCGGACAGACGCCATTTGGTTTGCGCTGCCATTTCATCCTCCCTGCATGACGGCTAGACAGGGAATTGACCCTAGCACCGCTGTCCGTCGACCGCCAATCCTTGGTTGATATTCAACAGGCGTTGGATAGTTCCTCCTCGGCTGCGCGAGGATAGCATTCGACATCGCTGCTCGTGCTTTCCTCCGCCACAGATTGCGAACCCCGCCGACTGGTCCTCCCGGACGCCGGATTGCCCCTCGGCTTCTTGCGAATGATGTAGCTTGTGAAGCCCCCCGAATTTCCGGCGCCCAAAACACGGACAAGCCGCATTGATGGATCTGCGCCGCGAATCTTGCGGCGCGTGGGGATTTCTCGGGGAGCGAACTCGAATGTGTCGTCGGGCAGGCAGTTCTGATTTGATCAGGGGATTGGCGTGAACTGAAGTTGGCTGATGGGAACGACCTTTTCCGTGCGCACCATCTTGTATTCCGTCGTAGGGCCAAGCCACTTGTCCCAAATCTGATTGATCTCTCCGCTCTTGTCCAAGGCTACCAACGCCTCATTGATCTTGGCGAGCAGGGCCGGTTCATCCTTCTTCATTCCGACGCCGACCGGCTCGAGAAGCATTGGGTCCTCGATCATTTTGAGCTCAACGCCGCTCTTCGACTCGCTGACCAATTTGGTGATCGTCATCGTGTTGGCCACGATGCCCAGAGCCTTGTTCTGCTGGACGGCCATGAAAGCCGAACCCGTATCCTGGAAGGTCAGCGGATCAGAACCGTTGAGCTTGATCGAAAGCTCCGACGTGGAGCCCTTGGTCGAAGCCAGCCTCTTGCCCTTGAAGTCGATCTTCTTTGTGCTCGGGTTACTGGCTTTCACCGCGAGCATTTCCTTTGCGACATAGTAGGCGTCGCTGAACTGGATCTGCTCGGCGCGGCCGAGCGTGTAGGCAAGATTGGCGACGGCGATGTCCACGCGGCCGAGCTTGACCTCCGGAACACGCGCTTCGACGGACAACGGCGTGACCTTGGCGGTCACGCCGAGTTGCTTGGCGATGGCGGAACACAGATCGACATCGAAGCCCACCATCTCGCGGGTCTTCGGATCGGGGGCGGCGAAGGGCGGGACGTCAGCGAAGGTGCCGCACCGCAGCTCCTTGCGTTGCATGATGTCTTGCAACTGATCTGCCCGCGCGCCGACTGACGCCATGCCAAAGCCGACCGCGACGACGATATGAATGACCGAAACTCTCGAGAACATGATTGATCTCCTCTTGGATCGAGACGAAGCCATAGTCAGTGGGAGCGCAGGTCGGAGAGAAACCGCTGGGCGCGGGGGTGATTGGGATTGTTGAAGAACTCGTCGGGCTTGGCCGTTTCGAGGATGCTGCCGGCATCCATGAACCAGACCCGGTCCGCGACTTCTCGCGCGAAACCCATTTCGTGGGTCACGCACATCATCGTCATTCCCTCATTCGCGAGACCGCGCATGACCGCCAGGACCTCGCCGACCATTTCGGGATCGAGCGCGCTGGTCGGCTCATCAAACAGCATCGCCGGTGGCTCCATCGCCAGGGCTCGCGCGATCGCGACGCGCTGCTGCTGACCGCCGGAGAGCTGCCCCGGATAGGCGGCGGCCTTCGAGAATAGGCCGACCCGCTCGAGCAGGCTCATGGCCTTGTCCCGAGCCGTGCTGCGATCGACGCCGTTGATGCGGATCGGCGACAGCATGACGTTGTCGAGAACGCTGAGATGCGGGAACAGGTTGAAACTCTGGAACACGAATCCGATGCGGCTGCGCAGGCGGTTGAGCTGCGCGCTCTTCATCTTCGCGTGAACGTTCAGCCCATCGAACATCAGCTCGCCGGATTGGATTTCCTCGAGCCGGTTGACCGTGCGTATGAGCGTCGACTTGCCCGAGCCCGAAGGGCCGCAGACGACCACGACCTCGCCTCGATCGACTTCCGCGTTGATATCGACGAGAGCCGGATAGGCGCCGTACCACTTGTTCACATGCGAGAATTTGATCATTGACCGATCTCCCGAACCGCATCTCCAAGCCTCGTCGCGGACTGGCCCTCGATTGTTGGCCCATCAGTCGTCTGGCCGGTCGCCCGCTTTGCGGCGACGCGACGCTCGAGCCAGTTCGCGAGCTGCGTGAGGCTCCAGCAGACGGAGAAATAGATGATCGCGAGAATGAAGAAGACTTCGAATGGCTTGGTGAGAAGCCTGTTGTTGATCTGACTTGCCGCGAATGTCAGTTCCGGAACATTGATCACATAGCCGAGCGTCGTCTCCTGGATCGTGGAAACGAACTGGCTGACGATGCTGGGCAGCATGTTGTAGAGCGCTTGGGGCAGGATGATGTAGCGCATCGCGCTGAGGCGGCCATGGCCCAAGGCGCGCGCGGCATCCATCTGTCCCGCCGGGAGCGCCTGTATCCCCGCCCGCACCACTTCGCTGAGGAATGCGGCCTCGTAAATCACGAGAGTGCACACCATCGTGACGAAGCCGGGAACGCTCTTTCCGATCAACAAGGGAACCAGGAAATAGACCCAGAAGATCACCATCAGGAGCGGAATTCCGCGCATGATGTAGATGAGGGCGGTGGCGGGCCCGCGCAGAGCCGCAAAGGACGACAGCCTCGCCAGGGCGATCAGCACGCCGAGCGGGAAGGCGAGCGTGATACCCAGCAGCGACAGCAGCATCGTCGCCGCGATGCCGCCAAGCGGTCCGTTCGGGTATTGGCCGATCAGCAAGAGCAGCCAGTTCTCGCTGACGATGTGGTAAATCTCGGCAAGCATCGGTCAGCGTGCCCCGGCTAGCTCTGCGCGACGGCTGAGCCGTGCACCGAGCGCCATGAGAGTGAGCGAGCAGGCGAGATAGACGAGGGTCGCGATCAGGTAGGTCTCGAAGGTGCGGAAGCTCTCGTTTTCGACCTCCTTGGCTGCATATGTCAGCTCAGACACCCCGATGGCCATCGAGAGGCTGCTGTTCTTGAACAGGGAAACCGTGTGGTTGATGAGCGCGGGAAGAGCGTTTCGCAGGGCCTGCGGCACCAGCACGAAGCGCATGGCGCTGATGTAGCCATGCCCCAGCGCTCTTGCGGCGTCGGCCTGGCCCGGTGGGATGGATCTGAGGCCTGAGCGCAAATCCTCGCTGAAATAGGCCGCCTGGCATAGGCCGAGCCCGATGATCGCGAAGGTCGCTTCCGCATTGTGCTGGCCGAGCCAGGCCTGAACGGCGCCCGGAAGCAGGCTGGAGATACCGAAATACCAAAGTATCAACTGCACGAGCGTCGGTACGTTGCGATGATAGGTGACGTAGGCTGCAACCGCGCCCTCGGCGATGCGGCTCGAGGTCAGGCGGATCATCAATAGGACGATGGCCAAGCTCATCGCGAGAAGCCACGAGCTGAGCGCGACGATAATGGTCATCTCGAAACCGTCGACGAGCATCCCTCTGAATTCGGGCTTCAGCAGGACGGCTGTGAGGTCGAAGCTGCTCATCCAGGCGCTCCGGCCTGTGCCGGCGCCGCCGCGGGCTTGGCCGTGGAGAGTCCGCCAGGCACCTGGAGCGTCGGCGTGATCTCCATGTGGCCGATATTGACAGCGACCGGAGCTGAGATCGCGAAGGCGATCGCGTCGGCGATGTCTTTCGCTTCCGGCAGTTCGTAGCCCTCGATGAAGCGCTCATAGGTCTCGCGCGAGCTGCCATGGACATGGGCGAAGATATCCGTCGCAACGCGGCCTGGACAAATCTCGGTGACGCGAACGCGCCGCCCGAATGCGTCGATGCGGAGTTGACGCGACAGCATGCTGATCGCGGCCTTGGTGGCGTGATAGGAGGAATTGCCACTGAAATTATAGGCGCCGGCGATCGAGCTCATGTTGACGACATGGCCTCGGTCGCGCGCAACCATGCCCGGAACGATGAGGCGACACAGGTGCAACACCGCGCGGAGATTGACATCGACGAGCAGATCGATGTCCTCGGCATCAGCCTTCAAGAAAGGTTTGGGCCGATCGACGCCTGCATTGTTTACGAGGATGTCGAAATTGGTCTCGCCGGTGAGCCGCGTCACGCCCGCCAGGTCCGTCACATCGAGCGCATGGGCGATGCAGCCGGTGCGTTCAGCCAGTGCGCTAAGCGCCTTCGCGCTGCGCGCCAGCGCGTGGACCTCGAGGCCCTCCTTGCAGAGCCGCTCGACGACGGCAGCGCCGATACCGGAGGACGCGCCGGTGACGAGAGCTGTTCGATAATCGGAGAAGGGCATCGCAATCCCTCACGTCGATACGCTACGTTATCGAACAGTCATGCGCCGGGCTAAGACGGAATGTCTGTGGCGGGATAAGGGGGTCTTATGCTTGGCAGCGCCGCCCTCGGCCTTAGGCGACCTGGCGCGATATCGGAACGACGCTGCCGCCATTCGCCTCAATTTCCGTGCGGATGGACCTTGCGAGGCCGACGGCGCCCTCAGTGTCGCCATGCAGCAGAATGCTCGCCGGCCGCATGGGCAATATGTTGCCGCCATAGGTAACGACTTCGCCCAGCTGAAGAACGCGCCGCACGCGTTCACGAACGAATGCTTCGTCATGAATGACGGAACCAGGCATCTTGCGCGGCACGAGCAGCCCGTCATCGTCATAGGCGCGGTCGGCGAGGAAGGTCGTGGCGACCCTGAGGCCACAAGCCTCGGCCGCTGTCTCGATGGCGCGGCTGGTCGACGAGATGATGATGAGCCGCGGATCGAAGGCCGCCACGGCCCGCACGAGGGTCGCAGCGAGCTCGGCATCCGCTGCGACCACGTTGCCGAGCGCGCCGTGGAAGCTCATATGCGTCATGAGGCACCCCTGAGCCCGGCAGATGCCGTGCAGTGCACCGAGCTGATAGATCACCATCGCGGCGAGCTCGACCGGGTCGATCTGCATCACGCGACGACCAAAGCCCTGACGATCCGGAAAGCCAACATGGGCGCCGACGTCGACGCTTCGCTCCATCGCGCGCTCGACCGTGCGCTGCATGATCAGCGGATCGCCGGCATGAAATCCGCATGCAAGATTGGCCGACGAAAGCACATCGAGAAGTGCGTCGTCATTCCCCATCGGCCATCGACCGAAGCCCTCGGCGAGGTCGGCATTGAGGTCAATGTCCATCTCGATCCAGCTCCCATATGTCATGTAGCTCGATGACCTTCGTGCCGTAGCCAACGAGCGCTCCGTGAGCGGCGAGCACGCCTGCCACCTGTCCGTCTCGAGGCGCACTCACGGGTACGAGCAGAGCGCCGATCTGAACGAGGGCGAGCACCTGGCCGGCCCGCACCCGGCTTCCAAGCGGAGCAAGCGGCGTGTCGCGCATCGGATGGGTGTGCAGGAGGACGCCGACCGTCGGGGCCGTCAGGACAATGCCCTGTGATACGCAGGGTTCGCCGTCGACAAGCCCCGGCACCGCATCGTTGGGCTCGGTGCCGAGGCTTTTCCGGTCGACGTCCGGCAGTCTCAGCCGCCCCATTGGGCCGCTGAGATCAAACAGTGTTATCCCGGCTTCGGCGAGCCAAGTCGATATCTCCTCAATGTGATCGAAAGGCATGTCAGCAGTGCCGTTTCTTCGCGCGATAAAGGTCGACCAGGCGGCGCGCTTCGGCAATCCAGCGTTCGTTGACTTCCAGCGCCGCGACAGCTTCGTCCCAGCTCGCTTCGACGAAACGGATCCGGCTGCCGATCGGCGCCTGACCGAGGCGCCAGAGATCGGCCTCGATCACCGTTGCGATCTTCGGATAGCCTCCGGATGGCTGCGCATCGCGCATCTGCACGATCGGCTGTCCGTCGGGCGGCACCTGGATCACCCCCGGTACGATCCCGTGCGAGCGCAACTCGATCGGCGCGGCTGGAATCAGCGGCGTGCCCTCCAGGCGGAACCCGTAGCGATCGCTTCGCGGCGTGATCTTCCACGGCTCGCGCCAGAAGCTGTCCCGGGCCGCCTGCGTGTATGCATCATATTCTGCGGCGGGAAGCGCCCGGATGGCGGGCAGACCGTCTACGAGCATCGGCATCGACAAAGCCGGCGAGCACAGGCCAAATCCCAGGCGCACAGCGTTGCTGGAAGCGCCTGCCGAGAGCCTGTCGCCGGGACGCAATGCGCGCCCCTCGAGACCGCCGAAAGCGCCCCGCAACTGGGTGCTGCGTGATCCCAGCACAACCGGCACTTCCACGCCGCCAGCGAGGCATACATAAGCTCGGCTCGCGGCGCAGGCCCCTCGAGCTGGGAAACCTAGACGAAGCACCTGGCCCGCCTTCGCGCCGTGGGCCCACCAGGGGGGCAGGAGCAGCTCGTCGAGCTCGGCATTGCAATCCGCCCCGGTGACGGCGAATGCGCAATCTTTCAGGAAGCGGATCTGAAACGGAAAAATCTGGACCTCGACGGCCGCCGCGTGCTCCGGATTGCCCAGCAGCACGTTTCCGCCCGACAGAGCAAGGCCGTCCATCGCCCCCGAGGCACCGACGCCCCATTTCAGCGCGCCTTTGCGCCCGATATCCTGCACGGTCGCCAATGCGCCGGTGGACATGATCTCGATCATCGGATCACATCCGCGACGATGAAACGGATGCTGTCGCCTGGGCGAAGCAGAGCGGGAGGATCGAGCGCCGGATCGAAGAAGCGCATGGCGGTGCTGCCGATCGTGTTCCAGCCGCTCGGGCCGTCAGACGCGGACACCCCTGTCTGCCCTCCGCCAATCGAAACCGCTCCGCCGGGAATTTTGAGGGCCGGCGTCCTGCGTCGCGGCGTGGCGAGCCGCTGATCCATCCCGCCCAGGTAGCAATAGCCGGGATGGCTGCCGAGAGCGTAGACTTGATAGGTCGGGGCGCTGTGGATCGCCGCAATCTCGTCCAGGGCGAGGCCGGTATGGGCGATCACGTCCGCCACATGCGGCCCGCCTTCGCCGCCATAGACGACCGGCAGCTCGATCAACCTCCCCTGCATCGCGAGTGGCACCGCCGCAGCCCAGGCGGCCCGCAGTCGCGCCTCGAGGGGATCGAGGCTGCGCGGCGGGCACGGAAAGGTCAGCATGACGTTGTTCATGCCGGGCACGGCTTCGCTGATCTCAGGCCATCGCTCGGCCTCCGCCGCCAAAGCCCAGATTCTCTGTTGGGTGATGAGGCTCGTCGCGCCGGGCGCCTCAAAGAGCAAGGCGCTGGTCCCGAGCAAGCTGATGCGAGGTTCGTTGAGCGTCATGCTCCGTCGCCCCCGCGCAAGCTGCGTTCGAGATGATGGATATCGACCTCGCCCGAGATGAAAGCCGGATCTGCGACGATGCGTCGGTGGAGCGCAAGGTTGGTGGCGATGCCGGAGACTCGCATCTCGTCGAGGGCGATCCGCAAACGTCCCAGCGCGTCCTCACGAGTGTCGCCGTGGACGATCAGCTTCGCGATCATCGAGTCGTAGTGGCGCGTGACGACGTATCCCGCACCGGCATGGCTATCGACGCGGACGCCGCACCCCCCTGGCACGTCCCAACCCGTGATCAGGCCCGGAGAAGGCAGAAAGGTTTCGGGGTCCTCAGCGTTGATGCGACATTCGATGGAATGGCCTCGGCAGCCGACATCCTCTTGCGCGAAGGCCAGACGCTCGCCGCGGGCGACGCGGATCTGTTGCTGGACGATGTCGATCCCGGTCGTCATTTCCGTGACCGGGTGCTCGACCTGCAGCCGCGTGTTCATCTCGATGAAATAGAAGGCTCCGCCCTCGACCAGGAATTCGAAGGTGCCGAGGCCACGATAGCCGATCTCTCGACAAGCCTGAGCGCAGCGCTCGCCGATTTCCGCAATCCGCGATTGAGCGATCCCGAGAGCGGGTGCCTCCTCGAGCACCTTTTGGTGGCGGCGCTGCAAGGAGCAGTCCCGGCTGCCGAGCCAAAGGGCATTGCCATGGCTGTCTGCTAGCACCTGTATCTCCACATGGCGCGGATGAGCGAGGAACTTTTCGATATAGACTTGGGCGTTTCCGAAGGCCTTGCGTGCCTCCTCGCGCGTCACCGCGACCGCATCGACCAATCCGGCCTCTTCGGCGACGACGCGCATGCCACGCCCGCCGCCTCCACCCGCAGCTTTCACGATCACCGGATATCCAATCTCGCGCGCCAAGCCGCGAAGGGCATCTCGGTCCTGGGGAAGCGCCATGTCCGGGCCGGGAACGCAGGGGATGTTCGCCGCGCGCATCGCTCGCTTCGCGGCGACCTTGTCGCCCATCATGCGGATGCAGGCGGCATCGGGCCCAATGAAAGTCAATCCAGCTTCCACCACCCGTTCGGCGAAGCTCGCGTTCTCCGATAGGAAACCATAGCCAGGATGTATGGCCTCGGCGCCAGTCGCTTCGGCGGCGAGTAAGATCGCGGCCTGGTCGAGATAGCTCTCGGCTGCGGCGGCTGGGCCGATGCAGACCGCGAGATCCGCCCGGCCAACATAGGCCGCGTCGCGATCCGCCTCGGAATGGACGACGATCGTGCGCAGGCCGAGGCTACGGCAGGCACGCTGAATGCGAAGGGCGATCTCGCCTCGGTTGGCGATGAGGACGGAGCTGAACATGGCGGCCCTCAAGCGATCCGCATAAGCGGCTGCCCGACCTCGACCTCGACCCCGGAAGCGACATGCACGGCCTCGATGATGCCGTCGCGCTCAGCGATCACTTCGTTGAAGGTCTTCATCGCTTCGACAACGCAGACTGGCGCTCCTGCCTTCACGACTTGTCCTGGGACGACAAGGAGCGGCGCGTCCGGCGAAGTGCGGAGATGGACGATCCCGGAAAGCGGAGCACGGATCTCCGTGCTGGATGCAGATGTCGCGGCCTTTAGGACTTCGCCTCGTGACCGTTGCTGCGTTGGTGTGGCTTTGCGCGCTGGCCGAGCGGCCAGGCTCCTGTCCCCGCCGCGAACGAGCCTGAGCGTCCAGCCGTCCTTGCTGACCTCGAGCTCCGTGAGATCGGACGAAGCCATGGCGTCGATGAATGCCTTGATCTCGTGCAGTTCCATGAGCGCATCCCGGTTCGAGCTTCTCGCGTGAACCCGCAACCGCGACCGGAATGCTATTTACATCGGAGCCGGATCGCCAAGACGGAATGTCTTTGCCGCGATAAGGGTCGCTTATGTCGACGGGCTGTGAGCCGTTTCGAGAGGGGGCTGCGCGCCGCCACGGAGGTTGCCGACGAGTTCCATGAGGATATCCTTGATCGCACGCGCCGGCTCCGACAGCGGCAGGTGATCCGACTGGCACAATGCCAGCGGCGCCTCGATCACGGGGTCGACGATGCGTGATAGCCAAGCATTGCAGGAGCCTGCGATCTCGCGCGCCATCGATTCCGGCAGGATCGTCGCTCCAAGGCCGTCCGCGATGACGGCGGTCAGCGTCCCCGCAGACTCGATCTCGGCAGCGACCTTCGGGGTGATGCCTATTCCCGCGAAGGCTTCGTTCACCATCCTGCGGACGACGTTGTAGGGGCGCGGCAGATAGAGATCGAGCTCACCGATAGCGCGCAAAGGCACGTCGGGCGGAGCGGCCACCAGGCTTTCGGGCCCGACGAGGTAGAGCGGTTCCTTGAGCAACGGGATGAAGGACAACCCGTGTATGGCCGTCTGGCCGCCGTAAAGCACAGCGAGATCCATTCGCCCGTTCATGATGAGCTCGGACAGCGTGCTGCCATAGGTTTCATTCAGGTAGAGCAGTATCGCGGGATGGCGCGCCCGGACCGTTCGCAGCAGCGGCAATGCCAGGCCCGTGGCGGCCGTGCCGGGCGCGAGTCCGACGGACACCGCGCCGGAGAGTGCTTTCCCCGCCGCCTTCATGTCGGCCTGCGCCTGCTCGCATTGCCGCAAGATGAGCTGCGCATGGCGGTAAAGGATTTTCCCGGCCTCCGTCGGCGTGACGCCCCGCTTCGTCCGAAGAAGGAGCTGCTGGCGCACCTCGCCCTCGAGCGTCGCCAACTGCTGGCTCAACGCGGGTTGGGCCACGTGCAGAATGTCCGCCGCTTGAGTGAGGCTGCCGATATCGACGATCTTCACGAAATACTGGAGGCGTCTGAGATTCACATCGTCGCTCCCGTCCGGCGGCGTGCCTCTGTCAGTTTGAACCCCACCAAAACCCAAGCTCGTCATTAGAGCATATTCCGCCGAAGCGGGCATCGTTCAGCGACAAGAATACTCTCAAATAATTGATTCAGTGCGAAATCCTGTCGATCGGATGACTCTATCCAATCGCAAAGCGCGCCGGCGGGACATCGGGTGAAGCCATAAGAGCCTCCTATTGTGGCAGAGTAAACCCATCTTGGTCATGGCCATCGTTGCGGGCTAACCGTTCCATATCGGCTCCGCATTCGAGGTCTTTCGTGAATTCGCTCAGGATCGCAAAGCGCGTCAGGCGCATCAAGCCGTCGCCCAGCAGCGCCGCCGCCGATCGCGCCAACGAGTTGCGGCGCCAGGGTCGACACATCGTCAGCCTCGTCGTCGGGGAGCCCGATTTCGACACCCCCGCGCATATACGCCAGGCAGCTGCCCGGGCCATGGAGAATGGCGCGACCCGCTACACCCCGCTGGCGGGCACGCTCGAGTTGAGGCAGGCCATCGCGGACAAGCTCCAGCGCGAGAACGGACTCGCCTATGCGGCCGACGAGATCATCGCGACGAATGGAGCCAAGAGCGCCATCTACAGCGCCCTCGCCGCGACGATCGAGCCCGGCGACGAGGTGATCATACCCGCCCCCTACTGGGTGTCTTATCCGGACATGGTGTTGGCCTGCGAAGGCACGCCGGTAGCCGTCGCTTGCGGGGAGAAACAGGGCTTCAAGCTGAGTTCGACACAACTTGAAGAAGCCATCACCGAGAAAACCCGATGGCTCATCCTGAATTCCCCGAGCAATCCCACCGGCGCGAGCTACTCGGAGACCAATTACCGCGCCTTGTCCGAGGTGCTCGTCCGGCATCCGCATGTGCTCGTCATGACCGATGACATCTATGAGCACATCCGCTTCGCCGGCGCGCCGGCACCACATCTCCTGGCAGTCGCCCCTCACCTGCGCGACCGTGCGCTGGCCATTAACGGCGTATCCAAGACATACGCCATGACCGGCTGGCGCATCGGCTGGATCGCTGGCCCGCGTGACCTGATCACGGCCATCGAAACGCTGCTGTCGCAGTCCGCCGGCAATTGCTGCTCGATCAGCCAGGCCGCGGCGGCAGCCGCGTTGAACGGCGACCAGGCATTCGTGGCGCAAAGCGTCATGACCTATAAGGGAAGGCGCGACGAAGCTCTGGCCCGCATCAACTCTATTCCTGGCTTGAGCTGCCGTGCGCCGGACGGCGCGTTCTATCTTTACGTGAATTGCGCCGGCCTGATCGGAAAGAAGACGCCTGACGGCAAACGCTTGGATCTCGACGGCGACGTCGTGCTCTATTTTCTCGAGGGCGCGGGTGTCGCGCTTGTCGCCGGCGCGGCCTACGGACTCTCCCCCTATTTCAGGATGTCGATCGCGACATCGCTCGAAACATTGACCGAAGGCATCGAGCGCATGGCGAGCGCCGTCTCGAAGCTTCACTGACCGCCAACCACGAGAGCCAGAGCGATGCAGACCGCCGGTATCCAAAAATACCCCTCGGCCTCACAAGCCGATCCGGCCATCGTCACCGCCCTGCGTGACATCCCGGTCGCGCTCTTGAGCGACAACCTGCACCGCAATTGCGGCAGCGTCGGGCTGCACCCCTATCACAGCCCGGGGCCACTCGCGGGAACAGCCGTCACGGTGCGGACCAGAGGCGGCGACAATTTGGCGGTCTTGCGCGCATTCGAATTCTGCCGGCCCGGCGACGTGATGGTGGTCGATGCCGGAGGCGACGTCTCCAACGCGGTGATCGGCGGCATCCTGTCCTTTTATGCCGCCTCCATTGGCCTTGCCGGCATGGTGATCGACGGCGCCATCCGCGACGTCGCGGAGATCGGCGAGCGGAAATTCCCCGTTTACGCGCGCGGCGTCAACCATCGCGGCCCCTACAAGGACGGGCCGGGCGAGATCAACGTCGCCATCTCGGTCGGAGGCATGGCGGTCAGGCCGGGTGATCTCGTGGTCGGCGATCGAGACGGCTTGCTGGCGTTCGGGCCGGAAATCGCCGGCTGGCTCATCGAGAAAGCCTTGGCGCAGCGCGCGAAGGAGGAAGAAACCATGCGGGTTATGCGCGAAGGTCGATGGGACCGCTCGTTCATCGATGCTTTGGAGGCCCGCTGCGCCAACTGATGCTCGGCGACGCGCCAACTCTTGCCACCGAACAGAGGAAGTGCCAGCGTCCATATTGCGTCCATGCGGTTTGTTCGATCTGATCGTCGGAGCCTCCGATGATTGCGGCACATACCGATGTTGTCGGCAGTCTTCTCCGGCCGGTCGCGTTGCGCAAAGCACGGGAAGACTGGGTGGCCGGGCGTCTTAGTCAGGCGCAATTCAAGTCCATGGAGGATCGCGCCGTCGATGAGGCGGTCTCCCTGCAGGAGGCAGCGGGGCTCGACATCGTGACCGACGGCGAAATGCGGCGGCTTTCGTTCCAGAGCCAGATGACCGAGGCTGTCGACGGTTTCGGCGCCTGGGACATCAATGCCTTCTTGTGGGGCCATTGGCATGGCGACGGCGCCGTCGGGGAGCGGCGCCGCGAGCGGCCGGTCAATCTCGGCGTGGTCAGCAAGCTCGTGCGCAAACGGCATCTTGCTGCCGAAGAGTTCGTCTATCTGCGTGGCCGCACGAGCCGCGTCGCAAAGGTAACCCTGCCCAGCCCCAGCCTGTTTGTGAATTTCTGGTCGCCGGAACGTTCCCGGTCCGCATATGCAAGCCTCGAACACTATCTCGCCGACGTGGTCGCGATCCTTCGCGACGAGGTCGCGGAGCTGGTTCGCCTCGGTGCCACCTATATCCAGATCGACGCACCTCACTATCCTCTGCTGCTCGCGCCTGAGACCCGGACCTTTTATGAATCGCGCGGCTGGACATTCGATGAGTGGTTGAGCCGCGGGATCGAGCTCGACAACGCCGTGATGGCGGGATTTCCCGACGTGACCTTCGCCATCCACCTCTGTCGTGGCAACCAAGAAGGCCGTTGGCTCGTCGAGGGCGACTATGAGCCAATTGCCCGGCCGATTTTCCAGCGCATCGGTGCAACGCGGCTTCTCCTCGAATACGACGACGATCGGTCGGGCTCGTTTGCACCCCTCCGGCACGTCCCGGACGACAAGACGGTGGTCCTCGGATTGATCAGCACCAAGCGGCCACAAACGGAGGCGCCGGAAGACCTCATCCGTCGCATCACGGAAGCAAACCGCTTTGTGCCGCTAGAGCGCTTGGCGCTCAGCCCTCAGTGCGGCTTTGCGTCTTCGATCGTTGGAAACAACCTTTCCATCGAGGACGAAAGACGTAAGCTCGAGACGCTGTGCGAAACTGCGCGACGCGTATGGAGCTAGCTTCCTTCACCGATCCGGTTCCTCTGGAAGATCGAAGACGGTCTCCGCGAGCGCGGTGACCTGGCCTGCTCGAACGTGAACCGGCCATCGAGGATGGTCTTGCGCATCGGCTTGCCTCGTGGTGGACTGCCGGCCGTCCCTCTTCAATAGAGCGTTGCGAGTACAGCCGATCGAAATTCGGCTCTCGCCGCTCAAGCCGGAGGCCTCCCATGGACGAAGACAGCCTCAACATGGCGATCCGGAAGTTTCTCAAGGAGGTTGGCGTAACCTCCCAGCGGGAGATCGAACGCGTGCTGCGCGAGGGAAAGGTGAAGGGGTCGACGCTGCGCCTGAAGATGACGCTGACATCCGCGGACATAGCCTCGCTCAACCATGTGGTCGAGCAGACAATCGAGCTGAAGTGAGCGAACGCCGCTTCCTGTCCCGTCTCAACCCGACCAGCTGGCGTCGACGCCCAACCGTCGGCGTCGTCCGCCTGGCCGGCGCCATCGGCCTGCCCTGGTCGGCGCGCGGGGGCGGCCTGTCGATCGATTCGATCGTCCGCCCGCTCGAGCGCGCCTTCGGCCTCAAGAACCTCAAGGCAGTCGCGTTGGCGATCAACTCGCCTGGCGGCTCAGCGGTTCAATCTTCGCTTATCGCCAAGCGTATCCGTGCGCTTGCCGCCGAGAAAAACGTGCCGGTGCTGGCCTTCGTCGAGGATGTCGCAGCCTCAGGCGGTTACTGGCTGGCGACCGCGGGCGACGAGATCTATGCCGACGAATCCTCGATCATCGGCTCCATCGGCGTGATTAGCGCGGGTTTCGGCTTTGTCGACCTGCTGCAGCGCATCGGGGTCGAGCGCCGCGTCCATACCGCCGGCCCGCGCAAGGCGATGCTCGATCCCTTCCGCGCCGAGCAGCCCGAGGACGTGACGCGACTACACATGCTCCAGCAGGAAATCCATGACAACTTCAAGGCGCAGGTGCGCGCGAGACGCGGCAGCCGCCTGAGCGGCGAGGAGGCGGATCTATTCGGCGGGGAGGTCTGGACGGCGCGGTCGGCGCTGGAGCGCGGCCTCATAGACGGCATTGGGGATCTGCGCACGATCTTGCGCGGCCGTTTCGGGGACAAGATCAATCTTGTTGCAGTGACGCCGCAGCGCAATTGGCTGCGCCGCCGCCTTGGGCTGGAGCATTCGGAAGGTTTTGCCGAACACGTGCTCGCTACCGTGGAGGAGCTCGCGCTCTGGTCGCGCTACGGGCTGTAATGCTGCCTGAATGGCTCCATGAGGCGGTCGCACAATCACCCTCGTTCGGCGCATGCGAGCAGCGTCGGCGCGGCAGCGCAAGACGGGCTAAGCAACTTGACTTGCGGCCGCACAGCGACTGAAGAATAGGCCATGCATGCCCCAGCTGTTTATCTTGTCCTGGTGTGCCTGAAGAGCGACCCTCTTTGCGGCTATTTCGGCAGCCCCTTTGAATCGAATGACTGGAAGGTTTTGGAACCGCCGCTGTCATCGCAAGCCGAGTGCATCAAACGGGGCAAAAGCACGCTGCGCCTGCTCGAGAGCTTGCGACACCGCAAGCTCGATGACGAGTTCGCTTTCAGATGCGACGAGCTAGGCGTCGGCATGGGGAAAGTGATGCATTTGCGGTGAGGCGTAGGGCTGATGAGCCGCAAGCTGACGGCGATGCCAGGTGATCGAGCGGGCGAACCAGGACAGGAGCGAACCATAGACCGCTTCCAGAAATGCCAAACCTCTAAGACCGCCCCCTGGCCGCAACCGGCCCATCCGGAGACAGCGTCCCGCTTAAGGCGAGGGTTTTTTGATCCGTGATTTTTCCGTTCGCAGCCCGCCCGTCTTGTGCACCTTCGAGCGGGGCTCCGCCAAACCCGCCCGAACGCTGCCTGGGACCGGGATTGGGCCCGGGAACCAGCTCAGCGCGTTGGTGGCAGCGAGCCCGAAAAAGCTGGAGCGACTCATGCCAAGTTCCGCCGCGCGCCTGTCGACCCGGCCAATCAGGCTTTTCGGAAGGTAGACATTCACCCTCTCCGACGGATCCGGGGGGTCCACGCCGACAATGAAATAAGCCAGGAGGTCGCTGCCCTTGGGAAGCACGATCCGCTCGATCGGTGTCGGCTCGGGAAGCGGCCTGCCATGCTCGGCCAGCGCATCGACCGCTTGCGCCAGAGTCTTTTCCGCCTTCTCGATTGTCTCCTCTTGCGATTTTCCACCGGCGACGCAGCCGGGAAAATCGGGAAACCAGGCGCCGAACGTTCCCTTGGGACCGCGCTCCAGAACTGCCGGATAGAGCCGTCTTTTCATTTGGCCTCTTCATGCCTTTGTGCTATTTCACACACACAACGCGATGTGTTGAATCACACACCACCCTAGCATCGACCCGCATGGGGCGAAAGGGACCGATGGATCGGCAAGGCGAACTCAGCATCATTCGGGCGGCCTACGCCAAGCAAATTCTGGCCGCCGCGGGCGTCGACGATGCGCGTCTCGGCGCGGCGTTCGGCACAATGCGCCGTGAGGACTTTCTCGGGCCTGGACCTTGGCCGATCCTCCGCTGGCTGCGGGACTACGTCCTGACGCCCGACAGCGATCCGGTCTATTTATACACCGATGATCTCATCGGCATTCTGCCCGAACGGCGCATCAACAATGGGCAACCGTCGTTGCATGCGCACCTCATTCACCGGGCGTCGCCGGGCGTCGGCGAGCGCGTCGTGCATATCGGAACCGGCACCGGCTATTACACCGCCATCCTTGCCTACCTCGCGGGGCCGTCAGGCCGGGTTACCGGAATAGAATATGATTCCGAACTCGCTGCGCGAGCCAAGGCCAATCTCGCGCCGCACCCGAACGTCGACATCGTCGCGGGCGACGGCGCTTTGGTTTCGTTCGGTGAAGCCGATGTCATTTACGTCAATGCCGGCTGCACGCGGCCGGCCGAAAGCTGGCTCGATCGCCTCGCCGAGGGCGGGCGCCTGATCTTGCCGATGACGTCGGACCAGGGCTTTGGCGCAGCTTCGCCGGAGCGAATGGCGAGCGCCGGCGCTGTCTTTCGAATCGAGCGTCGCGGTCATGACTATTTTGCGACCTGGATTTCGCCGGTTGCGATCTTCCCGTTCGCTGGAAGCCGTGACGAGGTTTCTGAACATGCGCTGGCCGAAGCCTTCGCAAAGGGGGGCTGGCAGCAGATCACGCGCCTCTATCGCGATCAGGAGATTGCCGAGGAGCGTTGCTGGCTTCGCGGGTCAGGGTGGTGCCTCGCCTACAGCTGACCTGCGGTGATGCGAATTTCGGATTCACTGCGCTAGAAGCTGTCATGACGCGTGCGTCGGCGCGGCCCGATCGTCGCCTGGCTGCAATCGCAGAAACGACCTCACAAGCGGGTTGATGAGATCAGGACGCGTAAGCGGCGCCATGTGACCGCCGCCCGCAATCTCCTTGTAGGTCCATCCGGGGCAAGACCGGCGCAGGATCGCCGTGATTTCGCGGATGGGAAATACCGTGTTCGGATCGCAGACGAGAAGCGTAGAGCTGGGGAGCAGCTGTGCCCATTGTTCCACGGGCGTGGTTTCGTTCATCACCGCGTCCCACTCGAAATAATTTGGCTTCAGCGCTTCCGCAAATGCCTTGCGCCGCTCCGCGGGCATTTGCTGCCACGACCCCGCGCCGCCCCAATAGTCGGCGAATCGTTCGGCCGCCGTTGCCCACTCGCCGAGTGCTCCGAACGTCTTGATGCAATTGCGTAAGTCCATGGCCTCGGCGAATGCGTCCGCCCGGCCGGATTGCTCGAGGAGATAAAATGGATTCGTCTCCAGCAGGACCAGCCTGGTGACTCGCCCAGACAGCCTCGCAGCCAACTTCATGGCTATCGACCCGCCGAAGGAGTGGCCGACCAGGCAAACTGTGTCCGCGTTCGTCGGCAGGGCGGTTTCCACCAGCCGCGCCTGATCGTCGAGGGACTGCGGTGCGCCGATCGACCAGGGCGGTGTCCCGCCGTACCCAAATAAATTCACCGCACGGACATGAAACTCGTCTTTCAGGTCGTCCATCAGACGGCGCCATTGGCGAGCGCCCGACACGCTGGAATGCACGAGCATGACCATGGGGCCGGATCCGGCCTCGAGAAAGTCAGCCTTGATGGTTGGCAAATTGTTCATCGCCGTCTCGCTCCAAGCTGCCTGCCGCATGGCGCTCGCGCAATTCGCGCTTCAACAGCTTGCCGCTTGGATTCTTCGGCAGGCTGTCGGTGAGGATGACGCGTTTAGGCACCTTGAACGGCGCCATTTCGGCCTTGCAATGGGCGATCACTAAGTCGGCGTCGAGCGCTTGGCCGGCCTTGACCACGATCACCGCGGTGACCGCCTCCACCCAATAGGGATCGGGCAGCCCGATCACCGCCACCTCCGATACTTGCGGCAGGCGGTAGATCGTCTCCTCGACCTCGCGGCTCGCGACATTCTCGCCGCCGGATTTGATCATGTCCTTCTTGCGGTCGACGACGGTGATATAGCCCTCCTCATCGATGGTCGCGAGATCGCCGCTATGGAACCAGCCGCCGTGGAAGGCTGATTGCGTCTTCTCGGGATCCGCGAAATAGCCCGACAGCAGTTGCGGCGAGCGATGCACGATCTCGCCGACCTCGCCAGGCTGCACGTCGCGCATCTCGTCATCGACGACGCGCGTCTCGACATTCAGCACTGCCTTGCCGGCAGAACCGGCCTTGCGCATCTGGTCTTCTGGCTTGAGCACCGTCGCCAGCGGAGCGATCTCGGTCTGCCCGTAGAAATTCCATAAGCGCACCTGCGGCAGCCTTCGCTGCATCTCCATGAGCACCTCGACCGGCATGATCGAGGCCCCGTAATAGCCTTTGCGCAACGCCGACAGATCGGTCACGTCGAAGAGCTGCGAGCGCAGCAGCGCGATCCAGATGGAGGGCGGCGCGAAGAAGGAGGAGATGCGATGGCGCGCGAGCAGCGGCAAGATCACCTCGGGGCGCGGCAGCCCGGTGATGACATTCGTGGCGCCGAGATAGATCGACGGCCCGAGGAAGACGTCGAGCTGGGCGCAATGATACAAAGGCAGCGCGTGCAGGACGATGTCGTCGGCCGCGATCTCGCCTTCGATCACGCAGCTCACATATTCCCAGATGATTGCCTCATGGGTGAGCACCGCGCCCTTCGACAGCGACTCGGTGCCGCTGGTGTAGACGATCTGCGCCACCATGCGGCTGTCGACCTCGATGTCGGGCGCCGTGTCGGTGGTGCTCAACAGCCGATCGAAGCTCTCGATGTCGGAAGGCGCCTGCGCCGCCGTCTCGCCCGGCAGCCAGATGAGCCGCTCGACCGCGGTGCCGCGTGCCGCAGCGGCGCGGCCCATTTCGACGAAATCCGCCCCCATCGCCAGGCTCGTGGCGCCCGAGCTCTTCAAGATGAAGGCGATTTCCTCGGCGTTCAGCATGAAGTTGATCGGCACGAGCACGGCGCCGATGCGGGCGAGCGCGAAGCGCATGGCCGCGAAGGCGTGCGAGTTGCGCGACAGGATGGCGAGGCGGTCGCCAACCCCGATGCCTTGCGCCATCAACCCATGCGCCAGGCGATTGCAGATGCGGTCGAACTCCGCATAGCTCCAAGTCACGTCCCCGCAGAGGATGGCGGGTTTCAGCGGCATGCGCCCGGCGCTGCGGCGCAAGAGGTCGCCGAGCGCGTGTTGCCGCAGCGAAGCCGCCGAAATGCCCGTAACCTGCATCGTGATCTCCTTGGCCGCCCCCAACCGACATTAGCCAGTCGCGGCTGCCGCCAGCAAGGCGTGGCAATGGCGGTTGGAGCTCGTGCGGAAACAATCGAATCGCACTTGGCTGAAATCGCGCTTGGCTGAAAGAGCCCCCCACCCGTACCCTCCCGACCACGAAGCGAAGCCGGCTGGAAGCCGGCGGTCCAATCTTCCCTTGGACCGCCGGCTTCCAGCCGGCTTCGTGGGGGAGGGAGGCGATCAGCGCCGATCATTTCCCTGCGGCTTTGCGTCGAGCGGCGCCGCGCTCTATCCTGTCGCCTCGAGCCTGACCGAGGCCTCGCCGCCTCGTCGGTTCAGGTTCCGGGAGGATCGCCGTGACGCATGACCCGGTCTCCGATCTCGATCAACTCGCCGCCGCCATTCCGGACGGGGCGAAGCTCGCCGTGCCGGCCGATTATTCCGGCGTCGCCATGGCGGCGACGCGGGCGCTGATCCGCCGCGGCGCCAGGCATTTGCATGTCGTCTGCGTGCCGGTGAGCGGGCTGCAAGCCGAGATGCTGATCGGAGCAGGCTGCGTCGACGTCATCGAGACTTCGGCCGTGACGCTCGGCGAGTTCGGCCCGGCGCCCCGCTTCGTCGATGCCGTGCGCCAAGGCGCGATCACCCTGAAGGATGCGACCTGCCCTGCCGTCCACGCAGCGCTCCAGGCCGCCGAGAAGGGCCTCCCCTTCATGCCTCTGCGCGGCATATTGGGAAGCGACCTGATCGCCAACCGCAGCGATTGGAAGGTCATCGACAACCCCTTCGCCGCTGGAGACCGCATCGTCGTCCTGCCGGCGATCGAGCCCGATATCGCGCTGTTCCACGCGCCGCTTGCCGATCGGGAGGGCAATGTCTGGATCGGGCGGCGGCGCGAGCTCATGACCATGGCGCATGCCGCGAAGCGCTGTTTCGTCACGGTCGAGGAGATCCGCGAGGAGAGCCTGTTCGACAGCGAGAGCCTCGCGGCCGGCGTCATCCCGGCTCTCTATATCGATGCCGTGGTCGAGGCGAAGCAGGGCGCCTGGCCCCTCGGCCTATGGGGCGCCTATGGACCGGACGAAGGCTTCCTGCGCGATTATGTGGCGCAGGCGAAGACGCAAGCCGGCTTCGGCGAGCTCATGGGGCGCTGGCTCGAGCGCCCGCCTCTCGCGGCCGAATGAGCCTGGCTATGTCTCAAGAAAGAGCTTGGTCTCAAGAAAGATCCTGGTCTCAAGAGAACGAGCCGACGCGCCAGGAATTGCTGATCGGCGTGATCGCCGAGCTGCTCGCCGGCTGCCGTCATGTGGCGGTCGGCGCCGCATCGCCGATTCCGGGCGCAGGCGCCCTGCTCGCGAGGGCGCGCTCGGGCGGGGCGCTGCGCGTCTCGGTGCTCGGCTCGACGCAGCATAATTTCTTCACCAATGGCGGCGTCGAGCTGTTCGATTGCGCCGCGCAAGGGCGCATCGATGCCTTCTTCCTGGGCGGCGGCCAGATCGACGGACACGGCAATATCAACCTCGTCGGCACCGGCAGCTACCCTCGAACCGACATACGTTGGCCGGGCTCGTTCGGCTCGGCTTATCTCTATTTCCTGGTGCCGCGCGTCATTCTGTTCCGCGAGGAGCATACGCGGCGCGTGATGGTCGACAGCGTCGATTTCATCAGTGCGCCCGGCCGCAGCGACGATGGCGTCTATCGCACGGGTGGCCCGCACGCGCTTCTGACCAATCTGGCGCTGTTCGATTATGAGCGCACAAATCGCCGCTTCCGCCTGAGAAGCGTGCATCCGGGCCACAACCTGGAGGAGGTGCTCGACAATACGGGCTTTACCTTCGAGCGCCCCGACATCGTGCCGCAGACCCCCTCCCCGGACGCCGAGACGCTCGCCCTGATCCGCGCGCGTATCCGCGGCGAGATCGCCGAGGTCTATCCGCGCTTCGCCGCCGCGGCTTTCGCCACCGCTTGAGGCTGCTGCCGGGTCAGCCGTGATGCACGGCGAGCCAGATCGTCGGCGCGCCGGTTTCCGTCCACTCGACGCGGTGGCGCCGATGCGCCGGGATATGCAGGTAATCGCCCTTGCGCAGGACGCGAACCTCGCCCTCCCCTTCGATCTTCAGCCCCGCAGACCCCGACAGCACCACCACCCATTCGGCGAAGGGCTGATCGTACCAGAAGCCGGGCGGGCTCGCCTGGCCGGTCGAGACGATGCGTTCGATGCGCAGATCCTTGGCGGCGACGAGCTCGGTGATCACCTCCTGTGCCGACGCTGCCGGAATATCGTCGAAGAGGTTGTCGGTCATGAGATGCGGATCATGGGGATAGCGGATCTTGGGGATAAGAGTGTCGGGCCCCGCCTCGCCTCCAGGTTGCGGTTGTCGGGGACTGGCCGGTGCGATAACGAAGGTGAACGGTTCCGGGACAAAATGATGTTCGAGAGCGCCGAAGTCGAGAAGATCGTCGAGATGACGATCGCTCATACAAGACATTTGTTGGTCGAGGGAACGGTCCGGGTCGACATCGCCATCATGGGCGTGCGCAAGGTCGCCGCCGAGCTCGAAGAGGTGTCGCCCGGCCATCCGGCGATTTCACGGCTGATGCGGTTCCAGGACGGCCTCGGCCTCGCCTCGGCGATCGACGCCGCCCCGCCCTCCTCACTGCAAGCCTGACCTCCAAGCTTGACCTGACCTCCAAGCCTGACCTGACCTCACTGCAAGCCTGAAGCCTCACTGCAGGTTTGAAGCTCCTTGGGCCTTGCCCGGCGAGGCGGCACGCTTGTCGGCGAGTACCGATGTGGCCATGGCCACGAAATATTGGGCCACGGGATCGATCCGGGCGAGATCGTGGAACAGATAGGTCAATTGGATGAGCGCACGATCGATCTCTTGATCCGCGGGGAGCAACCGGGGATCGCCGTGAGGAGTGACTCTCTGCATGGGCGGATCTCTCCTTTCGATCAGCTTCATGAGCAAATGAGCCCAGTTGGACTTTCAGAGATTCGCGGGCTTCAGGGTTTCGCGGGCTTTAATGGGTTCGGTCGCGCCAATCCGGCATGGCGCGCCCGCCAGCTGCCGGTCAGGGCCATGGCGCAAGCCGCAATGGCTGCCGGATAGGCGAGGGACTGGCCGCTTTTCACGAGCAGTCCCAGCACGATGACGACACTGACGCCGGCGAGCAGGCGTTCGCTCCAGCCCTGCGCGGTCAACAGCAGGGTTGCGGCGGCGATGCCATAGAGGATCAGGAAATTCTGCCCCGCCATGCTGAGCATGCGGCCGATTCCCAATATTCCCGCGGCGTCGAGCGTGACGACGCACAGCAAGGCAGCCGCCGTGAAGGCGACGGCCTGGACCGGCGAGCCGTCCCGGGCGGTCTGGAATGTGCTCGGAAGCATGCCTTCCCGGCTCAGGGCGAAGACGAGGCGTGATACGCCCCAGATGGCGCCTGAGAGATTGGCGAAGACGATGATGACCGCGGTCACCGAGACGAGGACGCTGCCGAGGCGCCCGAGCGTCGGTTCGACCATGGCGACGAAAGGCGAGGTGAAGTTGCCGGCAAGCTCGACGCGCTGCGACAGAAAGGCCGCGGCCGCGTAGAGCGAGACCGCTATCGCGAAGGAGAGAAACATGGCGATCGGCAGATCGCGTCGCGGATTCCTGAACTCCTCCGAGATGCCGGCGCCGACTTCCCAGCCCGTGAAAGCAAAGAAGATCATCATGAAGGGCGCAAAGATGGTGTCGAGATCACCGAGCCCGGGCGTGGCGAGCGCGGGCGAGCGGCTCGCCGCCGGAAGCCCGAAGAAGCCGATCGAGAGAAGGATGACGAGCGCCACCACCACCGAGGCCGCGACCACGCTGTTGAATTTCGCCGCTCCCGTGCTCGAGACGAGATGAATGGCGGCGCCGAGCACGATCAGGAGAGCCGCATAGAGATGGGCATCGCCGCCGAGAATGCTCTTGGCGTAATAGCCGCCGGTGAGCGCGATCGAGGGCAGGCCGAAGATGACGGCACCGAGCAAAAGGAAGCTCGCGACCGCATAGCCGGCCGGCCCAAAACCTTGTCTCGCGAGATGCGCCACGCCGCCGGCATCGGGAAAGCGGCGGCCGAGCAGCAGGAAGACGCCGAGCAACGGCAGGGCCGCGATCGCGCAGGCGATCCAGCTCCAGATCGCCAGGTCTCCTGCCTCCTGGACCGCGAGGCCCGGCAGCACCAGCAGGCCTGCGCCGATGACGATGTTGAGCATCAGCGCAGTTCCGCGCGCCGCACCGAGCGATTTGACCAGCGTCGTCATTGCCAGAGCTTCACGGCGTGGAAGGCGATCAGGTAGATCGCGCCCTTGTCGAGGGCGACCGATCCGTGCGGCGCCCCGCTTGGCAACGAGATCACATCGCCAGGAAAGCAGATGCGTTCGCCCTGCTCCCAATAGAAACGCAGGCTGCCGTCGAGAACCAGGATGGTCTCGTCGGTCTCATGCGTGTGCCAGGCATGTTCCTTGCCGGGAACGTCCCGCTGGATCTCGACGCATCCCTGATCCGGCAAAGCGCTGAAGATCAGATCGGGGATCTGGGTCGGTTCGAGCTTCTGGCGATAGATCATGGTCATGCGGCCTTCTCCTTTTGCGGCTGGGTCAAGGAATGGAACGGACATTTGGCGGGCCTATCCGTATCGTCGAGGAAATATTGCTGGAATTCGCGGGTCCCTGGGTCGCCGTAACGCCCAAGCGCGGGTGCCGGCGGCACAAGATCGTATTCCGCCAGCCGGCGTCGGACCTTGGCGAAGGCGAGATCCGCGGCGCGCTTCGAGCCGAGAATGTTCTCGAACACCCAGCGCGGCTGGAAGGTCAGCATCATCGACGATGCCCGGCGGCTCTGGCGGAAGATATGCGCCGGCGTATTGCAGACCACGAAGAGCGGCTCGCCGCCGAAGCAGAACTCCCAGCCCGGCGTGTCGAGCCCATCGGGGATCTCGGCGGGCCAGGGCTTGTCGTCGAGGATCGCCAGATCTTTCAGAATGTCCCAGAAGCGGCGCCGGTAACGCTCCATCGGCACGATCGGCCCCGGTCGCGAGAATATGATCAAGGAGGTATTGGGGCCGAAGCTGCGGGCTTGCGACAGATATTCCTCGAGAGCCGGCGCAATGGCGCCTGCATCCAGAGGATCGACGAAAACATAGCGCAGTTGATCGGCTTTGAAGCCGTTGACCCCGAATACGCAAGGGTAAGGCCGTATTTCGCTCAGCATCGTCGCGCTGAATTCGGAAAACAGAACGGCCTGCCAACTCCGCGCGGGGAATTGGCTCTTGACCGCCTCACTCCTCAAGATCGTCGCTGCCATGACTTGTCCCCTCCACTGCCCGAGGGTGCCGATCCAAATCGGCTTTTGCCATCTGCCGAAGTGGCGGGGTAAGATCAAAACGGAACCGCGATCAACAGCTCAGCTGAGGAGGACCCCATGGGGGACCAGATCGACGTGCTCGAACCCAACAACGGCATCAAGCTGTCGCCAACCGACCGCCAGCTGCTGTCCTTGCTGCAACAGAACTCCAGGCGATCGGTGACCGAGCTCGCAGCCATCCTCGGCCTGTCGCGGACGACCATCCGCGAACGCGTCGAGCATATGGTCGAACGCGGGGTCATCCGGCGATTTACCGTCGACGTCGCCGATATTCGCCTCGGCGACGGCACGAATGGCACCGCTATCTTTCAGATCCGCCTGAAGCGGCCGGTCTGCCGCATCATTTATGGCTCGATCTGCGGCTGGCCGGAATTGCTCGGCTGCTGGTCGATCGCCGGCGATATCGACATGGTGATACTCCTGTCATGCTCCTCGAATGTCGAGCTCGAGCGCCTGCGCGATCGCCTCGCCCGGCATCCGGAGGTCAAATCGCTGACCACGCTGAGCATATTGAGGGAGTGGACCCATAAGGCGTCGCTGCATGGCGCAACCCAGATGCTGCCGGAGGACAGCGTCGAGGAGGTCGAAGCCTAGTGACGTCTTCGGATCCCCTGCTCGCGCCCTTCCGGCTCAAGCACCTCACCTTGCGCAACCGCATCATGTCGACCGCGCATGAGCCCGCCTATACCGAAGACGGCATGCCGAAAGCGCGCTACCGCCTCTATCATCGCGAGAAGGCGAAGGGCGGCATCGCGCTCACCATGATCGGCGGCTCGTCGATCGTGGCTCCCGACAGCCCGCCGGCCTTCGGCAATATCGTGCTCTATCGCGACGAGGTGGTGGGTTGGCTGAAGGAGCTCGCCGACGATGTGCATCAGCACGGCGCCGCCGTGATGATCCAGATCACCCATCTCGGGCGGCGCACGAGCTGGAGCAAGGAAGATTGGCTGCCGGTCGTCGCGCCCTCCCCGATCCGCGAGCCGGCGCATCGCGCCTTCCCCAAAGCGGCCGAGGATTTCGACCTGCGGCGCATTCGCGACGCCTATGCGGATGCGGCCGAGCGCTGCAAGGCTGCCGGCCTCGACGGCCTCGAATTCGAGATGTACGGGCATCTCCTCGACCAGTTCTGGTCGCCGGCGACCAACCGGCGCGACGACCTCTATGGCGGCGCGATCGAGAACCGCATCCGCTTCTCCCTCGAGGTGCTGGACGCAGTGCGCGGGCGCGTCGGCGACGACTTCATCCTCGGCTGCCGGCTCGTCTGCGACGAGGATTGGGATCGCGGCCTCACTCGCGACGATGGGATCGCCATCGCGCAACGTCTCGCCGCCACCGGCAAGGTCGATTTCCTCAACGTCATCCGCGGCCATATCGACACTGACGAAGCGCTGTCGCATGTCATCCCCGGCATGGGCGCGCCCTCCGCCCCGCATCTCGATTTCGCCGGCGAGGTGAAGCTGGCCGCGCGCCTGCCGGTGTTCCATGCGGCCCGCATCCAGGACGTGGCGACCGCGCGCCATGCGATCGCGAGCGGCAAGCTCGACATGGTCGGCATGACGCGCGCCCATATCGCCGACCCGCATATCGCGGCGAAGATCGCTGCCGGACGCGAGCACGAGATCCGCCCCTGCGTCGGCATGGGTTATTGCATCGACCGCATCTATTTCGGCGGCGAGGCCTTGTGCATCCACAATGCGGCGACCGGCCGCGAGGCGACGATGCCGCATGAGGTCGAGCGCTCGCAAGGCCCAGCGAAGAGCGTGGTCGTGGTCGGCGCCGGCCCCGGCGGGCTGGAGGCTGCCCGTGTCGCCTCGGCACGCGGGCATCGCGTCGTCGTGTTCGAGGCGGCGAACGAAGCCGGCGGCCAGGTGCGGCTGACGGCGCATCTGAAGCGCCGGCGCGAGATCATGGGCATCGTCGATTGGCGCCTCGACCAATGCGCCAAGCACGGCGTCGACATCCGCTACGGCATCTACGCCGAGGCCGACGAGATCCTCACTGAGGAGCCGGACATCGTGGTGATCGCGACCGGCGGCGTGCCGAACACCTCTTTCCTCGATGCCGGCGAGGAGCTGGTGACGACGAGCTGGGACATCCTGTCGGGCAGCGCCAAGCCCGCCGAGACGGTGCTGCTCTATGACGATAACGGGGCCCATCCGGGGCTGACGGCGGCCGAATATCTGGTCGGTGCTGGCGCGCGGCTCGAGATCGTCACGCCCGAACGCATTCTCGCCCCTGAAGTCGGCGGCACCAATTATCCTGCGTATTTCAAGGCGATCTCGGCGGCCGACGCCAAGATCACGCTGAATCTCAGGCTGGAGCGCGTCTCGCGCGAGGGCAACGGCCTCGTCGCCCATCTCTTCAACGAGTATAGCCGGCGTCACGAGGAACGCCGCGTCGACCAGATCGTGGTCGAGCACGGTACCTTGCCGAATGACGAGCTCTATTTCGCCCTCAAGCCGCAATCTCGCAACGAGGGCGAGATCGACCATGCGGCGCTGATCGCCAATCGGCCCCAGGCCCTGAGCCGCAACCCCGACGGGCGTTTCATACTCTACCGCATCGGCGATGCCGTCGCCTCGCGCAACATCCATGCGGCCGTCTATGACGCGCTGCGGCTGGCGAAGGATTTTTAGGACCGCAACCGAGCTTCCGGCAGACTTGCAGGCTGGCGGGATCATACAAAATATTGTATATTGATGGACGAGCCTGCCAAGACGGTGAATTTTCGGGGCACTGCCCTTGACGATCTGCGCGCCTTCCCCGAAGCGGCGCGGAGGGAGGCCGGCTACCAGATCGACAAAGTGCAGAACGGCCGCGATCCAACCGACTGGAAGGCGGTTAACACAGTCGGGCGCGGTGCCCGGGAGATTCGGATTTGGGACGCCGGTGGCGCGTTCCGCGTCCTGTACGTCGCGAAGTTCGCCGATTCCGTCTACGTGCTACATTGCTTCCAGAAGAAGACGCAGGCGACCAGCAGGGCGGATCTCGATTTGGCTGCGAGACGTTACCGAGACTTGCTGAGGGAGCTAGGTCAATGAGCAATGAAAGCTTCGCCAGTGTGTGGGATGCGATCGAGGACACCCCGGCCGAAGCGGAGAACATGAAGCTTCGCTCGACGCTGATGATGGCGCTCGAAGAACATATCCGACGTCGGGGCTGGACCCAGGTCGAGGCCGCGCGCCGGCTCGGCGTCACCCAGCCACGTATCTCCGACTTGCTGCGTGGCAAGATCAACCTGTTCGGCCTGGATACCCTGGTGAACATGGTGGTGGCTGCCGGCCTGCATATCGAAATACGTGTCGGCAAGGCAGCCTAAAGCCACAACGGTGCCAAATATTCCGCGCCCTTCGCGGGGGAATGAAGCGCACGCGGCACTCGCGGATTGACGACAGCTACACCTCGATCGCGTCGACGAAAGGCGCTTTCGACATGGGCGCGGCGCCATTCCTGGTGATCAGCACCTGCTGCTCGAGCTTGACGCCCTCCCTATGGCCGACCTCGCCGATATAGCTCTCGATCGAGACCACCATGTTCTCCTCGAACACGCCGTCATAGCCCCATTCGGCGAAGTCCTGCGCATAGGCAAGGCTCGGATACTCGTCGACGAGGCCGACGCCATGCACCATCATCATGTAGCGGTTCGGCACGAAGGCCTCCGGCACCGGCCAGCAAGCCTCGCCGAACTCGCGGAAGGTGAGGCCAGGCCGGATGAGATCCGTGTTGAACAGCACCTGCTCTTGGGCGAGCTCATAGAGCTTGCGCTGCTCCGCCGTCGGCTTGCGGCCGGGGCACACGATCGAACGCGACACATCGGCGAGATAGCCGAAAGGCCCGACCATATCGGTGTCGAAGCCGACGATGTCGCCCGGCTCGATGACCCGATTGCCGCATTCCTGGAACCAGGGATTGGTGCGCTCGCCCGAGGCGAGCAGGCGGCATTCGATCCACTCGCCGTCATGGGCGATATTGGTGTCGTGCAGGATGGCCCAAAGCTGGTTCTCCGTGATCCCAGGCGCGATATTGGTGCGGATGCGGTCGATGGCGATGTCGCAGACATCCATCGCGAGCCTCAGGCACTTGATCTCCTCTGCCGATTTGACCGTGCGGGCCTTCTCGATCGGCACTTGCGCGTCGATCAGCTCGATGCAGTGGCGCGCCAGCAAGGCCGCGCCCCAGGGCTCGCAGCGGTCGATCGCGAGGCGCCGATTCTTGCCGCCATGGCGCGTGACGAGCTCTGCGACCTCCTTGGCCCAGATCGCGGTCTTCTCGGCGACACGCGGACCCGCGAGGAAATAGAACCAGGGCGTCGAAATGCGTGTCTCGTCGACGACGCTCGAACCGGCGCTCACATGTTTCGAGGCGCCGAACTCGAACAGCACCACGGGGCCTTGCGTGGCGACGAAAGCGTAGCGGCCGCCGGGGGCGTGCATCGTCCACACCGCCATGTTGCGCGTTCCCGTCGCGTAACGGATGTTCATGGGATCGGCGAGCAACGCGCCGGCGACATCGGCCTTGACCAGCTCGGCACGCAGCCGCGCCAGGCGATACCGGTCGAGAGCGCCCCTGTCGATCTCGGCGATGCGCGCCTTGATGTCGAGGCCGAGCGGCATTCCCGGCCATGCGCGTGCCGGCGCATCGGCGGCGACACGGCCCATCTGACTGATGCGGCTCTGTTTCGGATCGAAGGGAGGGTCCTTCTGCATCATCTCGGTGCCGCCGTCATGTGCTCCCGCTGCAGGATCGGCTCGACCGCCGCGAGCTCGGCGAGCGGGATATGGCAGAGGATCACATGGCCGCCTTCGCCCTTGCGCACCGGCGGGGGCGTGTCGTCGCAGATCGGCCCGATCTTGCGCGGGCAGCGCGACGCGAAGCGGCAGCCCTTCGGCACGTTGATGGGGCTCGGCGTCTCGCCCGAGAGGCGGATATGACGCTGCTCGGCAGTCGGGTCCGGCACCGGCACGGCCGAGAGCAGCGCTTCGGTGTAAGGATGGAAGGGCGGCGCGAACAGCGAGGTCACGGGCCCGCTTTCCATGACCTTGCCGAGATACATGACGATGACCTGGTCGGCGAGATGGCGCACCAAAGCCAGGTCATGGCTGATGAAGACGATCGTGGTTCCCTTGGTCTTCTGGATCTGCAGCAGCAGATTGACGATCGCCGCCTGCACCGACACGTCGAGCGCCGAGACCGGCTCGTCCGCGACCAGGATGTCGGGTGCGGCCGCGAAGGCGCGCGCGATGGCGACGCGCTGCTTCTGGCCGCCGGAGAGCCGCGCCGGACGCATGCGCATCAGCGAGGGCGCGAGCCGCACCATCTCGAACAGCTCGGCGACGCGCGCCTGCGTCGCCTTCCTGCCGCTGGTGATGCCGAACTTCTTCAAGGCGCGCGCCACCGGGAAACCGGCGCTATGGGACGGGTTCAAGGTCGCGTCCGGGTTCTGGAACACCATCTGCACGGCCGAAAGCTGGTCAGCCGTGCGGCTCTTTGCGGTCGTTGAAGCGAGGTCCGTGCCGAGCACCACGAGACGCCCGCTGGTCGCGTCCTGCAGGCCCGCAAGAATGCGCGCGAAGGTCGATTTGCCCGAGCCCGATTCGCCGACGATGGCGATGATCTCGCTCTTCTTCGCCGAGAAATTGAGGTCGTCATTGGCGGTCAGCTCCGCCCCGCGTCTCGAGCCGAAGAAGGACGAGCCGAGCCGATAGGTCTTGGACAAGGTTTGCGCCTGCAGAACCACCTCCTCATGGGGAATGGCGGGCGCAATGATCTCGCCGAGCGCGACATCGAAAACCTCGGTCTCGCGATGCCGGAAGCAGCGCACGCGATGCTGCGGCTCCACCTCCTCCACCGGCACCGGCCGGTCGCACAGACCGGCCTTGAAGCCAACGCAGCGCGGCGAGAAGGCGCAGCCGCTCGGCCGGTCGCGCAATGATGAGGGCTGGCCGGGGATCGGCATGAAGCAGGTGGTATGCTTGTCGCCGTCGAGGCGCGGCACGCAGGACATCAGCCGGCGCGTATAGGGGTGGCGCGGCGACGCGAACAGCGCCCTCACCGGCGCCTCCTCCACGAGATCGCCGAGATACATCACGCCGACCCGGTCGCAGACCTGGGCGACGACGCCGACATTATGCGTGATGTAGATGAGCGAGGTGCCGTATTTGCCGCGCAACTCGTCGATGAGGTCGAGCACCGCCGCTTCCACGGTCACGTCGAGCCCCGTGGTCGGCTCGTCGAGCAGCAGCAATTTCGGATTGGCGAGCAGCGCCATGGCGATCACCACGCGCTGCTTCTGCCCACCCGAAAGCTGGTGCGGGAAGCGCTCCATGACGCTCTTTTGATCGGGCAGATGCACATCGGCGAGCACGCGCTCGGCCCGGCTTCTCGCCTCGTCGAGCGATACACCCGCATGCAGCATCGGCACTTCGACGAGCTGGCGCCCGATCTTCAGCGTCGGGTTCAAGGCGGCATTCGGGTCCTGATAGACCATCGAGATGCCGCTGCCGCGCATGCGCCGCAGCTCGGCGGAGGACGAGGTTAGGATGTCCTTACCCTCGAAGAGCACCCGCCCGGCGGTCGCAGCGCCGCTCGGGCCGAGATGGCCCATGATTGCCATCAGCAAGGTCGACTTGCCGCATCCCGATTCGCCGACGATGCCGAAGCTTTCCCCCTGCGCCAGATCGAAGCTCAGATCCGGGATCGCGGTGACGCTGCCGGTGGAGGAGCGGTATTCCACCTTCAGGTTCTCGACGCGCAGCAGAGGAGCCGTCATAACAGAGGAGCCTTCATTATTGAGAAGCCATCTTGGGATCCTCAATCCGTCAGGGACAATTCGCGCACGCCGTCGGCGAGCAGGTTGAATCCGAGCACCAGCGAGACGATCGCCACGGCCGGAAACAGCGACATGAAGGGATGCACCGAGATGATCGTCGTGCCCTCCTTGACCATGGTGCCCCAATCGGGATCGGGCGGCGGCAGGCCGAGCCCCAGGAAGCCGAGAATGCCGATGGTGATGATGGTGTAGCCGACGCGCAGGCAGAAATCGGTGATCAGCGGCCCGCGGCAATTCGGCAGAAGCTCGACGAACATGACGTAGAGCGCGCTTTCCTTGCGCAATTGCGCCGCCGCCACATAGTCGAGATGGCGCTGCTCGAGCGTCAGGCCGCGCACGATGCGGCCGATGCCGGGGCCTGCCGTCAAGACCACGGCGAGCACGATGTTCCAGAAGGACGGGCCGATCTGCGAGATCAAGATCACGTAGAGGATGATGATCGGGAAGGCGAGGATGATGTCGGACAACCGGCTGACGATGAGATCGACCTTGCCGCCGTAATAGCCCGCGAGCAGGCCGAGCGGCATGCCGATCAGATAGGCGCAGATGGCAGCGAATGGCGCGACGGCGAGCACCGTGCGGGCGCCCCAGATCAGCCGCGAGAGGATGTCGCGCCCCTTGACGTCGACGCCGAGCCAATGCTTCGCCGAAGGCAAGGGGTTGGCGAGCGAGGCGTAGTCCTGCTTGTTCGGCGCGTCGAGCGGCAGCAACGGGGCGGCGATCGCCAGCAGCACCCAGATCAGGATCAGGGCGAGCCCGACCATCGCGACCGGCGAAGTCGGCAGGCGCCGCACCAGGTTCGGCGGTTTTCTATCGATGATGGCGACCGGAGCGCCGGGCGCCAAGGGCGCGGCAAACGAGGTCAAGCTCGCGGCGATCGCGTCCGGCATCAGCTCGGGCAGCGGCCGCCTGTCCTCGCCGGGCAGGCGCGGCAGGTCGGGGGCTGCGTCGGCGGTCGCCATCAGCGCACCCTGATCTGCGGGTTGAGCAGCGCGTAGCCGACATCGCTCATGAGCTGCGTCGTGGTGGCGATCGCGAGTGCGACGAGGGTCGCTGCCTCGATCAGGGCGATGTCGCCGAACAGCGAGGCTTCGAGCAGCATGCGGCCGAAGCCCGGATAAGCGAACACCATCTCGGTGACCACGACGCCCGAGATCAGGAAATTGATCTGCAGCAGCAGCACCGTGAAGGGCGCGATCATGGCGTTGCGCACCGCATGGCGCCACACCACGGTGTTGAAGGGCAGGCCCTTGAGGATGGCGGTGCGGATATAGGGCTTGTTCATCACCTCGGCGGTCGAGCCGCGCACCATGCGCACCACATAGCCCGCATCGTAGAGCACCAGCACGATGACCGGCAGCACGAATTGCGAGGCGATCGACCAGCCGCCTCCCCCGGTCTGCAGCGGGCTCGTGCCCGGCAGGAGCCGCAAGCCGACGACGAAGATCGCGACCAGGAAGACGCCCGAGGCGAATTCGGGGATCGAGGTCGCAATGATGCCGAAGACCGAGATCGTGCGGTCGAGGACGCTGCCTTCGCGCATGCCGGCGAGCACGCCGAACACAAGCGACAAGGGCACGATGAGCGCAAATGCAATTCCGGCGAGGATCGCGGTATTGCCGAGCCGGTTCCAGATCACGTCATTGACCGGCAGCTTATAGAGCGTCGAATAGCCGAAATTGCCGAAATAACGGTCGCCGCGCGGGTCCTTGAAGTCGAGCTTGAGGGCCGGATCCTGGAGCGGATCGGCGATCACACCCGTCAGCACGCCGAGCCAGCGCGCATAGCGGACCGGCAGCGGGTCGTTCAGATGCAGCTTCTGATAGAGGAGATCGACGCTTTCCTGCGCCGCGAAAGGGCCGAGCGTCTTCCTCGCCACATTGCCGGGTGAGAACTCGGTCACCGTGAAGACCAGGAAGGAGGCGACCAGCAAAGTGCCGAGCAGGCCGAGAAGGCGCTTGCCGATGAAGCCGATCATTGCACGAAACGACTCTTGCCGGGCGGCGTCGGACGCCGCCCAGCTTGGTTATCGCGGAGCGAGAGCAACCGATCAAGCCTCGGCCAGACCGAGCTTCCACCCGAAGAGATAATTGGTCGGATGCATCGAGAAGCCCTTCACCCGCTTGTCCATGAAGGTGAAGGTGTCGCGGAACAGGGGCTGCACCAGCGGCCCGTCATCCTGCAGGATCTTCTCGAGCTTCGCCATGATCTCGCGCCGCTTGCCGACATCGAGCGTGCCTTCGGCGATCACGAGCAGATCGTCGAATTCCTTGTTGGAATAGGCCGTTTCGTTCCAGGGCGCGCCGGTGCGATAGGCAAGCCCATAGGTCATGATCGCCAGCGGGCGATGATACCAGATGGTCGAGCCGAACGGCACCTTGGTCCAGACATCCCAATAGGTCGCGCCGGGCATCAGGTTGATCTTCACCCGGATGCCGGCTTCCTTCCACTGCTCGACGGCCGATTCCACCTGCACCTGCCCCCAGGGGAGATCGGTCGGCACGAAGATCTCCGTGTCGAGCCCATTGGCGAAGCCGGCCTCGCTGAGCAGCTGCTTGGCCTTGGCGACGTCGCGCTTGAAGGGCGGCAGCTCGGCATATTCGGGATGGGCCGGGGAAGTGTGGTGGTGCTGGCCGGCCCGGCCGAGCCCGTGCAGCGCCACCTGCAGGATCGGCGCCTGGTCGATGGCGTAGCGCATCGCTTGGCGCACCCGCACATCGGTGAAGGGCTTCTCCGTCATCTTCATGCGCATGACCACGGTCTCGCCGGTCGCCACCGAATAGAGCTGGAGATGCGGCAGCGCGGCGAGCGCGTCATATTGCAGGGGATCGGCGAATAAGAGCCCGTGCAGCTGTTTGGAAGCGAGCGCCGAGATCGCGGCCGTGGGGTCGTCGCCGGTATCGCTCATCTCGATCGTGTCGAGATTGGCGTCGCCGCCCCAATAGCCCTTCTTGGCCTTGAAGGTCGCTTTCTTGCCCACCTCGAACTCGACGAGGTCGAAGGCGCCGGTGCCCTTCGAGCCGATCTGGAACACGCCCTTATCGTCCGGATGCAGGATCGCCATCACGTAATGGAAGAGATGCTCGGGCACCGCGATCTGCGCCGCCTGGCAGTTGAGGCGGAAAGTGTGGTCGTCGACCTTCTCGATGGCGTTCGCGTCCCACAGCACCTGCTTCGGCTTGCCCTTGGCATCCTTCAGGGTCGGATCGTCCTTGAGCATGTAGCCCGACATCAGGCCGATCATCGAGGAGCCGACTTCCGGATCGAGAACGCGCTTGAGATTCCAGACCACATGATCGGCGGTGAGCGCTTCGCCATTCGACCATTTCACGCCCGGACGAAGCTTGAAGGTCCAGGTCTTCAGATCGGGTGAAGCCGTCCAGCTTTCGGCGAGGTAAGGATTGGTGACGCCCTTATCGTCGGTGAAGGTCAGATATTCGACCACCTGGCGCGACATGTTGGAATCATAGCCGCCCCAGGAATAGGCATGCGGGTTCTTGATGTCCTTGATGCGGTTGCCGAGCCGCAGCGTGCCGCCCTTCGGCAGCGCATCGGCGCGCGCCGCCGGAGCGAAGGGCTCTCCGCTGATCTTGCCGGCGAGGCCATAGGCAGTAGTCGCCGACAGACCGAGCAAAGTCGCGAAGCGCACGAACTCGCGACGATCGATCTTCTTCTCCGACAGCTCCTTGGCGAGGGTCTTGATATGCGGATTGTTTCGATAGTCCGTCATCGTTGCCTCCGTTTGCTTACAGTCGACCGACTGTCTTTTCGTTACGAAAGACCGGATCGAATTCGCCCCCCGTGGAAATGCAAGCCTATTGCACGCGATGCGGCAATTGCCTGGTGGAGACGAAGCATAATGCAAGTTCAAGGAGCGGCGGCTCGGTTTGAACCGCCTGAGAGGGTGCGGCGTGTCTGCCGCGGATGGCCATGCTATGTCCCGTCAGGAGCATCCGCATTCCCGTGTTGAACAGCATCCTCACATGATCCTGCTCCAGGACGATGCCTTTGGCAAATGGCTCGATTGGCCAAGTCTGGTCGACGCTTTGCGGCGGGGGCATGAGGCGGGCGTCGATGCGGTCGAGCGCCTGCTGCTGAGCGAGGTCGAGCGGGGAGCGGAGCCGCAGAACCATCTGCTGATCTGGCCGGCCTGGCGGTACGGTGCCTATTGCGGCGCCAAGCTCGTGACCGTCTTCCCAGGCAATTCAGGTCGCGCGGGCGCCGCCACCAATGCCACTGTGTATGTGCTGTTCGACGGGCGCGACGGACGCCCGCTCGCGGTGATCGAGGGCGCCGAGTTCACCTTGCGCAAGACGGCGGCCGATTCCGCGCTCGCCGCCACGTATCTTGCCCGCAAGGACGCAGATCGCCTGCTGATGATCGGCGCGGGCGCGCAGGCGCCGGCCCAGATCCGCGCCTTCTGTGCCGTCTGTCCCGGCATCCGCGAGGTGAAGATTTGGAACCGGAGCTTCGCCAAGGCGCGGGCGCTCGCCGCGGCGCTGGCGCGGGACGGCATTCGCCCCGATGCCGCAGGGGGTGAGGCGCACCTCTCGATCGAGGCGACCGACGATCTCGAGGGCGCGGTGCCGCAGGCTGCGATCATCTCCATGGCGACCGCGGCGACGAGCCCGCTTCTCGAAGGGGTTCTG
Source organism: Rhizobiales bacterium GAS188 (assembly GCA_900104855.1). NCBI lineage: Bacteria > Pseudomonadati > Pseudomonadota > Alphaproteobacteria > Hyphomicrobiales > Rhizobiales bacterium GAS188. The sequence goes on from FNSS01000001.1 coordinate 1,355,471, forward strand.
CTGTCGCCCGGAACGCATGTCGATCTCGTCGGCTCCTTCACGCCGGAGATGCGCGAGGCCGATGACGCGACCTTGCGGCGCGGGAGCCTGTTCGTCGACAGCCGGCGCTTCACGGTCGCGGCGACCGGCGATCTGGCGATCCCCATCGCCTCCGGCGTGATCCGCGCGGAGGATATCCGCGCCGATCTCTTCGAGCTCGCGGGCGGACGTCATCCCGGCCGGACATCCGATACCGAGATCACCGTGCTCAAGAATGGCGGGGGTGGCCATCTCGACCTGATGGTCGCGATCGCGCTTTATGAGCGAGCATTGCCGGAGGCCGGCTAAGTTGTTAGGCTGAGAGCTCAGCTCGAGGGCCGACCCCGGTGGGTCGACCGCGCCTTTTCTTCAAAACGTGAGTGTGGGGGGCCGACTTCCAACCAGGGAGGCATCTCATGGCTCAAGCCAATTGGCGTCTTGAAGGCGAGTGGATCAAGAACTGCAACTGTGCATTCGGCTGCCCTTGCGATTTCAATGCGAGGCCGACAAACGGCAATTGTCAGGGCCTTGCAGGGATGCGCATCACCAAGGGCCATTTCAACGACGTCGATCTCAAAGGCTTGAGCTTCTTTGTGACGGTGTCCTTCCCGGGGGCGCTGCACGAAGGAAATGGGCAACTCCAGCCGATCATCGACGAGCGGGCAAGCCCGGCCCAGCGCGAGGCGCTGTTCAACATCCTGTCAGGGCAGAACTCGGCCGAGGGCACGCTCTTTCATATCTTCAGCCTGATCGTGACCAAGATGCACGATCCCATCTTCGCTCCCGTGACATTCCAGTTCGACAAGGGCGCCCGGACCGCGCATCTCAGTATTCCGGGCGTGCTCGAGACCGACGTCGAGCCGATCAAGAACCCGGTCACCGGGACGCCGCATCGCATCCAGATCGTCATGCCCGAGGGTTTCGAGCACAAGGAGGGCGAGGTCGCCTCGTCCAATATCCGCAGCAGCGGCGCCATCAAGTTCGAGACCAAAGGCACGCACAGCACGCTCGCCCATGTGGTGCAGACCCCGGAAGGCGTCGCGGCTTAACCAGGACGCGACTGCCTACAGATGCGTCTCTTCGCTGATGGGTGAGGCTCCATGATCGAGGGCGCGCTGCGGCGAGACCGCCTTCTTGTCGTCGCCGCCATGCTGGCGGTTACCGCCCTCTCATGGGCGTATCTGTTGGCCGGCGCCGGCATGAGCATGCACGAGATGGACGGCATGCTGATGCCGATGCGTGTCGGGCCGTGGACGCCTGGATATGCCGCACTCCTCCTCGTCATGTGGGCCACCATGATGGCGGCGATGATGCTGCCTGGCGCAGCACCAATGATCCTGTTCTACGGCTCTATCGCCAGACGCCGCCGGGAGCGGGGCGATCTCGCGGCCGCCACCGGGGCATTCGCCTTCGGCTACCTCGCCATATGGGCCGCATTCAGCCTCGCGGCTGTCATCCTCCAGTTCGGGCTGGAGCGAGCGGCCCTGCTCTCGCCGATGATGCAGACGACGAGCGTCGCATTTGCGGGCGCCGTGTTGATCGCCGCCGGCGTCTATCAGTGGACGCCGCTCAAGCAGGCCTGCCTGCGGCATTGCCGATCGCCGCTCGACTTCGTCATGACCGAATGGCGCGAAGGCAAGCGAGGCGCCTTGGTGATGGGGCTGCGGCATGGCAGCTATTGCGTCGGCTGCTGCTGGGTCCTCATGCTGCTGCTCCTCGTCGGCGGCGTCATGAACTTTGCATGGATCGGCGGCCTCGCCCTTTTTGTCTTGGTCGAGAAGGTCGCCCCTGCCGGTCATTGGCTTGGCCGGGTCGCAGGTCTGGGGCTCATCGCTTGGGGTGGCACCGTCCTCGCCGGGCTCTCATGGTGAGGCGCGCCGGGCTCAGTAGCCCAGCGCCATGCCGTCCTTGCGGTGGTCCGAGCCGCCCATCAGGACGCCGCGGGCCTCGTCGATAAGGATCGCCTGGCAGCCCCCGAGCGGGTCGGGCGCCCAGGCCGTGCGGTGTCCGCGCCGGGTGAGATCCGCGAAGACGCTCTCGGGGATGGTTGTCTCGAGCGACAGCACCCCGTCGATGCTGAAGCTGCGCGGCCGATCCGATGCCTGTTGAGGGTCATCGCCGCGATCGAGCATCTGCGACAGGAAATGGGCATGGCCGGCCGCCTGGAATTGCCCGCCCATGACGCCGAACGGCATGACGGCGCGCCCATTGCGGCTCAACATGCCGGGGATGATGGTGTGCAGCGGCCGCTTGCGCGGCGCGATGGCATTGCGATGCCCGCGCTCGACCCGGAAGCCGGTGCCGCGGTTCTGCAGGAGCACGCCGGAATTGGGCGCGTAGATGCCGCTCCCAAAGGCCGAGAACAGCGAGTTGATGAAGGAGATGGCGTTACGGTCCTTGTCGACCACGCACAGATAGATCGTGTCGCGATGCGTCGGCCCGTCCCACACCGAGGCCTCCTGTGCCTTGTCGAGCGTGATCGGGGCACGCAGGCGCGCGATCGAAGCGTCCGAGAGCAGCTTGTCGATATCGAGCGGCTGGTGATCGGGATCGGCCACCAGCTGATCGCGTAGCCGGTAGGCAGCCTTCGTCGCTTCCGCATGCAGATGGATGCGGTCGGCTTCGCTGAGCGCCGTGCTGCCGAGGTCGAAGCCTTCCAGGATGCGGACGATCAGCAGGGCCGCGAGGCCCTGGCCGTTGGGCGGGCATTCGAACAGCTCATGGCCGCGATAGGTCGCCGAGATGGGATCGACGTAATTCGCGCTATGCTCCGCGAAATCCGCGACTGTATGGAAGCCGCCGAGCCCGGCGAGGCAGGCGGCGAGTTCCTCGGCCACCTCGCCTTCATAGAAGGCCTTGCGGCCCTCACGCGCAATGCGCCGCAGCATGCGCCCGAGCGCCGGATGGCGCAGTTTGTCACCGACGCTCGGCGCCTTTCCGCTCGGCAGATAGACCTTGGCGGCGGCTTCATGCGCGGCGACCCGCCCGGCGAAGCGGCTCCAATCGCCGGCGACGCGCGGCGTGATCGCAAACCCCTCCTCGGCTGCCCGGATAGCGGGCGCGAACACTTCGTCGAGGCTCTTGGTGCCGTGATCGGCCGACAGGCGGCACCAGGCATCGACGGCGCCCGGTATGGTGACGCAATGGGGGCTGAGGTCCGGAATGGCGTTGAAGCCCTTCTCGAGATACCAGTCGATCTCGGCGCCGGCCGGAGCGCGTCCGGACCCGTTGAAGGCGATCGGCTTGCCGGCGCGCGGCGCGTAAAGATAGAAGCAATCGCCGCCGATGCCGGTCATATGTGGATCGACCACCGCCTGCACTGCGACGGCAGCGATCGCCGCATCGACCGCATTGCCGCCCGTCCGCAGCATGTCGAGCGCGGCGAGCGTCGCCAGGGGGTGCGAAGTCGCCGCCATCCCGTGCTCCGCAATAGCGACCGAGCGGCCGGGCTTGGTGAAGTCGCGCAAAGTCCCCACTGGTCGATTCTCCTTCAGTGTCGAGAGGGTTTCGGACGGCATGCCAGCCGGCATTCAGGTCAGTGAGGCGGCGGCGTCAAGTGCGGGCACCGCTTGTCCGCCTTCAGCTTGCGCCGCGTCGAACCGCACGGGCGGCAGCGCAAAGGCGCTCGGAATGCCCGGAAACCCGAACAGCTCGTCATGGAGCTGTGTCAGGGCCATGCCGATCGCCCCGATGATCGTCGCGCGATTGCCGAGCGCGCTCGCCACGACCGGCAGCGGATCGGCCATGTAGCGCAGGACCAGGGCCCGGACCCGTTCGATGAGCTCGAATCGCTGGCCGATGCTGCCGCCAAGCACGATCATTTCCGGATCGGCGACGGCGCGCACGGCCATCAGCGCCTGCACCAACAGGCGGGCGACCTCGTCGAGCGTCGCCTCGGCGGCGGCGTCGTCATGCTGGAGGCGCTCGAAGATGCCGCGCACATCCTGCGCCGCCTCCCCGCCAAAACCGCGATAGCGCTCCAGGATCGCCTGGCTGCCGAGCGCCGATTCGAGAGTTCCGTGTCGATATCCGCGCGAATCGAATGGATCCCCGCCGAACGGCAGATAGGCGATCTCGCCCGCTGCGCCGCGGGCGCCGCGCAGCAGCCGTCCATCCGCCATGAGCCCCATGCCGATGCCTGTCCCCAAGGCCACGAAGGCGAAGCTCCCCATATCGCGGCAGCAGCCTTGCCATTGCTCGCCCTTGGCGGCGAGGTTGACGTCGTTGTCGACCGCCATCGGAAAGCCGAGCCGCTCGCGCAGCGCTTGCGTCACATTGATGCGATCGAGCCCCAATATGTTGGGCGCGATGGTGATGCGCCCCGAATCCGGTTGGCACACTCCCGGGCTGCCCATGGCGCCGCAGCGGATCCGGCCGGGATCGACGCTGGCCTCGGCCACGACGCGCCGCATCATCGCCCCGATCTGGCGCACCACGTCGAGGCCCCCTTGTGGATGCGTCGGCTCGACCGCTTCGGCGACAATGCCACCCACCAGATTGGCGAGAGCCAGATGGATCTTGGTGCCGCCGAGATCGACGCCGAGGACGAAAGCCCCGCTATCCTGCAGCTCGTAAGTCGCAGCGCTGCGCCCGACCGCGCCCTGCTTGCGGCCGCGCGCCCGGATCCAGCCGCCCTGTTCCAGTGCCCGGATCACCTCGGATGTGGTCTGCTTCGAGAGGCCGGTGAGGCGGGCGAGCTCGGCGCGCGACACCGAACCTTGGCGCAGCACCGCCTCCATGATGGAGCGCACCGAGATCTGGCGGGCGACCGGGCTGGACTGGGCGTTCGTCATCATCGGTCCCAGCTTCGTCAAGTTAGCGAACTAATTGCGGGTGGAATTGCTATTCTGTCAAATCCCATTGCGCGATCGAAGCCGGCATCCCGCGCATAAATCGGAAAAGCGCATACTTTCACTGCCTGATTCGTCAGCTATCTTTACAAATAGGGCAGGCCGTGCATCCTGGAGCTTCAAAACCTGCGGGAGGGGTCATCCATGCGCAATTGTCGCTCTGTTCTGATGGCCCTGACTTTCCTCGGTGCGGCCCTTGCCACGAGCGCGGGTGCTGCCACCTTGCGGGTCGGCATCCAGGACGATCCGGATGCGCTCGATCCTGCGACCAGCGGCACCTATGCGGGGCGCTTCGTCTTCGCCGCAATGTGCGACAAGCTCGTCGATATCGCGGCTGATCTCAGCATCGTGCCGCAGCTCGCCGAAAGCTGGCAATGGAGCCCCGACCGGAAGGCCATCACCTTCACCTTGCGGCACGGCGTGACCTTCCATGACGGAGAGGTTTTCGACGCGCCCGCCGTCAAGTTCAACATCGAGCGCATGCTGACGATGAAGGATTCGCGGCGCAAGGCCGAGCTGTCGCCGGTCGCGGGCGTCGAGGTGCTGGCGCCGGACCAGGTGCGGATCGACCTGAAGACGCCTTTCGCACCGCTGCTCTCGGTGCTCAGTGACCGGGCCGGCATGATGGTGTCGCCGAAGGCCGCCGCCAAGGACGACTTCGCCGCCCATCCGGTCTGCGCAGGACCATATCGGTTCGTCGAGCGCAAGGCGCGCGACGTGATCAGGCTCGCCAGATTTCCCGCCTATTGGGACGCCGCCCGCTATGGCTATGACGAGGTCGTCTATTCCTACATCCCGGATTCGACGGTGCGGCTCGCGCGAGTGCGCGCCGGCGATCTCGATATCGCCGAGCGCATTGCGCCGACCGATCTGAAGACCGTGCGCGACGATCCCAAGCTCAAGCTGCACGCTTCGCCCGGGCTTGCGGTCTCGCATCTGATGGTCAATGTCGGCGCCGGCGAGAAGGCCAACAGCCCGCTCGGCAAGGATGCGAAGCTGCGCAAGGCCTTCGAATTGTCGCTCGATCGCAACATCATCGACCGCGTCGCCTTCAATGGCGAATACACGGCCGACAACCAGATGATCCCGCCCTCGGACCCGTTCCATGCGAAGAGCGATCCGATGCCGGCGCGCGATGTCGCGGCTGCCAAGGCGCTCATTTCCGCGAGCGGCGCCACGACGGTGCCGGTCGAGCTCACCTTCGAGAACGCGCTGACCGATGCGCGCGTGGCGCAGATCGTGCAGTCGATGGCCAAGGAAGCGGGATTCGAGGTGAAGCTCGTGCCGCTCGAGACCTCGACTGCGATCGAGCGCTACCTCAACGGCAATTTCGAGATGTATATCGGCAATTGGAGCGGGCGCGGCGATCCCGACCCGACGCTCTATTCCTTCTTCAGTTGCGGGGGCGGCCAGAACGTCAACAAATACTGCAATAAGAGCCTTGAAGCCGTGTTGGACGCGGCCCGCGCCGAGGGCGATATCGGCAAGCGCAAGGAGCTCTACGAGAAGGCGACCGGTATCTACCTGACCGATCTGCCCTCGATCCCACTCTACCATCCGAACTGGTTCTTCGCGGCGCGGGCCACGGTTCAAGGGATCACGGTCCTGCCCGATGGCCTGCTGCGACTGCGGGACGTCAAGCCGTTACCCTAGGATGATCCGTTTCCTCGCCGGGAGGCTCGCCGTCGCCATCCCGACGCTCCTGCTCGTCTCGATGCTCGTCTTCGGCCTGCAGAAGCTCCTGCCGGGCGATCCGGCCATCGCGCTTGCGGGCGAGGATCGCAACCCCGAGGTCATCGCCTATCTGCGCCACAAATATCAGTTCGACCAGCCGGTACCGGTTCAATATGCGAGCTGGCTCGGCGCCTTCGTGTCGGGGGATTTCGGCACATCGGTGCGCACCCGCCTGCCGATCCGCGCCATGGTCGGCGAGACATTGCCGGTGACGCTCGAGCTCGCCTGCCTGTCCATGCTGCTCGCCCTCGTCATCGGCATTCCGGCGGGGGTGTTGGCGGCTTGGCGGCGCGGCTCCGCCTTCGACCATGCGGTGAGCGTGCTCGGCCTCGCGGGCCTCTCCATTCCGAGCTTCTGGCTCGGCATCATGCTGATCCTCCTCTTCTCGGTCAGGCTCGGCTGGCTGCCCTCGGGCGGCTATGTGGGCCTTATCGCCGACCCTTGGGGCAACCTGCGCAGCATGCTGATGCCGAGCCTCGTTCTCGGCACCGCTTCGGCCGCCATCATCATGCGCCACACGCGCAGCTCCATGTTGAACGTCCTCAGGCAGGATTTCATCCGCACCGCCCGCGCCAAGGGGCTGAAGGAGCGGATCGTGGTGCTGCGCCATGGGCTGCGCAACAGCCTCATCCCCGTCGCCACGCTCGGCGCGTTGCAGTTCGGGCAGCTTCTTTCGGGCGCCGTCCTCACGGAGCAGGTGTTCGGCATACCGGGCTTCGGCAAGATGATCGTCGACGGCGTGTTCGGCCGCGACTACGCGGTGGTGCAGGCGGTGGTGATGTGCGCCGCAGCCTTCGTGCTGGCGACGAGCCTCATCGCCGACCTCGCCTATGTGGCGCTCAACCCGCGGATCCGGCGATGACGGATGCCGACGCCTTCGTGCTCGCGCGGCCTGCGCGGGCTCGCATGACGACCTTCCGGCGGCTGCTGCGCGAGCCCAGCGCCCTCATCGGCGGCAGCATCGTGCTCGCCTGCCTGTTCGTTGCGATCTTCGCGCCTCTCATCGCACCTTACGACCCCATCGCCTCCGACTGGATGGCGGTGCGGCTGCCGCCCGACTTCGCCCATCCGTTCGGCACGGACGACCTCGGACGCGATATCCTGTCGCGGGTGATCTTCGGGGCGCGCGCCTCGCTCGCGGCGGGCTTCGCCTCGGTCGCGATCGCGCTCGTCATCGGAGTGCCGCTCGGCCTCATCGCCGGCTATTTCGGCGGCCTCACCGACATGCTGATCTCGCGTTGCGCCGACGCCGTGCTCGCCTGCCCGTTCCTGGTGCTCGCCATCGCGCTCGCGGCCTTCCTGGGGCCGAGCCTCGAGAACACCATGATCGCGATCGGCGTCTCGGCCATACCGATCTTCGTGCGCCTGGCACGCGGCGAGACGCTCTCGGTGCGCGAGGAGGACTATATCAGCGCCGCGATCTCGCTCGGTCTCCCGCATACGAAGATCCTGCTCACCCATGTGCTGCCGAACGTCATGCCCCCGATCGTGGTCCAGGCGACGCTCACCACGGCGATCGCCGTGCTCGCCGAAGCGAGCCTCGCTTTTCTCGGCCTCGGCCAGCTGCCTCCCGCGCCCTCCTGGGGCAGCATGCTCGACGCGGCACGCCAATTCCTCCTCGACGCGCCCTGGATGGCGGTTTCACCCGGCCTCGCCATCGTCATCGTGGTGATCGGCTTCAACCTGCTGGGCGACGCCTTGAACGACGTGCTCAATCCCAGAGCCTAACCCGTAGCGTAACCCGCGAAAGCGCCTGGAATCGTGGGCCACACTAAGAGGAAGAGCGACCGGGACGGTCGCGGTCCCAGGTGCGGCCGATCAGGACGCCAGCACGCCCTTGGCGCGCAAGGCCGCATCGACCCAGGCGCGGTCGTAGCGCCGCGCCGCGATATCGGCCAGCGCCTTGTTCTCGCGCTCGGCCTGCTTGCGCGCCGCGGCCAGCACCTCGGGCGCGAGAGAAGGCGAGACCGCGACGACGCCGTCCTCATCCCCGATCACGATATCGCCGGGGTTGATGACGAGGCCGCCGATGCTCACCGGCACATGGATCTCGCCCGGCCCGTCCTTATAGGGCCCCTTATGCGTCTCGCCGCGCGCATAGCAGGGGAAGTCCGAGCTGACGAAGGCCGCGACGTCGCGGATCGCCCCGTCGATGACGAAGCCGACCACGCCCTGCGTCTCCGCATAGGTCTTCATCAGCTCCCCGACCAGCGCCTGGCTGACATCGCCGCCGCCATCGACCACCAGCACGTCGCCGGCCTGGGCAAGATCGAGCGCCTTGTGGATCATCAGATTGTCGCCCGCCCTGACCTTCACGGTCAGCGCCACGCCGACCAGCTTGCCGCGCTGATTGTAGCGGCGCAGCCCGAGAGCCCCGCAGATGCGGCTCATATTGTCGCTCACATGCGCCGTCACGATATCGCGGAATTGCGCGACGAGGTCCGGGGCTGGCCGCTTCGGGGCCTGGTGGATCTGAAAGCCGATGGGCATGGGTTTCCTCGTGCGGATGATGGCCGTGGACGCAAAGCGCAGCCGTTGCGGTGAGCAGCGATCGCCGCGGCAGCGACTCCTGCTCGTCAGTATATCGGGCGAGACACTTTCGGAAGCTCTGCGCGCAAGAGCAGGCAAGTGTCCGCTATCCGGGCGCACAGGGCCGGCGCGTTGACAGAGTCTGGGCCTGGCCGATCCCCCTTGCCAGCAAAACTGGAACAGCGCAGTCTTGAACAGATGAGGCGGGCAACCTCGCCGGGGAAGAAGGACCCGGCTTCGCGCCGCCATGGACGAAGGGTTGCGATGCGCCCGGCGCAGTGTGCCGCTCCCAGGACTGCGCAGAGGGCTTCGCGCTGTATTCCCTGAGGTCACGAGGGGGGCCGGAGAGGTTGACGGCGATGAAAGATCTTTCAGCGAGGAGGATCGCCGGTGCCGCGATCTCTGCGGTGCTGCTATCCGCATTGGCCGGATGCGTATCTCAGAGCTCGGCGCCGTCAGCTGCGGCAGCGCCATCCTTGAGTGCTTCAAGCATTCCGGCTGACTCGCTCGTCGGCCGCTGGGGCTTGGCATCGTATCACAATGAGGCGGACCGAAAGCGGACCGAAGTGGCCGCGCGCGGCCAGTGCCATCAACCCTACGTGATCGGCAAGGGGCAATCGGGTGGCGTGATGATGCGCCTCGCCGATAGTGCCAAGGAAGAGGAGGTGTTCGTCAGGAGCGACGCCAATGGCAAAAGCTTCATCGGCCCGTCCGGTGCGACCGCCGAGCAGTCCAGCCTCGAGATCGTGTCGCTGGACAAAAAGGAGCTGGTCGCCCGCTGGATCGATCCCGAAATAGCCGCTCGCTATGGGACGATGGTCTACGTCCGGTGCTGAGCGCGGGAAGCGGAGGAGGTCAGGCTTTCATGCGTGCATGGCGCGCCGCTCGTTTTCCCTAAGGAGGAGAGAACCGTCCGATGAAACTCGCGTTCGCATATTTGGGCAGGCTCGGACAGGCATTGGCGCTCTTGGCTGTCGCAGCTTTGGCAACGAGGCTCGCGAGCGCCGAGGCCCGCGCCGGCCAGCGCCCCGCCGCCCCGGGCCAGGAGATGCAAATCGACGATCAGCCTGGATATGTGCCCAGCGCCGAAGAGGAGCAGCTCGATCCGCAATATCAGCGGCAATTCGTTTTCTTTCGCACCAACGAGACCCCCGGCACGATCATTGTCCAGACCGGCGAGCGTTTCCTCTATGTCGTGCAAGGCAATAACCGCGCGATCCGCTACGGAATCGGGGTCGGGCGGGAAGGCTTTCAATGGGGAGGCCTGTTGAAGATATCGCGCAAGCAGGAATGGCCGGATTGGCGCCCGCCCCCCGAGATGATCGAGCGCCAGCCTTATCTGCCGCGCTTCATGGCCGGCGGAAAAGGCAACCCGCTGGGGGCCCGCGCAATGTATCTCGGCGGCACCGTCTACCGGATCCATGGCACGAACCAGCCCGAAACGATCGGTTCCGCCGTGTCCTCGGGATGCTTCCGTCTGGTCAATCCGGACGTGATCGATCTCTTCGATCGCGTCCCGGTCGGCACCAAGGTCATCGTGCGCCAAGCGCCGCCCGTCTCGTGACAGCCTTGGGATCGAGCCGCAACAGGCGCGCTTGATCCGATGCTGTCGGGCTGGAGTCACCGCCAACAGGGGACCAAGATGCACAGTCGTGAATCGAACTGGCCGGCGATCTGCTTAGCCTTCGCCCTCATCTCGAGCAGCGTGATCGTGCGTGCCCAGCCCGCGAACGCCCAGACCCTGAAGATGGTCAAGGAACGCGGCTCGCTCACTTGCGGCGTCAACCAGGGATTGCCGGGCTTTTCGAGCCCGGACGACAAGGGCGTATGGTCCGGGCTCGACGTCGATCTGTGCCGCGCGATCGCCGCGGCGATCTTCAACGACCCGGGCAAAGTGCGTTTCGTGCCGCTCTCGACGGCCGAACGCTTCGAGGCGCTTCGCTCAGGCAAGATCGACGTATTGGCGCGCAATTCGACTTGGACGATGTCGCGCGAAATAGACCTCGGGTTGAGCTTCGCCGGGGTCAACTATTATGACGGCCAGGGATTCCTCGTCCATAAGGTCCCCGAGATGACCTCGGCACTCGAACTCGACGGCGCCAAGATTTGCGTGCAGACCGATACGACCACCGTCAACAACCTCATCGACTACTTTCAGAGCAACAACCTGAAATACGAGGTGGTGGGCGCGGCATCTCCCGCTGAAGCCTTGAAGGATTACGATCAGGGACTTTGCTCGGTGCTCTCGAGCGACGTCTCGCAGCTTTATGCCCAACGGCTGCAACTCGCAAAGCCCGGCGATCACGTCATCCTCCCCGACATCATCTCCAAGGAACCCCTCGGCCCGGCGGTACGGCAGGATGATCCTCAATGGCTGAGCGTCGTCAAATGGGTGCATTTCGCCATGATCGACGCCGAAGAGCTCGGCATCGGCTCCAACACGGTCGACCAGGCGCTGCTGTCGAAGAAGCCCGACGTCATGAGGCTCGTGGGGACCGAAGGGGGCTTTGGCGAGCGATTGGGGCTCACTGGGGCTTGGGCAGCCAATGCCATCAGAGCTGTCGGCAACTATGGCGAAGTCTTCGAGCGCAATGTCGGCTCGAGGTCCAAATTGGGGATTCCCCGCGGGCTGAACCAGCTTTGGAACATGGGCGGCATCCAATACGCGCCGCCAATCCGCTGAGAATTGGATCGGCCTTGCCAGTTCTGCCATCCGCCGCCCAGCGCGAAATGAGCGGCGCGATAGACGGCGATCATCTCGGCCAGGCACGCCGCGAGGGGCCTGAGGGCCGCTCGGGGTGAAATAGCGCCCGCCGCACGCTATATCGGTGCCATGCCGATTCCGTCCTCCATCCGGCAGAAGGGCTCCGATCGCGGTTCGCGCCCGAGGGAGCGCGAGCTCGCCATCCTCAATTCGGTCGCGGCCGCGCTCAACGCCTCGGCCGATCTCAAAGCCTCGCTCGGCGCGGCGCTGTCGCAGGTGGCGGCGCTGTTCGATCTCAAGACCAGCTGGGTGTTCCTCATCGACCGCAGGACAGGCGAGCCCTATCTCGCGGCCGCCGAGAACCTGCCGCCCGGCCTCGCCAACCATCCGTCGCGGATGACCGGCTCCTGCTATTGCCTCGACACCTTCCGCCAGGGCGACCTGAACGGGGCCGCCAATGTCAACGTGGTGACCTGCAGCCGCCTCAAATGGCTCGCAGGCGAAGGGACCGAAGGGCTGCGCTTCCACGCCAGCGTCCCGCTCTTCGCCCATGGGCGCGAGCTCGGCGTGATGAATTTCGCGAGCCCCGAATGGCGCCAGCTCTCGCCGGAGGATCTGCGGCTCCTGCATACGGTGGGTGACATGCTCAGCGTCGCGGTCGAGCGCGCCTGGCTGTTCGCCGATAGTCTCGAGACAGGCGCGGTCGAGGAGCGCAGCCGGCTGGCGCGCGAGATCCACGACACGGTGGCGCAGGGGCTGACCGCGACTGCGCTCCATCTCGACACAGCCGATGCCCTGCTCGAATCGGGCGCCGATCGCGAGCGGATCCGCGCGGTGCTGGGCGAGGCGCTGCGCGTCACCCGCGCCAATCTCGACGAGGTGCGGCGCTCGGTGCTCGATCTGCGCGCCGCAGCGCTCGAAGGCCGCGGGCTCGAAGACGCTCTCGCGAGCTTGATCGAAGCCTCACGCCGCGAAGACGGCGCTGAGCTGCACTTCGAATATATCGGCGCGCGTCCGCTCTCGGCGCGCATCGAGACCAATCTCTATCGCATCGCCCAGGAGGCGCTCGCCAACGCGATGACGCATGCGGAGGCCCGCAGCATCACCTTGCGCCTGACGCTCGAGCCGCACCGCGCCCTGCTGACGATCGAGGATGACGGCAGAGGCTTCTCGCCGAAGGCGCGCAAGCCGGACCGCTTCGGCCTCGTGGGTCTCGACGAGCGGGTGCGGCTGCTCGGCGGGGAGCTGCGCGTCGAGTCTCGGCCGGGTGGCGGGGCGCGGCTCGAAGCTGCCCTGCCGCTGTCCTGAGCGCGAGCCGGCAAGGCGATGACGAAAACGATCACCATCCTTCTGGCGGACGACCATCCGGTGGTTCGCGACGGCCTTGCGGCAATGCTGGCGACGGAGCCGGACTTCCATGTGGTCGGCATGGCGGCGACGGGGGCGGAGGCAATGCGGCGCGTCACCGAGCTCAAGCCGGACATCGTGCTCCTCGATCTCGAAATGCCCTCGGGCAATGGGGTTGAGGTGATCGAGCATTTGCGAGCCGAAGCTTCGCCAACCAAGGTGATCGTCTTCACCGCCTTCGACCAGGACGAGCAGATCATGGCGGCGATCCGGGCCGGCGCGCAAGGCTATCTGCTCAAGGGCGCGCCGCGCCAGGAGCTGTTTCGCGCCATCCGCACCGTCGAGGCCGGAGGCTCGCTGCTGGAGCCCGCGATCACCACCAAGCTCTTGCGCCGCATCCGCGACGATGGCGAGCTCTTGACGGCGCGCGAGCGCGAGGTGCTGGCGCTTCTCGTGCCCGGCCACCCCAACAAGGTCATTGCGCGCGAGCTTTCGGTCAGCGAGCGGACCGTCAAATTCCATGTCGGCTCCATTCTCGCCAAGCTCGGCTGCGGCAACCGCACCCAGGCCGTGGCGGCGGCGCGCCAGCGCGGCTTGATCTAACGGGTCAGATCGGACGCTCATGCGCAGGCGGTTCGCGATTTTCACACTCATGATCAGCGCCTTGGCCTCCACTCCGGCGTGTGCCCTCAACAACGACGATTTCGCCGCGATGATGGGCATGCTTTGGCGCCTCCGAGACCCCATTTGCCCGTCAATGTCATTTGATCCCGCGGTGTTTGTGAAAGCGATGAAGCTGCCGGGCGGGAGCCCAGCTGCGGTGCGGCGTGACCACCGTGCAGCCTTCGAGCGAGGCTACGCGGTCGCCACAGACTGGATGAGCCAAGGCACGACGGCCGAATTCTGCAAGGCGATGGAAACCTTTTTCGACGGCAAGCACGACTTCTTTGGGGGTCTGAAGGAAGTGCCGGAACCACCGATTCCCGGCTTGATCATCCGCGACTGACTTTCGCCGCCGGCAAGTTCGAGCGGCACCTGTCCGAACGGGCAGGCACCACCTGTCCCTTGGTCCGGTCCGCCAACCGCCCCGCTGTACGATGCGGCGAGCCGCCATTCGACGCCACATAGCTCCCGAGGAGGACCAGCCTTGCCGGCTGGATCCTCGAGCAAGCGGAGCACTCACATGCGTCATGTGGCATTGATCACCGGCGGCAGTCGCGGCCTGGGCGCGACGCTCGCCGCTTTCCTGGCGGCCCAGGATTATGATCTCGTCCTCACATCGCGCCACTCAGACGAGCTCGACGCCGCGGCGCGCGCGCTCTCCCATTATGGCGGCCGCGTCTTGCCGATCGCAGGCGACGTCGCCGAGGAGGACCACCGGCAAAAGCTCATCGCCGCCGCCTGGGATCTCGGCGGGCTCGATCTTCTCGTCAACAACGCGTCCGATCTCGGCCCAACCCCCTTGCCGGCGCTCGCCGACTATCCCCTCGACCAGCTCACGCGCGTGCTCGCCGTCAACGTGGTGGCGCCGCTCGGCCTGGTGCAGACGGCGTTGCCGCTGTTGCAGAAACGGCAGGGCCTCGTCGTCAACCTTTCGAGCGATGCGGCGCTCGGCGGCTATCCGGGCTGGGGCGGATACGGCGCCAGCAAGGCGGCGCTCGACCTGATCTCGCTCACCCTCGCCAATGAGCTCAAGGAGCATGGCGTCGCGGTCGTCAGCGTCGATCCCGGCGACATGCGCACCGCGATGCATCAGGCGGCCTTCCCCGGCGCCGACATCTCCGACCGCCCGTTGCCGGAAGCGACGATCCCGTTCTTCGCCTGGCTCTTCGGCCAGGAGCACGGCGTGGTCTCGTCTCGCCGCTACCGCGCCCAGGCCGCTCAATGGGAGATCGCCGCGTGAGACGCACGGATTTCCTGTTCGAGCGGCCTTCCGACCAGGTCGCGACCATGCCGCCCGAGATGCGCGGCCTCGCCCGCGACGAAGTGCGCCTCCTGGTGAGCACGCCCCGCCGCCATGAGCATGCGCGATTCAAGGACCTGTCGTCCTTCCTGGCGCCCGGATCGGTGCTCGTCGTCAACCGCAGCGCGACCTTGCCGGCGAGCCTGCCCGCCAAGGGCCGCGTCGGCCCCTTCATGCTCAACCTGTCGACCCGCTACCATGACGGGCTGTGGCTCGCCGAGCCGCGCTGGGACAGGTCCCGGCCGGGCCCACTGCCGCTGGTTCCCGGAGAGACGATCGAGGTTGCCGGCCTGCGAGCGCGACTGATCACGCCCTATCCCGGCCTGAAGCGGCTCTGGTTCACCCATGTCCAGGGCGGCACGCAAGACGACTTGGAGGCTGCCATGGCGCGCGCCGGCGAGCCGATCCGCTACGGCTATCTCGAGCCGCCCCTGCCGCCGCTCGCGGCCTATCAGACGATCTTCTCGACGGTGCCGGGAAGTGCCGAGATGCCCTCGGCCGGCCGACCCTTCACGCAAAGGCTCCTCGAGGACCTCGACGCCCATGGCATCGCCGTCATGCCGATCGAGCTGCATGCCGGCGTCTCGAGCCTCGAGCACGACCTCGACGCGATCGACGAGCCGGTGCTCTATCCCGAACCGTTCCGCGTGCCCGTAGCGACGGCCGCCGCGATCAACCATGCGCGCCGCGCCGGTGCGCCGGTGATCGCGGTCGGCACCACGGTGGTGCGCGCCCTCGAATCAGCCTTCGCGGATGGGCGGATCCGGGCAGTCGAAGGTTTCACACGCCTCTATGTGCATCCGCGCCGCAGGGTCGAGGCGGTCGACGGCCTCGTGACCGGCTTCCACGATCCGCTGGCGAGCCATCTCGCCATGCTGCACGCGCTCGCCGGCGATGACTGCATTCGCACCGCCTATGCGCAGGCGACCCGCGAAGGCTATCTCTGGCACGAATTCGGCGACAGCCATCTCATCTTGCGCGACAGCATCCGCAACGGCCGTTGAGGCCCGAACGCCGCCCGCAATTTTGTGCAAGACGTCAGCCTGGCGCCGTTGTTACGTGCGCGCTCGCGCCAGCCAGGTGAACGCATGTATTTCCGGCATTCCGACGATATATGGAGAGACTATCCCGAGCTCGTCCCCGGCCTGCTGCTTGCCGACGGCATCTCGCGGAATGCGGCCGTCGAACCTTCGATCTCCCGGTTCAATGCGATCGCCGAGGCGCGGCTCGCGATGAGCTCGGAAGGAGAGCTGCCCGAAATTCAAGCCTGGCGGCGGGCCTTCTCGCGGATGGGGCTGAAGCCAACCCAGTATCGCTGCGCCTCGGAGCAGCTCCTGCGGCGCTTCAAGAAGGAGAGATCGCTGCCGCGTATCCATCCGCTGATCGATCTCTGCAATGCGATCTCGCTCGCTTTCGCCATTCCGGTCGCGGTCTTCGACCTGTTCAAAGTCACGGACCATCTCGAAGTCCGCTACGCGGCAGGTGACGAAACCTATGCGGCCTTCTCCGGCGATGTCGAGACCCCTGAAATCCACGAGGTGATATTCGCGGACGCCGCCGGCAGAGCCCATGCAAGGCGCTGGACCCACCGGCAGAGCGGTCATTCGGCGATCCGGGACGAGACCAAGGCCGTGCTGATTGTTGCCGAGGCGATGCATGCATCGGCCGATGCCGACATCCGGAAATTGACGGCGGCGATCGCAGCAGAACTCAGCGCCATCTGGTCGGTCACGGCGAAGGTCGCAATGCCGAACCGATCCCTACCGCGCCTCACCTTTTGAGAAGAGGCGCGCAGGGATCGCCGCGCGGATGATCGGCGCGGCGGACCGCTATGATCTCGGCGAGAATCGAGATGGCGATCTCCTCGGGCGTGATGGCGCCGATATCCAGCCCGGCCGGCGCCTTGAATTCCGCGAGGCGTGAGGCGATTGCGGCGTCCTTGGCCAGCGGGTCCTTGGCCAGCATTTGGCGCAGCGCCTCCGCCTTCCTGCGGCTGCCGACGAAGGCGACGTAGTCGGCGTCGGCAGCGAGCGCCGCCCGCAAGGCGGCTTCGTCGCCGCGCCCTTGCGTCGAGACGACGACGAAGCGCCGGCCGGACTCGGCAACCGGCAAAGCGTAGCCCTCGATGCGCCGGTCGGCCTCGGCGTATGCGCCCTGCTCGGCCGCGGATGCGCAGACCGTCACCGCATAGCCGAGCTGCCGGGCAAGGCCCGCCAGCGCCACGGCCACCGGGCTCGCGCCGCAGACGATGAGTTGCGGTCGCGGCAGGACCGGCTCGACGAACACGTCCATCGTGCCATGGCTCGGGCACATATTCCTGGCGAAGCGCACCCCTTGCCGCTCCTCGTCGGGACGGACGCCCTGTTCCTGCAGCACGTCGGGCGGCTGCACCGAGATGAAGCGCGGCTTGCCATCGCCCAGTGCTTCCCTCGCCGCCTCGAGAACCGCTGCGCGGGCACAGCCGCCGCCCACCCAGCCTTCCGAGATGGTGCCGTCGGCCAGGATCACGGCCTTGGCGCCCGCCTTGGCGGCGGTCGCCGCCACGGTGCGGATCACTGTCGCGAGCGCGAAGGGCTCACCCTTGGCCTTCATGGCCGAGACGAGATCGAGGATGTCGCTTGCCGGGAGCATCAGATCCTCCGCAGATAGGGCTCGAGGGCGGCGAGGCTTTCGAGGTTATGGGCGGGCGCGAACAGGTCGATATGCGGCAGGGCCGCCCGCATGCCGCGCGCCTCGGGCGCGTAGCCCTCCCAGCCGATCAGGGGGTTGAGCCAGACAATGCGCCCGCAGCGTCGGCGCAGGCGGTGCATCTCGCTGCCGAGCGCCTCGGGCTCGCCGGTGTCGTAACCATCGGAGACGATCAGGATGGCGGTGCGCGAATTGATGACGCGCGCCGCATGCCAGCGATTGAAGGTCGCGAGGCTCTCGCCGATGCGCGTGCCTCCGCCGATGCCCTGCGCCAACAGCGACAGGCGGTCGACAGCGCGGCCGATATCGCGATCGCGCAACGAGGCCGAGACATGCACGAGCCTGGTGTGGAAGATGAAGGCCTCGGCCTCGCGGAAGGCATCGACGACGCCATGCAGGAAACGCACGAAGAAAGCCGTGTACTGGCTCATCGAGCCCGAGGCATCGAGCAACATGACGAGCCGCAAGGGCTTGCGCTTGCGCCGCCGCCAGACGAGATCGACCGGCATGCCGCCATGCGAGACATTGCGGTGGATCGTCCGGCGCAGATCGAGGCGCCGCCCGTGGCGACGCGCCTGCTGTCGCCGCACCAGCCTCGCCCGCATCGAACGCGCGAGGCGCGCCGCCAGCGCATGCGTCAAGGCCACCTCCTCGGGCGAGACGATGTGGCGGATATCGGTCGCGGCGAGCCTCTCTGCCCGCGAGGCCCCGCCACGCCGGCCGCGCCCATCGGCAAGCTCGTCGGCGTCGACGCCGCGCTCGACCCGGTCGGGCGCCGAGAGGGAGCCGACCGGCTCGGCTTGCGGCGGGCCGGTCTCGGGAGGCTGCCTTTGCTTCGAGAGGCCGGCCTTGGGCGCAGCGCCTGTCCGCTGCAGCCTATGCATGCCGCGACCGAGCCAATAGGCATCGAAGATCCCGTCGAAGCGCTGCCAATCCGTGTGCGTGGCGCAGACCAACGCCCGCAGCGCCTGGCGCAGCAGCGCCGGACGCCTGGCGGCCGGCGAAGCGAGGATGCGCAAGCCGTCGCGCGTCTCGGCGAGGCCGACCCTGAAGCCGTTGGCGCGCAAACTGCGCGCGAAGCCTGCGAGGCGCCGGCGCAGTGATGCGCCGATCGATGCAGCTTCATCCCCGTCCGCCATTGGGAGCATGCGCGGCTCCATGCCCATTCCACCAACCTACGCGACCTTGGAGAGGAGCCGGTCGGTCACCTCTCGCGTGAGATTGGCGCGATCCTCATGGGTCTTCAGCACGCAGACCAGCGTGTCGTAGACGGCCTGCGGCTCCTGGCGCAGATCATGCACGCCGAGCCCTGCGAGCGTCGCTGCCCAGTCGAGCGCCTCGACGACGCCCGGCACCTTGCGCAGGTCCTGGCGCCGGATCGTCGCCATCATACGGGCGACCTGCAAAGCAAGGCCTGAATCGATGCCCGGCAGCCGGGTCAGCAGGATGCGCGCCTCGCGATCGACGTCGGGAAAGTCGACATAATGGTAGAGGCAGCGCCGCCGCAGCGCGTCCGACAATTCGCGCGTGCCGTTCGAGGTGAGGACGACGCGCGGAATGGAGCGGGCCGTGATCGTGCCGAGCTCGGGAATGCTGACCTGATAGTCGGAGAGCAGCTCGAGCAGGAAGGCCTCGAACTCTTCGTCCGCCCGATCCACCTCGTCGATGAGCAGCACGGGCTTCTCGGCGCGCCTTATGGCCGCCAGCAAGGGCCGTTCGAGCAGGTATTTCTCCGAGAAGATCTGCTCCTCGATCGCGTCGGCGGCTTCGCCCGAAGCTTCGCGCGCCTTGATGGCGAGGAGCTGGCGTTGATAGTTCCATTCATAGAGCGCCGCGTTCTGGTCGAGGCCCTCATAGCATTGCAGGCGGATCAATTCGGCCGCATGCACGGCGGCAAGCGCCTTGGCGACCTCGGTCTTGCCGACGCCCGCCTCGCCTTCGAGCAGCAGCGGGCGCTGCAGGAAATCCATGAGCCACAGCGACATCACCAGATCGCGGTCGGCAATATAGCCGGCGCCCGCCAGGCGATCGGAGATCTGGTCCCGATCGAGGCCAGTCACTCATGCAGCCCCAGTTTATCGGCCGCCATCCAGGTGCGCCAATGATCATGCGGCATGGCGATATGGGTCGAGCCCAGGAACTTGAAGGCATCGTTCACCGCATTGGCGAAACAGGGCACGCCACCGACATTCGGGCTCTCGCCCACACCCTTCGCGCCGATCGGATGATGCGGCGAGGGCGTCGTCGTCCAGTCGGTCTCCCAATGCGGGGTCTCGACCGCGGTCGGCAGGAAGTAATCGAGCAGCGAGGCCGTCACCACATTGCCGTTCTCGTCATAGCGGATCTCCTGGCCCATCGCGATGCCGAAGGCCTCGGTGAGGCCGCCATGGATCTGGCCTTCGATGATCATCGGGTTGATGCGCGTGCCGCAATCATCCAGCGCGTAGAAGCGCCTGATCTTCGTCGCGCCCGTATCGACGTCGACATCGAGGACGCAGATATAAGCCCCGAACGGATAGGTCATGTTCGGCGGATCGTAATAGCTCACCGCTTCGAGGCCGGGCTCCATGCCGGCCGGCACGCGGTTATAGGCCGCCCAGGCGATCTCCTTCATGGTCTTGAAGCGCTCCGGATTGCCCTTGACCTTGAAACGGTCGACCTCCCATTCGAGATCGTCGTCATGCACCTCGAGCTGGTGCGCCGCGATCATCTGCGCCTTGGCCCTGATCTTGCGCGCCGCCATCGCGGTCGCGGCCCCCGAGACCGGCGTCGAGCGCGAGCCGTAAGTGCCGAGGCCGTAGGGCGCCGTATCAGTGTTGCCCTCCTCGACCGTGATGTCCGCGGCCGGCAAACCGAGCTCGCTGGCGATGATCTGCGCATAGGTGGTCTCGTGGCCCTGGCCTTGCGACTTGGTGCCGAGCCGCGCGATCACCGAGCCGGTCGGGTGGATGCGGATCTCGGCGGAATCGAACATGGCGATGCCGAGGATGTCGCAATTGCGCGACGGGCCGGCGCCGACGATCTCGGTGAAGAAGGAGACGCCGATGCCCATCAGCTCGCGCGTTTCGCCGCGCCCGAAGGCTGCCTGCCGGGCTTTCTGCTCCTCGCGCAGCTGGCGATAGCCGGTCGCTTCCATCGCCCTGTTCATCGCCACATGATAGTCGCCGGAATCATATTCCCAGCCGAGCGCCGACTGATAGGGGAACTGCTCGCGGCGGATGAAGTTCTTCAGCCGCAGCTCGGCCGGGTCCATGCCGAGCTTCTGCGCCAAGATGTCCATGGCGCGCTCGATGCAGTAGGCGGCCTCGGTCACCCGGAAGGAGCAGCGATAGGCGACACCGCCCGGCGCCTTGTTGGAATAGACGCCGTCGACCTCGACATGGGCGACCGGGAAATCATAGGACCCGGTGACGATGTTGAAGAAGCCGGCAGGCCATTTCGACGGATCGGCGCAGGCATCGAAAGCCCCGTGGTCGGCGAGCACATGCACGCGCAAGGCCGTCACCTTGCCATCCTGCGTCGCGGCGATCTCGGCCGTCATATGGTAGTCGCGCGCGAATGCAGTGGCCGACAGGTTCTCGATGCGATCCTCGACCCATTTCACCGGCTGCCCGGTGACGATCGAGGCGACGATGGCGCAGATATAGCCCGGATAGGCCCCGACCTTGTTGCCGAAGCCGCCGCCGATATCCGGCGCGATGATGTGGATCTTGTGCTCCGGGATCTTGGAGATGAGCGAAGCCACCGTGCGGATGACATGGGGCGCCTGGAAGGTTCCCCACACGGTCAGCTCGCCTCTGATCTTGTCGAAGGAAGCGACGCATTGGCAGGTCTCGAGCGGACAGGGATGCACCCGCTGATAGGAGATCAGCTCCTTGATCTGGACCTGTGCCTTCCGGAAGGCGATGTCGGTCGCTTCCCGATCGCCAACCTCCCAGCTGAAGATGTGGTTTGGATGCTTGCGCTTGCCATGCGCGCCCTCGGTCTTGTCCTTGATGTCCTCGCGCAGGATGGGGGCGTCCGGCGCCATCGCCTTGAAGGGATCGATGACGACCGGCAATTCCTCGTATTCCACTTCGACGAGGTCGGCCGCATCGGCCGCCACATAGCGGTCGTTGGCGATGACGAAAGCGATCTCCTGGTTCTGGAACAGCACCTTGTCCTCGGCCAGCACCGCCTGCACGTCGCCCGCTAGGGTCGGCATGTAATGCAGGTTGAGCGGCTTCAGCTCGGCCGCGGTCAGCACCGCGACCACGCCCGGCACCGCCTTGGCCTTGGTGGTATCGATCCTGATGATGCGCGCATGCGCATGGGGCGAACGGTGGAAGTCTCCGAAGAGGGTTCCGGGCAGCTTGAGGTCGTCGACGTAATTGCCCTTGCCCTGGACGAAGCGGACATCCTCGACCCGCTTGCGCTTGCAGCCGATGCCCTCGAGCCGCTGTTCGCGCTCGTCCTTGGTGAGTGTCATGTCGTTCATTCTGCGGCCTCCTGGAGCGGCCGGCCCTGCAGCTTGGCGGCGGCGTATTGAATGGCCCTGACGATGTTCTGGTAGCCGGTGCAGCGGCAGAGATTCCCTGAGATGCCGAAGCGGATTTCCTCTTCGGTCGGCGCCGGATTCTCCTGCAGCAGGCGATGGGCGCGGACGATCATCCCTGGGGTGCAATAGCCGCATTGCAGGCCGTGCAGCTCGCGGAACCCTTCCTGCAGGGCGTGCAGCGTGCCGTCGGCGCCAGCCATGCCCTCGATGGTCAGGATCTGGGCGCCGTCGGCCTGGACGGCGAATACGGTGCAGGACTTGACCGACTTGCCGTCGAGATCGACCGTGCAGGCACCGCAATGGCTGGTGTCGCAGCCGATATGCGAGCCGGTCAGGTTGAGCTGTTCGCGCAGGAAATGGATGAGCAAGGTGCGCGGCTCGACGATGGCTTCGACCGCCTTGCCGTTGACCGTCATGGCGACGTGCATATTGGCTGCATGCATATTGGACATGGTCCCTCCCGAATCTGAGCGAGCATTGGTCTCAGCGAGCACTGGTCTCAGCGAGCGTTGGCTTCACCGAGCATTGGCTTTGGCGCGCGCCAGTGCCCTGGCGAGCATGACGCCGGCCATCTTGGTGCGGTACCTGGCGGGGCCACGCGCATCGGAGGCCGGTGAGGCGATCGCCTCCGCGGCGGCAACCGCCGCCTTGACGGTCGCGGCATCGAGCGTCGAGCCGATGACGAGCTTCGCTGCCGCCTCGGCGAAGAGCGGCGTCTCGGCCACATTGGTCAGGCCGATGGCGCAGTTCGTGACCTTGCCGACAGCGAGGCTCAGCACCACGGCGGCGGCGGCGATCGCATAGTCGCCGACCTTGCGCTTCAGCTTCTCATAGGCATGGCCATGGCCTGAAGCCGGCACCGGAATGCGGATCGCGGTCACGATCTCGCCGGGCTCGAGCGCCGTGAAATAGGCCCCCTGATAGAAGTCGCGGGCGGCCACCCGCCGCGCACCGCCCTTGGCGGCGACCTCATACATCGCATCGAGCGCGATCATGACGGCCGGCATGTCGTTGCCGGGATCACCATTCGCGACATTGCCGCCGAGCGTGCCGACATAGCGGACTTGCGGGTCGGCGATCTGCAGCGAGGTCTCGCGCAGGATGGGGATCTTGGCGCCGAGCAGCTCCGACTGGATCAACTCGTGATGCGTCGCCATGGCGCCGATGACGATGTCGCCGCCTTCGGCGCGGATGCTGCTGATGTCGGGGATGCCGTGCAGATCGATCAGATGCGCCGGCGAAGCGAGCCGCAGCTTCATCATGGGAATGAGGCTGTGCCCCCCGGCGAGGGGGCGCGCATCCTCACCGAGCCGCGCCAGCAAGGCGACGGCATCGGCGACCGAGCTCGGTCGGTGAAAGGCGAAGGCGCCTGGGATCACGGCGGACCTCCCGGTTGCGGCAGAGCAAGCCTTGATCGGAGCAAGGCTGGATCGGAGAAGAAGGCGGCCTGCCCCATCCGCATCGACCCGGTCGCAGCGGCGTGCTTGCGCGTGCCTGTTTGTGTTCGCAGACCTGTTGCGGAGCCGAAATAAGCTGCGCATCGCGGTGCAGCAGCAACGGTCAATTCACGAAAATGGTCGCGATTGCACCGGATGTGCGATCAGCCGCATCAAATGCGGGCCATCTGCACGAATTGCGTCAGAGATACTGACCTGAATCGTCCGAGACCCGATCTGCGCCGGCTCCTGCGCGGCACCGCAACAAAAGTGTCGCGCTCGCCTATCGCAGCGCAACTAGGATTTTCAGCGGCATCACGCCCGAAGGGCGAGAGTCGCCTCACGATTGATCAAGCCGAGGCGCGATTTCAACCTGCCGAAGCGGCTGCGGCTGACGGGGACGGTCTGGTGCTCGGCGCCTGAGAGCTCGACGAGCCCGTTATCCCCGACCCGCTTGAGCCCGACGACGCAATCGAGATTGACGATATGGCTGCGATGCACCCGCACGAAATGCTCGGCATCGAGGCGCTGCTCGATCTCGCCGATCGAGAGCGGGCAGAACAGCGTTGCGGCCCCATCGGAAATGAAAGTGTAATGCGCATTGGCATGAATGGCGACGATCGTGTCGATCGGCACGAAATAGGTCGCGCCGTCGCGCTCGACCGGGAGCTGCCTTGCAAGGCGCCGCGGCGGATTTCCAGCGCCTCCGAGCGGCCCGAAGGTTCCCCGGCCGAATTCGGGGCCGGCCTCATCGCTCCTATTGCCCGGTACGGCTGCCACGACGGCCACGGGTGCCGCAGGCGGCTCCGCGGGCTGCGCCGGGACCGTCACGAGCTGTGCGGCTGGGACGTCCAGGCGCGCCGGGGCCGCTGCTCGATCGGGGACCAGCGCCAGGAGGAAGATCGCCGATCCCAGGAAGGCGACGATGGCGACCACGATCGCCAGAAGGTCGGTCGAGAGGGCCGGCGCACCGGAAGTCGGCTGGCCGAACGGATAGATGGTGAGCCCCGCCATCGCGGTGTAATGCATCCCGGCGATCGCCAATCCGAGCGCCGTCGCCGAGAGCAGGAGTGGCGGACGGCCGCCTCGATCGCTCGCCAGCCAGAGCGCCAGGCCCGATGCGGCGATGCCGACGAGGACGCTCGCCACCACGAAAGGCGCCTCGTGCACCATATGGGCGCTCGCATGCAGGGCGCTCATGCCGATATAATGCATGGTGGCGATGCCGCCCCCCATGACGCAGGCTGAGGCGGCGAGACGGATCATCGTCAGCGGCCCGGCGCTCGCCGCGAACACCGCCGTCCCGACCACGATCACGCAGACCAGAAAGGACAACAGCGTCGGAAAGACGAGGTAATCGACCGTGAAGGGCAGCCTCGCGGCGAGCATGCCGACGAAATGCATGGCCCAGATGGCGACTGCGAGCGAAATCGCGGCTCCAGCCAGAAGCAGCCGCCGCCTGAGGCCTTCGGCCTGCCGGACTTGCACGGCGAGGTTCAGCCCGACATAGGCCCCCTGGATCGCGACGACGAGCGAGAGAATGACGAGCCAAGGCTCATGCGTCACACGCATCGGCGCTCCGCCTCCCATCGGAGTTCGGATAAATTCAAGCTCCCATCGGAGCTCGGCTCAGCTTAGGCCAAATCGCGCCTCGCAACCAAATGACGAAGTGCGGCGCATCCTCGATGTGCGGTCCGATCTTCCCCGGTCAAGCGCGCGGGCAGTATTCCGGCTTGACGTCGATCAGCGGAGTGCCGTCGACGCAGTCGAGGCCGCGCACCAGCAAGGTCGCCCCCTCGACCCGCTCCAGGGCGACGATCGAGGATGCGATCGGATTGGGCCGCACGGGCGAGCGCAGCGCGAAGGTGCCCTGCGTCAGCCCCTCGCCCCGCGGATTCTGCAGCACGAGGTCGCGGCGCGCCAGATGCATCCAGTAGAGAAGCTGAAGGCGCTCATGGCGCTCGATGCCGGTCAGCGCCCGCAGCCAGGGCTCGTCGATCTCGACACGGCAGAGCGGCCCCGCGAGATCGCCGCGGCGCGGACAATCCCGACGCGTCGCAAAGGGCGTCCGGATGCGCCCGATGAAATAGAGCTGCGCCTGCGGTGCTTCCGGGAGGCCGACCGCCTCCTCGTTCGGGCGCAAGCCTTCGGTAACCCGAGTGCCCGATCGTTGCGCATCTATGAGAGCTGGCGGCATTGGCGCTACCTCAACCCGTCTTCGCCTTTGATCTCATGCTTGGCGAGGCCGCCGATGCGCGCCAGCGGCCGCCCGGAATCGGTGATCGCGATCGCCACCACGATCTCGTCCGCGCGCGGCGCATCCTGCACCCGTGCCTCGATCGCATCGAAATGCGAGCGCACGAAGGCCGCGTCCTTATGGCCGAGCGGCACGTCGATCGCGGTGCCCGGTCCGCCCCTCTTCTTGGCCGAGGGGATCAAGGCCGGGCCTTTGCCGAGCGCTGCCCGCACCGGCGCACCCATCTTGGGGTGCAGCAAGGCTGCGGCGTGTTCGAGCTCGCCATTCTCGCCGACGATCGCCGCCTTGCCGAAGCTCTCGGCCTTGGCCCCCTCGATGCCGAGCGCCGCAAGGCAGTGGCGGGTCAGCAAGTCGCCGAGCTCGGCGCCGATCTCGATGAGCGGCCCGAGATCTTGAACATGGCGTCCCGCGAAGGGATTGGCGATGACGGCGCAAGCGACGGCCCGCCGCGTCGGCGGCGAGATCTGCTGGCCGGCCTCGAGATGGGTCTCGTCGAGCATGACGAGGATTTTCCGGATCGCAGTCGCCATGTCGTCCTCAGGTTTGCCTGTTCTCGTTCGATCACGGGCCGTGATCCACCTTGCGGCTTACACCCAGCCGCCATCCACGACGTAATGCTGGTTGGTGCAGGCGCTCGCCTCCTCGGATGCGAGGAACAGGACGACCTTGGCCATCTCGGGCGGATAGAGTTTGCGCTTCAGGCATTGGCGCTGCATCAATTCCTTCTCGGCCTCGGGCGTGAGCCACAGGTCGATCTGGCGCTGCGTCATGATCCAGCCGGGCGCGATGGCGTTGACGCGGATATTGAACGGGCCGAAATCGCGCGCCAGCGACCGCGTCAGCCCCAGGACCGCTGATTTCGCCGCCGTATAGGCCGCCATGCCGCCTTGGCCGATCATCCATGAGGTCGAGCCGAAATTGACGATCGATCCGCCGCCATTGGCCTTCATGTCCGGCAGCACGGCCTGGGCTGCGAAGAATTGATGCTTGAGATTGACCGCGATCCGGCCGTCCCAATATTCCGGCGTCACGTCCTCGGTCTTGTGACGCTCGTCATGGGCCGCATTGTTGACCAGCACGGCGACCGGACCATGCGCCTCCTTGATGCGCGAGATGCTGGCGCGCAAGGCCGCGATATCGGTCAGATCGCAATGCTCGAAATGCACGGTCGCGCCGGCCGCGCCGAGCTCGCCCGCGAGCTTGTGCGAGGCCTCGGCGTTGATGTCGATGAAGCCGATCTTCGACTTCTGCCGGGCGAAGGCGCGCACCACGGCCTCGCCGATGCCGCTGCCGCCGCCAGTGACGAGAACCGAGCGATTCTCGAGATCGGGATAGATCGCGCCTGTCGTCGTTGTGGACATATGTGCCTCTGATCGCGCCGCCGCGAAGAAGAAGCGCGAGGCCGGGCCGCCCTGTCAAGCGCGCCGGCGCTTCACCTCTCCCGGCAAAGTGGCGGGGAGAGGGAGCCGCGTCCGGCAAGGCAGACATGCGTCCCACGCCTTGCGCTCGCGCCAAGGACAAGTCCTTTGGCTGGCCGCTCGACCCGAATAGGACGCAGAAGCCATGGCCGGGCTCTCCGCCGAACGCCTCATCCCGCCTGCCTTCGTCTTCCTGTGGTCGACGGGCTTCGTGACGGCGCGGCTGGTCGCCGGCCATACGGAGCCTTTCACCTTCCTGATCTGGCGCTTTGCCATAGCGGGCCTTGTGCTCGCTGCGGTGTCAGGCCTTGCCAAGGTCAGCTGGCCGCGCGGCCCGCTCGCCTTCGCAACTCCGATGTTCGCCGGCGTGTTGATCCATGGAGCCTATCTCGGAGGCGTGTTCTGGTCGGTCGAGCATGGCTTGCCGGCCGGCGTCTCGGCCTTGATCGCCAGCCTGCAGCCGATCCTCACGGCGGCGCTGGCACGACCGCTGCTCGGCGAGACGGTCAGTTTGCGGCGCTGGTGCGGCATCGCTGCCGCTTCGGTCGGCGCGCTTCTCGTCATCTCGCCCAAGCTCGGCCTCGTCGGCGAGGGCGCGATCCCGGTCGCGCCGGCCGCCATCTGCTTCCTCGGCATGGTGGCCCTGACGCTCGGCACCTTCTTCCAGAAGCGCTTCGGCGGCGCGCTCGACATGCGTGCCGGAATCGCGCTGCAATATGCGGGCGCCTGCGTCCTCCTCCTGCCATTCGCGCTCGTTTTCGAGCAAGGCCGCATCGAGCCGATCCCGCAGGTCATGTTCGGCCTCGCCTGGTCGATCTTCGGCATGTCGATCGTCGCGATCTTGATGCTGCTCCACATGATCCGCAAAGGCGCGGTGGCGGCCGTCTCCTCGCTCTTCTTCCTGGTGCCGGCGCTGTCGTCGCTGATGGCCTTCCTGATGTTCGGCGAGCGGCTCACCCTCGTGCAGATCCTCGGCCTCGCTCTCGCCGTGATCGGCGTCTGCGTGGCGAGCCGCGGATAGGCAGATGCGGGTCGCCCTGGCTACGCCTTCCGTGTCATATGCCTGCGCCGACACTGGCGCTATGATGGCGCTTCGACCCGTTAGTTTGCCCGCGAAAGTCGAGATGTTGACGCCAAATCCCCGTCTGCGCCGTCGCCGGCTCACCCCTCCCGCGCTCGCCGCCGCTCTGGCCCTGCCCCTCGCCCTGGCCCTCGCTGTCTCACCGGCGCATGCCGACGATTATGTGGGCTATCGCCGCATTGGCGCCTGGAACCTCGCCAAGAAAACCGCCCCGACCGGCAAGCGGATCGAGATGATGGCGGTCTCGCCCAGGGACAGCGAGGCTGATTTCTTCCTGATCATGTGCGCAAGCGCCACGACCTCGCTCTACGTCTCGATCGTGACCAAGGACCCCGCTCTCACGGTCGAGGAGCCGCTGCGGCTCGACGTCGGCTACAGTTTCGACGGAACACCATCGCATTTCGAAATGCACAAAGTGCTGGTCGACGACCAAGCCGTGTTGCGCGACGACGACAAGGCCCATATCGGGGCCCTCATCGCAGCTCTCGGCGAGGCGAGCCACATGATCATCACGGCAGGCGCGTTTGCGCGCAGCTACGACCTTGGTGGCTTCAAGCAGGCCTTCGAGATCGTCGACACGGCCTGCCGCAAGAGCGGTGCCTCTTGAGCGAGCGCAGCGCCTCTTCCGGTCCCGCGCGGGAAGACGAGATGCATGTGACGGCACAAGCGCCCGAAGCCTCGTCAGGCTCGCGGGATTTTGCGCATGTGGAGAGCTGGATCTTCGATCTCGACAACACGCTCTATCCGGCCGGCAGCCCCGTCTGGCCGCAGATCGATGCACGCATCACGGCTTTCGTGGCCGGCCTGTTCGGCATCGACGGCATGTCGGCCCGAGCGCTGCAGAAATATTATTATCAGCGCTACGGCACGACCTTGCGCGGCCTGATGATCGAGCATGACCTCGATCCCAAGCGCTTCCTCGACTTCGCCCATGACATCGATCGCTCGATGCTGAAGGCGGATCTCGAGCTTGCCGACGCCATATCGGCGCTGCCCGGCCGGCGCTATATCCTGACTTCGGGCTCGCACGGGCACGCGATGAAGACCGCCGCCTGCCTCGAGATCGATCACCTGTTCGACGGCATGTTCGACATCGCGGCCGGCGACTTCATTCCCAAGCCCGACGAACGTACTTATTTGCGCTTCATCGAGCGTTTCGGCGTCGATCCGAAGCGAGCGGCGATGTTCGAGGATATTCCGCGCAATCTCGAAGTGCCGCATCGCCTCGGCATGAAGACCGTGCTGGTCGTGCCGAAGGCGGCGAATGCCGATCGCGACGCCTGGGAAGGCGAAGGCGGCACGGCGCGCTTCGTCGACCATCGCACCGACGACCTCGCCGCCTTCCTGAAGCGGCTGCTTGCATGAGGTAAAGCTTTGCGGCGCGATGTCGTCGCTGGCCGCCCGAGGCTCAATGCCCGGCGAATTCCAGCAGGGTGCGCACTGGGACACCGAGATTCCTGATCTTCTCCGCACCGCCGAGATCGGGCAGGTCGATGATGAAGCAGGCACCGACCACATCGGCGCCGATCTGCTTGAGGAGCCTCACGGCGCCTTCCGCCGTGCCTCCGGTCGCGATCAAATCGTCGACCAGCAGCACCTTCTCGCCTTGCGCCACGCCGTCCTTGTGGATCTCCATCTCGTCAAGGCCGTATTCGAGCGAATAGGCGACCCTGACGGTGTCATGGGGCAGCTTGCCCTTCTTGCGGATCGGCACGAAGCCGGCCGAGAGCTGGTGCGCCACCGCTCCGCCGAGGATGAAGCCGCGCGCCTCGATACCGGCGACCTTGTCGATCTTGGCGCCGGCGAAGGGATGCACCAGCTCATCGACCGCACGCCGGAAGGCCCGCGCATTGCCGAGCAGCGTGGTGATGTCGCGGAACATGATTCCGGGCTTCGGATAATCCGGAATCGTGCGGATCGCCGCCGTCAGATCCATCGCGAGCGTCGCGCTCATGGCCTCGTTCCTTCCGCCGTCGGTCGTGCTGGGATCGCCGCCCACGCCCTTAGCGGGGGCGGATGCCGAAGTCGAGCGGCCAACTTGGGCCAGCCTCACCTCTCCCCTTGCGGCGGGGCTGTCCGGGGAAATGAAACTGATTGCATTGGGTTGCTCAACTGCAGATGGTCCGGGATTCGCAGCGGACAGGCGTGGATGGCCGGGCCAAGCCCGGCCAAGACGTGGATGGGTCCATTCGCCCTGAGCAAAATGACCACCGGATCTTGATTGCGCTCGCCATAGCAGCTGCGTCCTGGCCGGGCTTGGCCCGGCCATCCACGCCTATGCTACGATCGATACTTTCCCCGGACGGCTCTACCTTGTGGGAGAGGTGAAGCTCCGCCGCTACGGCTTTACACCGCCCATCTCGCAGATCGTGCGCCATTCCTTGTCGGTCACGGGTTGCACCGACAGGCGCGAAAACTTCACGAGCGACATGTCGGCGAAACGGGGATCGGCCTTGAGGGTCGCGAGCGACACCGGCTTCGGCACCGGCGCGACGGCCTTGACGTCGACCATGACGAAAATGCCGCTCTTGTCGGTGTGGTCGGGATAGGCCTCGCGGATGACCTCGACGATGCCGACGATCTCCTTGCCGACATTCGAATGATAGAAGAAGGCCTTTTCGCCCTTCTTCATCTGCATCAGGTTCTGCCTGGCCGTATGGTTGCGCACCCCCGTCCAAGCCTCCCCCGCCGCGCCTTTCTTGACCTGCTGCTCCCAGGACCAGGCGTCCGGCTCCGACTTCATCAGCCAATAGGCCATCTCAAGCGTCCTCCTGCTCATGCGCTCCCGATGAGGATGCCGGCAAGGAACACCAGTATGCCGCCGATGACAACCTGGAAGGCCGCCCGCAACATCGGCGTATCCATGTATTTCGCCCGGATCCAGGAAATTGCGACGAGCTCGATGATGACGATCACGGCCGAGATCGAGGTCGCCACCACGAAAGCATTGGGGACGGTCGAAGGCACGAGATAAGGAATCGTGTGGAAGATGCCGCCGAAGGTGGTCATCAGGCCGCAGACGACGCCTCGGATCAGCGGCGAGCCGCGCCCGGTGAGCTTGCCGTCATCGGACAAGGCCTCGGCGAACCCCATGCTGATGCCCGCGCCGATGGCGGCGGCAAGCCCGACCAGGAAGGTCGGCCAATTGTCATGCGTCGCGAAGGCCGCAGCGAATAGCGGAGCCAGCGTCGAGACCGAACCGTCCATGAGGCCGACCAGGCCCGGCTGCACATATTGCAGGAGGAAGATGCGTTGCCCGACCTCTTCCTCCTTCTGCAGCGCGCCGGGCGTGAGGTTGCGGTCCTCGGCCTCCTGGGCGCGGTGGCCATGGCCGCGCTCGATCTCGGCGAGATGCACGAAGAGCTGGCGCACCGCAAGATCCTGGGTCTGCACCGCCGCCTTGTCGTAGAAATTCGCGGCCTGCGCCTCCATGACCTCGGCCTCCTTGAGCATGCGCTCGCGGCCGAGATTGTCGAGCATCCAGATGCTGCGGCGCTTCAGGAAGCCGCGCACATCCTCGCGCCGGATCGGGGGCAGATGCTCGCCGAAGCGCTCGCGATAGGCGTCGTACAAGGTGGAGCGGTGCGACCTCTCCTCGGCCGCCATGTCGTCGAACACGGTCGCGGAAGCCGGGAACTGCACCCGCAGCTTCTCGGCGAAGATCTGATAGATGCGCGAATCCTCCTCCTCGTTGGCGATCGCCAAGGCAAGGACTTCGGCTTCGGTCAGCTCGGAAAGGGATTTCATCGGTGGCCTCCTTACTTTAGAATATATCTAAAGAAGGAGGGGTTGCAAGCGCAACCGAGGTACTCGCGCGAGAAGCGGCAGCTATGCTCCGCCTATCTGATGTGACACGTGAGCGCCGCCGCGAAACCGCGGGCCGCGCCTGAGCTCAGCAATACCGTCGCGAGGCAGCCGTCCGCGCTGCTCGGCAAGATCGTGCCGAGCAGTCCAGATTGCACGCTGCTATAGCCTGGCCTCAATGGCCGCCATCGGCGAACAAAGTGGAGAGCACGAAGCTGTCGCTTACATCGAGATCGGGCTGCCACCGGTAGGAGCGGCCAGCGAGGAGAGACATGATCAAGGCCAACATGACATTGCTTTCTTGCGGCTCGGTCGCCGCTGTTGTGTAAGCAATGCATATAGGCATGAATTGCGAAGAAATTATTTTAAAGCTGCGCGCTCGGCGCATGGCTGGAGATGCGATTATGCCTTGCCGGCAAGGTAACGCGGGCAAGTTACCGCGGCGGCGAATCATCAAGCTTGATTCGAGCAGCCGCCCTTCTTCCCTCTCAATTGCGAAAGCGTTGGAGGGTCAGGCGACACATGCTAGTGCTCCGGCCCCTGGCCTGACGCCGAGCCGCCCGCTCCAGGCCCCGCGACCCCGATACCATGCCATGACAACCTTGCCCCTGCTCATCCGCCGCGAAGGCCATGCCGACGCCGAAGCCATCGAACGTCTGCATGAGCGCGCCTTCGGGCCCGGCCGCTTCGCGCGCACCGCCTTCCGGCTGCGCGAAGGAGCAGGCGCACGTCCCGATCTCTGCTTCACGGCGCAGGTCGGGACCTATCTGGTCGGCTCGATCCGCCTGTCGCCGGTGGTCATGGGCGATGCGCCAGGCCTCATGCTCGGCCCCGTCGCCGTCGAGCCGGCCTTCATGAGCCGCGGCATCGGCTATCAATTGATCGCTGCCTCCCTCGATGCGGCGCGCGAGGCCGGCGACCGCCGTGTGATCCTGGTTGGCGACGAATCCTATTATGCGCGCTCCGGCTTCACCAAGGTTCCGCCCGGCCGGCTGGCCCTGCCGGGTCCGGTCGACCCGCAGCGCCTCTTATGGCTCGAGCTCACGCCCGGCGCCTTCGAGGGCGTGTCCGGCGCCGTCAGGCCATCGAGAGCGTAGGATTGGAGCGCTGGCTTCCAGCCGGCAACACAACGGGGACTATGTCTCGCCTTGGCCTTAAGAAACGGCTTGCCTCGGCTGGCGGCACCTTCCCCACGGGATGCCGGCTGGAAGCCGGCGGTCCGCGCGTGCTATTCCCGCACGACATAGGTGTAGAAGCGGATGGAGCCGTCGGGCTCGATCTCCCGGTAGAGGCCCTGGATCTCAGCCTCGAAGCCCGGGAAGAGGTTGGCGCTGCGCTCGAACATCTTGAGATAGTCGAGCATGGGCCGGGCCCGGTCATCGAGCCGCTCACCGGGGATGATGGTCGCAATGCCGGGCGGGTAGACGACGAACAGGGTCGTCGCGATCCGGCCGAACACTTGATCGATCGGCAGATAGTCGACCTTGTTGCGGACCATCTGGCGAACCGCCTCCTGCGGGCGCATCACCATGGTCGGCAGATGCTCGGGCGCGAATTGGGCCCGTTGCAGCGCGCTTGTGCGGCTGTCACGGAAGAAGGCGTGCATCTCGGCGCAGAGATCCTTGAGACGCAGCCCCGCATAGCGGGATGGTCTGCGCCGGACGAATGCCGGGATCGCGGCATCCAGAAGCGCGTTGTCGTCATAGAGACGCTTGAAGGCGACGAGCGTGCTCAACAGCGTGCCGGCCTTGCTCGATTCGACCCCTGGCGTCAAAAGAAACAGAAGCGAGTTCAGGTCGTTCTTCTCGGGCACGACGCGGTTCTCGCGCAGGAATTGTGCGACCACGGGCGCCGGTATTCCGTGCAGGTCATATTCGCCCGTGTGCGGATCGAAGCCCGGCGTCAGCAAAGTGAGCTTGTTCGGATCCGTCATGGCGAAACCTGGCACCACGCGCGTGAAGCCATGCCATTTTGCGCCAGGATTCAGCTCCCAGTAGCGCGTGTCGGAGGCGAGCTCGTCGGTCGACACATGCTCCCATGCGATATCATGGGCTGCGATCTTCTGGGGCTCCTCCTCTTGAGGCTCGTCTGCTGCGTTCGCGGCCGGCATGCTGACGCGATCGGGCACGAAGGCATCGAAGAACCATCGCCGCGCCGGATCCCTTTCCTTCTCCTCGAATTCCCGCCGGATGGCCCGCAGCTTTTTCCTCAACTCGATGCCGAGCCTGACCGTATCGTCCCAAAGGACCTCGCCGGACCGCCCCTTCATCATCTGCGCGCCGACATCGAGAGAGGCAAACAGCGGATAAAAGGGCGAGGTCGACGCGTGCAGCAGGAAGAACTCGTTGAAGCGGCGATGCTCGACCCGCCGGCTCTGCCCGGCTATGTGGCGATCCTTGACGTGGATCTGCGAGGCCTGTGAGAAGCTCGCGAGCTGCTTGTGGGTCGACTGCGTCGCGATGATGCCCGGGTGATTGGGGCCGAGCGCCTGTAGCCCCATGGCAAATCGCCCGGAGTACAGGGGATGAAACTTCATGAACCCGGCCCACGCCTCGTCGAAGAGAATGTAGTCGCACAGATGCCCGATCCGCTCGACGATCGCGCGCGCATCGTGGATCGTGCCGTCATAGGTGCATTGCTCGATCACCGCGACGCGGAAGGGCCGCTCGCGTCGCCACGCTTGCGGATCCTTGACGAGCGGATTGTCGCGGATCTTCTGTCGCAGCCGCGTTTCCTCGAGCGCCTCGTGATCGATCGGCCCGATGAGCCCATAGGCGCTGCGATCGGTTTCCAGGAAGATCGGGATGCCGCCGCCGATGAACAGGGCGCCGTGATGGGCGGCCTTGTGATTGTTGCGATCGAAGAGCACGAGGTCGTCTTCGGCGACCAGCGCCGAGAGAACGATCTTGTTCGAAGCGGAGGTTCCGTTCAGGACGAAATAGGTCTTCTCGGCGCCGAAGATCGCCGCGGCTTCCTGTTGCGCGCGCAGTGCCGGCCCTTCATGGACCAGAAGATCGCCGAGCTCGAGCACCGAATTGTCGAGATCGTCGCGGAACACCGATTCGCCGAGATGCTCGACGAAGATGCGTCCGATCGGGCTGCGGTTGTAGAAGACGCCGCCATTATGCCCCGGGCAGGTCCAGAGCTGATTGCCTTGCTCCGCATAGTCGACGAGGGCGCCGAAGAACGGCGTCTTCAAGGTCTCGGCATATAATCTGAGCCGGCTGATGAGGTTCTTGGCGATGAACTCCGGCGTCTCCTCGGCAAGGAACACATAGCCGTCGATGTAATCCATCACCTCCACGGGTATGTCTTCGAGCCGCTTGCGGCGCACGAGCATCACGATCGGCATTTCCAGGCCGCGGCGACGCATGAGGTTGATGAGCGCGGCAGTTTTTCCCTCGAGACCCTTCTTGCCCCAATCGACCACCATGCAGCCGATCGCGGCATCGGTCTGAACGGCGAGCTCCGCATCCTCTATGCGCCGCGCCCTCACCACCTCGAATCCGAGCTGTTCGACGGCCGCAATGATCTGTTGGAGCCGCAGGCCTTCGAGATCCACGGCGTCGAAAGCCGGGGCACATACGAGAAAAGTGAAACGCCTGTGGAAGTCCATTCGTCGACCTCGGCTATGGTGATGCCGCTTCGATCCCAGAGGACTGGAACCAAGAGGACTCGATCCAAACGGATTGGCGCGCCTACGAGCCTGTCCTTCAAAGGAACCAGCGTCGCCGGCCCAGCTGGAAGCAACACCATTGCAGTTGCATGACAGCCGGGCTCGGCCTCTCAGGAGCGCGGCGGCCGCGGCCCGGAAAAGACCTCGCGCCGTCACAGGCGCGTCGCACGACAAAATTAAGGGATCAGCCTCCATGTCGCCTCCCATGACGTTGCCCACCACCAAGCATTGCCGGTTCGGCGGCCGCCTTGTCATTGTCGGCTTCGGCTCGATCGGTCAGGGAACCCTGCCGCTCATCTTGCGCCATATCGACATCGACCCGTCGCGCATCACCATCGTAACGGCCGAGGAGCGCGGGCATGCCGAGGCCGAGGCGCTCGGCGTACGCTTCGTGATCGAGCCGCTGACGCGCGAAAACCATCGCAGCGTGCTCGAGCCGCTCATCGGCGCAGGCGATTTCCTGCTCAACGTCTCGATCGATGTGTCGTCCGTGGCGCTGATCGCGTTCTGTGGCGAGCGAGGCGCGCTGTACCTCGACACCTGTATCGAGCCCTGGGCCGGCGGCTATACCGATCCGTCGCTTTCGGCGTCGCTGCGCTCGAATTACGGCTTGCGCGAGCAGGCCCTCGCGTTGCGCCGGCAAGGCGCCGATCGGGGTCCGACCGCGCTCGTCACCCATGGCGCCAACCCGGGCCTCGTCTCCCATTTCGTGAAGCAGGCGCTGACGAACATCGCCGGCGACACTGGCGTGGCACAGCCTGACGCACCGGGAAATCGCGAGGCCTGGGCAGCCCTTGCTCGCCAGCTTGAGATCAAGGTCATCCACATCGCCGAGCGGGACACGCAGGTGGCGAATGTGCCGAAGCCTGTGGGTCAATTCGTCAACACCTGGTCGATCGGCGGCTTCTGCGGCGAGGGCCGGCAGCCCTGCGAGCTCGGTTGGGGGACGCATGAGCGCCATTTTCCCGTCGACGGCGCCCATCACGCATTCGGCCGCAAATCGGCGATTTATCTCGATCGGCCGGGCGCTTCGGTGCGGGTGCGCAGTTGGACGCCGCTCGAAGGCCCCTATCACGGCTTCCTGATCACCCACGCCGAATCGATCTCGATCTCCGATTACCTGACGCTGCACAAGAATGGTGAAGCGGTGTACAGGCCGACCGTCCATTACGCTTACCACCCTTGCGACGACGCAGTGCTGAGCCTGCATGAGTTCGCGGGCAAGGAGTGGCAGATCCAGCCATCGCAACGGCTGATGATGGAGGAGATCGTCTCCGGCATCGACGAGCTGGGCGTGCTGCTCTGCGGCCACGCCAAGGGCGCCTATTGGTACGGATCGCGCCTTTCGATCGAAGAGGCACGCCGGCTCTGCGCCTACAACAATGCGACCAGCCTTCAGGTCTGTGTCACTGTCCTTGCCGGGATGGTCTGGTGCATCGAGCACCCCGAAGAAGGGGTGGTCGAGCCCGACGAAGTCGATTTTCGCCGCATCCTCGAGATTTGCATGCCCTATCTCGGGCCGGTCGTCGGCGCCTACACCGACTGGACCCCTCTCGATGAGCGCGGCTTGCTGTTCCAGGAGGAAGTCGACGCGAACGACCCTTGGCAGTTCAAGAACATTCGCGTGGCCTGACAGGGCGACGGGGGCAAGCCACTCGATCGGGTATTAGCCCCGAACGCTGACCGTCGAGCGTCTCTCTCGCGCTCTGCGACCCGCCTCAGGCCGAAACCTTCGTCCCGATGGGACAAGACACGCCCGTGCCACCATGGCCGCAATAGCCATGCGGGTTCTTGGCGAGATATTGCTGGTGATAATCCTCGGCGAAGTAGAAGGGGCCGGCCTCGGCGATCTCGGTCGTGATCGCGCCATAGCCGGCCTTCGCGAGGGATTTTGCATAGCTGTCGCGCGAGGCTTCGGCGGCGGCAAGCTGGGCCGGTGTCGAACAATAGACAGACGAGCGATATTGCGTGCCGACATCATTGCCCTGGCGCATGCCCTGCGTCGGATCATGGCCTTCCCAGAAGGTCCGCAAGAGCGTGTCGAAAGGAAGCTTTTCCGGATCATAGACGACGAGCACCACCTCGTTCTGCCCGGTCAGGCCCGAGCAGACCTCCTCATAGGTCGGGTTGGGTGTCGCTCCCCCGGAATAGCCGACTGCCGTGATCCAGACGCCGGGAAGGCTCCAGAAGGTTTTCTCGGCTCCCCAGAAGCAGCCGAGGCCGAGAATGACCTGCTCGGTGCCTTCCGGATAAGGGGGCGCGAGCCTGCGTCCGTTGACGAAATGATGTTCGGCCGTGTGGATCGGCTCTGCCCGTCCAGGCAGCGCCTCGTTCCGGGACGGCATCGCCACACGCTTGCGGAAGGAGAACATGAGACCTCCGATGGCTCGACCTCGACATTCGTCCCTCAAGAGATGTGGCGGCTGCCGCCGAAAGGCAAGCCGCAAGGTTAGCCGCGGCCGCTCGAATCGGCTAAGCATCAGCCAGAAGGGTCGCCTCGCGCTATTCGGCTCAGAATGATGCGATATCAGATCCCGCTTCAGTGAATTTGCCTCGGATGATCCCGGCAGCTTCGTTGAGGCGCTCCGCACTGCACCGACTTGACGCTGATCATGATTAATCTGCCGAATTTCATCACCATCGGGCGCCTGCTGCTGGTGCCGGTCCTCATCGTCATGATCACGCAAGGACGCTGGCTTGCGGCCGTCATCTGCTTCCTCGTGGCCGGCGTGTCCGACGCGGTCGATGGCTACATCGCCAAGCGGTTTTCGCTGCGCACCGAGCTTGGCGCCTATATCGATCCCCTGGCCGACAAGGCACTTCTGATGTCCATCTATGTGACGCTTGCCGTCGTCGGCACGCTGCCCGGATGGCTGGCGATCACGGTCGTGTCGCGCGACGTGATGATCATGGTCGGTGTCGTCGTCGCCTGGCTGATCGAGCGCCCGCTGGCCATCAAGCCGCTCGCGGTCAGCAAGGTGAACACGGCGGCCCAGATCGCCTTTGCGGGGCTGGTGCTCGCGGCCAACGCCTTCAGCTTCGATCTCGGCGAGGCGAAGCAGTGGATGATGGCGCTGATCGCCGTCTTGACGGTGGCTTCGGCCGGCGCCTACCTGCTCACCTGGTTCGCCCATATGAGCGAGCAGGCGAAATGAGCCAACGCGTCCCGGATCCCATGATGCTGAATTCATCGAGCCTTTCGGCGCTGCCCGGCATCGCGCATGGCTTCTTCACCCGACAGGGCGGCGTCTCGCAAGGCGTCTATGCCTCGCTGAATGGCGGGCTCGGCTCGGGCGATGAGCGTGCGCTCGTGCTCGACAACCGGGCCCGCATGGCCGCGGCGCTCGGGGTGACGCCGGAGCGCTTCGCCACGGTGTACCAGGTCCACTCGCCCGATGTGCTCGTGATCGACAAGGCTTGGGTGGAGAATCCTAGGGGGGAGAGCGCAAGGCCGAAGGCCGATGCGCTGGTGACGCGCACCCCCGGGCTCGCCATTGCGGTGTCGAGCGCCGATTGCGGTCCGATCCTGTTCGCGGATGCGCAAGCCCGCGTAGTCGGCGCCGCGCATGCGGGCTGGAAGGGGGCGCTCACCGGCGTCATCGAAGCGACGATCGCCACCATGGAGCGCGAAGGCGCCGAGCGAGCCCGCATCCGCACCGCGCTCGGCCCGATGATCTCGCGCGCCGCCTATGAGGTCGGGCCGGAATTCCAGGCACGCTTCCTCGAGGCCGATCCGGAGAACGGCGCCTACTTCACGCCGTCGCAACGGCCAGGCCATTTCATGTTCGACCTGCCGGGCTTTATCGCCAAGCGCCTCGCCGCTTGCGGTGTCGCGGCGATCGATGATCTCGCCCGCTGCACCTATGCGGATGAGGCGCTGTTCTATAGCTATCGGCGCATGACGCATCGGCGCGAGGCGGATTATGGGCGCCATCTCTCGGCGATCGCGCTCAATGCCTGACGAGTTCGCTTGGCATGACGCGCTACAAGCTCATCATCGAATATGACGGCACGCCCTTTGACGGCTTCCAGGCCCAGGCGGATGGGCGCTCCGTGCAGGATCGCTTGGAGATGGCGCTGACGCGTCTCACCAGCGAGACGCTGCGCATCCGCGCCGCGGGGCGGACGGATGCCGGCGTGCATGCCTCGCACCAGGTGGTTCATGTCGACCTCGCCAGGGATTGGCGGACCGACACCTTGCGCGATGCCCTGAACGCCCATTTGCGGCCGCAGCCGATCTGCGTGCTTGCGGCCTTCCAAGTGCCCGACAGCTTCGATGCGCGCGTCTCGGCGATCAAGCGGCATTACCGCTACCGGATCTTGAACCGGCGCGCTCCGCCGGCGCTCGAGGCCGGCCGCGTCTGGCACGTGCCGCGCCCGCTCGACGCGCAGGCAATGCATGCAGCCGCCCAATTGCTCGTCGGACGGCACGATTTCACCACCTTCCGCGCCGCCGATTGCCAGGCGCTGAGCCCCGTCAAGACGCTCGACCGGCTCGATGTCAGCCGTCAGGGCGATGAAGTCGTCATCTACGCCTCGGCGCGTTCCTTCCTGCATCGCCAGGTGCGCTCCATGGTCGGCACGATCGAGATGGCCGGCGGCGGACGCTGGACCCTTGCCGATGTCCGCGCCGCGCTCGAAGCACGCGACAGGTCGCGCTGCGGGCGCACCGCGCCGGCCGCCGGTCTATGTTTGATCGGCGTCGACTATCTGGCGGATGCGGAGAGCGCCGGCGGCGATTGAGACGGGCGCTGGGACCGCGACGGTCTCGGTCGCCCTTTACTTCCCGGCGTGGCGGCCTCGTCCTTCGCAAGAACGGCCGGGCGGTCCCAATTGCCGGCACCCTGGGATCGCGACCGTCTCGGTCGCCTTTCCTCCCGGCGGTGTGCCGGCCCTGCCGGGCAGAAGGGCGGGCGGGACGCCCGCGGTCCCAGGGGTTGCGCAATGACGCCGCGACGGCGGAGATTGCCACCCAGAAACCCAATAAGGATGCGCTCATGCCCCGCTTTTCGGCCCATCTGTCCTTCCTGTGGCAGGAACTGCCTTTCCTCGAGCGGCTCGTCGCCGCGAAGACGGCGGGCTTTCCCGCCGTCGAATGCGCGGTCCCTGAAGCTCCGGCCGCCGAGATGCGGCGGCGTGTGGAAGATCTCGGGCTTGCCTTCATCGGCATCAACACCTCGCCCGGCGAAGAGCAAGGCGGCCGCACCGGCCTTGCGGCCATGCCGGGGCGCGAATCGGCCTTCGCGGCCAATCTGGACGCGGCGCTCACCTATGCGGCGACTGCCGGCGTCAAGCATATTCACGTCCTCGCGGGCGTGATCGACGGGATCGCGCGCCCGCAAGCCGAGGCGACCTTCCTGAACAATATGGAGACCGGCATCCGCATGGCCGAGAAAGCCGGTGTC
Organism: Rhizobiales bacterium GAS188; assembly: GCA_900104855.1. Classification (NCBI taxonomy): domain Bacteria; kingdom Pseudomonadati; phylum Pseudomonadota; class Alphaproteobacteria; order Hyphomicrobiales; species Rhizobiales bacterium GAS188. Next base: position 1,396,918 of record FNSS01000001.1, read on the forward strand.
ATGCTGGTCATCGAAGGACTGAATTCACGCGACCGGCCGGGCTATTTCCTGTCACGCTCGCAAGAAGCCTTCGCCATCGCGGCGCGCTTCGCCTCGCCGCATCTCAAGGTGATGTTCGACACCTATCATTCGCAGATCATGGAAGGCGACATCGTCGCCAGGCTCGAGGCGAACCTTTCACAGATCGGCCATATCCAGATCTCGGGCGTACCCAACCGCAGCGAGCCTGATTCCGGGGAGCTGAACCATCGTGAGATCTTCGCGGCAATCGACCGCCTGGCCTGGGCGGGGTATGTGGGCTGCGAATACAAGCCGCGCACCACGACGCAAGCCGGGCTCGGCTGGATCAAGGCTTTGACGGGGGAGTGAGGCTACGAGCCTCAGGAAAGCGTCGCGAGACAGGCTGCAAGCAACGGAAACGGCCCCGCGCCTTTCGGCGGCGGGGCCGGAATTCCTGTCATCTCGTCGAGCGCGCCGAGCGAACGGCACGCTCCTCGAAAATCAGACGGCCTGCAGATTGACCGCGGAGGTCTTGCCCTGCTTGCCCTTCTCGAGCTCGTAGCTGAGCTTCTGACCTTCGTTGAGATTGCTCATCCCGGCGCGCTCAACGGCCGAGATATGAACGAATACGTCGGCACCACCAGCCTCAGGTTGGATGAAGCCGAAGCCCTTTTGGGCGTTAAACCACTTGACAGTCCCGGTCGGCATTGCTGCACTCCATAGCGAAAAACTAGCCGCCCCCGCTCATGCGAAGGACGGATCGAACTACACCCGAAGCGGATAGCAAGGCCGACCCCCCAAGGGGAAACAAGCGCGCGAACCGACGAGAGTCGAACATGTCAGCAATACCCGTCCCGGCCCGACTTGGCAAATGGATTTGCGAGCGGGCCCGCTATCGCAGCATGCTGGCTTGCCCGACACTGTGGGCCTAGCCTTACTCGGATCGGGTCTCCTATAGCTACGCTTCACGAAAGGGCTGATGCTACCAAATACCGGGATGGGATGCCATGACAGATCAGGCGGCGAGCTTCATCGGCAGCATCCCGGACAATTACGATCGATTTTTGGGCCCCGTAATCTTCGTCGATTTCGCTGCCGACATCGCGCGCCGTGTGGCTGCGTCCGGTCCGGCGCGCGTGCTCGAAACGGCGGCCGGCACCGGCATCGTGACCCGCGCGTTGCGCGATCTGCTATCGCCCGAAGCGCATTTGACAGCCACTGATCTCAATCCGCCGATGCTCGAAGTGGCGCGGTCGAAGTTTCGTCCAGGCGAGCAGATTGACCTTCGACAAGCCGACGCCACAGCCCTTCCGTTCCCGGATGGCGGCTTTGACGCCGTCCTGTGTCAGTTCGGAGTGATGTTCTTTCCCGACAAGGACAAGTCCTACCGCGAGGTGCAACGCGTGCTGGCCCGGCAGGGCCGCTTCATCTTCAGCGTCTGGGACTCTCACAGCCGCAACCCGTTTGGCCGGCTGGCGCACGAGATCGTTGGTCGCTTCTTTCCTGACGATCCGCCGCAATTCTACCAAGTGCCGTTCGGCTATCACCGGATCGATCCGATCAAGGAGTCCCTGACCGACGCCGGGTTCACCGATATCACGGTTGCGGTGCTCAACCTCGAGAAGGAGATCCCGAATGCCGGCGACTTCGCGCGCGGCCTGGTTTACGGCAACCCGCTCGTCGACCAGATTCGGGCACGCGGCGGTGTGGATCCCGATCGGGTCGTCGAGTCCCTGACGCAGGCGCTGCAGCGGGAATTCGGTGCCGGTCCCAGCAGGATTCCGCTTCAGACGATCACCTTCGAGGCGCGAAGCCGCTAGGCCTTAAACGCTCTCTGACCGGGGGCGAGGACACCTATCGGGGTCCTGATATGACGGATTACCTCTTCGGCGAGATCCGGGCCGCCCCGAGAGCAGAGCAGGGCTTGCACAGCGTGGCTTGCACAGCGTGCCTTGCGCCGGAAACCACAGCTTCGCTGCCGCATGCCAAGCGGCAGCTGTCGCGTGGCTTGGGCTCCACGGCATTGGGGCCCGTCGCAAGCGTACCGGTTTCTTCTGTCGTACCCCCTCTGAAGACCAGCAGAGGTGCGCGACAATTCGTCGTTTTGCCGCCTATCGACGATCTTGTTTTGTTCCCTTGTGTATAAACGCAGCATTCATATGATGATAACATAATGACAATGTTTCGATTCTGCTGGTCACGCCCATGGCGTGGAATGGGGCTACTGCCGATGCCGTCCACCCGCATCAAGCTTCGAGCTGCTCCGGCGCGTCTGACCGAATGGCCGACCGTCGCACTTGTGGTCGTGATTTATGGCGGCTGGCTCGGCATCACCTATTTCCAGGCGACCCTGCCCTGGTGGATCCTGTGCCCGGTCGGCGCCTGGCTGGTGGCCTGGCAAAGCTCCTTGCAGCACGAGATCCTGCATGGCCATCCGACGCGCTGGCGGCGTTTCAACCGCCTGCTGGCGCTTCCAGCTCTGTCGCTCTGGCTGCCTTATGAGAGCTATCGCGTCGCGCATTTGACGCATCATCGCGACGAACGGTTAACCGACCCGCTCGACGACCCGGAATCCTTTTACTGGACCAAAGGGCTGTGGGCCTCGCTCGACCGCGTCTGGTATCCGTTGCTGCGCCTGCAGACGACGCTGGCCGGGCGGCTGCTCATCGGCCCCGGCTGGACCGTGCCGCGCTTCCTGATCAAGCAGGTCGACGCGCTGCGCCATGGCAGCCCCGTGGCGCAGCGTGCCTGGCGCTCGCATCTCGTGCCGCTGGCGCTGGTGCTGCTCTGGCTCGTGCTGGTCTGCAAGATGAACCTCCTCCTCTATATCTTCGGGATCGTCTACCCGGCAGTGGCATTGATGCTGCTGCGATCCTTCGCGGAGCACCGCGCCGCCTCGGAGGTGTTCGAGCGCACCGCGATCGTCGAAAACGCGCCGGTGCTGGGGCTGCTCTATCTCTACAACAACCTGCACGCCGCCCATCACGAGCTCCCGACGCTCGCCTGGTACAAGATCCCCGCCTGGTATCGCGCCAATCGCGACCGGCTGGTCCGCGACAATGGCGGTCTCGTCTATGACGGCTATCTCGAGGTGATGCGCCGCTACCTGCTGCGCCCCCATGACGGGCTCCTGCACCCATCCGATCGCGCCCCGGCCGCCCGCGCCGCCTTGGCGACGGATTAAGGGGCGGGGTCTCGCGTCGGGCGCCGCCGGCACCCTCCCCTTTTGCCGCTGACTCTCGAAGGACTCACCTTCCTTCGCGCATTGTCGCGATGCGGATTTCGGCGCATCCTCGACCCCGGAGCAGCGTCCGCGACACTCGGTTGACAGCGGCCGGCGCCCGATATACTTAACACGTTAATTATATCGGACGCGGCATGAACCGTCACCGGAAGGGAGCTGGGCTTGCCACATATCGTCATCGAATATTCGGCCAATCTCGAGACCCGCATCGAATTGCGCGAGCTCGTGCGCAAGGCGCATGAGGCCGCCTTGGCGTCCGGCGTCTTCGAGGTGGGCGGGCTGCGCACGCGCTGCGCAAGGCGCGACATCTACCGGATAGCCGACGGTCATCCCGATAATTCCTTCGTCACCGTGAATGTGCGCATCGGCCATGGCCGCGACGAGGCGACAAGGCATCGGGCCGGCAAGATGATCTTCGAAGCGGTCTGCGCCCATCTGTCTCCCGTTTATGCGACGACGCCGATGGGCATCACGCTCGACGTCGCCGAGATCGACCCGTCGGTGACCTTCAAGCAGAACAACATGCACGCCATCGTCAAGGCGCGGAAGGAAAAGGCCGCAGCCGTATCGTGAAAGGGCCTCGCCCGAGAGGCGGATCCGCCTCTTGCGGCCGAGCAGAGAGGCAAGGACATCGTCATGAACAAGCCCGTCGCACCTGACGCCTTCTCGGCGAATATCGAGGCCGCCGAACAGCATCTGGCACGCTTTCGCGCAGCGACCGTGCCGCATCTGATCGCCGGGGCCGCACAGGGCGGGACTGGCCCCAGCTTCGAGAACCTGTCGCCCGTCGATAATTCGGTCATCGCCAAGGTCGCTTCGGGCACGGCGGCCGATATCGACCGCGCCGCCAAGGCTGCAATGGCGGCCTTTCCGGCCTGGGCCGCGCTCGACGGCGATAAGCGCCGCGCCATCCTGCACGCGATCGCCGACCGCATCGAGGCGCGCGCCGAGGAGATCGCGCTCGTCGAATCGAGCGATACCGGCCAGCCGATCCGCTATATGTCCAAGGCCGCAGTGCGCGGCGCCGAGAATTTCCGCTTCTTCGCCGATCGCGCCCCCTCGGCGCGCGACGGGCTGTCGCTGCCGACGACGACGCATCTCAACTATACGATGCGCGTGCCGATCGGTCCGGTCGGGGTGATCACGCCCTGGAACACCCCCTTCATGCTGTCGACCTGGAAGATTGCGCCGGCGCTCGCAGCCGGTTGCACGGTCGTCCACAAACCGGCCGAATGGAGTCCGCTCACCGCGACCTTGCTCGCCGAGATCATGAACGAGGTGATCACCAAGGCCGGCTTGCCGGCCGGCGTCGTCAATTGCGTGCATGGGCTCGGCGAGGAGGCCGGCAAGGCGCTGACCGAGCACCCCCTCATCAAGGCGGTGGGCTTCGTCGGCGACACGACGACCGGCAGCCACATCATGGCGCAAGGCGCGGCCAGCCTGAAGCGGGTGCATTTCGAGCTCGGCGGCAAGAATCCGGTCGTGGTCTTCGCCGATGCCGATTTCGAGCGCGCCCTCGATGCGGCCCTGTTCATGATCTACAGCCTGAACGGCGAGCGCTGCACCTCGTCGAGCCGCGCCCTGGTCGAGGCCTCGATCCATGAGCGCTTCGCCGACGCCCTCGCCGAGCGCGTCAAGAAGATCAAGGTCGGCCATCCGCTCGATCCCAAGACCGAGATCGGGCCGCTGATCCATCCGCGCCATGTCGAAAAGGTTCTGAGCTTCCCGGCCAAGGCCGAGGCCGAAGGCGCCACTTTGCGCTGCGGCGGCGGGCGGGCAATGCAGGGCGCCGGGAATTATGTCGAGCCGACCCTCTACACCAATGCGGCGACCACGATGCGCATCGCCCAAGACGAGATCTTCGGCCCGGTGCTCACGGTGATCCCCTTCAAGGACGAGGCCGAGGCGCTCAGCATCGCCAATGATGTGCGCTACGGCCTCACCGCCTATATCTGGACCCGCGATATCGGACGCGCCCATCGCTTCGCCCAGAATGTCGATGCCGGGATGATCTGGGTCAATTCCGACAATGTCCGGCATTTGCCGACGCCCTTCGGCGGCATGAAATCCTCCGGCATCGGGCGCGACGGCGGCGATTACTCCTTCGATTTCTACATGGAGACCAAGAACATCGCGATCGCCCTCGACAACCACAAGATCTCGAAGATCGGCGTGTGAGCTGTCGCTTCGAGCCGCACACGACCGCATCTCGACATCGCAGACCACCGACCCATCACCGACGACCGGAGCCGTCATGCCGATCCGCAAGCCCGTCTTGAACCCGCCCTTCACCGTCGTGCGCGCCAGCCATATCGAATATGGCGCGACCGACCTTGCGCGCACCAAGGCCTATTGGGTCGATGCGCTCGGCTACCTCCTGGCGCATGAGAGCAAGGAGGCGCTGTATCTGCGCGCCCTCGAGGAGCGCAATCATCACTCGGTGGTGCTGCGCAAATCGCCCGATCCGCATGTCAAGGCGCTCGGCTTCAAGGTCGGCTCGGAGGAAGAGCTCGACAAGGCGGCCCGCTATTTCGCCGAGAAGCAGCTCCCGCACCGGTTCGTCGAGAAGCCGTTCCAGGGGCGCACCCTCGCCGCCACGGATGGGCTCGGCATGCCGCTCGAATTCTATTTCGCCATGGATCAGCTGCCCTGCATGCTGCAGAAATACGGCAGCTATCGCGGTGCCAAGATCCAGCGCATCGACCACATCAACTGCTTCACGCCGGACGTGCAGGCGAGCCACGATTTCTACAACGAGATCGGCTTCCGCACGACCGAGTATACGGCCGCCGAAGGCTCAGGCGCGCTATGGGCCGTGTGGATGCATCGCAAGGGGGGCGTGCACGATATCGCCTTCACCAATGGCGTCGGCCCGCGCCTGCACCATATCGGCGTCTGGGTGTCGTCGGTCACCGACATCATCCATATCTGCGACGTCCTGGCGACCACGGGCTTCCTCAGCACGATGGAGCGGGGTCCTGGCCGCCACGGCATCTCCAACGCCTTCTTCCTGTATCTGCGCGATCCGGACGGGCACCGCATCGAGCTGTTCAACTCCGATTATCTCACCGTCGATCCCGATCTCGAGCCGATCCATTGGGATCTGCGCGATCCGACGCGCCAGACCTTGTGGGGCGCGCCCGCCCCGAAGAGCTGGTTCGAGGAGGGGACCCTGTTCTCTGGCCTCTCGACCCGCGAGCCGGTGCTCAAGGCGCAACCCATCGTGGCGCCCTGAGGGCCTTTTCCTTCTCCCGCCACTTGAGGCGGGAGAAGGTGCCCGAACGCAGTGAGGGCGGATGAGGGACGGTCGAGCTGCATCCACGCGCCCATGCGTGGCGGAGCGAGGAGCGCTTCTCATCATCCGCCCCTCTAATCCACCCTCACCCGCCTCGACTTCGTCTCGGCACCCTCTCCCGCGCGAAGAGCGCGGGAGAGGGAAGAGCCGCCCCCGGCCACGCTGAACCGGCTATTAACGCGGCTTTCCGCCGCCATTCACCGTCGATCCGGCAATGTCTCCGCATTGGACATTTGGGGAGACGAGCACATGTTGACGAGATACCTTGCAGCCTCGGCCATCACGGTCGTGGGCTTGCTCGGTTCGGGCCTCTCGGCCCAGGCACAAGACGCGCGCGAGGCCGAAATCCTTGGATTTCATCAGCTCTGCGAGCATGGTGACCGGCGGGCTTGCGTCCGCTTCGGGGTGCTGATCCAGCAGAATGCCGACCGTCAGGTCGCCTGGCGCCACGCCCATCCCGACTGGTTCTGGTGGGAACGCTGAGCCGCTCCGGGCGGCAAATCTCTCTTGCGGGCAAATCGCTCTTGCGGAATTGCGGGCTCGACCCGACCGCTTCCGCGCGAAGCCGTGACCCTCTCAGCTCTCCTCCTCGCCTGAAGGCGCGGCGGCGACCGGATCGTCGCCGTCGAGCAGAGCCTTTTCCAGCTCGTCGAGCTCGGCCTGCAGCCTTGCCAGACGTTCGGGCCCGAAGCGACGGGCGATCTCCGCATAGCCGGCCTCGGAGGCCGGAGCATGGGCCGCGATCAGCTCATATCCGGCGGCCGAGATACCGATGACGCTGCGGCGCAGATCGGATTGATCGGCGCGCCTTTCGATCAGCTTTCGCTCGCCGAGATCGCGCAGGATGCGCGACAGGCTGGGCGGCAGCAGGAAGGTCGCGCGCGCCAGCGCCATGGCCTCGATCGGTCCGCGCGCCGCCAAGGCCCGCAACACGCGCCATTGCTGCTCGCTCAGGCCGTGGGCCCGCAGTGATGGGCGGAAATACCGCATCGTCGCCTCGCGCGCCCGCATGAGCGCCATCGGCAAGGAGCGCGAGAAGTCGCGCAGCGCGATCTGCGGCGGCTTGGGATCAGTGACTTTGGGGTCAGTCACTTTGGGATCGGTCACTTTGCGATCAGTCACTTTGGGGGCAGTCACGAAGCCATCATTCCGGTTCGTCCTCGACGGGGTTTTCGAGCCTGCCGACGCCCTCGACCTCGACGGTGACGACATCGCCGGGCTTGAGATAGCGCGGCGGGTTGAAGCGCGCTCCCGCACCGACCGGCGTGCCCGAGACGATGATGTCGCCGGGCTCCAAGGTACAGAAGCGCGAGATATAAGCGATCAGGGTCGGCATCTTGAAGATCATGCGATCGGTCGTGTCGTCCTGCCTCACCTCGCCATTGACCTTGGTCACGATCCGCATCCGCCTGCCGCCGATCTCGTCGGCCGTGACCATGATGGGGCCGAGCGAGCCGGAGGCCTCGAAATTCTTGCCCTGGGTGACGTTGAACTTGCCGTGGCGGATCCAGTCGCGCACCGTGCCTTCGTTGCACACCGTATAGCCGGCGACATGGCTCATCGCCTGGGCGACATCGATGCGCCGGCCGCGCTGGCCGATGATGATCGCGACCTCACCTTCATAATCGAGTTGCGGGGAATCGATCGGCCTGATCAGGGCCTCGCCATCGGCGACCAGCGAAGCGGGAAAGCGCACGAACAGGCTCGGATAGATGGGCGGCTCCGACCCGTCCTTGTATTCGGCGTTGCGGTCCGGGTAGTTGACGCCGACGCAGATGATCTTGCCCGGCCGCAGCAGCGGCTTTCGCAGCCTGACTTGATCGAGGGCAAAATCCGGCGCCGTGTGCGCGCTGAGCTCCGCGAGGCGGCCGAGCGCCCCCGCCGCCAGGACCGCCTCGATATCGGGAAGGCTGCGTCCAAGCCGTCTGCCCGCGTCGATGATGCCGCCCTCGACGACGATGCCGTAGGAGTTCTCACCGCCGATTTCGAAGGTGACAAGCTGCATGCGGCCTCCCTTCTGAAATGGCTCGTTCTGAAGCGGCTCGGCGGTGCGAGCCAACGGCTGTTTAGGCTATGGAACGGTGTCGGGCGGGTCAAGCCGCGCCTGCCCGCTTGTGGATGCCGCGGCCGAGCTATGTTCCAGCCCCGGCTTCACGTCGTCGCGATTGCAGGGCATGATGCGCGCGACGATCGAACCGAAGGCCGACCATGCTCGTTCGCCGACTGATCCTGGTGCCGACCGGTCTCATCTTGGCTATCGCTGCCGGATTCATCTTCCTGCTGATCGCCGGGCTCGCGGAGCCCGCAGGCCGCAAGGTGCTCGAAGGCATCGGCTGGATCTTCCTGCTCGCAGTGCGCGCCGACGCGATGCGCGGCGAGCCCGCGACCTCGTTTCTCGAGCTCGCGACCAGGATCATCTGGGGGGCGACGCTCGCCATCGTGGTCGTGCCCTCCCTGCTCACGGCCCTGATCGGCGAGGTGGCGCGGCTGCGCTCCTCGATCTGGTATGTCGGCGCCCCGGCGGTGCTCACTGCCGCGATCCCCTGGCTCGCCCGCGGCGTGCGGGCGGCCGGCAGCTCCGCCATCCGCGATGCAGCGACGCGCAGCGCCGCGACCCAGGCCGACGAGGCGCGCCTCGCCCTCCTTCTCTTCCTGTCGGGGGCGCTGTCGGGCTTCATCTACTGGGCCGTGGCCGGGCGCGACGCCGGCGGCAAGACCCAGGTCGATATGGGGGTCAGCGCCCCTCCATCGCCAGGATCTTGATGGCGAAGGCGCCGAAGACGCCGGCGAACAGATAGTCGATGGCGCGCATGATGCGCGGGCGGAGGCGCAAAGCCGCGATGACGCGCTCGGCAACCAGGATCAGCAGCGCGGCGAGCGGCAAGGTGAAGGCCACATAATAGAGGCCGAGGAAGACGAGCTTCGCCGCCGCGTTCGGGTCGTCGGCCATGACGAATTGCGGCAGGAAGGTCACGAAGAACAGCACGATCTTGGGGTTGGTGAGGTCGACGCCAAGGCCGATGAAGAAGCTCCGGCGCATGGAGACGCGGCTTTTCGCGCCCTCCGCCCCGGAGCGGACATTCAGCGCCGAGCCGTGCCGGATGGCGCCGACCGCGAGCCAGAGAAGATAGAGCCCGCCGACAAGCTTGATGATGGTGAAGGCCGTGGTCGAGGTGGCGAGCAGCGCCGACAGGCCGAGCGCCACGAGCATGGTGTGGACGCAACAGCCGAGCATCGTCCCAAGCATCGCCGCAAGACCGGCCTCGCGGCCGCCCTCGACGGTCTTTGCAAGGAACAGGCTCATATCGGGTCCCGGCGTGACGAAGACCACGAGACAGGCAACCGAGAAGGCAAGAAGCACCGATATGTCTGGAAGGAAGGTCATGCTGGAGGGCCTAGGCGATCTTGTGGCGATTTAGCTCCAGGATGCCGCTTTGCCGGTGACCGCGCCAGACCGCAGAACGAGGGCCAGGGCTCAGTTCCGCACATTCCTGACAGGCGCGGGGGAGCTATCGGCATAGCCTAACGAGACGTAATCTGCCGCGTTTGTCGCGGTGCGCCGTTGGGATGACAATATTCAGGGGTGGTTCACGGCAAACCCGATACCGAAATCTCCTGGAAGCCTCCAAAGAACGGGTGCGGCCATGCGCGTGGATCGAACGTTGGGCAGGCTGACCAGGAGTGTCGCGCTCTTCGCGAGGGCATCTTTGGCGACTGCGTTCTTGACGAGTGCATCCCTCGGAAGCCCCGCCGGGGCTGCACAGGACGCCACAAACGCCCTGGCGGCCGCCTTCAACGGCTTCGGCCAGGACGTGTTCGCGGTGCTCGAGCGCAAGCCGGGCAATCTCGTCTTCTCGCCCTATTCGGTCGGCGTGGCGATGGCGATGACCATGTCGGGCGCAGGAGGCGATACGCAAAGCGAGATGCTGAAGGCCATGCGCTTCACCCAGACGCCCTCCGCCATCGAGGCCACGAATGGCGAGCTGGCGGCCCTTCTCAAGAGCTATGGCAGGGCGCCGCCGGCAGAGGCGAGCCCCGAGGAACAATGCCGCAAGATCAACATGCCGGCCGCCGATTGCGTCAAGAGACTGCGCGCCGCCTTGAAGCCGCCGGCCGCTCCGACCGAGCTCGAGATCGCCAACGCCTTGATGATCACGCCGAAAGGCGACGACGCCAAGATCGTGTCGCCGCAATATGCATCGCTCCTCCAGAAGGCATATGCCGCCGCGATCTTCCAGGAGGCGAGCCTGCAGAGCGTCAATCAGTGGGCCGCCGGCGCCACCAGGGACAAGATCGACCCGTTTCTGCGGCGCATCGATCCGGACGCCATCGCTGTCATCCTCGACGCCGTCTATTTCAAGGGAACTTGGGAAACGCCATTCGATGCGGTGCGCACCAAGGACGGCGCTTTCACGCTGGCATCCGGGGAGGTCATCCAAATTCCGACGATGTCGATCACGAAGCCCTTTGCCCTCCTGGCGGGCGCGGGCTTCAAGGCGGTGCGGCTCCCCTATCAGACGCCGGATCTCGGCATGATCATCGTCCTTCCGGATGACGCGAAAAGGCTCGACGCCGTCAGCGCCAAGCTCGATGCGGCCGGGCTCGCCAAGCTCGTGCCCGAGGTCGAGGCTGCGACGTCCGCCTTGCTCGAGCTGAAGCTTCCCCGTTTCAAGGCGGAGTTCGGCGCCAACCTCAAAGAGCCGATGCAATTGGCGGGGCTGAAGCTCGCCTTCGACCCCCAAAATGCGAATTTCGACGGGATTGCCGGCCGTCCCCTTGGGCCTGGGACAATCTATGTCAGCAGCGTCATCCACAAGGCGACGATCGAGGTGACCGAGGAAGGCACGGTGGCGGCCGCCGTCACGGCCGTCACCATCACGCTCAAGGCGGCGCCGATGCAACCTCCGCTGTTCGCCGTCGACCGCCCCTTCCTGTTCTACATCACCGATAGGAAATCGGGCGCGATCCTGTTCCAGGGGCGGATCGAGGATCCGCGCCAGAGGGTGAACGACTCCATCAACGACTGAGCCTTCCAACGACTGAGCCTTCCAACGACTGAGCCTTCCAACGACTGAGCCTTCGCGCCTGATCGGCTGGAAGCGAGGGCAAGCTTCGTCCGTGCAGGTGAATGCCATTCATCTTGCTTGAGACTTTGTCGTTTGTCCCGGCAGCGTGCCCGGCACATGCTGCCAAGATGACATCCGTCACCGATTTGGCGAGCAGAGGTTCAGCCGGAATGCAAGATGATCTCCAAGATGTCGTTCTCCTGGAGCAGACCCAGGCGGTCGCGCTCGTCACCCTCAATCGTCCGGAGAAGCTGAACGCGCTGAATTATGCGCTGATCGATCGCCTGCAGCAGATCCTGGACACAATAGAGGCCGACCGCGACCTGAGGGCGGTGATCCTCACCGGCGCCGGTGACCGCGCTTTCAGCGCCGGCGCCGATATCGCAGGCTTCGCGCCGAGCGTCAGGGCCGGCCCGGATGTGGCGATGCGCGAATTCGTGCGCCGCGGACAAAGGCTGACCAGCAGGATCGAGGCCTTCCCGAAACCGATCATCATCGCCGTCAACGGCCTGGCGCATGGCGGCGGCTGCGAGATCACTGAAGCCGCCCCGCTGGCGATCGCCAGCGATCGCGCCGAGTTCTGCAAGGCCGAGATCAAGCTCGGCTTCGCTCCGCCCTTCGGCGGAACCCAAAGGCTGCCGCGCCTCGTCGGACGAAAGCGCGCCTTGCGGATGCTGCTCACCGCCGAGCGGATCACCGCCGACGAGGCTTGCGCCTACGGCCTCGTCAACCAGGTCGTTGCGCATCACCGCCTGATGGACGAGGCCTTCAGTCTCGCGACGAAGATCGCCGAGATGTCGCCTCTGGCCGTGGCTTCCTGTCTCGGCAGCGTCACGCGCGGCATCAACGTGCCGATCGATGAAGGCCTCGCGATCGAAGCGGGTTATTTCGCCCGCATGGCCGCGACAAGCGACATCAAGGAAGGAATTGCGGCCTTCCTCGAGAAGCGCGCTCCGCAATTCAGCGGGGCATGAACGTCGCGTCGATGTGACAATGAGCGTGAGAGTCCTTAGGTTGAGGTGAACACCATTCACCTATCGGTCGATGAGGACTCTCCATGGCGTTGCGCCTGCCGCCCCTGACGACCTTGCGGATTTTCGAGGCGGCGGCGCGCCTGCAGAGCTTCAAGCTCGCGGCGGGCGAGCTCGGCCTGACGCCAAGCGCGGTCAGCCACGGCGTCGTGACGCTGGAGACATGGCTGGCGACCGAGCTGTTTCGACGCGGCGGCCGCCAAATCACCCTGACGCAGACGGGACAGCAATTCCTCCCTTACGTATCCGAGGGTCTGTCGATGATTGCGGTCGGAGCCCAAAGGATCTCAGCCGGGCTCGCCGAGCACCGCGTCTCGATCAGCGTCGCGCCCACCTTCGCGGCAAGATGGCTCCTGCCTCGGCTGAAGCGATTCCGCGAGCTGCATCCGCAGATCAGCGTGGCGGTCGACACCTCGCATCGCCAGGCGCTGTTTCCGCTCGATGGCGTGGATCTCGCGATCCGCATGGGCAAGGGACCCTGGCCCGGGACGAGATCCGAGCTCCTGATGCGCGAGAGGCTCGTGCCGATCGCCGCGCCCGAATATCTGCGAGCATTGAAGCGACGTGGCGGCAGCATCGATTGGGCCCGTGCGACGCTTTTGCGCATCAGTTCCGTCGAACATGACTGGGAGACCTGGCTCACCGCTGCGGGAGTGGCGCCGCCCGAGACAATCGCGAGCCTCTCTTTCGACACCGTGCAGCTCGCGGTCGATGCCGCAGCCGAGGGCTTAGGGATTGCCATCGGCCGGGAGCCGCTGATTGCCGGCGAGATAGCGTCGCGCCGCGTCGTGCCGGCAAGCGACCTCGCGGTCGAGATCGACACCGGCTACTGGCTCACCGGCGCTGCCGGCGAGGAGACGCGCCGCGAGATTCGCGCCCTGCACCGTTGGATTTTGTCGGAAGCACGAGGTGAGGGGCGGTAACCGCCAGCGGACACCTCTCCCATTGCGGGATATTTGCATAACACCACGCCCGGTCATCTCGGACGCGGCGCAGCATGAAATGATGCGCCGCAGATCCGGGACCCATCACTTGCCTACTGAGTATGGATCCCGTGTCTGCACCGCATCACTGCGTGCTGCAGTGCGCACGGGATGACCCCCAATTCTGCAAAGGTCTCACAAGGGGCGAGGTGAAGCGCCGACGCTCCCGACTCGCAATCACCGCATTCGCGTCGCGATGAGTTCGCATTTCCCTGCCAATCAGCGAAAGGGGTGCCGATAAGGAGCAGCGATATGGTTTTTCGAACGGAAATGACCCTCGAAGACTTGCTCGCCGAGCCGATGGTTGCGGCGCTCATGCGGCGCGACGGCATCTCGATCGGCGAAGCGAGGGCGCTCTATGACAGCGTTGCGCCGCAGCTCAAGGATCGCGCCAAGCGCGCCAGATCGAGAGCGACGTCACCTGGGCACATGCCGTGGACGAGGTGTTGCTCGGAGCAAATCTCGCCACCCAAATTCTCGCCACTCATGTGACGATCATTCGTGAGGCGATGCGCCGGCGACGCAGTGCGCGGAGATCGGCAGACGCGATGGCAAGCTCCTCCGGAGCTACGGCTTGATGGGCGTCAGATAGAGGGTGGCCGAGAATTTGGTCAGGTTGCTCGGATCTTCCTGCTCCAGCCCCTTGCGCGTGATCGCCAGGATGTCATTTCGCAGCTCGATCAATTTGCGGCGGATGCGCGCGATCTCGCGCGGCGTCCCGAGACCCGTGAAATCGAGCCAGAAACCTTCATCCTTGCGCAGATCCGCGGGCGCACGCAGGATTCGTTCGCGCGAGACGCTGAGCATCGAGGCCAGGAAATCGGCGACCGCCTTATAGGTGGCCGCTGTGACCGTGCTGCCGTCGAGGGTTTCCGGGTCCGGCATCAGCCGCTCGAAGCTCAATAGCCTGCCGGCGAGGACGTAATATTTTTGCGTGATGCCCTGCGAATGGTCGAGGCTGTGGAGCCTGATGAGCTTCGCGCTCTCGAGCACCTTGAGATGATAATGGACCTTGGCGCGCGGCATCTCCAATTGCCGGGCGATCTGTGCCCCGGTCTTGGGTTTGCCCAGCAGAATCGCGATCCGATAGCGAAGAGGATCGGCGAGCACTTGAAGCTGTTCGATCGTCTCGAGATAATAGTAGTCAGCAGGAGGTTCCGACTGGGCCGTAGGTGTCTTTGATACCTTGGATGTCTTGGATATCTTGGACGCCTTGGGTGCTCCGGCAGAGCTGCTTCGTCTTGATGTCATTGATCGAGCCAACATGCCGCATGGTGTCTTTCACCCACTTTGGCCATTGCAGGCTCCTCGCGGGAACATCGCTCCATAGCGTAGGAACAACGATTGCGGAAGCGGCAACCGCTCGGCAAGTTCGCGGGATCCGGCGGATCGCCCGACATTTCGACCTTCATGTTGCGCACCGTCGGGTCGGGCGAAGGCACGGCGCCGAGCAGCGTCCGGGTGTAAGGGTGACGCGGATTCGAAAAGAGTTCGTTCCGATCCGCCAATTCGACAATCTTGCTGTAGTACATGACGGCGACCCGATCCGCCATATGTTCGACGACCGCAAGGTTATGGGAGATGAACAGATAGGTCAGTTCGAATTCCTGCTGCAGATCTTTCAGGAGATTGAGGATCTGTGCCTGGATCGACACATCGAGAGCGGAGACAGGTTCGTCGCAAACGAGGAATTTGGGCCGCAGCACGAGGGCTCGGGCGATGCCGATGCGCTGGCGCTGCCCGCCTGAGAATTCGTGAGGGAAGCGGGTCGTGTGAGAACGGCGCAAACCGACGCGCAGGAACATCTCCTCGACCATGGCGGTGCGTTCGGCCGGTGCCCCGATCGCGTGGATGTCGAGCGCGGCGCGCACCGATCCGCCGACCGTCTGCCGCGGGTTGAGAGAGGCGAAGGGGTCTTGGAAAACCAGCTGCATGTGGCGCCGCAGCGCCTTCAATTCCGAAGGCTTCAGGGAAAAGACGGAATTGCCGTCGAACAACACGTCACCCGCACTGGCACCTCGCAACGCGAGCAAGGTGCGACCGAGCGTGCTCTTGCCGCAGCCGGACTCGCCGACGAGGCCCAGCGTCTCGCCCCGCCTGATATCGAAGGAGACCCCGTCGACGGCCCGCAGCCAGGTCCTCGGCGCGCCGAGGCGGATGCGTCGCAACGGGAAATAAGCCTTGAGCCCGCGCACGCTGACGAGAGGCGCTTCCTCCCGCGGCATCGGACCCGCAGCGCTAGAGGAGACGTCCGGCATGATCCATTTCCATGCGTTCACCGGCAAGCCAGCAGCGCACCGCGCGGCCGGCACCTTGTGCGACGAGCGAAGGCGCCTCGATCTCGCAGCGTTCGAGCTTATGCTCGACCCGTGCCGAGCAGCGGGAGGCGAAACGACACCCGGCGATGGTGCCGGCCATGCTGGGGATGACGCCTGGAATTTCGACAAGGCGCGGCTTGCGCGTTCCAAGCCTCGGTATCGAGTCGATCAGGCCGCGCGTATAGGGGTGCTTGGGGTGCGCGAACAGCGCGCCCACCGGCGCCTGCTCGACGATCTGTCCCGCATACATCACGGCCACCCGATCAGCGATCTGTGCGATGACGCCCAGATCATGGGTGACGAGAATGAGCGAGGTGCCGATGTCCTTGCAGCGTTCGCGCAGCAAGGTCAGAATCTGTGCTTGAACCGTCACGTCGAGCGCCGTCGTCGGCTCGTCGGCGATCAGGAGGCGAGGCTGCAGGGCGAGCGCGATCGCGATCATCACGCGCTGGGCCTGACCTCCCGATAATTCGTGAGGGTAGGCGAGCGCCTTCTGATCGGGCGCCGGAATTCCGACGGTTGCGAGCATCGCGACCGCCTCGCGCCAGGCGCGCTTCCTGTCCATGCCGCGCCGTCGCCTGAATTGCTCGGCGATCTGCCAGCCGACGCGGATGACCGGGTTGAGACTGCCCTTCGGCTGCTGGAAGATCATGGCGATCTCGTCGCCACGTATCGCTGCCATCTCGTCCGCCGAAAGGCCGGCGAGATCGCGGCCGTCGAAGCGGATGCTGCCTTCGACGATGCGTCCGGGCCGATCGATCAGCCGCATGACCGACAAGGCCGTGATGGTCTTGCCGCATCCCGATTCACCGACGAGGCCCAGTATCTCACCAGGCGCAAGCTCGAATGCGACACCGTCGACTGCCCGCACCACGCCATCCGGCGTGAAGAAGTGGGTCTTGAGCCCGTCGATGTCCAGGAGGGGTGTCAACGTCCAAGCTCCTGCTTCAGTCCAAGCTCCAGCTTCACTTGCCGAGATTCTCCCATAATTCGAAGCCGAGCTCCGCCATCCGCCCCGCAACATGGCTGTTTCTCTCCGCGAGGAAGCGTGAATTGCCTGCCGCGAGCGGTGTCGGATCGAAGCTGAAGACGGCGTAGGCAATGTCGTCGCCTTCGCCGCGCCGCATGATGCCACTGTCGTTGCGCACCCCGCGCATCGTGCCGGTCTTGTTGGCGACCGAACCGAATGGCAGATAGCGCGGCACGCGCTCGGAGTATTGTTGCTCCTTCATGATCGCGACCATGCTGCCGCAGGCTTCGGCATCGACCACCTCGCCCGCGGCGATCATCGCCATGAGGCGCGCCATGTCAGCCGCGCTAGCGACCGTGTTGTCCCGGTCGCGGCTGAAGGTCAGTGAGGCGTAGTCCATAGGCTTTGCACGCGCGGTTGCGCGAAGCTCGGCTACTCCGATCGTCCGATCGAGCGGCAACCCCCAGGCGTGCAGAAACATTTCATGCACGTCGATCGCCACGTGAATATCGTGGAGACCGTAGCCCGCCATCGCGGCATTGACCTTGTCCATGCCGACGAGGTCGAGAAGCAGCTTCGTCGCCGTGTTGTCGCTCACGATCGTCATCAGCATCACGAGATCGCCGATCGTCGGCCGCAATCCGTCGTCGAGCGTGACCAGAACACCGCTGGTCAATGTCTTGTGGCAGGTCGCCAGAGTGAGCCTGTCCGACATCGCGAAGATCCCGGCGCGCGCCTGCCGGAAGACCTCGACCATCACCGGCACCTTGAAGACGCTGGCGGTCGGGAAGAGGCTCGATGCATTGATTTCGAGGCATTGCCCGGAGGCGAGATGGATCGCCGAAAAGCCGACATCGATGCCGTCCCTGTCCCGCAGCGCCGCAACGATGTCGGACGCCTTTTGCAATGATGTCATCAGATCAGGAGCTCCGAGGGTCGAGCACGTCCCGCAAGGCATTGCCGAGGAGATTGAGGGCAAAAATCGAGATGAAGATTGCCAGGCCGGGCGCTGCCACGACCCACCAGGCACTGAGAAGAAGGGCGCGCCCGCCGACCAGCATGGCACCCCATTCCGGCAGCGGCGGCTGGGCTCCAAGGCCAAGGAAACTCAGCGCCGAGGCGGACAGCACCGCGATCGGCATGGCGTAGCTGGTGTAGACGATGATCGGCGACGACACATTCGGCAGGATCGTGCCGAGGATGATACGGGTGTGTCCGGCGCCGAGCGCCCGCATCGCCTCGACATATTCTTCCTGCTTCACGGCCAGCGTCTCGCCGCGAACGAGGCGCGCATAGCTCGACACGCCGGCGACTCCAACGGCGATCATCGCCGTCCACAGGCTCGGGCCGAGGATCGCCACGATCGCAAGGATGAGGAGGATGAAGGGAAAGGCGAGCATGATGTCGACGATCCGCATGATCAGCATATCGGCCCAGGCGGGTCCGGCACCGGCGACGAGGCCGAAGGTCACGCCCACGCTCGCGGAGATCGACACCGAGATCACGCAGATCAGCACGAAATAGCGTGTGCCGTAGAGCACGCGGCTGAAGAGATCGCGGCCGAGCTCGTCGGTGCCCAACCAGTGGAGAGAGCTCGGCGTCGACAGACGATGTATGGCATCGACCTTCAACGGATCGAAGGGCGTGAGCAGCGGGGCGGCGATGGCGCAGATGAGAACGGCGAGGATGATCGTCCCGCCGATCTGGGCGGATCGCTTACGCGCGAGCTGGCGCAGCAGCCAGCGCCAGCCGGTCGGACGCGGCCGGTCGTCGCGAGCCTCCATCGACGTGGCGGCGATCGCGGTCATGAGCCGGTGCCGTAATCGATGCGCGGATCGATCCAGGTGTAGATCAGATCGATTGCGAGGTTGATCAGCACATAGGAGCCCGCGCCGATCAGGATGATGCCCTGGGTGAGCGCGAAATCACGCCATTGGATCGCCTTCACGGCCAATTCGCCGATGCCGCGCCAGCCGAAGATCACCTCGATGATGAAGGCGCCGCCAAGCAGGGAGCCGATCTGCAGGCCGATGATGGTCGCGACCGCCAGGAGCGCATTGGGCAGGGCATGCCGAAGCAGGACGGCGATTTCGCTCAAGCCCTTGGCGCGCGCCGCGCGGATATAGTCGCGCGACAAAATGTCGAGCATGCTCGAGCGCGTGATGCGCGCGAGTGGCGCCGCCTCGATCAAGCCGAGCGTGAATGCCGGCAGCATCAATGCGGTCCAGCCTGACGGAATCACCGGCACCCATCGCAGCCACACGGCGAAGACCAGGATGACGACCAGGCCGGAAAAGAAGGCGGGCATCGAGATGCCGAACAAACTTATCGTCATGGCAGTGACGTCGAGCCAGCTATCTTTCTTGTAGGCCGCGACGATGCCGGAGGTGACGCCGACCGCGACCCCGACCAGTAGGGCCGCGAATGTCAGTTTGAGCGTATTGAGATAGCGATAGCCGATCTCATCGATCACCGGATTGCGGGTCCGGATCGACTCGCCGAGATCCCCATGCGCAATGCCCTCGGCGTAGAGCGCAAACTGTTCATACCAGGGCCGGTCGAGATGGTAACGCGCCCGCATGGTGGCCATGGCAACGGCAGCCTCCTGCTCGGAGAGCTGCCCTTGGTACATCGCGCTGACCGCATCCGTGGGGATCAGCGCCTTCGTGGCGAAAGTCACGAGAAGGATGCCGATCACCACTGGTATCGTCAGGAGAAGCCGTTTCACGATATAGGCGGCCATGGCGTTCCTTCATGCGGCGCCCCTGTCACGAGAGGCGCTGTGCTGATCGTCGACGCTTATTGAGCGAGCTGCATGTCGCCGGGGATGAGCGCGTTGAAGAAATCGAGGTGGTAATCCTTCACATTGGCTTGCGTGGCGACGACGAACCAGTTCGACAGCACCGGAACGATGGTCGCGCTCTCGAGCAGCGCCTTCTGGTTGCCCGCGACGCAGCCCTTGCGCTTCTCGGGGTCCATGATCGTGTTGCAGCGGTCGAGTCCCTCATCCTGCGCCGCATTGGCGAGCAGCATCTTGCGATGGCCGGGGGAGCGGAACAGGATCGACAGGATGCCGGGATCGGTCCAGGTCCAGCGCATCAGGTCCATGTCCCAATCGCCTTTCAAAAGACCCGGAAAGAAGGTGCCCCAATCGGATGTTTCGAGCGTCACCGCGATGCCGACATCTGCAAGGTTGCTCTGGATCACCGCCAGGGTTCTCGAGATGGGCTCGAAGCCCGCATAGCTCTTGATCACGAAACGAGCAGGCTTGCCGTCCTTCTCGAACAGGCCATCCGCATTCTTCTTCCAGCCGCCTTCGGCAAGAATGGCCTTCGCCTTCACAGGGTCGTAGGGCGAGCCGAATTGCTTGGGTATCTGCGGATCGTATCCGGGAATTCCGCTGGCCATCGAATTGAGCTCCGGAGCGCCGTAGCCGCCATAGGCAGCCTTCACGGCTGCGTCACGGTCGATGGCGTAGCCGATGGCGCGACGGAAATTCACATCGTTGAAGGGCGCGCGCGTCTCGTTGAATTCCAGGAACAGGAGATTGTTGACGACCTTCTTGATGACGAGATTGATCTTCGGATTGCTGGCCAGCTTGTCGATGACGTCGGTCGCGACCGGGGCCGCGCTCAATTCCCCGGTTTGGAGCGCATTCAGGACCACGCCCTCTTCCGACAGGACGGTCAGCGTGAACTTGTCGGCGTAGGGCTCGCCCTTGTTGAGGGCATCGCCTCGCCATTGATGGAAGTTCGGGTTGCGCACCAGCACGATCTCGGTGCCGGGTTCCCATGATTTCAGCATGTAGGGGCCGCTGCCCACGACGTGGCGACCATATTGATCACCGGATTTCTTGACCGCGCTCGGCGAATTGAAGCCGAAGGAGGCTTGCGCGATATTCGAGATGAACGGCGCGAAAGGCTTGTCGAAGTTGAAGTTCACCGTCAGCGGATCGACGGCCTCGACCGAAGTGAGCGGGCCGAGCAACGGCAAGGTTGGTGCCGCGTTCTTCTTGTCCATTACCTGATCGAACTGGAATTTCACCGCCGCGGCGTCGAGATCCGTCCCATCGGAGAATTTGAGGCCGCTGCGCAGCTTGAAGGTGATCTGCTGTTGATCTTCGCTGATCGTCCAGGACTCCGCGAGCCAAGGCCGCGGCTGGCCGCTTTCGTCGAAATAGACGAGGCGCTCGAGCAGATACGGCCCGAGCACATCGCCCACGGTGAGCGAGAAGCTCTTGACGTTGTAGAGGGTCTCCGGGTCCTCGCCGAGCCGCAGCCGGAACTCGGGTCCGGCGGCCGCCAATGGATGAGGCAGCATGATCATTGTCGCCAATGCGGTCGCTGCGATCGAAAATCTCGGAGCTCGAAGCCATGCTCTCATCTTCACTCTCCCCTGGGACGATCCGCCCGCGGACATCGTCGAAGCGCTGCTGCGTAAAATTCACCTGCCGCGTCAGTTTAATTTGACAGCACGGCATCATACCGAGCTTCAAGCCCGATGCAAGACGCTTGCCGGGCCGGTGGTGGAACGAACCGAGGGCGGTGCTCGAATGCCCGACGGACCGCCTCGAGCTTGCGGGGGAAATCGAGCGCCAGCGCCCACCTCTCCCCTTGTGGGAGAGGTCGGAACACGAGCGCAGCGAGGGTTCCGGGTGAGGGGGCAGCGCCGGCTTCCTCGCCGAGGCCGCTCATCTCGGGGCCGGAATTGGCCGCACCGACGAGGCTTCCGAAGCAGAAGCTGCCCCCTCACCCGATCCTCGCCTGGGGGCTCGGATCGACCTCTCCCGCAAGGGGAGAGGTGAGGTCGGCGCTTTTTCTCGGACTATGCTGTCTGCACCTGCTTGGCGTGCTTCGCACCCGGCACCGAGGACAAGAGCAGCCGCGTATAGTCGTGCCGCGGGTTTGCGAAGATCTCGGCTCGTGATCCGCGCTCGACGACGCGCCCGAGATACATGACGACGACCTCGTCCGAGATGGTCTCGACGACCGCGAGATCATGCGAGATGAACACATAGGTCAGGTCCAATCGCGCCTGCAGCTCGGCGAGGAGGCTGAGCACCTGGGCCTGGATGGAGACGTCGAGCGCGGAGACCGGCTCGTCGAGGATGATGAGCTCGGGCTCGGCCGCCAGTGCCCGGGCGATGCCGATGCGCTGAGCCTGGCCGCCGGAGAATTCATGCGGGTAGCGCTCGGTGAATTCGGCGCGCAGGCTGACCAGGCCCATGAGCTCGGCGACACGCTCATTCCTGGCCTTGGCGCCCATGCCATGCAGCGCCTTCAGGGGAGCCTCGAGAATGGCGCGAACCGTCTTGCGCGGATTGAGCGAGCCGAGCGGGTCCTGAAACACCATCTGCACCTTGCGGTGCAGCGCCTTGCGGTCCTCGCGCGCCAGCTCCGCCACCGATTGGCCGTCGAGCTCGATGCTGCCGGAAGTGGGCTCGAGCAACCCCACCATCATGCGCGCCATGGTCGACTTGCCGCAGCCCGATTCGCCGACGATGCCGAGCGTGCGGCCGCGCCGAACCTCGATCGAAACGCCGTCGACGGCGCGCAATGCCTTCCGGCGCGTGCCGAACAGAGCTTTGCCGAACAGTTTTTGGCCGAACAGTTTTTGGCCGAACAGACCCGGTCCACCATATTCGCGCACCACATCGCGCGTCGTGAGCATCATCTCGCTCATGCGGGAGCCTCTGCATGGATGCAGCGCACCCAATGGCTGTC
Organism: Rhizobiales bacterium GAS188; assembly: GCA_900104855.1. Taxonomy (NCBI): domain Bacteria; kingdom Pseudomonadati; phylum Pseudomonadota; class Alphaproteobacteria; order Hyphomicrobiales; species Rhizobiales bacterium GAS188. The sequence continues at coordinate 1,419,548 of FNSS01000001.1, forward strand.
GCCGACCGGGGCGATGGCGATCTCGCCTGCGCTGCATCGCGCATCGGCGAGATGGCAGCGCGGCGCAAAGGCGCAACCCGGCGGCAAGGCGTTGGTGGGCGGCGGCAGGCCCGGAATGGGATCGATGCGTCGCTCGGAACGTCCGAGCTCCGGCACGCAGGCGAGCAGGCGCTGCGTATAGGGATGGCGCGGCCCGCGCAGCACCGCGTCGACGGGGCCGCTCTCGACGACGCGCCCGCCATACATGACGTGGACCGTGTCGCAGAGCTCGGCGATGACGCCCACATCATGGCTGATGAAGACGAGAGCCGAGCCGCGCTCGCGGCGCAGCTCGTTGAGCAGCTTCAGGATCTGCGCCTGCGTCGTGACGTCGAGCGCCGTCGTCGGCTCGTCGGCGATGATGAGCTCGGGATCGTTGGCGAGCGCCATGGCGATGCCGATGCGCTGACGCTGGCCGCCGGAGAGCTCATGGGGGTAGGCATCGGCGCGCCCCGCGGCATCCGGGATGCGCACCGCCTCAAGGAAGGCGATGGCGCGCTCCATCGCCTCGGCGCGCCCGAGCCCCTGATGCCGCCTGATCGCCTCGGCGATCTGCTCGCCGACCGGCAGGAGCGGGTTGAGCGTCGTCTGCGGGTCCTGGAACACATAGGCGATGCGATTGCCGCGGATCGCCTGCAGGCGGCGCAAGGGCGCGCCGGCGAGATCCTCGCCATGATGGAAGATGCCGCCATGCACGATGCGGCCGGGCGGTGTCGCGACGAGGCCGAGCACCGAGAGCGCCGTCACCGTCTTGCCGGATCCGGATTCGCCCACGAGGCCGACCGCCTGTCCCGGCCGCACCTCGAGGTCGACGCCCCCGACCGCGCGATAGATCTCGTCGCCGACCAGGAAATGCGTCTCGAGGCCCCGCACCACGAGCGGCAGCTCCGCCGCCGCGGGATCGGTCGAGAGACCCTGCATCCGCTCGCCTGCCGGCGCCGCGTCGGTCTTGGCGCGGGCGCGGGCGAGGCCGCCCGATTTCAGCTTCGGATCGAGCACGTCGCGCAAGCCGTCGCCGACGAGGTTGATGCCGATCGCCAGGAGCAGGATGACGATGCCGGGGATGGTCGCCACATGCGGCGCCACCTGGATGAGGTTGCGCCCGTCGCCGAGCATGCCGCCGAGATCGGCCTGCGGCGGCTGGGCGCCGAGCCCGAGGAAGCTCAGCCCCGCCGTCTCGAGGATCATCCAGCCGACCGTGGTCGAGAGCGTGATGACGATCACCGGCAGCACGTTGGGGAAGAGCTCGCTCGCGACGATCTCGAGGTCGCTCAATCCCGACAGGCGCGCCGCCGCCATGAAGTCGGCGCGCACCACGGTGAGTGTTGCGCCGCGCACCGCGCGTGCGAAAAACGGGATGTTGACGACGATGATGGCCATCATCGCATTGATGAGGCCGGGCCCGAGCGCCGCGACGATGGCGAGCGCCAAGAGCAGATAGGGAAAGGCCATGAGCATGTCGATGCCGCGCATCAACAGCATGTCGACAACCTTGCCGTAGAAGGCGGCGAAGAGCCCGATGGCGGAGCCGATCAGGGCCGCCATGGTCGCCGCCGCGAGGCCTACCGCGAAGCTGACGCGCGTGCCGAAGATGAGGCGCGAGAGAATATCGCGGCCGACCTGGTCTGTGCCGAGCATATGGCCCGGGCTGAGCGGCGGCAGTAGGCGATGAGCGACATCCGTAATATTGGGATCGGCGAGCGGCAGGATCGGGGCCGCGAAAGCGATCGCGACGATGACGGCGAGAAGCGCCAGGCCGAAGCTCGCGACCGAGTTCTGCGTCAGGCGCCGCCAGGCGCTCGGGCGCCCGCTCTTGACGACCCTGACCGGGACGGTCGCGATGCCTTCGGTCGAGACGGTCATGAGCGACGCATCCGTGGATCGAGGAGGCTTTGCGCGATATCGGTCATGAGGTTGATGACCACATAGGCCGCCGCGACCACCAACACGCCGCCCTGGACCAGCAGGATGTCGCGGGTCGAGATGGCGCTGACCAGCATGCGCCCGATGCCCGGCCACTGGAACACGGTCTCGATGTAGACGGCGCCCCCGAGCACGAACCCGGCCTCGAGGCCGATGATGGGGATGACGCTGACGAGCGCGTTGCGGAAGGCATGCTTGAAGATGACGCTCGTCTCGCCGAGGCCCTTGGCGCGCGCCGTGCGCACATAGTCCTGGCGCATCACCTCGAGCATGCTGCCGCGCGTCAGGCGCACCAGGACGGCGCCGGCGACGGCCGCCAATGCGATCGACGGCAGCACGAGGTGGCGCGCGATATCGACGATGCCGCCGCCGCCGAACATCTCGACCATGCCGCCGACCGGCAGGACCGAAAACCGCACGGCGAACCAGAAGATCAGGAGGATGCCGAGCCAGAAGGACGGCGTCGAGATGCCGACCAGGACGCCGACAGTGATGAGCTTGTCCTGCCAGGCATTCTGCTTGATCGCCGCGATGATGCCAAGGAGCAGGCCGACAGCGCTCGAGAGCAGCAGGGCGGCGCCGGCGAGCAGCAAGGTCGGGAACAGCCGGTCGAGAACTTCGTCGATGACGGGGCGATGCAGGATGTAGGAACGCCCGAAATCGCCATGCAGCAGATTGCCGAGCCAGATGACATACTGGACCGGGAGCGGGCGATCGAGGCCGAGATCGTGATTGACCTTGGCGACATTTTCAGGCGTCGCGAAAGTCCCGAGGATCGCCTTGGCGGGATCGCCCGGGATCAAGGAGATCACCAGGAAAACGATGACGGTGACGCCGAACAGCACCGGCACCATGAGCAGTATTCGACGCAGGATGTAAGAGTGCAAGGGAACCTCGGCGCCCGAGCTCTATCTGCCTATTCCTTGTAGACCTTCCAGAAGCGTGTCGTGAAGGAGGGGTGCGGCTCGAAACCCTTCACCGACGCCGACGACACGGCATTTTGCTTCCAATTGGCGATGAACACCCAAGGGGCGTCATCGGCGACGATCTCCTGCAGCTGCTTGTAGATCGCGGCCCGCTTGGCGGGATCGGATTCGGTGCGCCCGGCGTCGATCAACTCGTCGACCTTCGGGTTCGAGTAGCGGCCGGAATTGACCGCGCCGCCGGTGCGCAGCGCCAACGCCGGATGCATGTCGGGATCCTGCGTCATGAATGACAATTCGGCGATCTGCGCCTTGCCCTCCATGCCGGGGATGAGCTTGCCGAGAAAGGTGTTCCACTCATAGGTCTCGATCTTCGGCCTGATGCCCACGGCCTGAAGATCGGCCTGGATCGCGGTCCCCATCAGGATCGGCGAGAGCATGCCCGAACCGCTCTCGGTGACGTAGAAGGTGACGTCGACGCCATTCGGGTAGCCGGCCTCGGCGAGCAGCGCCTTGGCCTTCGCCGGATCATAGGGATAGGGCTTCAGATCATTGTCATGCGCCCAGGTGAAGGCGGACGGAGTTGGTCCAGCGGCGACCGTGGCGGTGCCCTTCAGGATCTGGTTGACCATGGCCTCCTTGTTGATCGCGTAATTCGCGGCTTGGCGAACGCGCTTGTCGTCGAAGGGTTTCTCCTTGGTGTTGAGCAGCAAATACCACAGATGCGGGCCTGCCTGCTCGTAATAGGTGAATTTCGCGGTGTCCTTGAAGCTCGCGACATTGTCGGGTGGCACCTCGATGGTGATGTCCGTGCCGCCCGACAGCATTTCGCTGACGCGCGCATTCTCATCGATGATCGGGCGGAAGACGAGGCCTTCGAGCTTCGGCGCTCCGCCCCAATACTCCTTATTGGCCTCGAGCACGAAACGCTGGCTGCTCTCCCAGAGCTTGAACTTGAAGGGTCCGGTGCCGCCTCCATGACGGCTGAACTCCTTGCCGTATTGCTTGACCGCGGCCGGCGAGATGCCGACCAGCCCGCCGACGGCTGAGCCCATCATGGTCAGCATCGGTGCGTAGGGGGCGCTCAGATGGATCGAGACCGTCATCGGATCGACGACCTCGGTGCTTTGAATCGGCCCGAGCAGGAAGACGAAAGGAAAGGGCCCGGTGTTGTAATAGGGGTGGGTCTTGTCGGTGATGCGGTCGAGGTTGAACTTCACCGCTTCGGCATTGAAGGGCGTCCCGTCATGGAATTTCACGCCCTCGCGCAGCTTGAACGTATAGGTCTTGCCGTCCGGGCTCATCGTCCATGAGGTGGCAAGGCCAGGCTCGAGCTCGAGGCTGCCATCCTTGTAGTGGAGCAGGCCCTCGTACATGTTCGCCAGGATGCGGAAATCGCTGATGGTCACCGATTGCGCCGGATCGAGCGTCTGCAGCTCCGCCACATGCCCGATGACGAGGACGTTCTTGGGCGTCTGCGCCTGCGCGCCGCTGCCGAGCGCGCCGACCGCCAAGATGCCGACCGAAGCGAGGCTGAGCGCCAGGGAAGCGTAGAATCCGGCAGCGTAGAATCCGGCCAGTAATTTGCGCATGACGTCGCTCCCTCACATTGCGGTTTCTGCTTATTCCAGCGGCGGCCGGCGATCCCAGACCGCGAATTCCTGCTCCAGCGCGCGCCCGATCCGCAGGATCGTGCCCTCGTCGAAGAGCCGGCCGTGAAGGCAAAGCGCGTGCGGCACCGTGAAGCTCGGGCCGGAGGTCGCAGCGCCTTGATCGAGGCGCGCCCGCGACAGGGACAAGGGCCCGCGCGTCTGCGCCTGGCGCAAGCCGCTGCGCATCACGAGGCAGGGATGGCCGGTGAAGTTGCCGATGATCAGCATGGGGCCGACGAGGCATGGCCCGATCATGGCGTCGACCCCTTTGAAGGCGTCGTCCATGTCCTGCATCACGCGCCGGCGCAGGCGATCGAGCTGAATATGGTCCACGGCGGAGAGGAAGCGCGCCTTGCGGAAGGTGTTGGGCCAGGCGCCGGGCTCCTGCCAGCTGAGCTCGTCATCGCGATTGTCGAGGGTGAGCGCCTCGAAGGCGGCCGCGGCCTCGGCGAACAGGATGTTCATCAGCGCCTCATAGGGCAGGTCCGGTCGCTCGAGCGGCACGAGCTCGAGGCCGATGCGCCGCGCCGCCTCGATCGCATCGCGATCGAGGTCATGGGCTTCGGGCAAGGCGAGATCGGCCGGGAAATAGCCGACCCGCAACCCTTTGACCGGCGCCGCAGCGTCATAGCCGAAAGGCGCTTCGATCGAGCCCGGATCGGCCCGGTCGAAGCCGTTGATCGCCGCGACGACGAGCGCCGTATCCTCGACCGTGCGGCACATGGCGCCGATCTTGTCGAGGCTCCAGCACAGCGCCATGGCGCCGACCCGCGAGACACGGCCGAAGGTTGGGCGCAGCCCGGTGGTGCCGCAACGGATCGAGGGCGCGACGATCGAACCGAGCGTCTCGGTGCCGATGCTGAAGCCGACGAGCCCCGCCGCGGTCGCCGATCCCGATCCCGCGCTCGAGCCGCTCGAGCCTTCCTCGAGATTCCAGGGATTGCGGGTGCGTCCATCATACCAGATATCGCCATAGGCGAGCGCGCCGAGCGTCGTCTTGGCGACCAGCACCGCGCCGGCCTCGGTGAGCTTCCTGACGATCGCGGCATCGCTGGTGGGAAGGCGCTCACGATAAGGCTCGGCGCCCCAGCCGGTGGCAATGCCGGCGGTATCGAGCAGATCCTTCGCGCCCCAGGGGATGCCGTGCAGCTTCCCGAGATAAGTGCCCTCGGCGAGGAGGCGATCGGCGCGCCTCGCCTGTTCGCGCGCGAGATCGGGAGTGGCGACCGCGATGCAGGCGAGCTTCCTGCCCAAACGCTCGATCCGCTCGAGATAGATTTCGGTCAAGCGCAGCGAGGTCAGCTGTCCGCCGCGGATCCAGCTCGCCAAATGGGTAACGGGCGCAAAGGCGATATCCACATCGTTGGCGGGCAAATTCGGAGGCGGATCCTCGCTCGGCCTGAATGGGCCCGGATCGATCGGTGTCCAATCGGGGAGTCTCGGGTCGAAGCGCATCGCCGGCGCCAGCGTCTCCGGCAGGCGCACGGCCCGGCGCTTGATCGCAAGCTCGATCTGGCCCGCGATATTGTCGAGCATTTGCAGGCGCTCGGCGTCGGAATAGTCGACGCCGAGAAGCCTTTCCGCCTCGGCGATGGTTGCCACGCTTATCGGAGCGGCTTCGTTCACGGACGGGCTCACGCGGTTGCCAGCAGCAGCGCCGCGAAGGCTAGAGTGGAGCGACCTGCCGCGCCAGCGAGATTGCGCAGACGACTGATCAAGAAATCGGGAGATCGCGGCTTATGGCGCCTCCTGCACCCTCAATGCGATCGGCATGACCGCTCTTCGGACATCAAGATCGGCATTCTTCGGTCCGGGCAAACAGCCTATTCGAACTCTCCGGCGTTATTCCTACGCTCCGCGCCCACCAACTAACGGATACCCAGCGCGGTGCCCGAGGAAGTCGGCGCCATTCCCTTCGAGATAGTTGAAAGACGCAACATCACCGGGGACGCTGGCACCATCGGCACCCGGAGAACGCCATGAAACGGATCATCATCGTGGGTGTGACAGCGGTCGCGGCCATCCTGTTGGTCACCGGATCGATTTGCGCCCAATTCGGCACCGGCGGCGCACCAACCACCTCGAACCAAATCGTTGCCAGCATGGCTCCCGGCGAGCGTGACTTGATCCGGCGAATCGACGTCGCCGATTGTCGCGAGAGGGTTGTGGCGGGTCAGGAATCGAGCCTCGACGCCAGCGACTCGCAGGAAGGGCGCAGCGGGCTCAAGCAGCAGCTCGGCCTCGTGGTGAAGTTTTGCGACTGCAAGTTCGAGGCGACGTCGAGCCTCCTGACGAAGGGCGATGTCGTGACCCGCTGGCTCTCGCCCGAAACCTCGGCGAACGAACTGTTTTCGGCCAGAGGACGAGAGGAGCTCGATGGGGCGGTGAGGGATTGCGCGGAACAATTCGGGCTGCGCACGCTGCCCGTGCTCGAAAGGCATCGACACGGCGATTGGTGAGGCGGAACTCGCAGCTCGGTCTGCGCCTACACGCCCAGTGTCAGCACATGGGACACCGCATACAATTCCGGCTTGCGCTCCCTTCGCATGAAGGCAACGAAGGCGCGCAGCGGTGCGGGGATTTGGCGGCGGCTCGGATAGTAGAGGAACAGGCCGGAACGACGGACGGACCAGTCTTCGAGCAGGGGGACAAGGCGGCCGGCCGCGAAATGCGGCCCAAGGCAACCTTCCGGCAGATAGGCGATGCCGACCCCATCGAGCGTCGCGCTCAGCACGAGCTGCGTGTCGTTGACGATGAGAGAGCCCTCGACGGCGACCTCGATACGCTCGCCAGCCTGCTCGAATTCCCAAGGATGAACTCCGCCGTCCCATCCCATGCGCTGGCGGATGCAATTATGGGTTTGCAGCTCGCGTGGAAGCATGGGAGGCGGATTGTCGCCGATATAGGAGGGCGCCGCGACCGCGACCATCCGGTATTCCTCGACGATGCGCAGCGCGATCATGTCCTGGTCGATCAGCTCGCCGATCCGGATGCCGGCATCGAAGCGCCCCTGGACGATGTCGCCATGGCCGTCATCTGCCGCGATCTCGAGCTCGATCTCTGGATATTGCGCCAAGAAGCGGGGAATGAGCGGTGCGATCATCGCGATCGCCGCATGCCGAATGACCGTGAGGCGAAGCCTTCCGGTCGGCGTGTCGCGGAACGAGTTGACGGCTTCGACGGCCTGATCGAGGCCCAATAGCACCGGCTGCAGATGACTGAGCAGCCGCTCGCCTGCTTCCGTGACGGCGACGCTGCGCGTGGTGCGGTTGAGCAAGCGCACGCCGAGACGCTCCTCGAGCGAGCGAATGGTCTGGCTGAGCGTGGGCGGCGCGATCGCGAGTTGCGCCGCGGCCTTGGCAAAATTCCGAAGCTCGGCGACGGCGGCGAAAGCAGTCAATTCGGCAAATTGGCTTCCGCGCATTCTTGGTCCAGACCAAACAAAGGCATCTCAGTGCACCCGGATATCGCGATGGCGGGCGCGCCGCACATTGCCCAATCGCGCATATCAGGGCCGGTCGATCTGCATGCACAAAATATGGGCAGAGCCGGATTTGTCATCGGCATCATTATTAGGCCGCAGCAAACAGCCCATTCGGTTTCGCCACATTACCAAATGCCTCGCGAGTGACCATCTCGGGGCGATCGACGTAACGGAGGCGGGACGTCGTTCAGATGACGCACGTCGGCGAATTTGGCGGCGCCGAATTCTTTGCGCACGGCTTTTTCAGTGGGGCTGAAGCAGGCTCGTTTTCTTGGCGGAATAGGATTGAGGTCGATGGAACATAGAGATGCGCTCACTGCTCTTTTGAGTGATCGATTGCGGAGAGCTCGGGAGTCGCGCGGTTGGAGCCAGCCCGAACTCGCCGAGCGAGCAGGCACGCATGAGAGCTCGATCGCACATTATGAAAACGGTTCGCGCAAGCCATCAAGCGGCGCGCTGGGGCGTCTGGCTGATTGCCTGGACGTTACGGCCGATTACTTGCTTGGGCGCTCAAATGGACCTGAGCTTCCTGAAATGCGGGATCCGCTTTTTCTTCAACTCGCAAAGATCCCAGCTGAAGACCGACAGCTTGGTGAAGCATTCCTGAAGATATTGGTCAATCGACACAATGCGTTGCGGTCGCCTTCCTGACCCGCGATGACGTCTTGGTGGCAATCCTTCGGCCGGTCTCACACGTCTTAGCCGGCAGCCGCAGCGAGCTCAGATGACGAGAAAAGCCCCGGCGCGAGGCCGGGGCTTTCCGTCGTCAGTCGCTCGCGAGATCAGAAGTCGCGCGAGACGCGCAGACGGCTCAGCCACAAATCGGCGCTCTTGGTCAGCTTGCCGTTTCCGGAGTTGAGATCCCACTCCTTATGCTGCAGCTGATCCCGGGAATAGAACACCTCGACGCCGATATCGAGGTCCTTCAGCGGCGACCAGATCAGGTTGGTGCCGACCTGGTACTGCGTTCCCCCATTGTACTGTGTGGAGAACGGATTGTAGACCGAGCCGTTGGCGAAGGCGACCGACCCCACGCAAGTCGGGCAGGCCGCGCCGGCCGCGAAGCCGGCCGCGGTCCGGGTCGCGCCGCTATAGGAGTAGTGCACGGCGCCGGCGAAGATGCCCTGACGGATAGTCGGGGTCCAGTAATGCTCGAGCGAGACCAAGCCCGAATAGGCTGGCGTTAGGGTGATGTGCCCGGACGGCCCGACGACCGCGTCGTAAGCGGGCATCGCGTCATAGGTCGTGGAGAAGGCTCCTGCCGAGTAAGACCCAGGGAAGCCCCCGTCGACATAGGAGATGCTGCCCTTCGAATAGGCAGCCTGGGCGTAGAAATAATCGCCAGCCGCGATCATCGGCAGGTTGATCTTCACGCCGGCCTGGACGGCCCAGCCATTGCCGGTCTTGTTGCCGTAGCCGCCCGGGACCGTCGGAACCAGCGGGTTGGAAATGAAGGCGGTGCCGGTGTTGTTCAGCTGCAGGTTCGTGATCGTCGAGCCCCCGCTCTCGATGCGGTGATAGGCGCCCGACAACTGGGCCGAGCCCCAGGCCTGCGTCACGTTCAAGACGCCGACTACATCCGGAACGTTCTCACGCTGGATGTAATTGATGCTGCTGACGCCAGGCGCAGCGTAGGGGCTGAAGGCAAACGGATAGACCGCGCTGAAGGCAGCGACTGGCACAGACGGGTTGATGCCGCCGGCGCCGACCGGTGCGAGACCGGCGATCGGATAGCGCTGACGCTCCTTCGGATCCTCGATCGACAGGGTCGCCGAGAAGCCGCTGCCGAAAGTGTAGGTATAGGCCAGGGCAGTGGTCGTGGTGTCCGAATCGGTGATGCCGAAAAAGGTGTCGCTATCGGCGTAGAAGTCGAAGAAGGACTGCAGACGGCCGGCGGTCAACCCGCCCCATTGCACGAAGGCGCTGGTGACGAATACGCCGGTCTGCAGCTTGTTGCCGGCCGTGTCGATGCCGGAATAGGACGGGAAGGAGCCCGCCACGCCGCTGGCGCCGCCGCCGAAGCCGATCCTCGTGGCGCCGCGTGCGCCGCTGCCGGAACCGAACCAGGCGCCGCTGTCACGCGTGAAGTCGATGCGGGTATAGGCGCGCAGGATACCCAAATCGGTCTGAGTGCGCGCGTCGATGGCGAGACGACCCATGGCCCGGAAGCCCGAGGGATCACTGTTCTTGGCATAGGTCTGCTCATAAACATATTCGAAGCGGGCGCGGCCGCTGAGCCGAATGCAGGTGTCGGAACCGGGGATGTAGAAGAATCCGGGACCGTGCACGGCGCAGATCCGGACGTAGTCGACAGGTGCAGCCTTCCGCGTGGGAAGGTCAGCAGCCTGAACCCCGACAGCCGCGACGACACCCGCGGCGGATCCGAGGAGAAGGCTCTTAACGAGCTTCATTGAAACCTCCAAAATTGACCAATGAGGATCGGAATTTCGCCGTGGCCACGGTCCCTGACGGACTTTGCCTTTGGCTTCCAGACCCAACCCGCCCCGCCGTTAGCTTCCGAATTCCGGAAACGACGATAGCGAATGCAGCGAGACTCTCTCGCCACATCCGCACCATACTCATGGCGAAGACATGATCAATTGGTCCGCCGTCATTTTGACAGCGGACTCGCGCCTATTCGGCAGCGTGTCGCAAAATTACCACACAAAGAGCCACTTCTCGCTTGCCACCTTCAGGTCGCCGCGGATCTCTCCCTAGGAATTTTGCCTTATATGTCCCTCTAAAACCGCTAAATCTCTCCCCGAGCTTCAGAGCGAAAACGACAGGGCGTCCTGCCGACTTCGCATTTAACTCATCGGCGGCACATGGTCAACCACAGCTTTGATCGTTTTGGCCATTGCGCGGCATCTTGAGATCATGTGTCGCGCGATCATCGCCTCAAACGGCCAGGATCTGCGGTGTTGGGGCTGGTCTCTCATGGGATGGCCCGGTGGGATGACCTGGCTCTACCCGTGCGGTCGACAATGAGTGCTTGCCTTGCGGAGGCGGGGCGGGCGAGCCGATGATCGGCGCGGCTCATTGGAGCCGATTTGCGCAAAAGGGCATTTGCGGCTTCGCCGGCTACGATGGAGCCGGGCGCGGGTTCTGCCGCAAACTGAGATTTGGAGGCTCGGCGCCTTCCGATCAGCGCGCTGCCGACGACCCGGAAGGCGCCGCGTGTCGCGCCGACATGCCGCCTATGCGATCAGCATTACCGGTCTCGGACATCTCTGCGCCCCGTCAAGGTCGCCGTCGTCATGCGGCGCTTACTGGAAGCCGAGATACCGGCGAAATGCAAGCATCTTGCTGCCGCCGACAAATTCCCAGCTCACACATCCAAATTCGCGACGTCGAGTGCATTCTCCTGGATGAATTCGCGCCGCGGCTCGACCACATCGCCCATCAGCTTGACGAAGATCTCGTCGGCGGCATCGGCCTCCTTGACGCGCACCTGCAGCAGCGAGCGCACGTCGCGGTCGAGCGTGGTTTCCCAGAGCTGCTCGGGATTCATCTCGCCGAGGCCCTTGTAGCGCTGCATCTGCACGCCCTTGCGCCCGGCATCGGTGATCGCGGCGAACAGCGAGGTCGGGCCGGAAATCAGCGTCTCCTCGCCTTTGCGGATGAGCAGCGCCGGTTGCGCATAGGTCTCGGTGAGGCTGTGCGAGTGCTCGTGCAGGCGGCGCGCCTCGCTGGAGCCCAGCAAGCCGGCATCGAGCACGGCCGCCTGCTTCACGCCGCGCAAGGTGCGCTCGAAGACGAAGCCGCCGGCCTCCAGCCGCCCGCTCCAGCCGCGCTCGATATCCTCGGCGATCAGATCGAGACGATGCGCCACGACGGCCGCGATCTCGGCTCCCCTCTCCTCACCGAGCGCCAGCTCGGGATCGAGCGCGCCGGCGATCGCCGTCTGCTCGACGACCGAACGATTATAGCGCGAATGCAGCGCGGCGAGCGTCTGGCGCACCAGGCGCGCCTCCTCGATGGTACGGCGCAGATCGGCGCCTGAGCGTTCCTCGCCCTTGCCGTTCTGGTCGGGTGCGATGCGCAGGATCGCGCCTTCGCTGCCGCCTTCGATCAGATAATCCTCGAAGGCCCGCTCATCCTTCAGATAAATCGCCGATTTGCCGCGCATCGCCTTATAGAGCGGCGGCTGGGCGATGAAGAGATGGCCTCGGTCGACGAGCGACCGCATCTGGCGGAAGAAGAAGGTCAGGAGCAGGGTGCGGATATGGCTGCCGTCGACATCGGCATCCGTCATGATGATGATCTTGTGGTAGCGCAGCTTGTCGGGATTGAAGTCCTCGTTGCCGTTACCAGTGCCGATGCCGGTGCCCAGCGCCGTGATCAGCGTGCCGATCTCCTGCGAGGACAGCATCTTGTCGAAGCGGGCCCGCTCGACATTGAGGATCTTGCCGCGCAAGGGCAACACCGCCTGATATTCGCGGGCCCTGCCCTGCTTCGCCGAACCACCGGCGCTGTCGCCCTCGACCAGGAACAGCTCGGACTTGGCCGGATCGCGCTCCTGGCACTCGGCGAGCTTGCCGGGCAAGCCGGCGATATCGAGCGCACCCTTGCGGCGGGTGAGGTCGCGCGCCTTACGCGCCGCCTCGCGGGCCGCCGCTGCCTCCACGACCTTGCCGACGATGATCTTGGCTTCCGTCGGGTTCTCCTCGAACCAGACGCCGAGCGCCTCGTTGAGGGCGCTCTCGACCACCGGACGCACCTCGGAGGAGACGAGCTTGTCCTTGGTCTGCGAGGAGAATTTCGGATCCGGCACCTTGACGGAGAGCACGGCGGTGAGCCCTTCGCGGCAATCATCGCCGGTGAGCGTCACCTTCTCCTTCTTGGTGATGCCGGAGCTGTCGGCATAGCTCGTGACCTGCCGCGTCAACGCCGCCCGGAAGCCCGCGAGATGCGTGCCGCCGTCGCGCTGCGGGATGTTGTTCGTGAAGCAGAGCACGTTTTCGTGGTAGGAATCGTTCCATTGCAGCGCCGCCTCGACGCCGATGCCGTCCCTCTCGGCGCGCACGACGACCGGCTTTTCGGTCTTGGCCGTCTTGGCGCGGTCGAGATAGCGCACGAACTCCTCGATCCCGCCGTCATATTGCAGTATCTGGCGCTTGGCCTCGGCATGGCGCAGATCGGAGAGGACGATGCGCACGCCCGAATTGAGGAAGGCGAGCTCGCGCAGCCGGTGCTCGAGGGTCGCATAGTCGAACTCGACCATGGTGAAGGTCTTGAGCGAGGGCAGGAAGGTCACCTCCGTGCCGCGCCGCCCCTTGGCATCGCCGACGACCGCGAGCGGTACCACCGGATCGCCATGGCGGAACTCCATGGCGTGTTCCTTGCCGCCGCGCCAGATGCGCAGCTTCAGCGAGGAGGACAGCGCATTGACGACCGAGACGCCGACGCCGTGCAGGCCTCCCGAGACCTTGTAGGAATTTTGGTTGAATTTTCCGCCGGCATGCAGCTGGGTCATGATGACCTCGGCTGCGGAGACGCCCTCCTCGGGGTGAATATCGGTCGGGATGCCGCGCCCATTGTCGGTGACCGTGCAGGAGCCGTCGGCGTTCAGCGTCGCCGTCACCTCGGTCGCATGGCCAGCCAGCGCCTCGTCGATGGCGTTGTCGACCACCTCATAGACCATGTGATGCAGGCCCGAACCGTCATCGGTGTCGCCGATATACATGCCCGGGCGTTTGCGAACTGCATCCAAGCCTTTGAGAACCTGGATAGATTCAGCACCGTACGCGGCCGACGCGGCAGATTCGGCGGCGGTTTCGGGGACAGGTTCGGAAGGCAGGGAAGGCGTGTCGTCCATCATGAGTCCGGGAGAGTGGCGCGGCGGGCACCGCCGTGGTGATTCGAAGGCCTCAACTTACTCTCATATATAGGAAATCAGCACGGCTTTTTGGAGGCCGAGCCGGCAGATTTCACCGAGAATTCCGCAACATCCGCAGAGTGAAGGACGAGCCCCGCGCGGGTCGCGCTGACGCTTACCGCACCAGCTCCTTCATAGCCGCCTCAAGACCTTCGAGGGTGAGCGGGAACATGCGGTCGGCGAAGAGCTTGCGGATCATTTCGATCGAATGCGTATGGGCCCAGCGCTCCTGTGGCACCGGATTAAGCCAGATCGCGTGCGGATAGGTACGCGTGACCCGCTCCAGCCACACTTGGCCCGCTTCCTCGTTCATATGCTCGACCGCGCCGCCCGGCATGGCGACCTCGTAAGGCGACATGGAGGCATCGCCGACGAAGATCGCCTTGTAGTCATGCGGATAGGTATGCAGCACGTCCCAGGTCGGCGTGCGATCGGTGTGACGACGGCGGTTCTCCTTCCACACATGCTCGTAGAGGCAGTTGTGGAAGTAGAAATGCTCCATATGCTTGAACTCGGTCTTGGCAGCCGAGAACAGCTCCTCGACGAGCTTGATATGCCAGTCCATCGAGCCGCCGATATCGAAGAACAACAGCACCTTGACGGCGTTGCGCCTTTCCGGGCGCAGCTTGATGTCGAGATAGCCCTTCTCGGCCGTTCCCCGGATCGTGGTGTCGAGATCGAGCTCTTCGGCGGCTCCGGTGCGGGCGAATTTGCGCAAGCGGCGCAAGGCGATCTTGATGTTGCGGGTGCCGAGCTCGACATCGCCGTCGAGATCCTTGAAGTCGCGCTTGTCCCAGACCTTCACGGCGCGGAAATTGCGGTTTCCCTCCTGGCCGATACGGATGCCTTCGGGGTTGTAGCCATAGGCGCCGAAAGGCGAGGTGCCGGCCGTGCCGATCCATTTCGAGCCGCCCTGATGGCGCCCCTTCTGCTCGCGCAGCCTTTCGCGCAAGGTTTCCATCAGCTTGTCCCAGCCGAGCGCCTCGAGCTTCGCCTTCTCCTCCTCGGTCAGATATTTCTCGGCGAGCTTCTTCAGCCATTCGGCCGGAATTTCGGCCTTTCCCAGCGCCTGGGACAGGCTTTCCAGGCCTTTGAAGATGGCCCCGAAGACGCGATCGAACTTGTCGAGATTGCGCTCATCCTTCACGAGGCTGGCGCGCGACAGATAATAGAAATCCTCGACCGAGGTCTCGGCGAGCCCCTGGTCCAGCGCCTCCATCAAGGTCAGATATTCGCGCAAGGTGACAGGCACCTGCGCATCCTTGAGGGCGGTGAAGAAGGTGAGGAACATCGGCGTCTATCCTTGGGCGCCGATCATAACGCCGGCCCGCCTCGCTGGCCAATGTCGCGGGCGCCGCCGAAGAGCGTCAGCGATTGCTCGGAAAACCTTGCCCGACGAGGCCGCGCGCCACGATGAGGCGCATGATCTCGTTCGTGCCCTCGAGGATCTGGTGGACGCGCAGGTCACGCACGATCTTCTCGATGCCGTAATCGGCGAGATAGCCATAGCCGCCGAGCAGCTGCAGGGCATCATTGGCGACGGTGAATCCGGCATCCGTGCCGAAGCGCTTGGCCATGGCGCAAAGCCTGGTCGCATCCACCGTCGTCGCACCCGCATTTTTGGAATCGAGCGCGGCCGCCGCCCGCCACAGGAAACTGCGGCCCGCCTCGAGCTCGGTCGCCATGTCGGCGAGGCGAAATTGCAGGGCCTGGAACTCCTCGAGGCGTTTGCCGAAGGCCTTGCGCTCGCCCATATAGGCGAGCGCCTTGTCGAGGGCCGCCTGGGCTCCGCCGATCGAGCAGGCCGCGATATTGAGCCGCCCGCCATCGAGGCCCGCCATGGCGATCTTGAAGCCGATACCCTCCTCTCCCAAAAGGTTCTCGGCCGGCACCCGGCAATCCTCGAAGATCACCTGACGGGTCGGCTGGGCGTTCCAGCCCATCTTGCGCTCATTGGCGCCGAAGGACAGTCCGGGCGTTCCCTTCTCGACCACGATGGTCGAGATGCCGGCCGCCCCTGCCTCGCCCGTGCGCGCCATCACCACATAGATGTCCGAGGTGCCGGCGCCCGAGATGAACTGCTTCACCCCGTCGAGCACGTAGAATTCCCCGTCGCGTCGCGCCCGCGTCTTCAGGGCGGCCGCGTCGGAGCCCGCACCGGGCTCGGTGAGGCAATAGCTCGACAGATGTTCCATGCTGACGAGGCGCGGCAGGAAGCGCTGCCGCTGCTCCTGCGAGCCGAAGCGGTCGATCATCCAGGACGCCATGTTGTGGATCGAGATATAGGCCGCGATCGAGGGGCAGCCCGTGGCCAGCCCTTCGAAGATCAGCGCCGCGTCGAGCCGCGTCAGCCCCGCCCCGCCGACCTCCTCGGAGATGTAGATGCCCCCCATGCCGAGCGCTGCCGCCTGGCGCAGCACATCGACCGGGAAATGCTTCTTCTCGTCCCATTCGACGGCATGCGGACCAAGATGCTCGCGCGCGAAATCGCGGGCGAGCTCCGCCAGCGCAAGCTGCTCCTCGGTCAGTGCAAAGGCCGGATGGGCGACGGGCGTCGCGCCCGCTTTCTCGAGCATGGGACAGGCCTTCCTGAACTGCGACCGCCGGCAATCGAGGCTGATCTCGAGGTCTGAGGATAATCTCTTGCGCGGAGCGCGCAATCAGTCGCGGCTGGAGGCGGCAAAAGGCGTGTCGATGGTCGCCTGCGCCACGGGATCTGGCCCGAATTCCTTGGGCGAGCCGACCGCCAGGAGCTCGGCCAGGCGGCGGCGTGCCCGATTGACCCGGCTCTTCACGGTGCCGACCGCGCAGTCGCAGATGCGCGCCACTTCCTCATAGGACAGGCCGGAGCCGCCGACCAGGATCAGCACCTCGCGCTGGCTCGGCGGCAAGGTCATGAGCGCCGCGCGGAAATCCTGCAGATCCATATGGCCGTTCTGCGCCGGCAGGCTGGTGAGACGCCCTGCCATCTGCCCGTCGGCATCCTCGACCTCGCGCCGCCGCTTGCGGAATTCCGAATAGAAGGCATTGCGCAAGATGGTGAACAGCCAGGCCGAGAGATTGGTGCCCTCGATGAAGCTCCCGAGATTGGCCCAGGCCTTCATCAAGGTTTCCTGCACCAGATCGTCGGCGCGTTCGCCATTGCCGCATAACGACATGGCGAAGGCCCGCAAGCTCGGGATCGCCCGGACCAGGTCGGCCCTGAGCTTATCGCATGCCGCCATCAGGGGGCGCCCTTGCGAGGGGCTTCCTTGGCCGCATTCAACCGCTCGAGGAGCTGGATGAAGCGCACCGGCACCTCCTGGCGCAGCGCATCCTCATAGGCCTCGTGCAAAGAGCGCTCGACGAAACGTTCGAAGGCAAGGCGTTCGCGCTGCTTCTCTCCGGCCGATCGGTGTTTGGCCCCGATATGGGCTATTCCGTCCTCTCGCCCCTTCGCCCGCTCCTCACCGCTTGCCCGCACGGAAGCCCGTTTCTCGTCATTCATCCTCGCCAACCCTCCGCCCGACCGAGCAGCACCGATGACCACATCTACGGTCACCAACGTGCGGTCGGCTGCGAGGTTCCCTCGCGCCCGATCCGGCCAGAAAAGCATGGCCCCAAAAGAAAACGCCCGCGCGATGCGCGGGCGTCGAAGAAGCGAAATGGGCCGTGGAGCGATCAGTTTTCCTTGGTCTCGACCTTGGGTGGCTCGCTCGAAGGCTCGGTCTTGGTGATCGTCTTGCCACGCAGAAGATCGAGCGCCGCGATCAGCTGGGTATCCTTGGCCGGGTCGCTCGCGACATAGGCCTGGGAGGCCGACAGATCCTCGCCCTTGTCATTCGACAGATGCCCGCGCAGGCTCGCCTCGCCCTTGGCCTCGTCCTTGCCCTTCAGGTCGTCGGGAATCGCCTCGAGCACCCTGATGTCGGGCTCGATGCCCTTGGCCTGGATCGAGCGGCCGGACGGCGTGTAATAGCGCGCCGTGGTGAGGCGGATCGCCGCATCATTGCCGACCGGGATGATGGTCTGCACCGAGCCCTTGCCGAAGGAGCGCGTGCCCAGAAGCGTCGCCCGCTTATGGTCCTGCAGCGCGCCGGCCACGATCTCCGAAGCCGAAGCCGAGCCGCCATTGATCAGCAGCACCAGGCGCTTGCCCTTGGTGACATCGCCATGGCGCGCATCCCAACGCTTGGTGTCCTCGGGATTGCGGCCGCGCGTCGAGACGATCTCGCCCTTGTCGAGGAAGGTGTCGCAGACGCCGATCGCCTGATCCAGCAGGCCGCCCGGATCGTTGCGCAGATCAAGGACATAGCCCTTGAGCTTGTCGTCGCCGATATCCTTCTTCAAGCCATCGATGGCGGCGCGCAGATTGTCGGTCGTCTGCTCGTTGAACTGGGTGATCTGGATGTAGCCGACATCGTCTTCCTGACGGAACTTCACGCTCTTGACCTGGATGATCTCGCGCGTGAGCTTCACCTCGAGCGGCTCCTTGCGCTCCTTGCGGATGATGGTGAGCTTGACCGAGGTCTTGACCGCGCCCCGCATCTTGTCGACCGCCTGGTTCAAGGTGAGGCCTTGCACCGCGTCGCCGTCGATCTGGGTGATGATGTCGCCCGAGAGGATGCCGGCGCGCGCCGCCGGCGTGTCGGCGATCGGCGAAATCACCTTGATCAGCCCGTCCTCCATCGTCACTTCGATGCCGAGGCCGCCGAATTCGCCCTTGGTGTTGACCTGCATGTCGCGGAAGCTCTTCGCGTCCATGTAGCTCGAATGCGGGTCGAGCGAGGTGAGCATGCCGTTGATGGCCGCCTCGACCAGCTTTCCGTCATCGGGCTTTTCGACATAGTCGGCGCGAATGCGCTCGAAGACATCGCCGAACAGGTTCAATTGCCGGTAGGTGTCGCCTGCGGAAGCGGCCTGGGCCGGCACGCTCGCCAGGAAGCGCGTTTCCAGCCCAAGCGTCGCAGCGCCCGTGCCGAGCATCGCGCCCAGAAGAAGGAGTGAGGACTTGCGCATCAGCCGCGAACCTTCCGTTGGTCAGTCTTGGCCCACCATGGGCCGGGGTTGATCGCCGAACCGTCCTTGCGGAACTCGACGTAGAGAACAGGTCCACCTGATGTGGTCTTTGCCACATCGGTGGTCAACACATTGCCCTCGCCCATTTCGCCGATCGGCTCCCCGGCGAGCACCGGCTGCCCCGCCGTAACGTCGATATGACCCAACCCGGCAAGGACGATATGATAGCCGTTACCGGCATTGATGATCAAGAGTTGTCCATAACCGCGGAACGGGCCGGCATGGGCGACGACGCCTTCGCTCGGGGAGGAGACGACGGCGCGCGGGCGGGTGACGATCGAAACGCCCCTCGCCGATCCGGTCACTTCGTCGGGATCGCCGAAATCGCGCGAGATCGAACCTGAGGCGGGCAGCGGCAAAAGGCCACGCGCTTCGGCGAAGGCGATCTTCGGGGCGAGGCGAGTCGGTTCCTTGAGGCTCGCGGCCGTGAAGCTGCTCTGCGTCGAAGCCGCCAGCGCCTCGGCGGCCTTGCGCTCATCGGCGGCGCGCTTCTCGGTCTGGGCGATATCGGCGTCGATGCCAGCCAGGAAGTCCCGCAAGCTCTTGGCGCGCTGGGCGAGCCCGGCTGCGCGCTTGCCGGCCTCACCCAAGGCGACCTCCTCGGCAGCGACGCTCGCCTGGCGCGTCGCGACCAGGGCGGCAAGCCGGGTGCGCTCGTCGCTCAGCCGGGCGAGATCGGTCTTCAGCCCGTCGCGTTCGGCCGTGATGGCGTCGCGCAAGCGCACCAGCTCGCCGAGATCGGCCGCAAGAGTGCGCGCCTCTTCGCGCAATTCCGGCAGAACCGCGCCGAGCACGATCGAAGCGCGCACCGCGACCAGGATGTCCTGGGCGCTGACGATCACGGCCGGCGGCGGCTTGCCGCCGATGCGCTGCAAAGCCCCCAACACATGGCCGATCAGCTCGCGGCGCCCTTGCAGCGAGGCCTTGAGCGCCTGTTCCTGCGCGATCTCCTTGGCGAGACGGTCCTCGGCATCGCTGGCACGGTCCTCGAGGCCGCGCACCTTGTCGGCCGCGGCGACGAGATCGCGCCGCAGCTTCTCGCGCTCGGCCACCATGGCGGCCATCTCATCCTCGATGCGCTTGCGCTCCTGATCGGATTCCTCGATCAACTGCTCGATGCCCCGCAATTCGCGCAGATGGTCCTCGCGCTGCCTGACCCTTTGATCGACCGGATTGCCAGCCTGCGCGGAATCGCCGGGCGCGACCGGCGCAGAGGTGCCTTGCGCGGCGCCGGGATCCTCGGCGGCGAGCCCCCTGGGGCCACCGCCGCCCGGCAGCAGCAGGCAAATGGCGGCGAGCGCGGCCAAAACCATGCCCCGGCGAAAGCCATCACATTTGCGTGAATCCGCGCCGGCCATAGCCTTCCTTCGCGAGCGATTATCCTCAGAGCCGATGATAGGGATGCCCCAACCGAATCGTCAGCGCCCGGTAAATCTGCTCCAGAAGCACAATTCTGACGAGCTGATGCGGCAAAGTCATGGCTCCGAACGAGATCACCTCGCTCGCCGCTTCCCGCCCTTCGGCGCTGAGCCCATCGGCGCCGCCGATCAGGAAGGCCAGCGCCTTCGCGCCGCCATCACGGTATCCGACGAGGCTTTTCGCGAATTCGGCACTGCTTCGCGTGCGGCCCCGCTCGTCGAGCGCCACCCGCACCGCCCCTTCACTTTTCGCTGCCAGCTGCACCCATTCTTCGCGCCGCCGCGTGGCCTCGTCGCGGGCGCGTCCTTCGGCGAGCTCGACGATCATGGGGCCAGAAAGCCCGAGCTTGGGAGCAAGATCGCGGGCGCGTTTCTCATAACGCTCGGCGAGATCGCGCTCCGGCCCGGCCTTGAGGCGTCCAACGGCGCAGATCACGAGCTTCAAGGCTGGAATCTCCGCCTAGCCGCGCAACTGATCACCGCCAAGGGGGGCATGCGCTCGCGCAGCGCCGCCGACCGGAGCAGCAAACCCCGATATCAGGCGTGGGCGCGTTCCGCCATTTCGGACGGACGATCCTGGCCCCACATCTTCTCGAGATTGTAGAAAGCACGAATCTCGGGTCGGAAGACGTGGACGATCAGGTCGCCGGCATCGATCAGCACCCAATCGCAGAGCGGCAAGCCCTCTACGCTCACCGCCCTGTGCCCGGCCTCCTTGAAGGCGCGCACCAGGGCATCGGCGATCGCGCCCACATGCCGCTGCGAGCGGCCGGAGGCTATGATCATCGCATCGGCGATCGAGGTTTTGCCGGTAAGGTCGATATCGACGACCGTTTCGGCTTTCATGTCGTCCAGCACGGTGAGGGCGACGGGGAGGAGATCAGCGGCCGGCGTCAACGCCTCGGCGGCGATCTCGGTGAGCGGCAGAACCGCTTCGCTTCTCGCTTGATGGAACAGCGCCAGCTACCTTTCTCTTGGCGGACCCAAATCAACGATGAGGCTAGTGTGGGGCTTGAATGGTTTCTTTTCAATTGCCGTTCGACGACGATCTCATGAAGTTTTAAGGAAATTTTGCGGCACGAAGGGCGCTGGAGGACAGATTCGAGCGTCTTCCGTGCAAATAGACCCAGGCGGGCGGCCTGCGACCCGCGAGCGTCGCCGCCGCTGATTCGGGTATGCGATAGCGTTCGAGCGCCTGCCCCGCGACCGAACGCAAGGCCGCATGCGTGGCGCCCGGCCGGTCGACCACGGCGATCGGCACCAGCGCCGCGATGTCGCGCCAGCGATGCCAGCGATGGAAGCTCGCGAGATTATCTCCGCCCATGATCCACACGAAACGCAGGCGAGGCAGGCGCGACCTGAGGGCCGCGATGGTATCGATGGTCAATTCGGAACCGAGCGCCGCCTCCACACCCG
Organism: Rhizobiales bacterium GAS188; assembly: GCA_900104855.1. Lineage (NCBI taxonomy): Bacteria > Pseudomonadati > Pseudomonadota > Alphaproteobacteria > Hyphomicrobiales > Rhizobiales bacterium GAS188. The sequence continues at coordinate 1,441,339 of FNSS01000001.1, forward strand.
TGACGTCGATGGCGGGATGGGCCACGACCCTTCGGGTCGCCGCCAGGCGCGCCTCGAGCGAGGCCAAGCCGTTATGGTCCTTCAGCGGGTTGCCCGGCGTCACCAGGAACCAGAGACGGTCGAGCTGCAGGCGCCGCAGCGCCATGAGCGCCACGTGACGGTGGCCCTCATGGGGCGGATTGAAGCTGCCGCCGTAAAGGCCGATGCGCAGGCCCGCTCCATGCGGGGGAAAGCAAGGAATCATGTGGGGCGCGTGGTCACGCCCTGATCTGGCCGGTTCCGCGGATGCGGTATTTGAAGGAGGTGAGCTGCTCGACGCCGACCGGGCCACGTGCATGCATGCGCCCCGTCGCAATGCCGATCTCGGCGCCGAAGCCGAACTCGCCGCCATCCGCGAATTGGGTCGAGGCGTTGTGCAGCACGATCGCCGAATCGACTTCCGCCAGGAAACGCTCGGCCGCCGCCTGGTCCGCCGTCACGATAGCGTCCGTGTGGTGCGAGCCGTAGCGCTCGATATGCGCGATGGCGGCATCGAGCCCGTCGACCACCCGGCAGGCGATGATGGCGTCGAGATATTCGGTCGTCCAATCGGCCTCGGACGCTGCCGTGACGCGGGCATCGACGGCAAGCGTCTCAGTGTCGCCACGCACGGCGCAACCGGCATCGAGGAGCGCCGCGACCAACGGCTTGAGATGGGTGCCAACCACGGCGCGGTCGACGAGCAGCGTCTCGGCCGAGCCGCAGACGCCGGTGCGGCGCAGCTTGGCGTTCACCAGGATGCTCCTCGCCATATCGAGATCGGCGGCTTCGTGCACATAGACATGGCACAGGCCTTCGAGATGGGCGAAGACCGGCACCCGCGCCTCTTTCTGCACCCGCTCGACCAGGCTTTTGCCGCCGCGCGGCACGATGACGTCGATCGTCCCCTCGAGGCCGGACAACAAGGCGCCGACGGCGGCGCGGTCGCGGGTCGGCACGAAGGAGATGGCCTCGCCCGGCAGCCCGGCCGCCGCAAGGCCGTCGAGCAGTGCCGCATGGATCGCCTGGGCGGAGGCGAAGCTCGCCGAACCGGTCCGCAGGATCGAGGCATTGCCGGCCTTGAGACACAGCGCGCTCGCATCCGCCACGACATTGGGCCGGCTCTCGAAGATCACGCCGATCACCCCGAGCGGGGTCGCCACGCGCTCGATGACGAGGCCGTTCGGCCGCTCGAAGCTCGCGAGCACGCGGCCCACCGGATCCGCGAGGGCCGCGACCTCGTCGATGGCGCCGGCGATCGCTCGCACGCGCTCCTCGTCCAGACGAAGCCGGTCGAGGAAGGCCTCGGTCGCGCCGCCCTGACGCGCCTGTGCCATGTCCTTGGCATTGGCGGCGAGAATGGCGGGCGTCGCCTCGCGCACTGCTGCCGCCATGGCGGCGAGCGCCTCATCCTTCTGGCGCGCCGTCGCCAAGGCGACCTGGCGCGCCGCGGCGCGTGCACCGCGGCCCATCGCCAGAAGATCGACAGGCGCCTCGGTCCCGCCATCGTGCATCGCAGCCTTGGTGCTCAATCGCCGAACGCTGGCGGACATCTCGGAACCTCTCGCTACCGTTCGCGGCTCAGGCGACGGCCTGTTCGAGGCCGCCGGCCTGCGCCACCTTGCGCAAATGGTGATCGACATCGCCGAACATCATCTCGATCGCCGTCATGCGCTTGAAATAGGCGCCCAGGCGATATTCCATGGTCATGCCCATGCCGCCATGCAATTGCACCGCCTGCTCGCCGATGAAGCGGCCATTCTTGCCGATCGTCACCTTGGCGGCCGAGGTTGCGGTGGAGCGCTGAGCCGGATCGCTCTCGCCGACCATCATCGTCGCATAGACCGCCATGCTGCGCGATTGCTCGAGGGCGATGAACATATCGGCGGCCCGGTGCTGCAAGGCCTGGAAAGCGCCGATCGGGCGGCCGAACTGCTTGCGCGTCTTGAGATAAGCGACCGTCATGTCGCACATCGCATCCATCACGCCGACGGCCTCGGCGCACAGAGCCGCAATGGCCTCGTCGGCGACGCGCTCGATCAGGGGGGCAGCCTCGCCGGCTGCTCCGACCAGGGCGGAGGCCGGCACCGTGACGTTGTCGAGCCTGATCTCGGCGCCGGGCGTGCCGTCGGCGAGCGCATAGGCGCGCCGCGTGACGCCCTTGGCCTTGGCGTCGACCCGCAGCAGCGACAGCCCCTCGCGGTCATGGCGCCCGCCGGCATTGCGCGCGCTTACGAAGAGCATGTCGGCTTGATCGCCATGCGGCACCACACTCTTCACCCCGTCGAGGACGAAACCATCCGCGGATTTGCGGGCCGACACCCCGACGTCCGCGAGGCCGTAGCGCGCCTCGCGCTCGGTATGCGCGAAGGCCGCGACCAGCTCGCCCGAGGCGATCTGCGCCGCGAGCTCCTTGCGCGTCGACGCGTCGCAGCCATGACGCACCAGCCCGCCGCCGATCACCACGGTCGACAAATAGGGCTCGCGCACCAGGCCCTTGCCGAAGGCCTCCATGACGATCATCGTCTCGACCGCGCCCCAGCCGAGCCCGCCATCCTCTTCCGAGAAGGGCAGCGCCAAGAGGCCGAGCTCGGCGAATTGCTTCCAGCGCTCGCGGCTCCATCCGGCGGCAGGAACGGCCGTCTCGGCGGGAGCTGCGAGCCGCTCGACATTGTCGCGCAGCAGCTTTTGTTCGTCGGTGAGATCGAAATCCATGGCGGCTTACAGTCCCAGGATCTGCTTGGCGATGATGTTGCGCTGGATCTCGTTCGACCCGCCATAGATCGTCACCTTGCGGGTGTTGAAATAGGTGGGGGCGGCAAGGCGCATCCATTCGGGCGCGATCTCGTCCTCGTTATGGCCAAGCGGCGCATCAAGGCTCTCGCCGACGAGGCCGTGGGGACCTGCGGCCTGCAAGGTGAGCTCGGTGATGCGCTGCTGCAGCTCGGTGCCGCGCAGCTTCAGCACCGAGGAGGCGGGATCGGGCTTGCCCTTGCCGTTCTTGTGCTCATTGGCGAGCACGCGCAATTGGGTGATTTCGAGCGCCTTCAGCTCGATCTCGAGATCGACGAGCTTCTCGGCGAAGCTCTGATCCTCGGAGAGCTTGCGGCCGTCCTGCTCGACCGTCTCGGCGAGACGCTTGAGGCGGCGCAGCCTCTCCTTGGTGCCGCCGATGCGGGCCGTGTTCAGCCGCTCATTCGAGAGCAGGAACTTGGCGCAGTCCCAGCCGCGATTCTCGACTCCGACCAGGTTTTCGACCGGCACCTTCACGTCGTCGAAGAACACCTCGTTGATCTCGCGCCCGCCATCGATGGTGACGATCGGCCGCAAGGTGACGCCCGGCGATTTCATGTCGATCAGCAGGAAGGAGATGCCTTCCTGGGGCTTCGCCGCCTGCGGATCGGTGCGCACCAGGCAGAAGATCCAGTCGGCATATTGGGCGTAGGTGGTCCAGGTCTTCTGGCCGTTGACGACGTAATGGTCGCCTTCGCGGCGCGCCGCCGTCTTGAGCGAGGCGAGGTCCGATCCCGATCCCGGCTCCGAGAAGCCCTGGCACCACCAATCGTCGATATTGGCGATGCGCGGCAGGAATTTCGCCTTCTGCGCCTGCGTCCCGAAGGTGATGATCACCGGCCCCACCATATAGACGCCGAAGGCGAGCGGCTCGGGCGCCGGAAAGGCCTGCACCTCCTCGCGGAAGATGTGGCGCTTGATGATGTTCCAGCCGGGGCCGCCATGTTCGGCCGGCCAATCGACTGTCGCCCAGCCCTTCTTGTTCAAGATGCGCTGCCAGGCGACGATCTGATCGCGGCTGGGGCGATGCCCGGCCGCCATCGATTCATGCGTTTCCTTGTCGAGATTGGCCGCGATGAAGGAGCGGACCTCCTGCCGGAAGGCTTGTTCCTCAGGCGTGAAACGCAGATCCATCGCATCCTCCCCGTTTTTGAGAGCGCAAGCCCGCAGCGCGAGCCGGCCGCAAACGTTCATCCGACATAAACCGAACCGTCGCGGGATGGCAAACCACGGCGCCCGCCTGGGATCGCGACCGTCCCGGTCACCCTTCTTCCCGAAGGTGCGCCCCGTCGTTCACAAGAGTGCGCGAGACGCGCTGGGACCGCGACCGTCTCGGTCGCCCTTCCTACCGGCGTGGAGGCCTCGCCCCAAGTAAGTGCGGGCGAGACGCCCGCGGTCCCACAGTGCTCCCTACCCGCCGCCCTGTCCTGCCTTCGGCCGCACCGGCTTGAACAAGCCGCTCGCCTTGGCGACCAGCTCTCCCTCTTGCGTCTTGACCTCGCCTTCGCAGAAGACGACGGAGCGTCCTGCTCTCACCACCCGGCCCTCGGCCACGAGCACACCCCGGCCGGGAGCGATGAAGCTGACCTGCATGTCGAGCGTCAGCACCGGCAGATCGACCTTACGTCGCGCCGCCGATCCCATGGCGATGTCGAGGAGCGTGCAGGTCACCCCGCCATGTGCGATCCCGAGATTGTTGCCGTGCTCGGGGCGCAAGGGCAGGCGCAGCACGGTGCGGCCGTCGGGCGCATCGGTCTGCTCGACGCCGCAAAAGCTCGCGAAGGGAATATCGGCGCCGAAGATCTGCATCATGCTCACGAGCGGCTAGGTTGCTTCATCGAATTTGAACGGATTCAACACGGCGAATAGCGAGTAGCGAATGGTGACGGTTGAGGAACGCGGAGATCGCTGAAAACACGCCGCTATTCGCTATTCGCTACTCGCCACTAACCCACGATAAGGGTCGCCCAGCCTTCGATGAGGGTCCGGCGTCTGAGATAAAGGGCTTGGCCGCGGAAGGCCGCGAGCACCGAGGCGACATCGCCCTCCAGGAGGCCCGAAAGGATGAGCCGCCCGTGAGGCGCCAGCGCCGCGGCGAGCGAGGGCGCAAGGCGCATCAGCGGCCTCGCCAGGATGTTGGCGAGGATCAGGTCGAAGTGCGCCCCACGCGAAGCGAGCTCGTGGCGAAGGCCCGGCGCGCAATAAAGGCGAAGCCGCGAGCGAACGCCGTTGAGGCCGGCATTGTCGCGCGCCACCTCGACTGCGATCGGATCGATGTCGCCGGCGACGATCTCGCTGCGCAGGGCTTTGGCGGCAGCGATTGCGAGCACCCCGGTGCCGGTGCCGACATCGAGGATGCGGCGCGGACGGCCTTGCTTGAGGACCGCATCGAGCGCCAGCAGGCAGCCCCTGGTCGTGCCGTGATGGCCGGTGCCGAAGGCGAGCGAGGCCTCGATCTCGATGCCGAGATCATTGGCGCTGAGCGCTGCCCGGTCATGCGCGCCATGCACCAGGAAGCGGCCGGCGCGAATGGGTCTCAGTCCTTCGAGGCTCGCCGCGACCCAATCCTTGGCCTCGAGCGGGGCGAAGCGCGCCGTGCGGGCGACCTCATGGCCGGCGATCAGCTCGACGAGGCTGAGAACGGCTGATTCATCGGGCGCCTCGGCGAAATAAACCTCGACCAACCAGGCACCGCTCTCCTGCTCAAAAGCGGCGACCGCCGAATTCTCCGGATCGAAGACCTCGGACAGCGCCTCGGTCAGGGCGCGCGCCCGCCCCTGGTCGGTCGCCAGACGCAGGATCGTGGTCACCTTGTGGGGAATGAGGCCTTCGCGCATGCGGAGCGGCTTAACGCATGGCCCCTCTCAGTGGCAAGCCATCGAACAAGATCAGTCGTCGGAACAAGGAGATATGCATATCGCGCGCAACTGGGGTCGTCCCGGACGCGACGCAGCACGCAGTGTTGCGTCGCTGATCCGGGACCCAAGGGCTCGCCCGCTCGCGGTCCCGGCCTCAGCGCGTTCGGTCGCTCGGTGAATCGTGATAAGCAGGCCGACGGCATCGACCCGCAAGGAGACCCCTCATGAGCACGTCCCACAGGGCCGCGCGGCTCGCGCTCGCATCGATCGCTCCGCAATGACGATGAACGCCGATGGCGTCACCGGCAAGGCCTGCCCGATCTGCGGCAAGCCGGCCATAGAGCGCTACCTTCCGTTCTGCTCAGCCCGCTGCACCAATGTCGATCTCGGGCGCTGGCTCAAGGGCAGTTACGCGATCCCGGCCGAGCCATTGGACGACCCCGAGCAGGACCACACTGCGCACGATGACGCCGAGGAGAGGTGAAGCACGGGCGCTCCTGACAAGCGCCCGCGGAACTCCCTCTCCCCGTCCTTCACGGGGAGAGGGCAGGGGTGAGGGGCCAAGTGAGTGTGAAGAATCTGGTGAGTGCGAGCCAGCGCTGCGGCTAATCACCCGGCCCCTCACCCGCTCCCTCGCTTCGCTCAGGATCGACCTCTCCCCGTAAGAACGGGGCGAGGTGGGCGCTGGCGCTCCTGACAAGCGTCAGCCGGCCACCCTCAAGCCGCCCTGCGCTTCGGCCCGCCTACCCTGGCCTTCTCCTCGAAGAGCTCGGCGAGTTTCTCGGTCATGGCGCCGCCCAGCTCCTCGGCATCCACGATGGTGACGGCGCGCCGGTAATAGCGCGTCACGTCATGGCCGATGCCGATGGCGATGAGCTCGACCGGCGAGCGCGTCTCGATCTCCTCGATCACGTAACGCAGATGCCGCTCGAGATAATTGCCCGGATTGACGGACAGGGTCGAATCGTCGACCGGCGCTCCGTCCGAGATCATCATCAGGATGCGGCGCTGCTCGGGGCGATGCACCAGGCGCTTATGGGCCCAGTCGAGCGCCTCCCCGTCGATATTCTCCTTGAGCAGGCCTTCGCGCATCATCAGGCCGAGATTCTTGCGGGCCCGGCGCCAGGGCGCGTCGGCGGATTTGTAGATGATGTGGCGCAGATCATTGAGCCGCCCGGGATTGGCGGGCTTGCCCGATTGCAGCCAGGCTTCGCGCGACAGCCCGCCCTTCCAGGCGCGGGTGGTGAAGCCCAGGATCTCGACCTTGACGCCGCAGCGTTCGAGGGTGCGCGCCAGGATATCGGCGCAAGTGGCGGCGACCGTGATCGGCCGCCCGCGCATCGAGCCCGAATTGTCGAGCAGCAAAGTCACGACGGTGTCGCGGAAATTCGTGTCCTTCTCCTGCTTGAAGGAGAGCGGCTGGAACGGATCGATGATGACGCGCGGCAGGCGCGACGCATCGAGCATGCCCTCTTCCAGATCGAATTCCCAGGAACGGTTCTGCTGCGCCAGCAGGCGCCGCTGCAGGCGGTTGGCGAGCCGCGCCACCACGCCTTGCAGGTTCTGCACCTGCTTGTCGAGATAGCCGCGCAGCCTTGCGAGCTCCTCGGGGTCGCACAGCTCCTCGGCCGCGATCATCTCGTCGAATTTCGTCAGATAGGCGCGATAATCTGGGCCGCGCCGGTCATTCGGACCGCCGGAGGGCGGGCGCCAGGCTTCCGAGGCTTCTTCGGAATCGGCCTCCTCCGCCTCCTCCGGCAATTCGCCGGAGGGTGCGTCGGAATCCTCGGCCGCGCCGTCCTCGAGCTCCTCGGAGGAGGCCTCGCTCGATTCCATCTCGGCCTGCTCGCGCGAGGAGCCTTCTTCGCTCTCCTCGCCTTCCTGCTGCTTGTCCTGCTGCGACTCGTCCTCGTCGCTGTCCTCGTTCTCCTCGCTCTCGAACTCGGCGGCTTCCGCCATGTCGAGATGGGTGAGGAGGTCGCGCATGATGCGCGCGAAGGCTCGCTGATCCTCGAGCTTGCCGTCGAGCTGGTTGAGATCGGTGCCGGCCTTGGCCTCGATCTCGGAGCGCCACAGATCGACGAGCTTTTTCGCCGCCGGCGGGGGCGCCTCGCCGGTCAGGCGTTCGCGCACCATGAGGGCGACCGCGTCCTCGAGCGGCGCGTCGGCCTGGTCGGTGACGTCCTCGTATTTGGCGCCGCGATGATAGCGATCCTGCAGCATGGCCGAGAGGTTCGAGGCCACGCCCTGCATGCGCCTGGCGCCGATCGCCTCGACACGCGCCTGCTCGACCGAATCGAAGAGCGCGCGTGCCTCCGGCCCTTGCGGAGCGAGGCGGCGATGCACGGCGGGGTCATGGCAGGCGAGCTTGAGAGCCATCGAATCGGCGTGGCCGCGCAGCACCGCGATATCCTCAGCCGAGGGCTTGCGCGGCGGCTCGGGAAGGCGCGCCTTCTCGGCCCCGAACAAGGCCGGCTTGTCCGAGGCGTAGACGATCTCGATCTCGGGACGCTTGGCGAGCGCGCGCATGCAGCCCGCGATCGCCTGCTTCAGGGGCTCGGTCGGAGTGGCCTTGGGCTGGCCGGGCTTGCGATTGGAGAGGATGGTCATGTGTCGAGTATATCAGCCAATTCGCCCATGTCGCGAGCGGCGAAATCGACCTTGACAGTCGGCTTCGTCTCACCCGTTCCGGGGCCGTGTTCGGCGGGCCGCGCCACATGCGCGGTCTTCAAGCCGCAGCTCGCGGCAGCGGCGAGATCGGAGGAATGCGCCGCCACCATGGCGCAGGCGGAAGGTTCGAGGCCGAGCGCCCGCGCCGAGGCCAGATAGGCGGCAGGGTTCGGCTTGTAGTCGCGGGCGATCTCGGAGCCGAGGATGGCATCAAAGACGATGCCGTTATGGCGCGCCAGATCGACCATGATGGCGATATTGCCGTTCGATACCGGCGCCAGGCGGTATTTGGCGTGCAGCCGCCTCATCCCCTCGGGCACATCCGCCCAGGCATCGAGCCGGTGCCAGATGCGGTTCAAGGCCTCGCGCGTCTCGGCGGACAGGCCTTGGAGCTGGAAGCGCGGCAGGATGCGCGCCAGGTTCTCGCGATGCAGATCGTCGAGCAACACATAGCCGCGCCTTCCCGAGCGCACCTCTTCCATGGATGGCTGGTATTCTCCGCGCCAGGCATCGGCGAAGGCCGCGTAGTCGAGATCATGGCCCAGAGGGGCGAGCAGCGTCTTTGCCTCGCGCGCGATGGAGGATCGCCAGTCGACCAGCGTGCCGAACACGTCGAAGAACAAGGCTTTGATCATAGCTCTTTGGTCAGGAAATGGCGCGAATGGCCTTTGGGGAAATCGGCCAGCCGGCCGAACTGGACATAGCCCAATCTGCGATAGAACTCCGGCGCCTGAAAGCTGAAAGTGTCGAGATAGACATTCCGGCAGCCTCGAGCACGCGCCTCATCCTCCGCCTTGCCGAGCAGGGTCTTGCCGAAGCCGCGCTTGCGAAACCCGTCGGCAATCCAGAGAATGTCGACGAAAAGCCATTCCCAATAGGTTCTGCCGATGCAGGCCCCGCAGAGCTCCTCGTCCTGGCGCAACGACACGAAGAGCTCGCGATGGCCGAGCGGACCGGCCGCCGCGATGTTGAAGGCGATGAGACGGTCGAGCGCAAGGCGCTGATCCTCAGGCGTCAGCCGCTCCTCGATGCGGACCGACGCCTCAGCCATCCCGGCTTAGCTCAGCGCCACGTTCACGGCGCTTTCCTTCAGCTCCTGGCCGAAGCAGCGCTGATAGAACTCGGCCACCAAGGGGCGCTCGAGCTCGTCGCATTTATTGAGGAAGGTGAGGCGGAAGGCGAAGCCGATATCGTGGAAGATGTCGGCATTCTCCGCCCAGGTGATCACCGTGCGCGGGCTCATCACCGTCGACAGGTCGCCTGCCACGAAGGCGTTGCGGGTCAGATCGGCGACGCGCACCATCTTCGAGACCGTGTCGCGGCCCTGCTTGTTGCGGTAATGAGGCGCCTTGGAGAGCACGATCTCCGCCTCGCGGTCGTGAGGCAGGTAGTTCAGCGTGGTGACGATCGACCAGCGGTCCATCTGGCCCTGGTTGATCTGCTGCGTGCCGTGATAGAGCCCCGAGGTGTCACCAAGCCCGACCGTGTTGGCGGTGGCGAACAGACGGAAGGCCGGGTGCGCCCTGATGACACGCTTCTGATCGAGCAGCGTCAGCTTGCCCGACACTTCGAGCACCCGCTGGATGACGAACATCACATCGGGGCGCCCGGCATCATATTCGTCGAAGCACAAGGCGATGTTGTTCTGCAGCGCCCAAGGCAGGATGCCGTCGCGGAATTCGGTCACCTGCTTGCCGCTCTGCAGCACGATGGCGTCCTTGCCGACGAGATCGACGCGCGACACATGGCTGTCCAGGTTGACGCGCACGCAAGGCCAGTTGAGCCGAGACGCCACCTGCTCGACATGGGTCGATTTGCCGGTGCCGTGATAGCCCGAGATCATCACGCGTCGGTTATGGGCAAAGCCGGCCAGGATCGCGAGCGTGGTGTCGCGGTCGAACACATAGTCCTGGTCGAGATCGGGAACATGCTCGTCCGCCTTCGAATAGGCTGGAGCTTCCATATCCGTGTCCAGGCCGAAAACCTGTCTCACCGAGACCTTCATGTCCGGTATCGGCGCAGTCTCAACGCTCGCGTTCATCTCGTCCTCGCTCGTGGCCAGGGGCGGCCACTGCCGTTTCGCAAAAACCACGCCAATCCTGTCATGCCCGGACCCGTCCGGGCATCCACGACCGACCTCGGCGAGCTAGGCACGCGGGGAAGACGTGGCGGCTGGACCTGATCCTTCGCTCAAGCGGTAGGATCGCGACCCGGCCATGACGGCAATAGACCGAGCTGAGCGCTCAAGCCAGCCCGGTCGTGCGCAGGTAATTATATGCGTTGATGATTGCGCGCAATTGATCTTCGCGCGACCTGTCCCCGCCATTGGCGTCGGGATGCAGGCGTTTCACCAATTCCTTGTAGCGGGCCTTGATGGCCACCTTGTCGGTATTGGCCTCGAGTCCGAGCGTGTCGAGCGCCTTGCGTGCCGCATTGCCGATACGCGGTTCGGCGGCTCCCGGCTCGCGCGCATCGCGTGCAAAGCCGCGTCTGGCGAACAGGCCGAGCGGATCTTGCACGCGGGCATCCTCGAAGGCGCCATGCAGACGCGCGCCGGCCTCGACCGGTGAACCGTTCACGCCCATGCGCCATGTCGGACGGTGACCATAGAGGTCGGCCTTCTGGTAAGCGGCCACCGCCTCGTCCGGCATGTCCTTGAAATAATTGTAGGTCGCATTGTAGGCGCGGACATGGTCGAGGCAGAAATGGAAATATTGCCCCTCGCGCCCACGCCCCTGCGGCGCGCGATAAGGCCCGGCCAGCGCGCAGCCGGGATGTCCGCATACCGGATCAGCGCCGGCCGCGACGCTTTCCTCGCAGCGCGGACGCGTGCGGATGCGGTCGAAGAGAGGTGAGTTCAAATCCATGGCTTCGATGATTATGTGGCGCGGAGGCGTTAACGCCAAGCTCTGAGGGCAAGAAATTTGGCTCAAAGGGCAAGAATTTTGTCGCAGGCCTGATGTTTCTGCATGAGTGTCGCATCGAGGCCGCAGCCGAACGCTTGGCGGGAGCCTGTCGACACCCGTCGCTGCTCACGGCAATTTCGGGTGTTGCGCCATCCCTCCCAGCCTCCCTCTCCTCACGCCCTTGAAAACGGCCGCAAGGATCGCTTGCGCCAAGCTCGTCGTGATATGGGGGCGCGGCACGCAAACTCAAGCCAAGATGAGGCCTTTCGCCATGGGAATGTCGGAACGGATCGAACACAAATTGCGTACGGCCTTCGCGCCGCAGGCCCTGACGGTGACGGATGACTCGCATCGCCATCACGGTCATTCCGGCTGGCGCGAAGGCGGGGAGACGCATTTCTCGGTCGATGTCCTCTCAAACGCCTTTGCGGGGAAAAGCCGGATCGAGCGTCACCGCATGATCAATGCGGCGCTGTCCGAGGAGCTCGAGGGCGGCGTGCACGCTCTCGCCATCTCGGCCAAGGCGCCGGGCGAGGCCTGACTCCGGAGCCTGTCTGTATATCGCGGTTAAGGGCGACCGGGACGATCGCGGTCCCAGCGCATCCGGGAACGCGGACGTCTCGTCCGCACTTGCGGGCCGGTCAAGCGTCTCAAGCTCGATCGATCATGCCGTGACCTTCTCCAGCACGACGGGCCGCCGCTCCGGCCGCCGCCTGGCACCGGCATAGATCGCGGTCGCGGCCAGCAGCGCGATGCCGAAGGCGAGATGCAGGATCGCGTAGCGATGCGGTGCGTCGATTCCCGCGGCCTCGGCGTGATCGATGAACAGGCCCGAGAGCAGCTGCACGATGCCCGAGCCGCCCATGAAGACGAAATTGATGAAGGTCACCCCGACGCCGATGAGATGGTCGGGAATGAACAGTCTGGCATGCGCCATGAGCGTGCCATAGCTCATGCCGAAGAAGCCGATGAGGCAGAACAGGATGATCGGCACCGCGAGCCCCTGCGGCGAGGAGGCTCCGAGCAGGATGAAGGCCGCGCCGACGACGACGCAGGACCAGAGCGCCGGCGGCTTTGGCCCACGCATCAGGCGTTCGGCCGGACCGAAGGCCAGCGCGCCGAAGGCCATGAGGAGCGACATCACGAGGGCCGCATTGCCGATCGCGATCGTGTCGAACCCATGCACCTGCGCCAGATAAGGCCCGATCCACAGGCTGCGCTCGGAGATCACCACCGCATAGCTCATGAAGATGACAGGCAGCATGCGATGCAGGGCCGGCAACCGCGCGATCAACAGCGCGCCGGTGAGGGCCGGCACCCTCACGGCCTCGGCGCCCGGGCGCCGGACATGATCCTTGACGGTCGCCAGGATAGCGAGCCCCGAGATGAGCGACAGCCCGGCCGTCGACAGCAAGGTGGCGCGCCAGCCGAAAGCCTGGGTGGCGAGCGCCAACGGAGTCGCGCCGAGGAGTTGCCCGATCGAGCCGACGCTGATCAGCACCGCCAGCATCAGGGCGAAACGCCGGGGCGGCATGAAGCGCGCCACATAGACGGTCGCTCCCATCAGATTGGCGGCGCAGCCGACGCCGATCGCCGCCATGGCAGCAAGGCTCATGGCGTAGCTCTGCGACAGCGAGAAGGCGATGGCGCCACCGACGCTGAGGAGGCTGCAGGCGGCGACCATGCGCCCGCCGCCGAAGCGATCGAGCAGCGGGCCGAGCGGGATCTGGGCGAGCGCGAAGGCGACGAGCCAGGCGCTCGACAGGCCGCTGAGCTCGGAGGCGCCGAAGCCGAGATCGCGCGACAGATCGCCCGCCACGATGGCCAGGAACGAGCGATAGAACATGCTCATCACATAGCCGAGGAGCAAAGCGAGATAAGCGGGCATCAAGGGATTTCCGGACAGGCTCAACATCTGTGGCGGCGGCTCATTTCGAGTCGCCAGGCTCTGCCTAGCGCCAGGTCGAGCCGCCTGAACAGTGCCATTTCGGCATTGCAGAACATCATCCGGCAGAGCGTCATTCGTGAGCGCGATTGCGCCAGGCACTCCAGAGTAGAGGGAAATCGCTCCGTCAGGCGCGTACCGCCAAACCTTACCTGAGACGCTCGAGCACGCTCACATAATTGGCGACCGCGGCGCCGCCCATATTGAAGATGCCGCCGAGCTTGGCATCTTTGACCTGCATGGCGCCAGCCTCTCCGGTGAGCTGCATGGCGGTGATGACATGCATCGAGACGCCGGTCGCGCCGACCGGATGGCCCTTGGCCTTGAGGCCGCCCGAGACGTTGACCGGCAGCTTGCCGTCCTTATAGGTCCAGCCTTCCTTGACTGCACGCGCGCCCTGCCCTTCCGGCACCAGCCCCATCGCCTCGTATTCGATGAGCTCGGCGATGGTGAAGCAGTCATGGGTCTCGACGAAGGAGAGATCCTCGAGGGTGAGCTTGCCGTTCGAAAGGGCGCGGCGCCAGGCCATCGAGCAGCCTTCGAATTTGAGGATGTCGCGCTTCGACATCGGCAGGAAATCCTGGGCATGGGCCCGCGCCCTGAAGGCGACGGCGCGCCGCATCGACAGCGCGGTCGCGACATCGGCGATGACGACGGCCGCGGCCCCGTCCGAGACGAGCGAGCAGTCGGTGCGCTTGAGGGGGCCCGCCACATAGGGATTCTTCTCGCTCTCCGTGCGGCAGAACTCGAAGCCGAGATCCTTGCGCATCTGCGCATAGGGATTGTCGACGCCGTTCTTGTGGTTCTTGGCGGCGATCAGCGCCAGCGCGTCCGACTGGTCGCCATGGCGCTGGAAATAGCCGCCGGCGATCTTGCCGAAGACGCCGGAGAAACCGGCAGGCGTGTCGCCATCCTCGGGCAGGTAGGAGGCACGCAGCAGGTTCTCGGCGATCTGCGGGCCGGGCGTCTTGGTCATCTGCTCGACGCCGACGACCAGCGTCAGCCGCGCCGCTTTGGCCTCGATCGATTTCACGGCCTGATGCACCGCGGCCGAGCCGGTGGCGCAGGCATTCTCCACCCTTGTGGCCGGCTTGAAGCGGAAATTCTCATCGGCCTGCAGCACCAGCGCGGCGGTGAAGTCCTGGCGGCTGAAGCCGGCGTTGAAATGGCCGAGATAGATCTCGTCGATGTCAGCGGCCGTGACGCCCGCATGCTCCAGCGCCTCACGCGCCACGCGCGTGATCAGGCTCTCGAGCGTCTCGGATTCGTGCTTGCCGAATGGCGTGTGCGCCCAACCGACGATGCAAGCTGTCATGGCGTGTCTCCTCGACTTGAGAAATATGGGCTTATGCACATATTGCCCATCTCAGGCGCGAAGGCAACCGCTCTGCAGCGCGGCAGCGATGCGTGCAGCGCGCGGAAGCTTTCTCAAACGGCTGGCGGCACCTTCCCCGGCCCACCTTGGGCCAGCGCTCCGCCGAACGACGGGCCGTTCCGTCCAAAGCCGCTTTACAATAGGACTTAATCCTATTATTTGCCTGCGAGAAAATAGGAGCGTCGCGATGCGAACAACCCAGCAATTCAGCATTACGCTCCCGCTCGACATGGCCGGAATCGTTGAGGGGAAGATCAAATCGGGCGCCTATGCGTCCGTGAGCGAGGTCATGCGCGATGGCGTGCGCGCGCTGCTCGAGCGTGACGCCGCGGTCGAACGATGGCTCCGCGACGAGATCATCCCCGGTCATCGAGAGTACTTGGCCGATCCATCGAAGGGAGTTCCCGCAGAGGCTATCCTTGGCCGCATCAAGGCTCGCCGCGCTCGACCCCAATCATAGCACGACGTAGTGCGCATCATTTTTACCCCGCGTGCCGAACGCCAGATTGACAGCCTGCACGCATACATCACGGAAAAGGCAAGTGAGGGCAGAGCCGATGCCTACATTGCCCGTATCGTGACCTTCTGCAGCGGGCTCGGGACGTTTCCGTTGCGCGGTCAACAGCGGAACGATCTGTTGTCCGGCCTGCGGATCACGGGATTCGAGCGCCGTGTAACCATCGCGTTTATAGCAACGAGTGAAGCAGTTCTGATCGAAGGTATTTTTTATGGCGGCCAGGACTTTGAGGGAGTCTTCCAAGACGAGAAGTGAGGGCGCGGTCTAGGACGCATCCCGCGCGCCCCGACCAAAAAAGAGCGATGCACGCAGCGCACGGAAGCTTTCTCAAACGGCCGGCGTTACCCGTCGCATGGTGAGGTTGAAGCGGCCGCCTTCGGCCAGCAAGGTCGAGGTGCCGGGCAGCACCCGGTCGATGCCGTGGAAGGCGAGCCGCGCCGGCCCGCCGAAGACGAAGGCATCGCCGCTATGCAGCTTGACCGAGCGCGTGGGATCGCGGCGCGAGGTGCCGCCGATGCGGAAGTTGGCGCTGTCGCCGAGCGAGAGCGACACGACAGGTGCGGCGAATTCCTCTTCGTCGCGATCCTGATGCAGGCCAAGGCGCGTGCCGTCGCCGTAATAATTGACGAGGCAGGCTTGCGGCGGAAAGCCGACGCCTGCGAGGTCGCCCCAAGCTGCCATCAGGCTGTCGGGCAGATCCGGCCAAGGCGCGCCGGTCTCCGGATGCGTCCTCTGATAGCGATAGCCCTCGATATCCGACACCCAGCCGAGCGGCCCGCAATTGGTCATGCGCACCGAGAATTCCTTGCCCGAGCGCGGCATGCGCGGATGATAGAGCGGGGCCGCGGCGATGACGGCTCGAATATCGGCGAGCAGCGCCTGTTGCGCCGCCCGATCGAGATAGGCCGGGTGATAGACGGCTCCGGGGCCGATCTCGATGACTTGATGCGGCATGCTGAAGGCCCTCGCGCGTGATCTTGTCGCAAAGATGGTGGCCTTTGCGTATCGGGCTCGCGAGGCATCGTCCCTCCGGTTCAGGACATCGTACGACAGCGCCAGCTTGTCGCGCTCAGGCGGCGAGCTCGCCCATGACCTCGCTTACGAAGAGCTCGACCGAATGCCGCGATGCCTCATAGGGCAGATCGCCGAAGGCGAAGCGGCACAGCAAATAGTTGATCCCCGCCCGGGCGATCCCGTCCTGCATCTGCTCGCGGACCATCTGCGGCGTGCCGACGAAGGCGAGGCCGGCGCCGACGAAATCCTCGAAGTCGCGCGGCAGGGCCACATTGGGCGGCCTCGTGCCGTGCTTGTTCCAGAGCAGCATGAAGCTCTCGTACCAGGTCGCATAGGCCGGCCGCCCGAGCGCCATCGCCTCGGCCTGCGTCTCGGCGATGACGACATGGCGCGCCATGCCCATCAGCGGGATATCGGCGGCCTTGCCGCCAAGCCTTGCCCATTCTTCGCGATAGCGATCGGTGATGGCACGAGCCCGCGCCGTCGGAACATTGGTCACGACATTGACACGGTTCTCGGCGAACCAGCGCGCGCCTTCGGGGTTCGAGGTGCCGCACCATAAAGGCGGGTGCGGTGCCTGCACCGGCCGCATCTCGATCGGCACCTCATCATAGCGGAAATGCTCGCCCCGATAAGTGAGCGAGGGGCCCGACAAGGCCTTCAGGATCACGTCGCTCGCCTCGACATAGAGCGATTGCGCCAGCTCCGGCTGGACGCCGTAATAGGCGAGCTCGTGCGGTGAGATGCCCCTGCCGATGCCGAGCTCGAGGCGGCCGCCGCTCATCTGGTCGAGCATGCAGATCTCTTCGGCGAGCCGCAGCGGATGATAGAGCGACAGCGTGTGCACGAGGGCGCCGAAGCGCAGCCGCTTCGTCCTTTGGGCGACGGCAGCGAGGAAGACGCTGGGCGAGGGCGCCATGCCGAGCGGCGTCGCATGATGCTCTGCGAGATGATAGGCGTGGAAACCGCCGCGATCATAGGCCTCGATGAGCTTCAGCCTCTCCTCATATTGGCGGGTGAGAGATACGGCGCCGCGATCCATGTGATCGAAGACGCCGAACCTCACGGACATCATCCCTTCAGCACCTGCTTCTCGCGCACCAGCGTGTCCTCGCCGAGGCGATAGAGGATGGGCTCGCCGGTCGCGAGCTCCATCGAGGGGATGGTTTTGGGCGTCAGATGGTCGAGCACCATGACGAGAGCGCGCAGCGAGTTGCCATGGGCCGAGACCAGCACGCGCCGTCCGGACATGACGCGCGGCAAGATGTACTGGATGTAATAGGGCAGCACGCGCGCCGCCGTATCCTTGAGGCTCTCGCCGCCCGGCGGGGCGATATCGTAGGAGCGGCGCCAGATATGCACCTGCTCCTCGCCCCAGCGCTTCCTCGCGTCGTCCTTGTTGAGGCCCGAGAGATCGCCATAATCGCGCTCATTCAGTGCCTCGTCCTTGAAGGTCTCGAGATCGGGCTGGCCGATCCCTTCCAGCATCAAGGTCAAGGTGCGCTGGGCGCGCGACAGGGCCGAGGTGAAGGCGACGTCGAAGGTCAGGCCGAGCTTCTGCAATTGCGTGCCGGCGGCCTTCGCCTCGGCGACGCCCTGCTCGGTGAGGCCCGGATCCTTCCAGCCGGTGAACAGGTTCTTGAGGTTCCAGTCGCTCTGGCCATGACGCACGAGCACGAGTAGGCGGTCCATCGGGTCTCCGTCTGTCATTGCGGCGGTCCGGGCTCAGCCCGGGAGGCCGAGCACATCCGCCATGGAATAGAGTCCGGGCTTCCTGCCGCGGCCCCAGAGCGCGGCGCGCAGCGCGCCCGAGGCGAAGAGCGAACGGTCCTCGGCGTGATGCGACAGAGTGAGGCGCTCGCGCGGGCCGGCGAAGACGACGCTGTGATCGCCCGTCACCGAGCCGCCGCGCAGGGCCGCGAAGCCGATATCGCCCTCGCGCCTTTCTCCGGTCAGGCCGTGGCGGCCGCTGGCGCTGTGCTCGGCGAGCGCAATGCCCCGCCCTTGCGCGGCCGCTTCGCCGAGCAGCAGCGCCGTGCCGGAGGGCGCATCGACCTTGTGGCGATGGTGCATCTCGACGATCTCGATGTCGAATTCGGCTCCGAGCGCCGCCGCCGCCTGCTTGACGAGGCTCGCGAGCAGATTGACGCCGAGGCTCATATTGCCGGACTGGATCACCACGGCGTGGCGCGCCGCGGCCTTGACCTTGTCCATATCCCCTGGGGAGAGACCGGTCGTGCCGATCACGTGGACGAGCCGCGCCTGGGCCGCCAAAGTCGCGAAGCCGAGGGTTGCAGGCGGCACCGTGAAGTCGAGGACGCCGTCGGCATTGGCGAAGGCCGCGAGCGCGTCGCTGGTCAGCTTCACGCCCGAAGCCTCGCCACCCGCCAAGGCACCCGCATCCTTGCCGATGAGCTCATGCCCCTCGCGCTCGATGGCGCCGGAGAGCACACAGCCTTTGGTCTCGCGGATGGCGCGGATGAGGGTCTGCCCCATCCGCCCTGCCGCTCCCACGACGACGAGGCGCATATCGGTCATGTCGCGTCAGCTCCGCGGATCTTCAGAGGAAAGGGGATGCGCCGCGAGCCAGGCCAGCACCTCGGCGGCACTCTCGTTCGGCGGGAACACCGGATAATGGACGTGCTCGATGCGCGCCCCCCGCAGGATCATGGTCAGGCGCTTGAGAAGCCGCACCCCGTCCACCTCGAAGCTCGGCAGGCGCAGGGCATCGCACAGCTCGAACTTCGCATCACTCAAAACCTCGAAGGGCAGATGCAGGCGCTCGCTCATCTCGCGCTGATAGTCGCTCGTCTGGGTGCTCAGGCCGAAGACCGCGGCGCCAAGTGCCGCGAGCTCCGCGTGGTGGTCGCGGAAGCCGCAGGATTGCGGCGTGCAGCCGCGCGCGCCGGGGATCAGGTCCCAGCCATCGGGCAGCGCCTGACCGGGCACCCCCGTCATCGGATAGCAATAGATCACGGTGCGCGCCGCGGGAAGCGTCGAGAGATCGACCATCCGGCCCGAAGTCGACCTCAGCGAAACAGGCGGCATCGTCATGCCGACGAGATGGGCTCCCGCGCCGTCATCGACCGGCACCGGCAGCCCCTCCGGCAGCGGAAAGGCAGTCTCGCGCGTCACCTCGTGTCCCCTTCTGCCCGCTCAAGGCTTCCGTTCAAGGCTTCCGTTCAAGGCTTTCTTGGATCGAAGCGTTTCTCCAGGCCCTGCCAGCATTGCGCATAATCTGCATCGAGCACGTCGAGCTCGGCTGCGTATTTCGTCACGCGCTGGGGAAAGCGGGTCTCGAACATGAAGGCCAGCGTGTTGGTCAGCTTCACGGGCTTCAACTCCATCTCCGAGGCGTGCTCGAAGGCTTCGGCGTCCGGCCCATGCGGCAGCATGCAATTATGCAGGCTGATGCCACCCGGCACGAAGCCCTGGGGCTTGGCGTCATAGACGCCGTAGATCAGCCCCATGAACTCCGACATGATGTTCATATGATACCAGGGCGGACGGAAGGTGTTGTCGGCCACCGCCCAACGCTCGGGGAAGATGACGAAATCGACATTGGCGGTGCCGGGCGTCTCGGAGGGCGCCGTCAGCACCGTGAAGATCGACGGATCGGGATGGTCGAACGAAATGGCCCCGACCGGCGAGAAGCTGCGCAGGTCATATTTGTAGGGCGCGTAATTGCCGTGCCAGGCGACGACATCGAGCGGGGAGTGGTCGAGCTCGGTCACGAACAGTTGCCCGCCCCATTTCACATAGAGCTTGGAGGGCGCATCCTTGTCCTCGAAGGCAGCGACCGGGGCGAGGAAATCGCGCGCATTGGCGAGGCAATTGGCCCCGATCGGCCCGCGTTCCGGCAACACGAAGGCGCCGCCGTAATTCTCGCAGACATAGCCGCGCGCTTCGCCGTCGGTGAGCTCGACGCGCAGCTTCACGCCGCGCGGGATGACGACGATCTCGCCGGGCGCCGCGTCGATGATGCCGAACTCGGTCCAGAAGCGCACCCGCCCCTCTTGCGGCACCACCAGCAGCTCGCCATCGGCGTTGTAGAAATATTCGTCCACCATCGAGCGGTTGGCGAGATAGACATGCGCGCCCATCCCGGTGAGCGCTCCAGCATCGCCGCCGGTCGTCATGGTGCGCATGCCCTGCAGGAAATTCTGCTTCTTCTTCGGAATCGGCTGCGGCCCCCAGCGCAATTGACCGATCGGCATGTCCTGCTCATGGCAGGGCGCGGTGCGCCACATGCCGGCATCGACCTTGCGGAAGCGGCCCGAATGCTTGACGCTCGGCCGGATGCGGTAGAGCCAGGAGCGCTCATTGGTGGAGCGCGGCGCCGTGAAAGGCGAGCCCGAAAGCTGCTCGGCATAAAGGCCGTAACGGCATTTCTGGGGCGAATTGCGCCCGACAGGCAGGGCGCCGGGCAGCGCTTCGGTTTCGAAGGAGTTGCCGAAGCCCGACATATAGCCCGGCGTGACCCCGATCTTGTGGCTTGGAGCCAAGAGATCCTTTGGCTTTGGCGCGTAATTCATCAGGTCCCTCTCCCTGCCCTCTCCTTGTGCCGCGCAGGCTCGGAAGGAGCGTTGCGAACAGCCGATCGCGACATTGGCATCGAAACTGCACGGTGTCGTCATGGCAAGAGCCGGCGAGCAGCGCAGCAACACCGCGACCGCATGTCTGGTAAACCCGACGCGCCCCGCGTTCAACTGCCGTCATTCGGAGAGGCCTCGCCATGCCGCAGAGGCCCATCGAGGCCTGAGCGAGACAATCACGATTTTCCAATCGCGGCTTTCCAATCTCGCTTTTTCTGGAAAGACCTGATTAACGCCAAAGCCCAAAATCGGTGTTCGCGGCTTTGACGTGACGGCCTCGGCCATGTATCACAAGCAAGAACCGTGCCGATCGACCGCGCGAACTTCGCGACGGTCGCGGCGCACAGATGCATTTGCGTTGTTCAGGCGAAGCGATGGCGTTGTCACATCGGCTCGAAATGCGCCAGGGCCAGTCCCTGGTCATGACGCCGCAGCTCTTGCAAGCGATCAAGCTGCTGCAGCTCTCGAGCCTCGACCTTGCCGCCTATGTGGAAGCCGAGCTCGAACGCAACCCGCTGCTCGAGCGCGCCGAGGGTGACAGCGATCAAAGCGCCGCCGTGAGCGACGGAGAAGGACCTGGCGAGAGGTCCGGCGACGCCTCGGATGCGGCGGGCGGAGAGACGGATTGGGCGGCGAGCGAGGGTGCCGGGGCGACGCCGGACGACGCTTCGGCCTCAGCTCTCGACGGGTCCGGCCTCGATCTTCCGGCCGGTGAATGGAGCGCCGAGAGCGCACCTCCCGACCGTGCCGATATCGAGGAACGCTTCGGCAGCGATCTCGGCGATGTCTTTCCCGACGAGGCCGCGATGCAGCAGCCGGCCCCTGCGGCGAGCCGGGTCGAGACGCTCGGCCTTTCGAGCGGACCCTCCACCTCCTCGAGCAGCGGCACTCATGACGGCGAGGATCACAATCTCGAAGCCTATGTGGCGGCGCCCATATCGCTGCATGATCACCTCGCGACACAGCTCGGTTTTGCGACCGATGTGCCGGCGGAGCGTCTGATCGGGCGCGAGATCATCGACGGCATCGACGATGCCGGCTATCTGACGCTCGATCTTGCCGAGCTGGCCGAGCGCCTCGGCGTCGCAGTCGCGCGCGTCGAACAGGTCCTCACCTTGGTGCAACGCTTCGAGCCTTCCGGCGTCGGGGCGCGTTCGCTCGCCGAATGCCTGTCGCTGCAGCTTGCGGAGCGCAACCGGCTGGATCCGGTCATGCGCATTCTCGTCTCGCGTCTCGATCTCGTCGCCAAGCGCGACGTCGCGGGGCTGTCGCGTCTTTGCGGCGTCGATGTCGAGGACGTCCTCGACATGATCGCCGAAATCCGCGCCCTCAACCCGAAGCCCGGCCTCGCTTTCGGTGCAGGCGTGGTGCAGACCGTCGTGCCGGACGTCCAGGTGCGCGCCAGTCCCGACGGAAGCTGGAATGTCGAGCTCAATCCGGCCGCCCTGCCCCGCGTCCTGGTCAACCAGGATTACCATGCCAAGGTCACGGCCGGCCCGCTGCGCGACGGCGACAAGGCCTATATCGCCGAGTGCCTGCAGAACGCCAATTGGCTGACGCGCAGCCTGGAGCAGCGGGCCCGCACCGTGCTGAAGGTGGCAAGCGAGATCGTGCGCCAGCAGGATGCCTTCCTGACGCAAGGCGTCGAGCATCTGCGCCCGCTGAACCTCAAGACGATCGCCGACGCCATCTCGATGCATGAATCGACGGTATCGCGCGTCACCTCGAACAAATATATCGCGACGCCGCGCGGCATGTTCGAGATGAAGTATTTTTTCTCCTCGGCCATCCAGAGCGCCGATGGCGGCGAAGCGCTCTCGGCGCAGGCGGTGCGCTTCAAGATCAAGCAGCTCATCGAGACCGAGGACCCGGCGGTCGTCCTGTCGGACGACACAATCGTGCAGCGCCTGCGCGATGGCGGCGTCGACATCGCGCGCCGCACCGTCGCCAAATACCGCGAGAGCATGGGCATCGCCTCCTCGCTCGAGCGCCGCCGGATGAAGGCCACCCATAGCTTCGCGGTGAGCGCCTGACAGGCAGCCCCTGGGACCGCGACCGTCTCGGTCGCCCTTCTTCCCAGGGTGGAGGCCTCGCCGTCTCAAGGGCGGGCGGGACGCCCGCGGTCCCAGCCGCCGATAGCGCCCTTTTTGGCAGTTGAATGCGGCGGGGAGACTTCCTAGGTTACCCCTCTGCCACCCCGGCCCCGGACGCAGCATGCGGGCCGAAGCGCGAAAGGGATTGCCATGCCGACCGCCAAGACCTCCGATGCCTCCTTCGAGAACGACGTGATCAAGTCCGAGCACCCGGTCGTCGTCGATTTCTGGGCGGAGTGGTGCGGCCCCTGCCGCATGATCGGTCCGTCGCTCGAGGATATCTCGAACGAGCTCGCCGGCAAGATAAAGGTCGTCAAGCTCAATGTCGACGAGAACCCTGCGACCGCCGACAAGTTCGGCGTCCGCTCGATCCCGACCCTGATGATCTTCAAGGATGGCAAGCTCGCGGCCCAGAAGGTGGGCGCCGCCTCGAAAGGCGACCTGTCGCGCTGGATCGGCGCCCACGCCTGAGCGGCGGGAGACCCCTCGCCGGGCAGGCAAGGCTCGGCGAGGCTGACGCAGGCGCGATCGATCGAGACCGGATCGCTGCGATTCTTTCAGGGAGCGAGGCTACTGCCCACGCATGTGGAATAGGTCTTGCCGGTGCTCGAATTGGTGCGCGCGATGGAGGGCTTGTAGCGCGGCACCATGAAATTCACTTCCGACAGGTTGACCGTGCCCGTGACCACGTATCCGATCGGCGGATGGTAGGGGAAATTGGCCTGGCCGAGGATCACCGATCCACCCTGGGTGCGGAGATTGGCCGGAACGATCGTGGTCGGGATCGCGTTGGTGCAGCTAGGCGTCATGGCGACGGCGCCAGGACCCGTCGCGTCGCTCCACACCACATAGGCATTAGGCGGGTTCGCGACACCACTATCGAACACGAAGCTGGTGATCACCATGCCGGCCTTGGTGTAGTCGTATGGCGACAGGACGGCGGCGCTGGCATTGAAGACGCCGTTAATGTCCGAGTCCTGTATGCCCTGATTAAGATTGTAGCGAGCCGTGAGGTTGGCGAGCGTCAGCGACAGGCTGGCGAGCTTGCGATCGGCCGTGACGCCCCCTCCCACCTCGACCGAGCCGATATAGGCGGTGAGCATCACAGGCAGCACCATGGCGAATTCGATTGCCGCGGTCGCCGTGCTGCGCAGCGCGAAATCTTGAAGCTTGGCGTAGAAGTCTTGGAGCTTGGCGTATATGTGCGCGCCGACCGCCTGCAGACGCGTTCCAACCGACATGGTGCCTCCTGGCTCTCAGTCGAAAGTTCTGGCTCTCAGTTGAAAGTTCTGGCTCTCAGTTGAAAGGCTCGTTCATGAAGGCGACAGTCGACATCATGAGACGCGACGTGCTGCTGCCGGCCGTCTTCAGCCCTGAATCCATGTTGCTGCCCATGAAGTTCACGGGGAAAGACAGATAGATCGGCTGCAGCAGCGCCGCCCGCACGATGACGATCTGGTTCTTTGTGGTATTCGAGTAGAGCGGCTTGCCGTCGCTGGTGCCCCAGTTGATGCTGCTGCCCGACACTGTCGGCGGGGTGAGCACCGCATTGGCGAAGGCCGAGGGCGCGCGAATATCGATCTGCAACGTCTTTGCGCCGTAGGCGCCCGCGCAGTCGAAGAGCGCCGTGATGCGGCTGCACAAGCCCTTCGGGCCAGTGACGAAATCATCCGCGCTCATGGTCGTCGCCTGGCCCGTCATGATCAGGCGCGCCGTATCCTGCAGCGCCGTGTCGAGCACCTGCCCGGTGAACACCACGAGCGCCGTCTGGAACATCGCGAGCAGGAGGGCGAGGAAGGGGATGGCCACAAGGCCGAATTCGACGGCGACCGAACCCTGCTTGTCGGCATGGAACCGCGATGCGCGGCCCGAGGCCCGCACAAATCTCCTCACGAGAGGCGATTTCCGCCCCATGGGGATCGTCATCAGGGAACTCCGATTGCCGAAACGGCTCAGCCGATCCCGCAAACTCCTACCCCATACCGGTAAACATGCCCTGAATCGCGCAACTCGCATTCGCCTCATCAGGAATCCGGGTTGCAACGGACACCGCGCCGCCGGGACGGTCGCGGTCCCAGGGCTTAATTTCCCGCCTGGCCGTGAATGGCCGAGCCGTGAAAGACATGGACTCGCCCTTCGCCGATGACGATGGCCTTGAGGCGAGCCCGGTCGAACACGGCCGAGAAGGCTGCGGCTCGCAGATCGAGCCCACCCGCATAGGCGCCGAAGGCCGGCAGCACGCAGCGCCGCTCATCGGTCGCAAAGCAGCGCCGGCGCACGCCGCCGCCACGCCCGACGATGCGGGCGACGGGATGCAGGTGACCGGCGATCTCGCCCTGGGCGCTGTCGTCGAGGCCGGAGCCGGGCTCATGGCGCGCCTTCACGCCCGCGACCTCGCAGGCCTCCACATGGATCCCCGGCAGCCCCGCCGGCGCCGCCGGATCATGGTTTCCCGCGACCCAGACCCAATCGCGTCCCGCCTGCATGGCCCGCAAGGCGGTGCGGCACTCGGCGTCGAGCCGCTCGGCGCCGTCGCTGTCATGGAAGCCGTCGCCGAGCGAGATCACGCAACGCGGATCATAATGCGCGATCACGGCTGCGAGCGCCGCGAGCGTCGCCGGCGTATCATAGGGCGGCAACATCATGCCGCGTCGCGCCAGCGACGAGCCTTTTTCGAGATGCAGATCGGCAACGATCAAGGTGCGCTCGTCCTCATGCCAAAGGGCGCCCGAGGTGTCGGCGAGGAACACGGCAGCGCCAAGCTCGAGCCCGCAGCTGCGCCGGGCTGCCGGTCGGAACGGGGCAGCGCCGGCTTCGCTCGCGACGGCGCCGGCGCGAGCCCAGATCTTGCCGCTCTCAACCATGCTTGCGGCTCTCAGCCATGATCTCTTCGGGGGATCGGCTCGCGCCTCTCCGAAAGTCGCATTCGGGTCACGCCGGAACTTCCTGCACCAAGGGCTTCCTGCATCAGGGTCGCTTCGGCTTCCGCCAATATCTCGTCCCTCGCCTCGCCATGCACCGCTTCGCGACCGATCTCGAGCACGATCGACACGGCGAGCGGCGAGACGCGCTCGAGCCCCTTATGCCTGATTCGCCCCACGATGCGCGAGAGCATCATGGCGAGACGCTTGAGATCGAGAAGGCCGGTCGCGGCGTCCTCGCGCGCCGCCTGCAGCAGGATATGGCCCGGCTCATGGCTGCGCAGCACGTCGTAGACGAGGTCGGTCGAGATCGTCACCTGGCGGCCGCTCTTCTGTAGTCCGGGATGGCGTCTCTCGATCAGGCCGGCAATGATGGCGCAGGCACGGAAGCTGCGCTTCATCAGCGCCGTCTCGGCGAGCCAGGCCTCGAGATCGTCGCCCAGCATGTCCTGCCCGAACAGCTCGTCGAGCGACAGCCGCCCCTGCTCGACCGCGAGCCCGATATCGCCGAGCGCCCAGACGCTGATGCCGTAATCATTGCAGGCAAAGCCGAGCGGGCGCAGCCTGGCGCGCTCGAGCCTGCGCGTCAGCAGCATGCCGAGCGTCTGATGGGCGAGCCGTCCCTCGAACGGATAAGCGACGAGAAAATGCCGCCCCGCGCTCGGAAAGGTCTCGACCAGCAAGCCGTCCTGCTCGGGCAGCAGCGAACGCTCGGCCTGATAACCGAGCCAGCGCGCCACTTCCTCAGGCAATCTCGACCAGCTCGAGGGGTCGGCCAGCATAGCGCGCACCCGGGCGGCGAGAAAAGTCGAGAGCGGGAATTTGCCGCCGTCATAGGAGGGGATCTTGGGGTCGGTGCCGGCGCGCGCTCGCGAGGCCACGACCTCGTTCTCGGTGATGCCCTCGAAACGCAGGATCTCGCCTGCAAAGATGAAGGTGTCGCCGACCGTCATCTGCTCGGCCCAATATTCCTCGAGCTCGCCGAGCATACGGCCGGAGCGGCGCAACAGGCCGGTCGCCGCAAAATGTCCTGCGGAAGCTTGAGCGCCCGGCCTCGCCGCCCGCAGGCGACCGAGCCTGACCTTCAGCATCGCCGCCTCGACGATGGTGCCGACATTCAGCCGGTATTGCTGGATGACGCTCGCGGTCGCCGCGCGCCAGCGCCCGTCCCGCCCCTGGCGGATCTTGGCGAAGCGCTCATAGGAACGCAGCGCATAGCCGCCCGTCGCCACGAATTGCAGCACCGTCTCGAAGCTCTCCCGGGTCAGCTCCGCATAGGGGGCAGTCGAGACGGTCTCGGCATAGAGCTCGTCGGCGAGGAAAGGATCGCCGCAGGCGACGCCGAGCACATGCTGGGCGAGCACGTCGAGGGCGCCACGCCGCGCATCGGGCGTATCTTGCGCTGCCGCCTCCACGGCTTCGAGCGCCGCCTCCGCCTCGAGCGCCTCGAAGCGGTTCGAGGGCACGATGACGGCCTTGGAAGGCTCGTCCAAACGGTGATTGGCGCGTCCGATGCGCTGCATCAGCCGGCTCGCGCCCTTGGGTGCGCCGACATTGATGACGAGGTCGACATCGCCCCAATCGATGCCGAGATCGAGCGTCGAGGTACAGACCACCGCCTTGAGGCGGCCTTGCGCCATCGCGGCCTCGACCTTCTTGCGCTGCGCCGCGTCGAGCGAGCCGTGATGCAGGGCGATGGGGAGCGAATCCTCGTTCATGCGCCACAGCGCCTGGAACAGGAACTCCGCCTGCATGCGGGTGTTGACGAAGACGAGCGTCATCTTGTGCGAGCGGATCGCCGCGTAGATCTCGGGCAAGGCATGACGGGTGATATGACCGGCAAGCGGCAGCGGCGCCTCGGTCTCGAGGATCGTGAGGTCCGCGGGCGCCGCCCCGCCCGCGGTGACGAGATCGGCGAGGCTGGCGCGCGGCCGCTCGGCATCGAGAGCGCGCGTCGCGCCGAGCCAGAGCTGCAGGGCTTGCGGCTCGCGCACAGTCGCCGACAGGCCGACGCTGGCGAGGCCCGGCGCGATGGCCTTCAGCCTTGCGAGGTCGAGCGCCAGGAGATCGCCGCGCTTCGAGGTCACGAGTGAATGCAGCTCATCGATGATGACGCGCCGCAGCGAACCGAACAGTTCGCGCGATTCCTTGGCGGCGAGCAGCAGCGCCACCTGCTCGGGCGTCGTGAGCAGGATATCGGGCGGCGCCGTCTTCTGGCGCTGCCGGGCGAAGGCCGAAGTATCGCCGGTGCGCGTCTCGACGCGGATCGGCAGTTCCATCTCGCGCAGCGGCGTTTCCAGATTGCGCTGCACATCGGCGGCGAGCGCCTTCAAGGGCGACACATAGAGCGTGTGCAGGCGCCGCTTCGCGCGCTTGCCCCGAGCGCCGGGCTTTGCTGCACCCCCGGCTTCCGTTCCGCTGCTGGCCGCGTCCGCCCCGCCGGGAGCGGAACGCGCCTCGGCAAGCTCGATCAAGGAGGGCAGGAACCCCGCCAGCGTCTTGCCGGCTCCGGTCGGGGCGATGAGCAGCACCGAGCGCCCCTGGCGCGCCATGCCGATGAGCTCGAGCTGGTGGGTGCGCGGCGCCCAGCCCCGCATGGCGAACCAACCCGCGAATGGCTGCGGCAGGTTGGACGGTTCGGGCATCGGCCGGTCCATCAGCGATGCGCGGCGTGCCGCCGGGGCGAATGGCCTGAGGTGATCTGCATGCGACTGATCCGACCGCCGAACGCTATTCGGGTCCGGCGAGCCGGTCAATTTAGCGGCGCATGCGATAAGGGCGTCCAGGATGCTCGACCGCCCCTCATCCGCCGATCGCTGACGCGATCGGGGCCTTCTCCCGCAAGCTGAGAAGGAGGCGTGCGCATGGTTCAGCCCCGGCCGATCCGGCCACGCGCCCCACCCTCACCCTTCGCACCGAAATGCGGATCTCAGTTGTAGAGAACCGCGGCGACTTTCGGGTCGCTGACGTTCGATTTGTCGTACCAGTAGAATCCGGTGTCGACCACCTTGGGCAGCTTTTCGCCCTTCAACGCCTTCATGGCCGATTCGACGACGCAGGCGCCGATGCCGATCGGGTTCTGGGTAATCGCGCCGGCCTCTTCGCCGGACTTGATTGCGTCGATCTGCTCTTTGCCCGAATCGTAGCCGACCACGACGACCTTCTTCTTGGACTCCTTGACGCCGTGCAGCACGCCAATGATCGAGCCCTCATTGGCACCGAAGATGCCCTTGAGGTTCGGGTTGGCCTGCAGGATCGCCTTGGTGATCTCGGTCGACTTCAACTGGTCGCCACCACCATATTGGACGCTGATGATCTTGACGTTGGGGTGCTTCTCTTTCATCCGGTTGACGAAGCCGTCGCGGCGGTCGATGCCGGTGCGGCTAGTCTGATCGTGCACCACCACGGCGACTTCGCCCGAATCGCCGATCATCCCCGCCAATTTGTCGGCAGCGACGCCGGCGGCCGCGAGGTTGTCGGTCGCGCAGGTGGTCAACGGGATGTCGCTGTCGACGCCCGAGTCGAAAGCGATCACCGGGATGTGCTGGTCTTGCGCCTTCTTGAGTAGCGGAATGGCCGCCTTGCTATCGAGCGCGGCGAAGCCGATCGCTTGCGGATGCTTGGCGAGGTCGGCTGACAGCATATCGATCTGCTTGTCGACCATCGCCTCGGTCTCCGGCCCTTCGAAGCTGATCTTGACCTTGAGCTTCTGGGCCTCCTGCTCCGCACCGAGCTTGACCGCCTGCCAGAACTGGTGCTGGAAGCCCTTGGAGATCAACGGAATGTAGGGGTCGTCGGCACGCGAGACGCCGGTGAGCCCCACCAACGCAGCGGCGCCGATCAAGGCGGTGATTTGCATTCTGTTCAACATTGGATTCCTCCGTTCCTTCCTGTTTTGCTCGCTTTAGCTGACCAATGTTTCGGCGATTTTTCCTTGAGCGTTGGTCAGTATTGCCTGTCTTCGCCTCCGTGCCTGCCCTCGATCGATTTCGCTTCACAAGCTCCTCCGCCGCAGGATGTCTATGTACACGGCCAGGATGATGATGACGCCGGTGACGACGATCTGCCATTCCTGCGCGACCGAGAGGATGCGCAGGCCGTTGGTGAGAACGCTCATGATGAAGGCGCCGATGATGGTGCCAAGCACCGTTCCGGTGCCTCCGCTCAGCGAGGTGCCGCCGATCACAACCGCGGCGATTGCTTCGAGCTCGTAGCCCTGGCCCAGCGCCGGCTGGGCGGAATTGAGCCGCGAGGCGATCAGCAGGCCCGCGACTCCGCAAATGGCACCCGCCAACATGTAGATCGTGATCTTCCAGCGGTCCACGTTGACGCCGGACAGGCGAACCGCTTCCTCGTTGCTGCCCAAGGCGAATGTGTAGCGGCCGAGCGCCGTGCGGCCGAGAAGGACCGATGCCGCGATCGCCACCGCAAACAGGATCAACACGCTATTGGGAACCGGCACGCTGGGCAGAATGTAGCCGATCACCGAACCCTGCGAGATTGTCGAGAAGCTTTCGGTGTCGGTGAAATAGATCGGCTTGTCGCCGGCCACCACGAGGGCCAGTCCCTTGTTCACCAGCATCATGCCGAGCGTGGCGATGAAGGGGGGTAGCTTCAATTTCGCGACGAAGGTGCCCGACAGCGCGCCGCTCGCCGCGCCCATCGCGATGGCCGCGAGCACGCCAGTCCACAAGGGCAGGTGCCAGTAGGTCAGGAACACCCCCGCCATCACGGCGCACAAGGTCATCAAGGTGCCGACCGACAGATCGATGCCACCCGTGATGATGACGAAGGTGGAGGCGATTGCCAGCACGCCATTGACCGCCGTCGACTGCAGGATGCCAAGGAAGTTCTCGACCTGCATGAAGGCGGGCGAGGCGAAACTGAAAGCGATCATCAACAGGATCAGGCTGGCGAAGGCGAACAGCTTTTGGCGCGCTATCGAGCCAAATATCTGGGCTCGGAAAGCAACGCGCTGGTCGGTTCCGATCGCGGCCGTTTTGGATTCCGTCATCCCATCGATTCCTCTGGCCTAGCCTAGGCAGCCTTGGCTGTTTCGCGTTGCGTGGCCAACTGCATGATCCGCTCCTGAGTGGCGTCTCTCCCTGCAAGCTCGCCGGTGATCCGCCCTTCGCACATGACGACGATGCGGTCGCTCATGAGCAAAATCTCCGGCAATTCCGACGAGATCATCACGATCGCCTTGCCCTGATCGGCCAAGGAGCGCAGCAGCTTGTAGATTTCGGCCTTGGCGCCCACATCGATGCCGCGGGTCGGCTCGTCGAAAAAGAGAATGTCGCAATCCCGCGCCAGCCATTTGGCGATCACGATCTTCTGCTGGTTGCCCCCCGAAAGAAGCCGGACCTCTTGCGTCGCCGAAGGGGTACGAATGTTGAGGAGCCTGATGAACGATTCGACGGTGGCGCGGATTCCCTGCCGCCGGAGAACGAATTTGAACGCCAAGTGCCTGGCCAGAGTGGCCATGACGACGTTGGACTCGACATCCATGCCGACCGCCAAGCCAAACCGCTTGCGGTCCTCCGACAAATAGCCGATCCCCAGCGCAACTGCGTCGGCCGGCGATTTGATCGAGGCGCTGACGCCCCGCACGACGACTTCACCGGACTCGACGCTGTCCGCGCCGAATATCGCGCGCGCGACTTCGGTTCTTCCGGCGCCCATCAGGCCGGCGAATCCCAGGATCTCGCCCCGGCGCAGCATGAAACTGACATTCTTGACCAAAGGCCCGCAATTCAGGTTCCTGACTTCGAGCGCGACGTTGCCACGCGATGCCTGTTTCGGCGGTCGCGCGACGTCCATCAAGGTCCGGCCCACCATCATGCTGATGATCGTGTCCAAGCTTGTCGTCGCGGTCGGTGCGGTCGCGACATATTCGCCGTCGCGAAGGACGGTGACCCGATCGGAAATCTGCTTGAGTTCGTCCATC
Organism: Rhizobiales bacterium GAS188; assembly: GCA_900104855.1. Lineage (NCBI taxonomy): Bacteria > Pseudomonadati > Pseudomonadota > Alphaproteobacteria > Hyphomicrobiales > Rhizobiales bacterium GAS188. The sequence goes on from FNSS01000001.1 coordinate 1,472,991, forward strand.
TTGTGCGAAATGTAGACGATACCCACACCACGCGCCTTCAACTCCCGGATGATGTTGAACAATTCGGCGATCTCGGCGTCATTTAGCGCGGCGGTCGGCTCGTCCATGATCAAAACGCGCGAATTGAAGGAAAACGCCTTGGCGATTTCCACCATCTGCTGTTTCGCAACGGTCAGCCTGCCGACGATCGCTCGCGGGTCGAGTTTCAAATGCATGTGGGCGAGAATGTCCCGCGCCTGACGATTGAGCTTGTCCTCGTCGAGGAACACGCCCAATCCTCCCCGCGGTTCCCGGCCGATGAAAATGTTCTGGGCCACGGTCAGATGATTCATCAGCTGCAGTTCCTGATGAATGATCCCGATGCCCATCATCTGAGCGGCACGGGGGCTGGCGAGATTCACCGGGTCGCCATTATAGAGAATTTCTCCGCTATCTTTGCTGTAGATACCCGCCAGAATCTTCATCAAGGTCGATTTGCCCGCGCCGTTCTCGCCGACCAGAGCATGGACCTCGCCCGCCAGGAGCTCGAATTGAACGCGCCTCAGCGCGCGAACTCCCGGAAAGCTCTTGCTGACGTCGCGAACTGATACGAGGGGGGACATTGCCCGTCCGATCAGGAAATTCTCGCCGACTGCACCATGGCCGGCGCCGCGGCGAACGACGCGAGCGTCGCCGCAATAAGCAATTTCCGCATGGGTGACTCCTGCCCTGAGGTGGTGTCGCTCGCTCTGCGGCGACACTTCCATACATGTAGGATGCCCGCGGCCGCCGATAGAATCAAGCGGCCGAATAGAGGCGACATGGGTTGCAAAAGCGGTCGACCCCACCTCTCGCCTTGCGGGAGGTCGGATCACGTTCGAGCCGGCTCACAAACCTATCCGGATATTCGGCGCTCCACCGCCACCGAACTCCACTTGCCATATGCAAGCAGTCTAGCTATGGAGGCACCGCTTGCAATATGCAATCAGGTTGGTTTGTAGGGAGCGCAAATGACTAAGCTTCGCGTCAACTGCTTCACAATATCCGTCGACGGCTACGGCGCAGGACCCGATCAGGACCTCGACAATCCACTTGGCGTCGGCGGTGTCGCGCTGCACGAATGGGTATTCCCCACCCGCACCTTTCAACAGATGGTTGGCAAAGAGGGTGGCGCGACGGGCATCGACGACGACTTTGCGGCGCGCGGAATGCACAATATAGGCGCGTGGATACTTGGTCGAAACATGTTCGGACCTGTCAGGGGCGCTTGGCCGGACAATAATTGGAAGGGGTGGTGGGGCGACAATCCGCCTTATCACACCCCCGTCTTCGTGCTCACCAACCACGCACGTGCATCGATCGCCATGAGCGGCGGCACGACCTTCCACTTTGTCACCGACGGCATCCACGCCGCGCTTGAACGGGCTGTCGACGCCGCCAACGGTCAAGATATCCGGATTGGCGGCGGGGCCGCCACGATCCGGCAATACCTTCGCGCCGGACTTATCGATGAGATGCACTTGGCAATTGCGCCGACACTCCTGGGTTCGGGAGAATCCCTGCTAGAGGGCATCGACGTACCAGAGCTCGGCTATCAACGCACCGAACACGTTCCCGCTCCGAACGCGACGCATGTCGTGATCACAAAGGGCAAATAGCCAGTCGCGACGCGTGAGGCGTCCACCCTCCCCCAACTTCGTGCGGGAGGGATAGCGTGCCTCCGTGCTCAGTGAAAGCCGGTACCAGACAGGAAGCGCGTCAGCCGGTCTCAAACGGCGGCCTCCAGGCTGGCGCCAAGAGTCGTGCTTGCACTGCTACTTGCGGGCTGAGCGCGCATGGACGTGATCATCTCCTCGAACATCACGAGATCCTCGCGGGCATCGCGCGGCGACGTCTTGGGTGGGTTGCCGCGCGTGATGCTGTCATGGAAGGCTTCCCATTCGAGGGCGAAGGAATCGCGCCAGGCGAGGCTGGTGCTGGTGCGGGCCATGCCGCGCTCATCGACATCGGTGACGACGAGGCGGCCCGGCAGGTTGCGGATATAGGGCGTGTCATACTGGACACCGATGACGCGCGACGGGGAATAGACCTCGATATGGGCATCGAAGCGCGGGATGAGGTCGATGCCGGTCTCGAACTGGCAGACATATCCGCCATAGTCGAAGGCCGCCGAGATAGAGCGCCCATCCTCGCCCCGGCAAGCAGCATAGAGCACGCGGCGCGGCGCTCCGAGCAGCTCGCGCATGGCCGACAGGTCATGGCTCGAGAGGCCGAGCAACAGCCCATAGGCGTTCTCGAGCTGCGGCGATGCCGGTCCGATCGCCTCGGCGATGCGCGCCGACTGGAGACGGCGCAGCTCCTCCGCGGCGCCAGCCGGCAAGTCGATCGGCCGGATGACGTCCGCCATCTCGGCGATGATGAGGGTGTTGCGCCCGAGCACGTCATGGACGCGGGCGAGGCGGATATCGGCAAGCTCCCGCACCAGCGCCTTGGCCTGCGTGAAGGCCGGCGCATAGCGGCGCATATAGCCGACCTGCGCGACGGATCCGGATGCCTGCTGCTCGGCGATCAGGGCATCGGCCTCGGCGAGCGTGATGCACATCGGCTTTTCGATCAGCACATGCTTGCCGGCCCGCATGGCGGCGATCGCAACCTCGGCGTGGAAGACGTGTGGGTTGGCAACGAGCACCGCATCGACCGCATCGCAAGCGATGAGCTCGCGATAATCGAGGAAGCGATGCGGCACGCCCCAACGCTCTGCGACGCCGTTCACCACATGCGGGCTGACATCGCAGAGTGCGGTCACCTGGAAACGAGCCGGCAGCTCGCGCAGGATCGGCAGATGGATGATCTGGGCGACCTCGCCGCAACCGACGATTCCCACCCTGACGCGTTGCATGAAAACTGCCTCCGTCACTTCATCAGCCTCACCCCTTCACGCCGCCTGCGACATTTCCCTGGATCATGTATTTCTGCACGAACATAAAGAACAGGAAGGCCGGGATCATCGTCAGGGTCGCGGCGGCCATCAGGCTTCCCCAGTCGGTCGCGTATTGCTGCATGAACATCTGCACGCCGACCGGAATCGTCATGGTCTCTTCATCGCGCAGGAAGACGCTGGCGATGAAAAACTCGTTGTAGGAGAAGAGCGTCGCGAAGATCGCCACCGCGGCGAGGCCTGGCCCTGTGAGCGGGAGCACGATGCGGCCGAAAGCCTGCATCCGCGAGCAACCGTCGACGAGCGCCGCCTCCTCGAGCTCGCGCGGGATCGAATCGAAGAACGCCCGCAGCATCCAGGTCGCGAAGGGCAGATGCACGACCGTGTAGATGAGGATCACCGATAGCGGATTGTTGATCAGGCCGAGCGCCTTGAAGATGATGAAGAGCGGAATCAGTGCCAGGATCACCGGGAACATCTGCACCCCGAGCAGGATGCGCGAATAGGCCGTAATGGGCGCGGACGGGTAGCGCGACAGGGCATAGCCGGCGAAGGCCGCAGCCGCGAGGGTGAGCAGCGTGCTCGCCAAAGCGATCAGCAGCGTGTTGCCGAGGAAGCCGAGATAGGCCGTGCGCGCCAGTAGGAAGCCGTAATTCGCCAGCGTATAGCTCGCCGGCAGCACGCTCTTCGACACCAGCATCTGCTCCGTCGTCTGGAACGAGTTGAGGATCGTCAGGATGATCGGCGCATTGATCAGGAGCGCGATCGCGAGGACCGCGAGGAAGAGCATCCAGCGCGTGGCGGGAGAGATGCGCATCAGCTCGCCTCGCGCTGCCGGCGCAGGAGCAGGACGGCGAGCGCCATGAGGATCAGGAAGGTCACGAAGGACACGGCCGAGCCGAGGCCCACCTGGTTGCGCGCGAAGGTCAGGCGGTAGGCGAGGATGATCAGGTTCTCGGTCGCGTTCGAAGGCCCGCCCTGGGTGATCAGCCAGGGCGTCTCGAAATCATTGACCGTGAAGATCGTCATCAGGATGCACAGGATGATCGAGATGCCCTTGAGCTGCGGCATGGTGACATGCAGGAAGGCCTGCCAGCGCGTGGCGCCATCGAGGGCGGCGGCTTCGTAGAGGGAGCGGTCGATCCCTTGCAGCGCGCCGAGGATCGACACCATCATGAACGGAAAGCTGCGCCAGATCTTGACCAGGCAGACGACGGCCTGCGCCCAGAAATCCGATGAGAGGAAATAGATGGGGTTGACGCCGATCAGCATCAGGAACTGGTTCACGGGCGCCGACTGATCGGCGACGAGCCAGCGCCAGCTGACGACGGAGACGATCGAGGGGATGATCCAGGGCAGCAGGAAGGCGACCCGAAAGAAGGCGCGCCCGGGCACGTCGAGGTTCATCAGGAGGGCGATGCCGAGGCCAAGCAGGTAGCAGCAGGCGACATTGACGACGGCGAAAACGACGCTGAACCGCAGCGCGTTGTAGAAATCGGTGAGCCCCGCGAGCGTCCGATAATTGTCGGCGCCGATGAAGCCGCCGGGCTTGAGCAAGGTGCCGCCATGGATGGAGTAGCTCATGCCGGAGAGCAGCGGATAGGCGATCACAGCGCCGATCAGGACGATCGAAGGCAGAAGCAGCAGCAGCGGCAGGAGGTCGGTGCGCCGGCGCCGCGCCGCCGTGGCGACCGGCCCCGCGCGCTCGTCGACGGACGCGGTGATCGCCACGGCGAAGCCTCTATTCCTTCATGATTGCCTTGAGCTTGTCGTCGGCATGCGCCATCGCTGCACCGACATCCTTGCCTTGCAGGAGTTCCTGAGTCAGCGACTGCAGGACGCCGTCGCCTTCGACCGCATTCAGCTTCGGGAAGATGCTCGCCGAGGCGTTCCCGGTCGCCTTGCCGACCGGGACATAATCGTCGATGGCGATGCGGCGAACCTCCGATTGCGTGAAGAACGGGTCCTTGGCGATCGACAGGCGCGCCGGAAGCGAGCGCACATGGCCCTCGGTCCAGAGCGGTTTCTGGTTCTGCGACCACCATTTCAGGAAGGTCTTGGTCTCTTCCGGATATTTGGTCTGATCATAGATCATGATGTTGTTGACCCAGAGCACAGTGCCCTTGTCGCCATGCGGGCCGGTGAGCGGCTCCAGCATGCCGAATTTGTCGCGCTGATCGGCCGGAGCCGTGTCGAGGAAACCCGGACCGTCGAGCATCATCGCGGCCTGCCCTTGCAGGAAGGCGCGACGGCGCTGGTCGGAATCATAACCCGCGCTCGCCGGATGCACCGAACCATCCTTGACGAGATCGGAATAGAAGGCGAGGGCCTCGCGGTTGCGGTCGCCGTTGACGTCGAGATCGCGCGTCTCGGTAAACAGCCCGCCGCCATTGTTGAGGATCAGGCTCAGCACATAATGCATGCCGCCCGTGTCGCCCGAGCCGACGACACCGAACTTGCCGTCCTTGGTCAGCTGCTTCGCGGCCGCGCGAAACTCCGCCCAGGTCGTGGGCGGCTTGAGACTGGCCGCGGCGAACAGATCCTTGCGGTAGAACCAGACGCGCAGATCGAGATTCCAGGGGAGCGCCACGTAGTGCCCGTCGAAGCGCAGGCGGTCGACGCTCCCGGGAAAGAAGTCGGCAAGGTCGCCGGATTGCTTCAGCTCGGCAACCACATCGTCCATGGGACGGATCGCGCCTATGCCGGCAAACTGCACCGCCTGGTAGCCGGCGCCCGTACTGATGTCCGGAGCGGTTCCGGAAGCAATGGCGGTCGCATAGGTCTGGTACCAGTTCGACCAGGGGATCGAGCGATATTTGACCTGGATCTTCGGGTGCTCGCCGTTGAACACATCGACGAGCTTGCGCGCGGTGTCGATATATTCGGGCGGTCCCCAGATCTGGTCCCAGAAATTGATCGTCACCTGGGCCTTCGCACCGACGGGCAGCATCAGGAGCGAAGCGCCCATCGCCAGCAACAGGCGCACGAGCAGACGCAAGCTTGAACGGCGCAGGCTTGAATGGACGAAGACGAATTCCGGCACGTCGTCCTCCCTCTGGCTCACGCCGTCAGGGGCCGCCGGCAATGCCGATGTGGCGCAGTCACGCCTCGTCGGCGCGGGACGAACCCACAATGGCGCTTCCTCATGCTTCGCACATTTTCTCGCGCGAATGCGATAGGTCATCGATGACATACGCCAGTTTTGGCGAGAATCCAAGCGATGATTATTCACGCAACACTCAGCGAACCGCCCTCGAACTCGGCACCAGGCCGGTCGAGGCCCTGATATTGAGGCGTGTCGGCAGGACCACTACCTGGCGCTCGAGATCGGCGCCGATGGCCCTCAGAGCGAGTTCGCAGGCCGTGCGCCCCAATTCCCAGGCCGGCAGAGCTACGGCCGTCAATGGCGGAGCGAGATGGGGGGCGAGCATGTCGTCATAGCCGATGACGGAGATGTCGTCTGGCACGCGCAGCTTCGCCTCGTAGAGCGCCTGCAGCAGGCCGGTCGCGAAGACGTCCCCGGTCACCAGCACGGCGGTCGGCCGCTCAGGCAAGCCGAGGAAGCGGCGCATCGGCTCGTATCCGGCTCCATGCTCGCCGGGAGCGACCGGGAAGCCCGAGCGTCTCGGATAGGTTGAGAGAAAGACGAGGTCCCGGTCGACGGAAATCCCTGCTTGCCTCAAGCAGTCGACATAGGCGGACAGCCTCTCGTTCTCGATGGATTGCGGCCTCGGGCCCGCATGGACATAGCGCGCCGGATCCGCCCCGACGAAGGCGATCCGCCTGTGGCCGAGCCCGATCAGGTGCTGCATCGCCTGGCGGCAGCCGATGAGGTTGTCGACGACGACCGCATGCGTCGGGCAGTCGACCAACCGTTCGACTTGCACGACGGGGATTCCGGCCGCCATCGCCAAGGCGACATTTCCGGCATCGACCGCATGCGAGAAGATCAGCGCGTCGACCCGGCTCTGGATGAGCTGGGTGACCCCCTTGTGCTCGCGCTCGCGATTGCCTTCGAGGTTGACGTTGAAGACCTTGTAGCCCTTGGCGAAGGCGTCGTCGTCGACCCCCGACGCGATGCCCGCGAAGAACGGATTATAGGTCATGTAGGACAGAAGATGGCCGAGCGTGTGGGTGCGCCGGGTGCGAAGCCCGCGCGCGACGGCGTTCAGCGAATAGCCGGCCGCCTTGATGGCCGCCTCGACGCGGCTGCGGGTTTCCTTCGCCACATAGCCGCGACTATGCAGCACCCGTGCGACGGTCGCGGTCGAGACGCCTGCCGCCTGCGCGACGCCGAGGAGCGTCGCCGACTTGCTGAGCGCAACGGGCGACGCCGATCCGTCATGCGGCAGGGATGGCTCTTTGGGCATTCGGCGGCGCCTCAGCACTCACGACATCGCGCGACGCCTGACATTTCACCTTTGCGAACGGCCCGCAATCCCTCTGGAACCGCGACCGTCTCTCGGGCGCCCTTCCTTGTAGCGGTGCGATCGCCTCGCCGCCTCGAGGGCGGGCGGGACGTCCGCGGTCCCAGGTGCCTCCTGCCCTCATGCCTTCAAGAGCCACTCATGCTCGGCCGCATTATGGAAGCGCCAGGTGCGCTTCGGGCCGGCCATAACGTTCAGATAATAGAGATCATAGCCATGCGTCGCCGCGCAAGGGTGATAGCCCTTGGGGACGAGCGTCACGTCGCCGTCCTCGACCGCCATGGTCTCGTCGAGCGAGCGATCATCCGTGTAGACGCGCTGGAAGGCGAAGCCCTGGGCCGGTGCGAACCGATGGTAATAGGTCTCCTCGAGAAGTGATTCATGAGGCAGGTTGTCGACATCGTGCTTATGGGGCGGATAGGACGATGTATGGCCGCCCGGCGTGATCACCTCGACCACGAGAAGCGAATCGGCCTCGGCCGTCTCGGGCAGGATATTGGTGACGTAGCGGGTATTCGTGCCCTTGCCGCGGGTCTCCTGGCCGAGATCGGCAGGCGCGATCTTGCGCGGCTTGCGGGCCCCGGCCCTTCCCGGCGCCGAGCAGACCGCAAGTGTCAGTTCGCCCGCTGCTTTCACCCGCCAATGCGAGCCGGCCGGCACATAGGCGCAATGCGGCTTGCCGTCGAAGGGAGAGAGACGCTCGCCGAGCGTGCCGAAATCCTCAGCGCCCGCCTCGATGCGGGCCCGGCCAGTGACGAGGACGAGGCAGACCTCGCGATCCCCGCTGTCGGCCTCGACCTCCTGGCCATCGCCGAGCCGGTAGACGTCGAAGCCGACATAGGTCCAGCCGGCCGTCTGCGGCGTCACATGGGTGATGCGGCCGCTTGCGTCCGGCGCCGACGGCTTCACCAGAAGCTTCGACATGTGATCTTCTCCTTCAGCCAAGGCCCGCTTCTTTCAGGAAACGCCTGACGTTGTCGCAGCCCATCTTGGCATAGGTCGCGGGATCGGCCTTCTCGGGGTCCTGCTCGGCCTCGACCACCACCCACCCCGAATAACCTTTGAGCTCGCGGAAGGCCGAGACGAAATCGATCATGCCGTCGCCCGGCACCGTATAGACGCCCTCGACCACAGATTTCAGGAAGGACCAGTTCTCGGCGTCGGCCCGCGCCATCACGTCGCGGCGCACATCCTTGGTGTGCACATGCGCGATCCGGTCGCGATAGCGCCTCGCGAGCGCAGCCGGATCGGCGCCGCCCCAGGTCGCATGCCCGGTGTCGAGGAGGAGCTTCACTGCATTGCCGGTCTCGGCCATCAGCCGGTCGATCTCGGCGCCGGTCTGCACCACCGTGCCCATATGGTGATGATAGACGAGAGTGAGGCCGAGGCGATCGAGCTTCTCGGCGAAGGCGGTGAGACCTGTGGCGAAGCGCCGCCATTCGGCATCGCTCATCACCGGGCGCTCGGCCAGGGCCTTCGTCTTGTCGCCATGCACGGTGCGGGTGCATTCGGCGGCGATCAGCACCGTGCAGCCCATCGCCTTGAGGAGGCCGGCATGGGCTTGCGCTGAGGCGAATTCGGCGTCCGCATCGCGCTCGATCAGGAAGGTGGAATACCAGCCGGAGACGAGGGCAAGCCCATGCGCATCGAGGATGGGCTTCAGCTTTGCGGCGTCACGCGGGAATTTATTGCCGAGTTCCATGCCCACGAAGCCCGCTTGCTTGGCCTCGGTCAGGCATTGCTCCAGCGGGATATGGCCACCGAGCTCGACCATGTCGTCATTCGACCAGCCGATCGGGTTCGCGCCGATACGGATCATTCTGTTTCTCCTCGATATTGACTTAGCAAGAGCAGGCCTACGCGGCACGCCCGTTCAATCGCCGACCCTTTGCTGCGCCAGGGCCTTCACATAGGATTTGCGCGCAGCATCAACTTCGCGCCGCAGCGATACTTCCGGCACTGCCACGTCCCACCAGGCGCCGCCTTCCTGAGTGGTGATCAAGGGGTCTGTGTCGATGACCACGACGCTGGTGCGCGAATGCGTCTTGCTTTCGGCCAGCGCCTGCTCGAGCTCGGCGATCGACGAGACCTTCACCGCGATGGCGCCGAGGCTTTCGGCATGGGCGCGGAAATCGATGTCCGGCAAGGTCTCGTGCTGCGTATCGCCGAGGAGATTGTTGAAGTTCGCGCCGCCGGTCGCCATCTGCAAACGGTTGATGCAGCCAAAACCGCGATTGTCGAGCACGACGAGGGTGAGCTTCTTGCCCAGCATCACCGAGGTGGCGATCTCCGAATTCATCATGAGATAGGAGCCGTCGCCGACCATGACGAGCACCTCCTCGTCGGGCTTGGCGAGCTTGACGCCGAGCCCGCCCGCGATCTCATAGCCCATGCAGGAATAGCCATATTCCATATGGTAGCTGCCGGGCGCGCCGGCCTTCCATAATTTGTGCAGCTCGCCCGGCAGGCCACCGGCCGCACAGACGAGGGTGACGGCGGGCCCGAAGGCGCGCTGCGCCGCCCCGATGACTTGCGCGTCGGATGGCAGGCGGTTGCCGCGCGGCGCCGCGAGCACCTTGGCGGCAGCCCGCGTCCATGCGGCCTTATGAGCGCCCGCAGCCTTGGTCCAGGCGCGCGGCGCCGTATGTCGGCCAAGGCCGGCGCTCAACGCCTCAAGGCCCGCCCGCGCATCGGCGACGAGCGGCACGGCGCCATGCTTGAAGGCATCGAAGCTCGCGACATTGAGCTGGACGATGCGCCGCTTCGGGTTCTTGAACAGCGCCCAGGATCCGGTGGTGAAATCCTGCAGCCTGGTGCCGACGGCGAGGATCAGGTCGGCCTCGGCTGCGAGCGCATTCGAGGCCGAAGTGCCGGTGACGCCGATCGAGCCCATGTTGAGCGGATGATCGTCGGGCAGGGCCGACTTGCCGGCCTGCGTCTCGGCGACCGGGATGCCATGGCGCGAAGCGAAGCTCGCCAACGCCTCCGAGGCTTGCGAATAGAGCACGCCGCCGCCCGCGATGATCAGGGGCTTCTTCGCCTCGCGCAGCAGGCTGAGCGCCTCGGCGAGCTCCTCGGCGTCGGGCGCGGGACGCCGCAAGTTCCAGACACGCCTGGCGAACAGGTTCTCCGGATAGTCATAGGCCTCGGCCTGCACATCCTGGCAGAGCGCCAAGGTCACCGGCCCGCATTCGGCCGGATCGGTCAGGACGGCCATCATGCGCTGCACCGCCGCGATCAGCTGCTCAGGACGCGTCAGCCGGTCGAAATAGCGCGAGACCGGCCGCAGGCAGTCATTGGCCGAGAGCAGCCCGTCGGCGAAATCCTCGACCTGCTGCAGCACCGGATCCGGGCGCCGGTTGGCGAAGACGTCGCCGGGCAACAGCAAGAGCGGCAGCCGGTTGACATGGGCGACCGCGGCCGCCGTGACGAGGTTCGTGGCGCCGGGGCCGATCGAGGTGGTGCAGGCCATCATGCGGCGGCGGAAGCTCGCTTTGGCAAAAGCGATCGCCGCATGCGCCATGGCCTGCTCGTTATGGGCCCGCAAGGTCGGCAGCTCACGGCGCAGCTGGTAGAGCGCCTCGCCCATGCCGGCGACGTTGCCATGACCGAAGATCGCCCAGACACCCGCAAAGATCGGCGTCTCGATCCCGTCGATGATGGTCTTCTGGGCGGTAAGGAAGCGCGTCAGCGCCTGCGCCATTGTGAGCCGAACGGTCTTCATCGTTGTGTCCTCATCAGAGTCGCATCATCTTGTTCCGAAAAGCGGAAGCCCACTTTTCGGGATGATGCTCAGGCAGCTTTGTGCAGGCTTGCGGCGCGGCGCCAAGCGTCGACCAGCGAACCGAAGCGCCGTGCCATATCGGCGATCGCGGCCTCATCGTCCATGCGACCCGCGAACCAATGCTCCGCGGCCTCGGCGAAAATGGTGCGGCCGACCGCGAAGCCCTTGACCAGCGGGCTCGATGCCGCCGCGTGAAACGCCTGCTCGAGTTCGTCATGCGTGGCGCCGAGCCCCAGCATGACGACGCCGCGGCAATAAGGATCATTGGCCGAGACCACGCGCTCGATCGCTGCCCAGGCGGCGCTCGCCTGCGGCTCGAGCTTCCACCAATCGGGCTTGATGCCGAGCTCGTAGAGCCGCGCCAGCACGGCGGCGACGCTCTCATCGCCGAGCGTGCCGTGCTGGCCTGCGATGATCTCGATCAGCAATTCGCGCCCGACGCTGCGTGCCGCGTCGTGCAGGCGCAGCAGCTCGCGCTCCTGGCGCGCCTTGAGATCAGCCTCGTCATCAGGATGGTAGAAGCACAGGCATTTGACGGTGTGATGCACCGGCCATTCGACAAGATGGCTGCCGAGATCGGGGAGCCCGTCGAAATCGAGCGGACGAGAGCCGGGCATCTCGACTGGGCGGCCGACCCAGAAAGGATGTCGTGCCGCCTCATACAGAGCTTTCGTGCCATAGGTCGAATCGAGGAGCAGGCCGAAGCCCTCGCGACCCAAATCCTTGCCCCTTTCGGCAACACGAGAGGCAGCCTCGACGGCGAGCAGCTTGAACTCGGCGATGCGCTCGCGCGACGCATCACTGCGATCGGCGAGCTCCTCGAATTGCGAACGGTGATCGATCGCGAGCGCCATCAAGGTCGGCGATTGCGCTCTCCGAGTCGTCGCCCAATGCACATGATTGAGGGCCGCATCCTTGCGCAATGCCCGGTGCCTCGAACCCTGCGTCAGGAAGAATTGCAGCTCCTCCCAGGTCGGAATTTCCGGCGAGCATAGGAGGCGCGACACAGCGAAGGCGCCGCAGGCATTGGCGAAGGTCGCGGCCGTCTCGTAGCTCTCGCCCCTCAGCCAGCCGCGCAGGAAGCCGGACATGAAGGCATCGCCCGCGCCCAGCACGTTGTAGACCTCGATCGGGAAGCCTTTTCCGACGATGCCGTCATCGATCCTGGCCGGGATCGCCTCCGGAAACACCACGCAGCCCATCGGCCCGCGCTTCAGCACGATGACGCCCTTGGTGAGCGAGCGGATGGCCTTGAGGGCCGCGAGCGTATCCTCTTCGCCGGCCGCGATATGGATCTCCTCCTCGGTGCCCACGATGAGATCGCATCGCGGCAGGATGGCGCGCAGATGCGCCGAGACCGCCTCCGAGCGCACATAGCGCTCATCGCCCGCCGCATGGCCGGCGAGCCCCCAGAGATTGGGGCGGTAATCGATGTCGAAAACGATCCTGCCCCCATGCTCGCGCATGAGGCGCATGGCCTTGCGCTGCGCCGCGTCGGTGTTGGGCTTGGCGAAATGCGTGCCGGTGACCACGACGGCGCGAGCGGAGGCGATGAAGGCTTCATCGATATCCGCCTCGTCGAGTGCCATGTCGGCGCAGTTGTCGCGATAGAACAGAAGCGGGAAGCTCGCATCATTCTCGACCGACAGGATCGCGAGCGCCGTGAGCCTCGCGGGGTCGACGCGGATGCCGTCGAGGGCCACGCCCTCGCGCCGCATCTGCTCGCGCACGAAGCGGCCGAGCTGCTCGTCGCCGACCCGGGTGATCAGGCCGGATCTGAGCCCGAGCCGCGCCGTGCCGATGGCGATATTGGCCGGACAGCCGCCGACCGATTTGGCGAAGGAGGCGATATCCTCGAGCCGCGAGCCGATCTGCTGTCCATAAAGATCGACCGAGCAACGCCCGATGGTGATCACGTCGAGCGGCTGCGGGGGCGAGGCTCCTTGCGACTCCTCAGCCACGGCCCGTCCCTAACATCTTCCTCACCGGCAAAAACGTCACTGGCAATAGCTTCCCCTTTCATTTCCGGCGGCCATGACGGCTGGCCGCGAGTCGATATTCTATACCGTGCCGCCCAATTCCTCCGACAGCTCCTGCAGCTCCTTGTCGCCGGCCATCAGCGTCTGGAGTGCGTCGAGCCTGATCTCGGATTTGGCGAAGGTGCCGAGCGTCTTGCCGCGGTTGAGCACCGTGAACCGATCCCCGACCGCATAGGCGTGGCGGACATTGTGCGTGATCAGGATCACGCCCAATCCCTTCTGGCGCAGCTGGCGGACGAATTTCAACACCATCGAGGTCTGGGCGACGCCGAGCGCCGAGGTCGGCTCGTCGAGGATGAGCAACTTGGCGCCGAAATGCACGGCGCGCGCGATCGCCACACATTGCCGCTCGCCACCCGAAAGCGTGCCGACCGCCTGCTGCGGGTCGCGCACGTCGATCCCGATGCGCCGCATTTCATCACGCGCCACCCGGTCGGCATGAGCCATGTCCATGAAGGAGAATGGCCCGAGCTTTCGCTTGACCGGCTCGCGGCCCATGAAGAAATTGCGCGTGATCGACAGGAGCGGGATCATCGCGAGGTCCTGATAGACCGTGGCGATGCCGAGATCGAGCGCGTCGCGCGGACTCGAGAAGGCGACGGGCGTGCCTTCGACGAAAAACGCGCCGCTGCTCGGCCGATATACGCCCGACAGCGTCTTGATCAGGGTCGACTTGCCGGCGCCATTGTCGCCGAGCAGGCAATGCACCTCGCCCGCATTGACGGTGAGCGACACGCCGGCGAGCGCCACGACCGGCCCAAAATGCTTCACGACGCTGCGCACGTCGATGAGCGGCACCGAGTCCTTGGACGGAAGTTTCGAGACGCTTGCGAGACCGATCTCGGGTTGTGTCAGCTCAGCCTGTGTCATGGGTCCGGCTCTGTTCGAAGAGTTCTCAGCGGCCGCTCACGACCCGGCGCCGGATCAGGTTGTTGAACAGTACGGCGGTCAGCAACATACCGCCGAGGAAGACGCGAAACCAGTCGTTCGGGGCGCCGGTAAACAGGATGCCCATCTGGACCACGCCGAAGATGAGCGCCCCGAGGCAGGCGCCGATCACCGAGCCATAGCCGCCGGTCAATAGGCAGCCGCCGATGACGGCCGCGATGATCGCCTCGAATTCCTTCAGGAGGCCGCGATCGGAAGCGGCCGAGCCGAATTCGAACACCTGGCACGCGGCAAAGACGGTCGCGCAGAAGGCCGTGAGCATGAACAGGGCGATCTTGACCTTGCCGACCGGCACCCCGACATTGCGCGCCGCATTCGCATCGCCGCCCGAAGCAAAGATCCAATTGCCTGCCTTGGTCTTGGCAAGCACGATATGGCCGATGAGCGCGAGCGTCAGCGCCCAGACGATGACCATGGGCACGCCCTTGACGCTCGGATCGCCGTTCGGAAGGTGATCGATGATGCCGTTGTCGGCAAGCCAGGTGAAGAGCGGATCGCCGATGGTGCCCGAGAACAGGAATGCGACGAAGCTGCCCTGCGCCGCCTCCTTCACGCCGGTCACGATCGTGCGGTTGGTGAGCAGGATCGAGAGCGCGAGGGTCAGGCCGCGCAAGATATAGAGCGAGGCGAGCGTCACGATGAAGGACGGCAAGCTGGTCCGGACCACGATGAGCCCATTGACGAAGCCGATCGCGAGCGCGCCGGCGAAGGCGAAGATGACACTCCAGGTGATGGGCCAGTGGAAGACGATCGTCGGCAGCGCGATCATCATTCCGGCAAAGCCGATCATCGAGCCGACCGACAGGTCGAACTCGCCGCCGACCATGAGGAGGGCGGCGCCGACCGCGATGATCATCAGATAGCCGGAAACGGTCGACCAATTGAGGATTCCGTCGGCCGCGAACATGCCGGTACCGCGCGCGGTGATCGCAAAGAACGCAAAGACCAGCACGGCGCCCGCAAATGCCCCGAGCTCCGGCCGCGCCAGCAGCCGGCGAAGGCCGGACTGCTGTTTCAACCGTTCATCAGGCGCCGCGCCGGTGATGGTCGCGGCGGTATCGGCGCCCGGGCTGTCAGCCATCATCTCGGCTCCCGGCGAAGCGGTTGCGCGGCGTTCGAGGGGACACCTCCTAGCGGTATTCGCCCGCGAGCTTCTCGACGAGCCCGATATTCTTCTTGGTCACGAAGCCCGGGCCGGTATTGAGGTTGTTTGCCGGGATGACGCCGTAGCGCGCATATTCGGTCAGGAACACCACCGGCAGGTAACCCTGCAGATAGGGCTGCTGATCGATGGCCGCCTCCATCGTGCCGTCCTTGATGGCCTTCGCGATGTCGCCGTCGAGGTCGAAGCTGATGAAGCTCTTGAACTTGCCGGCGCTCCCCATGTCGCGCAGCAGCTTGATCGTCGGGTCGGCGGAATTCGGACCGAGCGTCAGGATGCCGTTGGTGTCGGGATGGGCCGCGAGGAAGGCCTTGGCCTTGTTGTAGACCTCGGTCGGGTCGATGCCCGAATCCAGCATCTGATCGCCGAGCTTGACGCCGAGCCCATCGGCATAACCCTGGCAACGCTCGACCGAAACCGTATTGGTGATGAAGTGGTTGACGCAGAGGAATTTGGTGACGCCTGCTGCCTTGGCGCGTTCGCCGGCGCCCTTGCCGGCATCATATTCAGGCTGACCGATGTGAAGCAGCGCGCCAAGCTTCCTTGATTGCTCGGCCGTTCCCGAATTGACGGTGATGACGGGAATCCCCTTGGCGATCGCGCCCTTGATGGCCGGCTCCAGCACGTTGTAATCGGCGATCGTGCTGATGATGCCTGTCGGGTTCGAGGCGGAAGCCTGCTCGATGATCCGCGCCATGTCGGCGATGTCGCCGGTCGACGGATTGCGATACTCGACCTTAACGCCGAGATCGTGCTCGGCATTCTTCAGCGCATTCTTGATGGTGTTCCACCACGAGTCGGAATCCGGCGCGTGGCTTACGAAGACAAATCTCTCGC
Organism: Rhizobiales bacterium GAS188; assembly: GCA_900104855.1. Classification (NCBI taxonomy): domain Bacteria; kingdom Pseudomonadati; phylum Pseudomonadota; class Alphaproteobacteria; order Hyphomicrobiales; species Rhizobiales bacterium GAS188. The sequence continues at coordinate 1,489,105 of FNSS01000001.1, forward strand.
CGGCGGCGTGGGCGAGCCCCCCGACGCTGACGAGCGGCATGGCGAAGGCCGCCGCAAGCAAAGCTCTGCGAATGATGCGTGCTGCCATTTTATTGTCCCTCCCTGTTGTGACGATCAACCGGCGTCGGCGAGCCCAAGATCGTCGTTTTTTTCGATGTGCGGCATTCCCGGCGACTGCCGATGGATGCCACTCGATCCGCGCGAGAACTTCGCCACGGCCGGCCCGACTCCCATCGCAAGCTCGGATCACTTGAATGGAATGAATGAACCATCGATTGCTTGACTGGAATATTCATTCTATCATTGTCCTTGTCAAGCGGCAGATCAGGGCATGAACGACGCTCCACGCATTCCACCTCGTGACTTCGACGGGCTGAAGACGCTCCTCGTCGATGCGCATGACGATCTGCCCAAGCGCCTGCGGCAAGTCGCGGCCTTCGTGGTCGACCACCCCGACGAGGTGGCCTTCGGCTCGGCGGCGAGCATCGCGGAGCGTGCCAAGGTCCAGCCATCGACGCTCGTGCGCTTTGCTCAGACGATCGGCTATGCGGGCTTCTCCGATCTTCAGCGTGTGTTCCGGTCGCGGCTCAGGCATCGCCGGCCGGACTACGCCGATCGCATCGCCTCGATCCATGCCGACGACGAAGTCTCGAACGATCCGAGGCGCCTTCTCCTCGGCTTTGCCGAATCGGCAATGCGGTCGCTCGACAGATTGCGGGACACGGTCGCGGCCGAACGCCTCGCTGCGGCGATCGACCGTCTCGCGGCCGCGACCACCATCTATGTGCTGGGGCAGCGCCGGTCCTTCCCGGTCGCCCTCTACCTTGCATATGCATTGCCGAAGCTCGGAATCCGCTCGGTGCTGATCGATAACCTCGGGAGCCTCGGCCCCGAGCAGGCGGCCGATGCCACGCCGCAGGATGCGGTCCTCGCGATCAGCTTCGCGCCCTACACGCCGCTGACGGTCGACATGATGGGCAGCCTGTCCTCCGGCGGCGTTCCGATCATTGCCATCACCGATAGCGCCTTCAGCCCGCTCACTCGCCACGCTTCGATCTGGTTCGAGGTGGTCGAATCCGATTTCGGCGACTTCCGATCCTTGTCGGCAACGCTTTGCCTGGTCATGGCCCTCGCGGTCGGCGTCGCCGAGCGCCGGCAAGACCGAGGCGCTGTTCCGAACGCGTTGAATCCTGAGCCAGACTCGCCATGACGGAGCCGCGAATGCAGGCTGCGCGGTGGTCGGCGCGGGGCATCGGCCCAGACGAACGAGGGCCAATCCATAGCGGAATCGCTCTCTCGCGGACCCCTTCCTTTCATACCATATTTGGTCTATATTCTGGTCGAAAGGGGTCAGTTTCAAATGAAGCTATCGGAGCAGGTGAAGCCCATCAGCTATCTCAAGGCGCACGCGCCTGAGATGATCCGCGGTCTGGCCGAGGGCCAAGAGCCGGTGATCATAACCTTGCGGGGTGAGGCCAAGGCCGTTCTGCAGGATGTCCGGCGTTACGAAGAAACGCAGGAAACGCTTGCCCTTCTGAAGGTGCTGGCGCTGACAAACCAGCAAGTCGGCGAGGGCAAGGTCAAGCCCGTTTCAGAGGCCTTCAAGCGGATACGCGCGCGCGTCAAAAGTTGAGTCTTAGATGCGCTATCGCGTGCTGTTAGCCGAGGATGCCGAGCGTGATATCGAGGACATCTATCGTTACATTGCGCACCATGACTCGGTCGCGGGCGCCGATCGCGTTCTTGAAGCCCTGGACGAATGCTGTGCAAGGCTGACGGATATGCCCGAACGGGGCAACATACCCAAGGAGTTCATGACTCTGGGCATCACTGACTATCGCGAAGCCCATTACAAGCCATACAGGATTATCTATCGCATTATCCGCACCGACGTCGTTGTCTACTGCGTGGTCGACGGCCGCCGTGACATGCCGAGCTTCCTCGAACGCCGGCTGCTTCGGTGACACTCTTTGCGCGCGGCGCGCTCACGATGCATCACAACGAAAATCGAGCGTCATTCAGGGAGGACATCATGATTCGCATCGGGCTCGTCGGAGCCGGCCGCATCGGCCAGATCCATGGCCGCAACGCCGCCGCCCATCCGGGCGCAAGGCTCGTCGCCGTCGCCGATGCGATCGCCGAAGCAGCAGCTTCCCTCGCCAAGGCGACGGGCGCCGTGGCCCGCAGCGTCGATGAGGTGATCGCCGCCAAGGATATCGACGCGGTGATGATCTGCACCTCGACCGACACCCATGCGGATCTGATAGAGCGCGCCGCCAAGGCCGGCAAGGCGATCTTCTGCGAGAAGCCGGTCGACCTTTCGGCGAAGCGCATCGCCCGCACCCTGAGCAAGGTGGAGGCGGCCGGCGTCAAGCTGATGATCGGCTTCAACCGCCGCTTCGACCCGAATTTCGCAGCGCTGCGCAAGCGTCTGACGGCCGGCGCCATCGGCGAGGTCGAGATCGTCACCATCCTGTCGCGCGACCCCTCCCCGCCGCCGGTCGACTACGTCAAGCGCTCGGGCGGGCTGTTCCGCGACATGATGATCCATGATCTGGACATGGCGCGCTTCCTGCTCGGCGAGGATCCGGTGGAGCTGCAGGCCTTCGGCTCGAGCCTCGTCGACAAGGCGATCGGCGAGGCGGGCGATGTCGACACCGCCGTGGTGCAGATGCGCACGAGGTCCGGCAAGCTCTGCCAGATCTCCAATTCGCGCCGCGCCACCTATGGTTATGACCAGCGCGTCGAGGTGCATGGCTCGAAGGGCCTGCTGCGCGCCGGCAATATCCATGAGACGACCATCGAGCAGGCGGGCCACAAGGGCTTCGTCTCGGATCCGATCCAGAATTTCTTCCTGGAGCGCTACGCCGCCGCCTATCGCCATGAGCTCGATGCCTTCCTCGCGATCGTCAAATCGGCGCGCGCGCCCTCCCCTTCCGGTCATGACGGGCTCAAGGCGCAGTTGCTGGCCGATGCCGCGACCTTGTCGTCACAGAGCGGCAAGGCCGTTCGCGTGAAGCTCGATTAGCGATCGGCGGGGCACACCACCATGACTGCAGCGATCACCTTCGCGCTCAACCATATCGCGGCGCCGAGCCTCGACATCGGCGAGTTCTTCGCGCTGGCCCGCAAGCTCGGCCTCGACGAGGTCGAGATCCGCAACGATCTCACGGGCGTGCCGATCTTCGACGGCACGCCGGCCGAGACGGTGCGGCGCGAAGCGCAGCCCAAGGGCGTGCGCATCCTCACCATCAACGCGCTGCAACGCTTCAACGAATGGACCGAGCGGCGTGCCGCCGAGGCGCGTGAGCTCGCAAGCTATGCGCACGATTGCGGCGCGCGGGCGCTCGTGCTCGTGCCTGTCAACGATGAAGCCTTCCGGCCAGGTGACGAGATGCGGCTCGCCGGATTGCGCGAGGCGCTCACGGCCCTCAAGCCGATCCTCACGGAGGCGGGGCTGTCCGGTTTCGTCGAACCTTTGGGCTTTGCCATCTCGTCGCTGCGCTCGAAGCGCGAGGCGACGGCTGCGATCGACGCGGTGGGAGGGGCCGACATTTTCCGCCTGGTGCATGACAGCTTCCACCATCACCTGGCGGGGGAGGCGGAGATCTTTCCCTTGCGCACCGGGCTCGTGCATATCTCGGGCGTCGATGATCACCGGCTTGCGGTTGCCGACATGCGCGATGCCCATCGCGTGCTGGTGGGTGAGGCGGATAGGCTCGGCAATCTGGCGCAGATCGCGGCCTTGCGGATCGGAGGCTATCGCGGGCCTTTCTCCTTCGAGCCCTTCGCCGAGAGCGTGCAGCGTTCCCCCGATATCGGCGCCGATCTCGCCGCCAGCATGCGGTTTATTGGGGAGCGAGTGGTGAGTAGTGAGTAGTGAGTAGTGAGTAGTGAGAAGTGAGAAGTGAGCAGTGAGCAGTGAGCAGTGAGCAGTGAGCAGGAATATCGCTCATCATTATTATTACAATACTATTTCCGTTCACTATTCACTATTCACTATTCACTACTCACTATTCACTCTCACCACAATCAACTCATGTTCCGTGAGGATGGCGTCGAGCCGCTGGTCATGCGCTGCCATCGGGATTGCGGGCGCCTCCTGGCAGGCGAAGGCGAGGCCGAGCTTGAGCGGCCTTGCGCCTGATGCCGCGAGCCGCGCGATCGCCCCGTCATAATAGCCTTTGCCGTAGCCGATGCGGCCGCCCTTGCGGTCGAAGGCGGCGAGCGGCACCAGCATCAGATCGGGACAGACGGCCTCGGCTTCCGGCGGCGGCTGCGAGAGCCCGAAACCTACGCTCCGCAATCGGTCCCCGAAGGCGAAGCGGCGGAAGACAAGCGCACCCGCTTCGATGCAGGGCAAGGCCAAGAGCGCGCCCTCCGCGGCGAGCTCGCGCATCAGCGGGCGCGGGTCGAGCTCGGAGCGGATAGGCCAGAAGCCGCTCGCCGTCGCGCCGCCGAGATGTGCGACGCCGAGAGGCGCCAGCACCGCTGAGAGACCTGCGGCGATCAGCCTCGAAGCTGCGAGACGCGCCTCAGCATCAAGCCCATCGCGGCGTGCCAGCGCAGCTTTGCGGATCGCGGCCTTCGCGTCTCGGAGTGCGGCGTCTTCGGCTTGCAAGGCTGGCCTTTGTGCGGAGGGGCGCGGGGCCGTCGGCGGCGACCAAGCCCGCAAAGCCTGCTAGGCCAAAGCCCGATCGCCGAGATCGAGAGAATAGCGCGGAGCCGCCTCGGCCGTCGGACCATCGATCCCGGGACACCTACAACGTAGGTGGGCGCCGTGTGTCCAGGTCCAGGGACCTGGTCAGGGACAGCTCCCGTTTGGATCGATAAGGGCCCGGGGATACATGTCCTAACGCACCACGCAGCTCCGCTTGCGGAATGTAGGCGAAGGCTTGCCGAAACGCCAGTGCCGACTGCGCAGCCTTGGGATCGCGACCGTCCCGGTCGCCCTTCTTCCGGGCGGCTGGCTTCGACGGCCACAAGGGCGGGCGAGATGCAAGTGGTCCCATTGCTTTGGGATCGCGACCCGTCCCATTCTTCCGGCAGGACGCCAGCTGCACCGTCTCAAGAGCAGGCGAGACGCCCGCGGTCCCAGCGCGGACCGACATAAATAACCGTGCATTATCAATACGTTGCGCAAAATAATGTCCGACTGACGGACACCATTTCCTCGTGCCGAGGCACTAGCGCGCTCACGAAGAGTTGATTAACCTGGTGCACAATCAAGAAGACCACTCATATGAGGGGAAGACGTACCATGAATGGTGAACGCGATCCGGCCAACGGTGATCAGGCCAGGGGTGATCAGGCCATGAGCCGCCGCCGCCTGCTGGGGATGATCGGCACGGCAACCTCGAGCGCGGTGATGTATCAGGCGATGGCGAGCCTCGGCCATGCGACTGATTCGGGCTATACGGGGCCGATCAAGCTCGCCGGCGATCCCAAGGGGGCCTCGATCCTGATCCTGGGCGCAGGGCTTGCCGGAATGGTGGCGGCGCTCGAGCTGCGCAAGGCTGGCTACAAGGTCAAGGTCCTCGAATACCAGAAGCGCGCCGGCGGCCGGAACTGGTCGCTGCGCGGCGGCGACAGCTATACCGAGCTCGGCGGCGCGCGCCAGGATTGCGGCTTCGACAAGGGGCTCTACATCAATCCCGGCCCCTGGCGCATTCCCTATCATCACCACGCGCTGCTCGATTACTGCAAGCGGCTCGGCGTCAAGCTCGAGCCCTTCATGCAGCTCAATTTCAACAGCTATCTGCACGCGACCAATGCCTTCGGCGGCAAGCCGCAGCGCTTCCGCCACATCATGTCGGATTATAACGGCTATGTGTCCGAGCTGCTCGCCAAGGCCGCCAATGACGACAAGCTCGACGACAGCGTCAGCAAGGAGGACAAGGAGATCCTCCTGCAATCGCTGCGCAGCTGGGGCGCGCTCGACAAGAACTATGCCTACAAGGCCGGCGAGATCTCGAGCGAGTTCAGGGGTTATGACAAGGAGCCGGGCGGCGGCATCGACGGCGAGCCCGTGCCCTCGACGCCGATCGGGCGCAGCGACATCCTGCGTTCGCGGCTGTGGCGCCAGCTCAGCCAGGGTCTGCAGCACGAGTTCCAGCACACCATGTTCCAGGCGGTCGGCGGCATGGACATGATCGGCAAGGCCTTCCTCAAGGAGGTGCGCGAGCTGATCGAGTTCAATGCCAAGGTCACGACGATCCATCAGAGCGACAAGGGCGTCACCGTCACCTATGAGGACGCGACCAAAGGCGGCGGCGTCAGGCAGGCGAGCGCCGATTGGTGCTTATGCACCATCCCGCTCTCGGTGCTGAGCCAGATCGACATCAATGTCGGCGCCCCGATGCAGGATGCGATCAACGCCGTGCCCTATGCGGGCTCGATCAAGATCGGCCTGCAGTTCAAGCGCCGCTTCTGGGAAGAGGACGACGCGATCTATGGCGGGATCTCCTTCACCGACCTGCCGATCGCCCAGATCTCCTATCCGAGCACCGATTATCAGAGCTCCGGCAAGGGGGTGCTGCTCGGCGCCTACAGCTTCGGCGTGTCGGGGGCCGAGTTCACCGCGATGACGCCGGCCCAGCGCATCGCGCTCGCGCTCGAGAATGGCGCCAAGATCCATCCGCAATACAAGGCGGAGTTCGAGAACGGCATCTCGGTCGGTTGGCACCGCGTGCCTTGGACGCTCGGCTGCTTCGGCTTGTGGAATGCGGCAACGCGCAAGGCGCATTACCAGAATCTGTGCGCCATCGACGGACGCATCGTGCTGGCCGGCGAGCACGCCTCCTATGTCAATGCCTGGCAGGAGGGCGCGCTGCTCTCATCGCTCGACGCCATTACGCGGCTGCACAAGCGCGTCGTCGGCGCGGCTTGAGCAGAGGGGACGCTGAGATGTCACAGTCGATTTTGTCCATGAAGGGTGCTGGCATGCGGGCTTTGATCCTGGGATTGATGGCCGGGCTTACGATCGGTGGCGGCGCCGGCGCCGCACGGGCGCAGAGCACCAATTTCCTCTCCACCATGCCGCGCTTTCCCGAGCAGTCGGGCGAGGAACTCTATAAGGGGATCTGCCAGGGCTGCCATATGCCGGACGCCAAGGGCGCGAAAGGTGCCGGCGCCTATCCGGCACTTGCCGGCGACACCAAGCTCGAAGCCGGCGGTTATCCGGTCACTGTCGTGGTGCGCGGCCAGAAGGCGATGCCGTCCTTCGGCTACTCCTTGAGCGACGATCAGGTGGCGGCCGTCGTGAACTATGTGCGCGGCCATTTCGGCAATGCCTATAAGGACGAGGTCACGGCCGCCGATGTGAAGGCCGCGAGACCATAAAGCTCCTTTTAGAAATTCGGACGGCCGCGCCGACGCCGATTTCGGCTCTCCCGGCGGCCGATCCGCGTTGAAACGGGTGCTCCCGAAACGGCGGGGGCTCAAGCTCGTCCGGGCCGCAGGCGTTGAGTGGCAAATATCGCTTTCATCGCAATTCTCGGGAAGATTCCGCGGGTTTTCCCCTGAATCGGTGACTCTCAGCGGTGAGTCTTGGCGAGTTCGCGCCACAGAGCAGGCAGGAATTACCCGCCTGACCGCTCCATTTCCGTCCTTGGCGAAACCTCCGCGGCTGTCATCAAGGGATCACTCTCATGCCACATTCACAGTGCTTTCGAATACCTGGCATTGGGGCCGCGGAGCTGGGGCACAGCTATGAGGGCCGAAATGACCGCGTCCAAAAGATTGGTGCACACCGCCGACCTTGATGAGTTCGAGCAGGAGCTGCGTTCGGTAGCCGCCGCCGCGCTCCAAGAGAGAGGCAAAGATCCCGAGAGAAGCGACGATCCTGAGAGAAGCGATGATGATGTGCTCGCAGAGCTTGCAAGGAAAGTCGGTCGAGACACCTCGTCACCCAGGGCGGATGCCCAAGGATCGCCCACATCCCCTGATCGAATGACAGCGGAACGAGGAGCAGTCGTGAAATTTCGGCCTCGGACGCCAAATGCAACGACAGTGGATGCAACGCCGGCGGAGTTCGACCTCGAGGCTGAGATCAAGAAGGCTGTACGGACGGATTATTCACACGCCAATTGGGGGAACGGCACGGGATCGTCCCATTCCGAAGCTTGGGACGGTCGGCTCGACGAGCATGGCACTGCATTTGCCGAAGATGGCGAGGCTAGCTGGCATGACGCGGCCGACGAGCGCGCCTCTGCGTCGGATGCGAGCACGATGCAAAGCGCTTCCGCGGCGCGCAGCATCGTGTTGCCGCTCGCGCTGGCGCTCACACTGTCGACGATCCTGGTCGCACTCGGTGTCGGTGCCGTCGCCCTGATCCGGGGTGGCTCGACGAGTTCGATTTCCGACGCGAGTCCGGCGGTCAAGGTCGAGGACGTGACCGCGCCCCAGCAGCCGGCCGCTGTGGCCGAGGCGAAAGCCGGCGAGCCCATCGAGGCCTCGCTGCCTGCCGCGGCCCAGCCCGGCGCGGGGATCGCATCTTCACCTGCGTCATCGCAGTTGACGCCGGCCGGCGGTGGCGCGCCCGCCTCGGCTACGCCCGGCCCGGCGAGGGCTCAAGATGTATCGCCTATGCCGGCAGCGAGCCCGAATTTGCCGCCGCTCGGGACAGCCCAGCCGTCGGGCCAAAGCCCTGACCTCGGCACCCCGCATCGCGTGTCGACCGTATCGGTCAAAGCCGACGGAAGCATCGCGCCGGCGAACAGGCCGAAGGCGGATCCTCAGGCGCCTTCTCCATCCATGGCAGCTTCGTCCGCCGATGCGCCCTCGGCGGACGCTTCGCCTCCGGTTGAAAACGTCGCACAACCGCCGAAGAGGCCCGCCGAAGCAGCGCTTGCAAGACCCTCGGCCGCGGCCGTTGCGAATGCCACGCGGAACAAGAAGACGGAACCGGCGGCAAGCCCTGCAGTGGTCGCAAACAATCAGCAACAGCCCGAAGCGGCGCCGCCGGCGACCGTCGCGAGCGTCTTGCGCAAGGTCATCGAAGGCGGCAACGCGCAGAATGCCCAGCCGGCCGCGCCGCCAGCCGATGCAAAGACCAAGGTTGCCGGTCCTGCGGTATCGCTCAAGCTCGCCTCGAGCACCACGGAGCCCGATGCGCAAGCCACCTTGGCCCGGCTGCAGAAGCAGTTTCCCGGCGCGCTCACCGAGGCTGCGGTGCATCGAGAGGATATGGGCAAGGACGGCGTGTTCTATCGCGTCAGGGTCGGCCCCTTATCGCGCGAAGCCGCAAACAAGATTTGCGCCCAGTTAAAGGCCGGCGGCGCAAGCTGCTCCATGTCGGGCGGCTGAGGACGCAAGCGCCGGCGATTGGCGCCCCCCAATGCGCCAATCGCGGCAGGATTGCTGCCCAGCTTCCGAAAGAGGAGCTGCCCCCTCACCCGGAGCCCTCCCCTCGGAACAAGTCCGAGGGTCAGGCTCCGACCTCTCCCGCAAGGGGAGAGGTGAGAGTTGCGCCGGCGCCAATCGCCTTACAGAAGCCCGTTCTTCTTGAGGATCTCGGGGGCGTTCTCCTTGGTGATCGTCATGGTGGGCAGGATGATGCTCTTCTCGAGCTTCTCGCCTTTCAACAGCTTGATCGCCTGCCTCACGCCTTCGGCTCCGGGCGTCGGATAGAGGAAGGTTGCGGTCAACTCGCCCTTGTTGACCCAGACCACGCCTTCATTCGGCAGGCCGTCAATGCCCATGAACTTGATTTGCTTCTCGCGCCCGGCATCCTTCGCGGCGAGATAGGCACCATAGGCCATCGGGTCGTTGTGGCCATAGACGAGATCGATCTTCTCGTTGTTGCGCAAGGCCGTCGTCATCACGTCATAGGCCTTGTCCTGCTTCCAATCGGCGGATTGCTGATCGAGCAGGTTCTTGATGCCCGGCTCCTTGTCGGTGAAGGCATGGAAGCCGTCATGGCGATCATGGGCCGGCTGGGTGCCCAAGCCGCCCCAGATCTCGACCACATTGCCCTTGGCCTTGCCGGCGCCGCCGAGGACGCTGACGGCGTATTCGCCGGCCGCGCGGCCGATCACGGCATTGTCGCCGCCGATGAATTGCGTGAAGCGTTTCGTGTCGACATTGCGGTCGAGCACGATCACCGGGATTTTCGCGTCGATCGCCTTCTCGACGACGCCGGTGAGGCCGGCCGATTCCTTGGGCGAGATGAGGAGCACCGCGATCTCCTGCCGGATCAGGTTCTCCACATCGGCCACCTGCTTCTCGGTCCGGTCCTCGCCATCGGTGACGATGAGATCGACTTCCGGATGCAGCCCGGCCTCGGCCTTCATGTCCTTGTTGAACTGCACGCGCCAGGGCTCGACCGTGGTGACCTGGCTGAAGCCGAGCTTCCATTTGGCCGCGGCTCGCGCCGGCGCAAATCCTTGGGGCAGATAGACGGTCATCGAGGCGCCGGCGACGCCCGCTGAATATGTCAGAAAATCACGCCGTTTCATGAGCATTCTCCCTTTTGGTTTGTGGTGTCGCACTTGGTGAAGCGAGACTTGGTGAAGCGGGACTTGGTGAAGCGGGACTTGGTGAAGCGGGACTTGGCCGCTCGTCGACGGCCGATCTCGGCTCCTCGGTCCTTGGCGCGCTGAGGCTCAGCCGCCAGCGGCCGATGAGATGGCCGAGATTGCGCTCCTGCACGAGCACCGTGCCGACGATGATCATGCCCTTCAGCACGAGCTGAAGATTGGAGTTGATGTTGTGAAGCTGCAGGATGTCGGAGAGGAGACCGAAGATCAGCACACCGACGAGGGTGCCCGCGAGGCCGCCGCGCCCGCCCATCAGGCTCGTGCCGCCGATGACGACGGCCGCGATGGCGTCGAGCTCGAGGCCGGTGCCCGCATCCGGCTTGCCCTGACGGTATTGCGCCACGAACAGCACGCCCGCTATGCCGGCGAGCATCCCGGAGAACAGATAGGCCGCCATCTTCACGCGCGCGACGCGGATGCCCGAGAGGATCGCGGCCTCCTCATTGCCGCCGATGGCATAGATGTAGCGGCCGAAGGAGGTGAAGCGTAAAAGCGCCCCGAAGATGCAGATGGCGGCCAGGAAGAAGACACCTGGGACCGGGATGACGCCGCCGATCATCGAGCGCAGCACCTCGAAATTCTCGGTGGCGTTGGTGCCGGTGTAGACCGGCAGGACCGCGCTGTCCTGGCCGGCAGTGAGGCGCGCTGCGCCCAGCACGCCGACCATCATCGCGAGCGTCACGATAAAGGGCTGCAGCCGCCCGGCGACGATGATGAGCCCATTCAGCGAGCCGAGCAGCAGGCCGGCGCAGGCCGTCACCAGGATGACCCCGACTACGCCGAACTTCGAGGACACTTGAGGGACGAGGAAGATGAGGACCAGGGCTGCCGCGACAAGGCCGAAAAGCAACGGCAACCAGCGCCCGCGCCAGGCATCGAGGGTCTCGCTGGAGCGACGCCCGATCTCGGCCTGCGCTCCGCGCGCCAAGCCTTTGACGATGAAGTGGGCCAGGCTTGCGACCGCCACGAAGGCGATGATCGCCGTCGCCGGCACGCCCATGACCGCCGCCGCCGTCCAGCCGGCCTTGGTGAGCAGCATGGCGCAGACGACCGTCGAGAAGGCCATGACCGAGCCGACCGAGAGATCGATGCCGCCGACCAGGATGACGAGCGTCATGCCGGTCGCGACGAGCCCCGTGATCGAAACCTGGCGCAGCACATCGGTCAGGTTGCCGTAGGAGAGGAAGATGTTGCGCCCTGAAGACGTCACCGGAGAGAACACGGCGCCGAGCGCGAAGATCAGGAGCAGGCCCCAATAGAGCTTGGTGCGCGAGATGAGGTTGAGCGCGCTCACGCGGCTGCCCTTCCGGTTGCGCCACTTGCGTCCCTTGCGCCTGGCGCCGCGAGCCGCATCACCGCCTCCTGCGTCGCTTCGGCTCTCGTCAGCATGCCGGTCATGCGGCCTTCGCACATGACGAGGATACGGTCGGCGAGCAGCAGGAGCTCCGGCAGCTCCGAGGTGACGACCACGATGCCCAGGCCCTGCGCCGCGAGGTTGAAGATCAGCTCGTAGATATCGCGCTTGGCGCCGACATCGATGCCGCGCGTCGGCTCGTCGAGCAGGAGGATGCGCGGCTTGGTCGCGAGCCATTTGCCGATCACAACCTTCTGCTGGTTGCCCCCCGAGAGGCTGGCGACCGTCTGCTCGAGGCCGGCGCAGCGAATCCCCAGCGTATCGACCATGCGGCGCGCCAGCGCCGTCTCGGCGTCGAAAGCGCGAAGCCCGAAGCGCGACATCATGCCGAGCGAGGCGAGCGCGATATTGTCCTTGATCGAGGAGCGCAGATGCAACCCATTGCCCTTGCGGTCCTCGGTGATCAGGGCGATGCCGTGGCGGTGAGCGTCGGCGGGCGAAGCGATGGCGGTCTCCACGCCCTCGACGAAGATGCGCCCGCCCCTCAGGCCTCGATCGACGCCGAAAATGCTTTCGAGGATCTCCGTCCGCCCCGAGCCAAGCAGCCCGCCGATGCCGAGGATCTCGCCACGGCGCAGCTCGAAGGACACATCGCCGAGCGCGCGCTTCCAGCCGCGCGGTGTCGGCAGGTTCAAGGACAAGCCTTCGACAGCAAGCATCACCGGCCGATCGCCGGCGGCGCTCTCCCTGCCGCTTTCGGTCAGCTCCCGTCCGACCATGGCTTTGATCACGGCTTCGCGCGATGTGTCTCGCATCGGGGCCGTCAGCACATGGCGGCCGTCGCGCAGCACGGTGACGCGATCGGCGAGCTCCGTCACCTCGTCGAGGCGATGCGTGATGTAGATGATGGCGACGCCCGCCGCCGCGAGCTGCCTCACGACCCGAAACAGCGCTTGGCATTCCGTGGTCGAGAGCGCCGAGGTCGGCTCGTCCATGATCAGGATGCGCGCCTCGAGCGACAGCGCCTTGGCGATCTCGACGAGTTGTTGCTCGCCGACCCTCAACCGCCCGACGCGTATCTCGGGATCGATGGCGATGCCGAGCCGGGCGAGCAAAGTGCGCGCCGCCTTCAGCATCCGCCGCCGATCGATCACCAGCCCGCCGATCAACGGCTCGCGACCAAGGAAAATATTCTCCGCGACATTGAGCTCCGGCACCAGGTTGAGCTCCTGGTGGATCATGGCGATGCCGGCGCGCTCGGCGTCGCGCACGTCGAAGAACCGGGTCTCGGCGCCGTCGATGAAGATCTTGCCCTGGTAGTCCGCATGCACGCCGGAGAGAATCTTGACCAGCGTGGATTTGCCCGCGCCGTTCTCGCCCATCAGGGCGTGGACTTCCCCGCGCCTCAGATCAAACGAGACATCGCGCAGGACGACGACGCCGGAGAACGCCTTCGAAATATTGTCGGCCGCGAGAATCGTCGACGATCCCTCATGCGGCGGAAGCGCCCGGCCGGGTGGCGTCGGCTGGTCGAGCCGCGCGGACGTGGACCGTCGCATCGCCAACCTGTCCTCCCCAATCGGCCAGCTTCTGCTCGGCCATATTCTTTTTCCGCACTGACATGCTAGTTTGGTAAGAGAATTTCTGTCAAGCTGTGCCGCGGCGATCGGTCCTGGTAAATCTCTCGAGAATCAGAGAAAGGGCGGGCCAGCGTGAACACCGGGTTGGATGTCGGGCGGCGCTCATCCGCGGGCCTGCGCTTGACGCCGGAAGGCGGGCGCAAGTCGAAGGCCAATTTCGTCCATGCCACGCTGAGGCAAGCGATCCTCTCGGGCAGTCTGTCGCCCGAGACGCCGATCGACAAGGTGGCGCTGTGCGACCGCTTCGGGGTGTCCCGGCTCACGGTGACGAACGCCATCGAGCGCCTCGCCTATGAGGGTCTCGTCGAGATCGAACCGCAGCGCGGCTCCTATGTCACCCGGATCAGCCTCGGCGATGTCAGGCAATGGATGCTCGTGCGGCGCATCCTGGAATGCGAGGTCGTGGCGCAGGCGGCCGAGAATCTCTCGAAGGACTGGACCGAGCATCTCGCCCGCAACCTCAGCTATCAGCGCGCCGCGATGAAGAATGGCGATCTCGACGGGTTCTACCAGCTCGATCTCGCTTTCCACGGTTTGCTGATCGAGGGTCTCGCTTTGCATCGGGTCGGCGAGGTGCTGGACTCGGTCCGCACCCATATCGACCGCACGCGCCGCATGCTGCTGCCGGAGCCCGGCCGGCCGCTCGCGACCTTCAAGGAGCATCAGTCGATCTTCGGCTTGATCGCGGCGCATGACCGGGCAGGAGCCGTAGAGGCCATGGCGAAGCATCTCGATAGAGTCATGAGCGAGCTCGAAGCCTTCGAAGCACGTCACCCCAATTTCTTCTCGTGAGGCAATGTCTTCCCGTGTAGATTTCGCCGCGGAGTTCGGCTCTTAGGCGTTCGGCCTGAAGAGGCCTTCGAGGACTTGCCTGACGAACTTCCTGTCCAGCGGAGCGTGCCCGAGGAGAAGGCGATACCAGATCGCGCCGAATGCGAAGTCGAGTACGGTCTCGATGTTGGTCTGCGGCGGGAGCTCTCCCGATCGGATCGCGGCCCGGAGAATATGTCGGCCGACCTCGCGACGGGGTTCGACGACCCTCTCGATCATGGTCGCGCGCAGCGCCGCATCCGTTTGCGCTTCGGCCACTATGCTGCGCAGCATATTGGCCCAGGCGACATCCTGCAGGCGCTGAACCGACTGGCTGAGATAGGCTTGAAAGTCGGCCATCAGGCCGCGTGCGGGAACGCCGACGGCACCATCCTCGTCCATCCCTTGAATATAGATGTCGAGGAGAAGCGCACCCTTCGAGGGCCAGCGGCGATAGATGCTCTGCTTGGCCACGCCGGCGCGCGCCGCGACTCCCTCCATGGAAAACGCCCCATAGCCTGATTGCCGCAGGACATCGGTGGCCGCAGCCATGATCGCGCGGTCCACCGCCTCGTCGCGCGGACGGCCCATGCGGCTCGTCGACTGTTTTCTCCCGGGGCTCGCCGCCATGCCGATCGCACTCCCGCATTCGCAGTTGACATACGCAACGTTGCGTATGCTAAATAGATAGGTCCGCAGCTTGAGGCTGAGGCTTTCTGGGCGCGTGTCAAGGATGGGTACGCCAACTGCCCCTCATCGCGCTGCTTTCGGGCTTTCGGCCGTCGGAAGGAGGATAAGCATGTCGAAAATGAAGCTCGCGATTGCAGCTTGCCTCGCGCTCGCTGTCAGCATGGGTGCCCCCGCGCACGCCAAGTCCATCCGCTGGGCATCACAAGACGATGCGGCGACGATGGACCCGCATGCCTTCAACCACGGCATGACGACGACCGTGCTCCAACATATCTATGAAGGGCTCGTCCGCCGGGATCGCGACATGAAGATCGAGCCGGCGCTGGCGATCTCGTGGACCCAACCCGATCCGAAGACATGGCGTTTCAGGCTTCGCCCGGATGCGACATTTCAAGACGGTACGCCATTCTCCGCCGAAGATGTCGTGTTCTCGATCAAGCGCATCCTGTCGGACACTTCCGACATGAAGGTGTTTGCCGCCTCGATTGCCGATGTGAAGGCAATCGATCCGTCGACGGTCGATGTGATAACCACCTTCCCGAACGCCGCGCTCATCCAGTCCCTTCCGGAAGTGCGGATCATGTCGAAGCTTTGGTGCGAGACCAACAAGGCCGCCAATCCGGCCGACATCAAGCAGAGCAAAGACAATTTCGCCACCTTGCATGCGAATGGCACCGGGCCATTCAGGCTCGTCATGCGCGAGCCCGGGATCAGGACCGTTCTCGCGGCAAACGATAGCTGGTGGGATCACACCAGACCCGATGTCAGCGAGGCCGAGCTCGTCATCGTGCCGACACCCGCGACTCGGGTCGCGGCGCTGCTCTCGGGCGAGGTCGACTTCGCCTATCCGATACCGATCCAGGACATCGGCCGCGTGAACGGTGACGCCAATCTGAAGGTGCTGCAGGGGCCAGAGATCAGGACGATGTTCCTCGCCATGGATGTCGCGCGCGACGAGCTTCTCTATTCAAACGTCAAAGGCAAGAACCCGTTCAAGAATCAACGCGTGCGGCAGGCGATCTATCAAGCGATCGATGTCGACGCGATCAACACCCGCATCATGCGCGGATCCGTGACACCGACCGGGAGCATGATCGCTCCCGGCATCAACGGCGTCGACGCTTCGCTACAGCCTCGCGCCTATCCCTATGATGTCGAGGCCGCCAGGCAGCTCCTGGCCGATGCCGGCTACAAGCAAGGTTTCGAGACGACCCTCGACTGCCCGAATGATCGCTATGTCAGCGATGAGCGCGTGTGCCAGGCGATCGTCGGCATGCTTGCCAAGCTCGACATCAAGGTCACCTTGAATGCGCTGACCTCGACGCATTTCTTTCCGAAGATCGGTGGCCGCGACACGAGCTTTGCCTTCTTCGGCTACTCCCCGCTCAATATGGATGCCTACAACACCTTGAGCGTCGTCATGCATTCGCCGAAGGCCGGCAATGGGCAATGGAATGTCGGCAACTACTCCAATCCGGACTTGGATGGCGCAATCGACGCTTCCTTGAGCGAAATGGATCCGCTTCGCCGTACAGCCTGGGTCACCAAGGCGTTGAGCATGCATCGCAAGGACGTCGCGCAGATCCCGCTCTACCAGCAAGGTCTCGCCTGGGGCATGCGCAAATCGATCGATACGCCACTCAGGACCGACAACAACGTCAACCTCGCCTTGTTCAAGATCCGTTGAGTAACGATGCCTTCGCTTTCTTCTGGGGCCGTCAGTTGACTTTCGGAGACCGACCGTGACCGCAGCCAACACGATCGTTCCGCCGAATGATCTCGTCGCCTTCATTGGGCGGTATCAGCCGGAGCTCGTCACGATCCGTCGCGATCTGCATGCGAACCCGGAACTCGGCTTCGAGGAGGTCCGGACCGCCAATCTCATCGAATCGCAGCTGAAGAGCTACGGCGTCGACGAAGTCCATCGCGGCCTCGGCAAAACCGGAGTGGTCGGCCTCCTCCGAGGCCGTCGCAGCGACAGCGGCCGCTCGGTCGGCCTGAGAGCCGATATGGATGCGGTGCCTATTCAGGAGGACAGCGAGCTCCCTTACCGGTCCAGGACCGACGGCACGATGCACGCATGCGGTCATGACGGGCACATCGCCATGCTCCTGGGTGCAGCCCGCTATCTCGCCGAGACGCGAAATTTCAACGGGATCGTCTATTTCTATTTTCAGCCTGGCGAGGAGGGGCACGCCGGCGCGCGAGCAATGATCCGCGACGGGCTGTTCGAACGGTTCCCGGCCGACTCGGTCTATGCGCTGCACAACTGGCCCTCTTTGCCCGCGGGCGCCGTGGGTCTCAATGCCGGGCCGATGATGGCCGGGATCGATGTCTTCAAGATCAGGATCAAAGGCGTCGGTAGTCACGGTGGCCACCCGCATCAAGGCATCGACCCCATCATCGCCTCCGCGCATATGCTGTCGGCAATCCAGTCCATCATCAGCCGCAGCATCGACCCGCTGGAAAGCGCGGTCATCAGCTTCCATTATCTGCATGCCGGGGCGCCGACGGCGTTGAGCGTGATCCCGGATACGGTGGAATGCGCCGGCATGGTGAAGTGGTACTCGTCGTCCGTGCAGGCGATCGCCGAGCGCCGCCTGCGCGAGGTCGTGGCGCAGTCTGCGGCGCTGTTCGGCGCAAGTGCGGAAATAGACTATGACGCGCTCTATCCCCCGACCATCAACACGGCCGAGAATGCCGAGCAGGTGATACGCGTGGCGACGCGTCTCCTCGGCGCCGACAACGTCGAGCGGGACATGAAGCCGAGCATGGGTTCGGAGGATTTCGCATTCATGCTCGAGGCGCGGCCGGGCGCCTATTTCCGGCTCGGAACCGGCGGGCAGCCCGATCGCTTCCTCCATAGCCCGCACTACGACTTCAACGACGATGTCATCCCGATCGGCGCCGCCGTCTTCGGCGGCATCGCCGAGGATGCATTGCCGCTGTGATGGGAGGACGCCACATGGACGATGTTCTGGTTCAAGACGACGGCAAGATCCTCGTCGTGACGATCAATCGTCCCGAGCGGATGAACGCCTTCCGCCAGCGGACGATCGACGAGCTCATCGACGTTTTTCGGCATGCCGGCGGGCGTGCCGATATCGGAGCGATCATCCTCACGGGGGCCGGCGAGCGTTCCTTCTGCACCGGCGGCGACATGAAAGAGTTCCAGGTCGGCTCGGGTTATGCGGGTGCGTCATGGACGGGGATTGGCCTTGCCGTCGAGACGCTGCATCGCCTGATGCGGGCTGTCCCACAACCGGTGATCGCCGCCGTCAACGGCTACGCCATCGGTGGAGGCAATGTGCTTCAGGTGATCTGCGACCTGTCGATTGCCGCCGAGCATGCGAAATTCGGGCAAGTCGGCCCTCGCTTCGGCAGTTTCGATGCAGGCTTTGGGACCGCTTATCTGGCGCGCCTGATCGGGGAGCGGAAGGCGCGCGAATTCTGGATGCGCTGCAAGACCTTCACGGCGCGCGAAGCGCTCGAGATGGGGCTCATCAATGCGGTCGTGCCCGGCGACAAGCTCATGGCCGAAGCCAGGATCTGGGCGCAGGACGTGCTGGCGCTCAGCCCGACTGCGCTCAAGATGATCAAATATTCCTTCAACGCTGACAGCGAACACATTGCCGGCACCACGCAGCTCGCCTTTGGCGCGCTGCGCCTGTTCTATCAGGGAGCGGAGGCGGCCGAGGGGCACGCGGCCTTCCATGAGAAGCGCGCGCCCGACTATGACGGGTTTCGGAGTTATGGTCATGTCGACGACGCATGAGCCCATCTGGCGGCCGAGCCCGGAACGGGTCGCGCGTTCGGCCTTGACGCGCCTGGCAAAGAGATGCGGGGTCGATGGCTTCGATGGCCTGTGCGAGCTCGCCCGGGCGGATCTCGATACCTATTGGCGCGCCGTCATCGCCGATCTGGGAGTCGAATTTCGCCGGGATTTCGCGCGCGTGCTCGACACCTCGCAAGGTATCGAATGGCCGCGCTGGTTCACCGGCGGCCAGTTGAACTTCACCGACGCCGCGCTGTCGGGCGGTACAGCGCGGCCGAACGATCCGGCATTGATCTGCCTGTCGGAGGCCCGGCCTCACCGGCAATGGACCCGCGCCGAGCTTCGATCCGAGGTCGAGGGCGCGATGGCCCGGCTTTGCCATCTCGGTGTCGGCAAGGGCGATCGCGTGGCGCTCCTGCTCCCGAATATCGCCGAGGCCGCATTCACGATGCTGGCCATCGCCCGGCTCGGCGCCATCGTGGTGCCGCTCTATTCCGGCTTCGGCCCGGAGCCGATCTCGACGCGCATCAGCGCCTGCGATGCGAAGCTGTTGATCACTTGCGATGGCTATGTCCGCAATGGCCAGGCACGCGAGCTGAAGCCGGTCGTCGATGTCGCGCTCGCCCTATGCCCCTCGGTGACGCATGTGATCATGATCCGCAACCTCCACGGCTGTCGCACCACGATGGCCCCGTCCCGTGACCTCTGGTGGGACGACCTGCCGACGAAAGCTGGCGACGCGTCCCGAACGCTCGACCCGAACGATCCGTGGATGATCATCTTCACGTCGGGAACGACCGGACGCCCGAAGGGAACAGTCCATGTGCATGGAGGCTTTCCTCTCCGGGTGGCCCATGACGTCGCCTATCATTTCGACTTCCATCCGGGCGATCGCTTCTTCTGGTACAGCGACATGGGATGGATGATCGGGCCGATGGCGGTCTGCGCACCCCTGATGCTCGGCGGCGCGCTCGTTCTTTTCGACGGAGGCCCCAATCCGAACAACCCTACGCAGCTGTTGCGGGTCGCGGCGGATGCGGGCGTCACCCATTACGGGTCTTCGCCGACGATGCTGCGCATGATGGCAAGCGCCTTCCCGAGCCTTCCACACGAGCTTGCGCCGAGCGTCAAGGTGCTCATGACGGCCGGCGAAGTGATCGACGAAGAGACATTCCGCTGGTACGCGCGCGAGATCGGAGGCGGGACGGCGCCGATCATCAATTACACGGGCGGAACCGAAGTTTCGGGCGGCATCCTCTCGAACGTCGTGGTGCGGCCGATCGTTCCGGGGACATTCAACGCGGCCGTGACGGATGTCATCGCCGATGTGACGGATGAGGACGGCCGAAGTTTGCGCGGCACGATCGGCGAGCTCGTCTTGCGGCGCCCCATGCTGGGCATGACCAAGGGCTTCTGGAACGAACCCGAACGCTATGTCGAAGCCTATTGGGCCAAACGACCGGGCCTGTGGTCGCATGGCGACCTCGCCATCGCGCATGAGGACGGTCATTGGGAGTTGAGGGGACGGGCCGACGATGTCCTCAAGATATCCGGCCGCCGCGTGGGACCCTCCGAGATCGAAGAGGCGGCGATTTCCGGCGGCGAGGTCGTCGCAGCTGCGGCAATCGGCGTTCCAGATCCGAAATCGGGGCAGGCAGTCATGCTCTTCGTCGTGCCGCGCGATGCGCGCGCACACGACGACGTCGAATTCGGTGAGTGCCTGCGTCGCCGCATCGGCGCGGAACTTGGCGCCGGCTTGCGGCCAAAACACGTCGTCGTGGTGACTGAGCTTCCTCGCACGCGCAACGCCAAAATCCTGCGGCGGGTGGTGCGGAGCTTCGTGCTCGGTGAACCTCTCGGGGATCTGAGCTCACTCGAGAATCCATCCTCGATAGATGCCGTGAGGCTTTCGCTCACGGCACGCGGGCTGATCCCCTCTGAGAGTTAGCTGCACGGAGCACCCATCATGGATCTGCAAGTTCACGGCACTTACAGCGCCGATATCGCTCCCGCTTTCCGTCGCGTCCTCGTGCCCTGGTCGGTCCAGGGACAGTTGAACCCGCCCGTCATCGTGCGAGGCGAAGGAAGCTTTTTCTTCGACAGCCAGGGAAAGCGCTACCTCGACCTGACGAGCGGATATGTTGCGGTTTCCCTGGGGCACGGGCATCCGAAAGTGACCGAGGCGATCAAGCACCAGGCGGAACGCCTGTGCTGGGCGCCATCGAGCTATTTCAACGATATACGCGCCGCATATGCGGATGCGCTGTCGCGCATCTCGCCATGGCCCGAAGAAGGTGCGCGCACGCATTTCGCCAGCGGAGGCGCCGAGGCGAATGACGACGCCATCAAGATCGCGAAGCTCGTCACGCAACGCCCGAAGATCATGTCCGCCTATCGCTCCTATCATGGCAGCAGGATCGGCGGCAGCGCCCTGACCGGGGTCGATCGCTGGCGTGATCCCTTCCCCAATATCCCCGGCATCGTTCGCTTCTTCGCGCCCTATCCCTACCGCTCGCCTTTCTTCGCGGAGACGGCCGGGCAGGAGACAAGCCGCGCCCTCGATCACCTCGAACGTATCTTGTCGCATGAGGGGCCGCAGAATATCGCGGCGCTGATGATCGAGCCCGTGACGGGATCGAGCGGATTGGTCGTCTACCCCGACGGCTACCTCGAGGGGGTCCGGGACATCTGCAGCCGCCACGGCATTCTGCTCGTCTTCGACGAGGTCATGACGGGTTTCGGGCGGGTGGGCAAATCCTTCGCCGCACTCCGCCTGGGCGTCGAGCCCGATCTCGTCTCTTTCGCCAAGGGGGCCAGCTCGTCCTATGTGCCGCTCGGAGGCGTCCTGCTCCGAGAGTCCCTGGCGCGGTTCTTCGACGATCATCTCTTCGACGTCGGACACACGCATGCGGGCCATGTGCTGGCGGCGGCAGCGGGCCTCGCTTCGCTCAAGGTGTATGAGGAAGAGGGGTTGTTCGAGCGGGCCATCGAGATCGAGGGCTGGCTGAGGCAGGGCCTACAGGAGCTTCAAGGCCGCCACGCCATTCTCGGCGACATACGCGGCCTTGGCGCACTCTTCGGCCTCGAGCTCGTCAAGGACAAAGGAACGAAGGAACCCCTCATCGGCTGGCATCAAGCGTCGGGATCGGCCCCGATGAAGCTCTTTTACGGCGAGTTGCTGCGCCGCGGCGTCCACGCTTATGGGCGCTACAATATCGTGCTTCTGGCTCCGCCCCTGACGATCAGCAAATCCGATCTCGAGCTCGGATTGGAGGCCGTCGATGCCGCGCTGCAATGCGTCGAGGACGGCTTGTGACCTGCTCGCTGCCGAGCCCCGCTGATCGGGAGGACCCAGCATTGCCGGGAGCGCTGGCGCCTCAGCGCCTCACAGCCACCGGCAAGCCCTGCGGCGCCTCCGATCCCTGCCCTGTCGCCGGCAGCAATGTGCCGGCCTTCTGGCGTTGCTCGATCCACCAGGCGCTATAGGCGCTGACGAGCGCCGCGAACAGGATATAGGCGCAGATCAGCCAGGGCTTGCCGTCGTTCAGCGGCAGCAGCGCCGTGGCGATGATCGGAGTGAGCCCCGAGGCGAAGATACCTGAGAACTGGTAAACGAAGGAGATGCCCGTATAGCGCACCCGCGTGTCGAACAGGTCCGAGAACAAGGCGGCTTCCGGCCCGTAGCAGGCCGCATAGAAGATGCCGAACGGAATGACGATGGCGAGCCAGATCAGGGGCACATCGCCCGCGCTGTTCAAGATCAGCCACATGGCCGGGAAGGCGGCGAGACCGGTGACCAGCGCCCCGATCCAGTAGACCCGCCCGCGGCCATAGCGATCCGACAGGCGCCCGAAGATCGGGATGAAGGCGCACATCACCAGCGCCGCGAGCATCACCCCGAGGAGCGCATCGGTCCGGGTGATCTTTATGGTGTTGACCAGATAGCCGATGATGAAGACGGCGAAGATGTTGAAGAACACCCCGTCGATATAGCGCGCGCCCATGCCGGCCAGGATATTCCTCGGATAATCCCTCAGCATGTCGAGGAAGGGCATCCTCGCCTCGCCCTGCTTCGCCTTGAGCGCCGCGAACTCCGGCGTCTCGAAGATGCGCAGCCTGATATAGATGCCGATGACGACGAGGACGACACTGAGCAGGAAGGCGACGCGCCAGCCCCATTCGAGGAATTGCGCATCGTTCAACAGGTAGGAGAAGAGCGCCACCACGCCCGAGGCGAGGCAGAGCCCTATCGACAAGCCGATCTGCGGCAGGCTCGCATAGAAGCCGCGCCGGCCGGGATCTGCATATTCATAGGTCATGAGCACGGCCCCGCCCCATTCGCCGCCGAGCCCGATGCCTTGCAGGATGCGCAGGACGAGCATCAGGATCGGCGCCGTGACGCCGATCGCCTGGTAAGTCGGCAGAAGCCCGATCAGGAAGGTCGCGACGCCCATGATCATGAGCGTCATCACCAGCATGTTCTTGCGCCCGAGCCGGTCGCCGAAATGGCCGAAGATCACGCCGCCGAGCGGCCGCGCCAGGAAGCCGACCGCGAAGGTCGCATAGGCGAGCAAGGTGGAGACCAACGGATCGGCGGCCGGGAAGAACAGCTTGTTGAAGACGATGCCGGCGACCACGCCATAGAGGAAGAAATCATACCATTCGATGGTGGCGCCGATCATGCTCGCGACCACCACCCGCCGCAATTGCAGGCGTGCCTGTGCGTCCATCGTCACGCTCCCTCCAGCTCCGGCTTTTCTCGCAGCTCCGGCTTTTCTCGTTGTGACGAGTGTGGACGCCCCGCTCGGGATCGACATGGCACCAGGAGCGTCGATTCTGTTGGGCCACCTCGCGTCTCCCGGGGAAACTCTGGCATCCTCCGCCGGATGGAACCGAGGATGGGCACCCGATGGAGGAATTCGACTATGTGATCATCGGTGCGGGCTCGGCCGGCTGCGTGCTGGCGCGACGCCTCGTCGAGACCGGCCGCTATCGCGTCTGTCTCCTCGAGGCGGGCCCGCCCGACCGCTCGCTCTGGATCCACCTGCCGATCGGCTACGGCAAGACGATGTGGGACGGGCGGGTCAATTGGAAATTCGAGACCGACCCCGATCCCGGCATGGATGGCAGGCGGATCTATTGGCCGCGCGGCAAGACGCTCGGCGGCTCGAGCGCCATCAACGGCCTCATCTATATCCGCGGCCAGCGCCAGGACTATGATGGCTGGGCCGATGCCGGCAATCCCGGCTGGAGCTTCGCGGAAGTGCTGCCCTATTTCGTGAAGTCGGAGAGCAATGAGCGCGGCGCCGACAATCTACATGGCGAAAGCGGGCCGCTCGCCGTCTCCAATATCCGCGAGCCGAACGAGCTGATCGAGGCGCTGATCGCCGGCGCCGAGGAGATCGGCATTCCACGCAATCCCGATTTCAACGGCGCCGTGCAGGAAGGGGCCGGCTATTACCAGCTCAACACCCGCAACGGCCTGCGCTGCAGCACCGCCACCGGCTATCTCAAGCCGGTGCGCCGGCACAAGAATCTCTCGATCCGCACCTTGGCGCTGGCACAGCGCATCCGCTTCGAAGGCAAGCGCGCAAGCGGCGTCGTCTATGCCAAGGACGGCGCCCTGCACGAGGTTACGGCGAGGCGCGAAGTGCTGCTCGCCGCCGGTGCCATCCAGAGCCCGCAATTGCTGCAGCTCTCCGGCATCGGTGATCCTGAGCTCCTGGCCCGCCACGGCATTTCGGTCGTCGCGGCCCGCCCGCAGACCGGCGAGAACCTGCAGGACCATCTGCAGCTGCGCCTGATCTATCGCTGCTCGCGCCCGATCACCACCAATGACGAGCTGCGTTCGCTGCCGGGCCGTCTGCGCATGGCGCTCGCCTGGGTACTCAAACGCTCGGGCCCGCTCGCCATCGGCATCAACCAGGGCGGCATCTTCGCCCGCGCGCTTCCCGAAGCCGAGCGCCCGGATGTGCAGTTCCATTGCGCTACGCTGTCGGCCGATATGGCGGGCGGCAAGGTGCATGAGTTCTCGGGCTTCACGCTCTCGGTGTGCCAGTTGCGCCCGACTTCACGTGGCCATGTGCGCATCCGCTCGGCCGATGCGTCGACGCCGCCCTCGATGCAGCCCTATTACTTGTCGACCGAGCTCGATCGGCGCACCGCAATCGCGGGCATCAAGCTCACCCGCAGCCTGGCCGCGAGCGCGGCGGTGCGCCCTTATGTGGCGCAGGAGGTGAAGCCGGGTCCCGAGATCGCGAGCGATGACGAGATCCTGGGCTTTGCGCGCGAGACCGGCGCCACCATCTTCCATCCCTCCGGCACCTGCCGCATGGGCTCGGACGCCGGTGCCGTGGTCGATCCTCGACTCAAGGTGCGTGGCGTCGCGGGGCTTCGGGTCGTCGATGCCTCGATCATGCCGACGCTCGTCTCCGGCAACACCAATGCCGGCGTGGTGATGATCGCCGAGAAGGCAACCGACATGATCGTGGAGGATGCGGGGAGCTAACCCTCGCCCGCTCTTGCGGGAGAGGGTGCCGAGACCATAGCTCGCAGCACGCTGCGAGCGTTCGCTCACAGCTATGGTCGAGGCGGGTGAGGGAGGCCGGTGAAGCACTCAACCGTCCCTCATCCGACCCGGCTTCGCCGGGCCACCTTCTCCCGCCTCAAGGGGCGGGAGAAGGAAGAGATCACCCCCTGCCCTTCCAGGGCACCAGCCAGCGCTCGAGATAGCGCATGCCGATCTCGAACGCGTAGGCGATGAGGCCGATCAGGATGATGCCGAGCACCACCACATCGGTGCGCAGGAAATTCGAGGCGTTGAGCACCATCTGGCCGAGCCCGGCGGTCGCCGCCACCATCTCGGCCGCGACCAGCGTGGTCCAGCCGACGCCCATGCCGATGCGCAGGCCGACGATGATGTCGGGAAGCGCCGACGGGATGATGACATGCAAGATGACCTGCAGCTTGCTTGCACCCATCGACAGGGCCGCCTGGATCTGCTCCTGGCTCGCCGAGCGCACGCCTGAGCGCGCCGCGAGCGCCACCGGCGCCAGGCAGGCGAGGAAGATCAGCAGGATCTTGGCGGTCTCCCCGATGCCGAACCAGATGATCATCAACGGCAGATAGGCGAGCGGCGGCAAGGGCCGGTAGAACTCGATCGGAGGATCGAAGATGCCGCGCGCGATGCGGCTCACCCCCATCAGGATGCCGATCGGAACCCCGATGATCACCGCGAGCACGAAGGCGGTCGCGACCCGGAACAAGCTCCAGCCGAAATGCACGAGGAGCGTCGCATTGTCGAGCTCGCCGCCGAGCGCCTGCTGGAAGGCGTGCCAGACCGCCGAAGGCTTGGGGATGAAGAGCGGCCGCACCAGGCCGAGCGCGGTGACGAGCCACCAGACGAAGAGGAACACCGCCACCATGACGAGGTTGATGAGCAGGCTCGAGCCTTCGCCGAGCACGCGATAGCTGCTGGTCTTCTCGCGGGTGCTCTTGACCATCAGGCCGCCGCCTCGCGGTGCTGGATGACGGACAGCACCTCCTCGCGCAGCGCGATGAATTGCGGATCGGATTTCACGGCGCGCGCATCGCTGCCGGCGACGAAACGGCGCGAGAAATCGAGATCATAGCTCTTCTCGATCTTGCCGGGGCGCGGCGTCATGATCACGAGCTTGGTCGCCAGGAACACCGCCTCCTCGACGCTATGGGTGATGAAGAACACCATTTTGCCGGTGCGGTGCCAGACATTCAAGATCAGCTCCTGCACCTGCTCGCGGGTCAGGGCATCGAGCGCGCCGAGCGGCTCATCCATCAGCAGCATGCGCGGATTGCTGGCGAGCGCCCTGGCGATGCCGACCCGCTGCTGCATGCCGCCCGACAACTCATAGACCTTGCGCTGCGCGAAATCGGCGAGCCCCACGAGCGCGAGCTGTTCGGCGGCGATCTTGAGCCGAGCCTCGCGCGCCACGCCGCGCATCCGCAGCCCGAAGGCGACATTGTCGATGACGTTGAGCCAGGGCATCAGCGCATGGCGCTGAAAGACCACGCCGCGATCAGCGCCGGGACCCTGGACCGGCTTGCCGTCGAGGCGGATCTTGCCTTCGCTCGGCGCCAGGAAGCCGGCGATGGTCGACAACAGTGTGGTCTTGCCGCAGCCCGAGGCGCCGATGGCGACGACAAAATCGCCATCCTTGATCTGCAGATCGACCTTGGACAGGGCAAGCAACGGCCCTTCGCGCGTCCCGTATCTCACCGTGAGGTCATGGATGTCGAGCACGGAGCGAATGTGCCTCAATCCCGCAGCCGACGCATCGACATCCAGCCTCCGCTCACTTCCAACCTTGCTTCTTCACTTCATGGCGGCTTCGACATAGTCGGACGTCACATATTTCGTGTAGTCCGGCAGCACCTCGGTGATGCGCCCCTGTTCTTTCAGGAACTTCGAGGTGTCGGTGAGCGCCTTCACGGCGAGCGCGTCCTTGCCGCCGCCGAGCCAGGCCGGCGAGGCCTGCTGCTTGAGATCGGGGAAGGAGTATTCGGCCATCGCGGCCGGCACTTCCTTCGGATCGGCGCCGGCGACCTTGCCGACCTGCTTGGCCTCCTGCGAATCCGCCGTCCATTTGGCCTTGTTCGCCGCGTATTCGGCATCCTTCTTGGCGATCAGCTTCAGCACGGTCGCGACGAAGTCCTTGTTCTTCTCGGCCCAGGAGCGCTGCACCATGATGGCGTCGAAAGTGGGCTTGCCGGTCTTGGCGATGTCACCCGAAGAGAGCAGCACCTTGCCGTTCTGCTTGACCCTGGCGAGCGCCGGATCCCAGACGAAGGTCGCGTCGATATCGCCGCGCTCCCAGGCGGCCGCGATCTCCGGCGGGCGCATATTGAGGACTTGCACATCCTTCTGGGTGAGGCCGGCATCGGCGAGCGCGGCCAGCAACTGGTAATGGGAGGTCGAGACGAAGGGTGTCGCCACCTTCTTGCCCTTGAGATCGGCAACCTTGCTCACGCCCGAGCCGTTGCGCGCCACGAGCTGCTCGCCATCGCCGATATCCTCGAGGATCCAGATCACCTGGACGTCCATGCCCTGCGAGGCCGCGGCCGCGGCCGGGCTCGAGCCCACCTCGCCGATCTGCACATCGCCCGACGCCATGGCGCGGATCACATCGCCGCCGCCATCGAATTTGCGCCAGTTGATCTTGTAGCCGGTCGCCTTCTCGATCTCGCCCTGGGCGATCACCACTCGAAAGGGGTTGATCATGTCCTGATGCGCGAAGGTCACTTCCTTGGTCTGCGCCATGGCGCCCGCGGCGCTCCACGCGAGCGCCAAAGATGCCAATCCGGAAAGCCAAGCCAATCTTGATTGCCGTGTCTTACGCATCGCGATCTCTCCTTCGTCAAAAGGGCCAGACGTCACTTGGGCCAGACGCCACTTGGGCCAGAACCCGTCCGGCGCCCGCAATGGAAGCCGAGAGCTCGCCCGCTGCCGTCAGAAATCGAACCGCCGTCCGGCGAACCAGGCCGCCCAATAGTCGCGACGTAGTTCCTCAAGTCAACGGGAATTTTCTTTTAAGAATAACAGTTTCCAGGAAGGGAACGGCCTATGGCGAAGCCTTCCGCATGAGGAATTCTTCGCCGAACATTGAACAGCCTAATCGAGCGCAACAAAGCTGCGCAATCGCCAACCGCGTCTGGCGCAAGCTTTGCACTTGTCTGAACTCAACTTGTCTGGACCCAAATGTCTGGACTCAACTCGTCTGGATTCAAGCCGCAGGCACGGCGGATCGAACGCAGACCGTTTGTCCTATTGCACGTTGAAGCGCACCG
This sequence comes from Rhizobiales bacterium GAS188, assembly GCA_900104855.1. NCBI lineage: Bacteria > Pseudomonadati > Pseudomonadota > Alphaproteobacteria > Hyphomicrobiales > Rhizobiales bacterium GAS188. The sequence continues at coordinate 1,517,734 of FNSS01000001.1, forward strand.
GCACGGTGAGGGTGATCCTCGCACCCGCGAGCTCGGCAGGCGGCGGCGGCAAGGGGCTCGCACGGTGCACCATGGCGAGCGCCTCCTCGTCGAGATCGGGGAAACCCGTGCCGCCGGCGAGGTGCGCCGCGACCACATTGCCGCTGCGATCGATGCTGAAGGAAAGCGAGGCCGTCCCTTGCGCGTGGCGGGCGCGCGCCGTCTCGGGATAGCGCTTGCTGCGATTCAAGCGACCCATGACCTCGCTCTTCCAGGCCGAGGCCGAGAGCCCGGAACCGCTGGAGAGCGCGGGCGCCGCGGCGGGTTGCGCCGCCATCCTCGGCGCCGCCATCGCCTGAGCTGGCGGCTGTGCGGCGAGCTGCGTCACCTTGGGCTGCGCACGCGGCGGTGCCGGCTCAACGGGCTCGTGCTTCGGCACTGTCTTGGTCACCATCTTCGGCACAGGTCTCTTCGGTGGCGAAGGCGGCATGGCCTGCGGCGTCAGGCGCGGCGCCGGCACGACGGCAGGCGTGGCGACGAAAGCTGCAAGCGGGGGCTCGGGCAGAGGCGGAGGGACCGTGGGGGGCTCAGGCGTCGCGGGTTCGGGTGGAGCAGGCTCAGGCTTGGCGGGCTGGGGAGTGGCAGGCTGGGAAGTGGCAACTTCGGGCGGGGTGTCCTGCTTCTCCTCAGGCTCGGTCTGCCGCCTTTGCGGCACTGGTATCTCGGCCGGGCTGTCGCGCGTCGAGGAGACGGCAAGCGGCGCGAGATCGATCATCATCGCCGGCGGCTCGCTCCGCTCCTGCTCCCAATCCCGGCGGGAGATCGCCCAAGCCGCGATCGCCCCATGCGCCAGGACGACGATGGCAGCAGCGGAGGTCCAGCGCCGCAGCGAGGCACGAGGCTCCGTTGCTGCCGGAAGGGCGGCCGCGGCGACACTCACGGCGTCGCCGTCGTCGGAGATGCATCCGCCGCCGATCCAGGCGGTCGCTCCGGGGCCGCTTCGAGCCCGACCAGGCCGATCTTCAGATAGCCTGTGGCGCGCAGCAGATTCATCACCTCCATGACCTCGCCATAACTGGCCGCCTTGTCGGCGCGCAGGAAGATGCGTTGCTCGCGATCTCCTTGGGTTCGCGCATCGAGCGCCGCGCCGAGTGCGTCCCGCCCGATCGCGTCATCGCCGAGCGCCAGCGACAGATCGGCCTTGAGCGTGAGGAAGACCGGCTTGTCCGGACGCGGCACGGGCTGCGCCGAGGCGGTCGGCAAGTCGACATGGACGTCGACGGTCGAGAGCGGCGCCGCCACCATGAAGATGATCAGCAGCACCAGGATGACGTCGATGAAAGGCGTGACGTTGATCTCGTGATGCTCGTCGAGCTCATCGTCGCTCGAAGTCAGGCGCGCCGCCACCGCGTTTCACTCCGCCTGGCGTCGCATGGCGACGACCCGGCCTTCCGTCTCGGCAGCGCCAAAGGCTTGCGGATCGAGGACTTGTCGATCGAGGATTTGCCGATCGAGATCGCGCGAGACATGGCGCATGATCTCCGCGGCGGCATCCGCGAGCAGCGCCTTGTAGCCGGCGATGGCGCGCGCGAAGACATTGTAGATCATCACCGCCGGGATGGCGGCGACGAGGCCGAGCGCGGTCGCGAGCAGGGCTTCGGCGATGCCCGGCGCCACCACCGCGAGATTGGTGGTGTTGCTCTTCGAGATGCCGATGAAGCTGTTCATAATGCCCCAGACGGTGCCGAACAAGCCGGCGAAGGGCGCCGTCGCACCGATGGTCGCCAGCACCCCGGTGCCGCGCATCATCGACCCCCCGGCACGCGCCTCGTTGCGCGACAGCGAGGTGGCGACACGCTCCTTGATGCCTTCGGCCGGCAAGCCGGCGGAGGCTTCGAGCTCGGCCAACGTGGCGCCCAGGAATTGCGCCACCGGCGCCTGCTCGCCCGGCGGGGACTGGGCCGCGATCTTCAGGCTCGAGGCGGAGAGGAGCGTGGCGAGGGCACGCCGCGCGGCACGCTTCGCCGCCACGAGCTCGAGGCTCTTGGCGAGCCACACGGTCCAGGTGACGAGGGACGCGAAGGCAAGGCCGAGCATGACCAGCTTCACCACGATATCGGCGCCGAGGAACATTCCCCAGGGCGTCAGGTCATGCGTCATCTCGTCCTCGCTTGCCGGCCAGCATCGGCGCTTTTCGCGCTGCCCCGACCGAATGATCTTATGGAACCGGCCTGCATGGAAAACGCCCGTGAGCCTGTTGATATCGAGGCCAAGACTGGAAATCAACTTGAATTCCGTTCATCATCTTTCAATACGCAAGTCAAAATTGGAATTAGACTAATTCAAAACTACGGAGCGCCGAGCTTGTAATTAGAATAACTAGCAACAGAGCGAAAACGCGAGCGTGTCGTGGTGCAACGGCGCCGGTCCTTCACCTCTCCCCGCGCTTTGCGGGGAGAGGTCGATCCCGAGCGCAGCGAGGGAACGGGTGAGGGGCCGGGTGATTAGGGCCAACGCCGACTCACACCGGCCGAGCTCCTCCCTATTGGGTGCAGCTCATCACGGGGAAGCCAATCACCCGGCCCCTCACCCCCGCCCTCTCCCCGCAAAGTGGCGGGGAGAGGGAGCCGCGACAAGCGCAAAGTACCTTGACCGAAGTTGCGTCGTTTCGCATCGGCGGCTAACCTTCGTCGATCCGCAGGTGCCGGCCGCCTCGAGGAGACGCCATGAACGTCATCATCACGTCAATGCCGGAGAAGCTGCCCGAAAGCGTCCGGGGCCTGATCGACGAGCACACCCCTCTCCCGGCAAATGTCGCCTTCTTCGAGGAGAGATTCACCACGGGCGGCGCTCTCTACAAGACGGCGATCGGAGTAGCGCTCATCGGAATCGGGGTCTTGCTGGCCCTGTTCGGCATCTACGACCTGCTCCACTCCGCGGTCGGCATCGGCAAGCTCTCGACCGTAGACTACTGGCCCCTTATTGCAGGCGTCGTGTGCGTGTTCGGCGGCTATTTGCTGGTCGCTTCGCTGAAAGCCCGCATGAAGCTCGCCAGTGACCAGCAGGGCGGCCTCAAGACACGCTACGGGATCTTCCTCGTCGACGATCTGCTGGTCAGCCGCAGCTGGTTCGACATCACGGTCATTCCACGCCCCTTGTTCAAGGGCCTCGTCAATCACGCCATCCGTTACGAGCTCGAGGGCGCGGCGAAATCCTTCGATTTGCCGAAGCAGATCGTCGGGAGGGAAGCCGGCGAGATGGATCAGGCGATAGGGGAATGGGCAAAGCGCGGCAGCGGCAGCTGAGCCTAGCGCTCCGCGATCGGCACATAGGCGCGCGGCGCCGGGCCGTGATAGAGGGTCAGCGGCCGGATCAGGATGTTGTTCGCCGCCTGCTCCAGGCATTGCACGGTCCAGCCGGGCACGCGTCCGATGGCGAAGATCGGCACGAACAGGTCCTGCGGGATGCCGTGCAGGTAGTAGATGACGCCGGAATAGAAATCGACATTGACGTTGACGCCATGGCGCGCATAGGGCGCCATCGCCTTGACGACACCTTGCAGGATCTCGAACCATTTCGGCTCGCCCATCTCCTTCGACAGGCGCTCGACGCCGTCGCGCATATGGCGGGCGCGCGGATCCTCGGTGCGGTAGACGCGGTGGCCGAAGCCGGTGACCGCTTCCTTGGCGCGCCGCTTGCGCGCCACGTAGTCGGCGGCCTTGTCGGGCTCGCCGATCTCGGTCGCCATCTTCATCACATCCTCGGCGGCCCCGCCATGGGCCGGCCCCGAGAGCGTCGCGATCGCCGCCGTGACGGCGGCGTGCAGGTCAGCGTCCGTGCCGATCACCACCCGTGCCGCGAAAGAAGAGGCGTTGGAGCCGTGCTCGGCGTGCAGCACGAGGTCGGTATCCATCAGCCTTGCACTGTCGCGGCTCGGCCGCTCGCCCTTCAGCATGAACAGGAGATTGGCGGCGTGGCCGAGCTCGGCGTCCGGCGCGATCGGCGCGCGCCCGTTGCGGATATGGTGGTGGGCCGCAACGATCATCGGCACTTGCGAGGTGAGGCGCACGCCCTTGGCGATCATCGCCTCGCGCGACGCGTCGGCGGCCTGCGGATCGAAACCCGCGAGCGCCGATACCGCGGTGCGCAGCACCGCCATCGGATGCGCGTCCTTGATCTGCGCGATGATGTCGGTGACCGCCTGCGGCAGATGGCGCGCCGCCTTCAGCTCGCCCTCGAATGCGGCGAGCTCGGCCGCCTTCGGCAGCTCGCCATGCAGGAGCAGGAAGGCGGTTTCCTCGAAGCTCGAATGGGCCGCGAGCTCATGGATCGAGTAGCCGCGATAGGAGAGCTCGCCGGCCTTGCCGTCGATGAGGCTCGTCCCCGAGCGTTCGAAATAGACATCCTTCAAGCCGCGATGGATCTTGATCGTCTGGTCCTGCTCGCTCATGGCGTCTGGCGCTTTCTCCCGATGGGGCTTGCGGCGATAGATGGCGACGACCGGCGAGTTTCGGGCCGCCGGCCGACGGATGAAGGGAGCATCAAGGCCGCATGGACATCCTCGAAGGCTTCAAGGCGCAAGCAAGGCGCAAGGCCGAGCGCATCGTGCTCCCCGAAGGCGAGGATGCGCGCATTCGCGCCGCCGCCGCCATCCTGGTCCGCGAGCGCCTGGCGCAGCCGGTGCTCATCGGCGACCCCGCCGCCATCCTGGCTGCCGCCGCGGATGAGGGCGTGTCGCTCGACGGCGTCGAGATCCTCGATCCCGTGACGAGCCCACATGTGAACGCCTATGCGCACCGGCTCGCCGCCGCGAGGGAGCGTTTGAGCGAGGCAATGGCGGCGCGCCAGTTGCGCAAGCCCCTTTATTTCGGCGCCATGATGCTCGAAGCCGGCGATGCGGCGGCAATGGTCGCGGGCGTCGCCCATCCGACAAGACGGGTCATCGAGGCCGGGCTGATGACCGTCGGCCTCGCCGAGGGCATCGCCAACCCGTCGAGCTTCATGCTGATGCTGGTGCAAGAACATAATCACGCACAGGGGCATGGTCCCTCCCGGCCCTTCATCTATGCGGATTGCGCCGTCACCGTCGACCCCTCCCCCGAGGAGCTTGCCGATATCGCCATCGCTTCGGCCCGCAACGCCAAGGTGCTCATCGGCGAGGAGCCCCGCGTCGCGCTCTTGTCCTTCTCGACCAAGGGCAGCGCCCAGCATCCCCATGTCGACAAGGTCAGGCGCGCGCTCGCTCTGGTGCGGTATCGCGAACCGTCGCTCGCCATCGACGGCGAATTGCAGGCGGATGCGGCGCTCTCGCCCGAGGTCGCGGCGCGCAAGCTGAAAGAGCCGAGCCCGGTCGCCGGCAAGGCCAATGTGCTCGTCTTCCCGGATCTCGACGCGGCCAATATCGCCTACAAGCTGACCCAATATATGGGTGGAGCGCGGGCGCTCGGCCCCTTCCTGCAAGGTTTCGCCAAGCCGCTCAGCGACCTGTCGCGCGGCGCGAGCGTCGACGACATCGTCTCGACGAGCGTAGTGGTGCTGGCGATGGCCGGCAGCGCCGACCGGTAAGGCCTCCGTCATCAGACGAGCCCCGACGCCCGCACCAAGCCGACCAGCGCCAGCCCGATCAAAAGGTAGAGCGTATGGCGGCGGAACTGCTCGGGGCTCGCCGAGAGGAAATGCCGGCCGCCGAGGACAAGGCCGATGACGAGGCCCGGCAGGCAGATGAGCGCGAGCGCCAGCGTGTCCCATCCGACCACGCCCTGGCGCACCATCAGCGAGATGGTGATGATGTCGAGGGGGAAAAAATAGGCGATGAAGGTCGCCCGCATGACGGCAGGCGCGACGCCGCTCGCCGCAAGGAACAGCGCCACCGGCAAGCCGCCCATCGCGGTTGCGCCGTTGGCGAGGCCGGAGACGCCTCCGACCGCGATATCGCCCGGTGCGCCGAGCTGACGCTTCAACACATAGCCGGCGAGCAAGGCGCCGCAGCAGGCGAGCAGCAGCGCCGCGATCACGAGGCGCAGCAGATCGGGGCTCGCAATGCCCAGCACCGCGACGCCGAAAGGCGTGCCGATCACCGCGCCCGCCAGCAGCAGCCCGACGCGGCGCCAATCGACCTGTCGCCAGACGCTCGTCGCCTGCAGCAGGCTGGCGCTCAGCTCGAGCAGCATCGTGACCGCGACCGGCACGGCCGGCGGTGCGACGAGGGACCAGGTCGCCACCAGCAGCGCCGAGAAGCCGAAGCCCGAATAGCCGCGCGCAAAGCCCGCGACGAGCAGGCCCACCGCCATCACGGCGAGCGCCGGCCCCGTGGCCCAAGGTGCCGAAAGGATCGGCGCGGAAAAGATCGGCGCCGCGCAGATGCCGGCCGGCAGGAAAGACGAGCACGCCATCATGCTGCCGGCGCGCCGCGGCGCCCTCCCCGAGATCTCAGTCGACGCTGAGCGCGGCGTATTTGTCGAGAAGCCGCTTCGGCTTCTTCAGGGCGTCGCGCCGGAAGGGGTCGCCGAGCTCCTCGGTGACCATCACCTCGACCACCGTGCAATGCTCATTGGCGACCGCCTGGCGCAGCGCATCGCCGAGCTTGTCGGGATGATCGACCTTGATGCCCTTGGCGCCCATCGACTGGGCGATGCCGGCAAAGCTCGGATTGTCGAGATTGGTGCCGATGAAGCGATCGGCATAATAGTCGATCTGGTTCTTCTTCTCGGCGCCCCATTGGCCGTTGTTGAAGACGACGGCGATGGCCGGGATCTTCTCGCGCACGCAGGTCAGGGTCTCCTGCAAGCTCATGCCCCAGGCGCCGTCGCCCACATAAGCGATGGCCGGCCGGTCGGGCGCCGCGACCTTGGCGCCGATCGCAGTCGGGAAGGCGTAGCCGCAATTGCCGAAGCTCATGGCGGCGAAGAAGCTGTTCGGCCGTTCGAAGCGCAGATAGCTGTTCGACACCGAGCAGATATTGCCGATATCGGTCGTCACCATGGCGTTCGACGGCATCGCCTTCTCGAGCTCGCGCAAGGCGCGGCGCGGGCTGATCGGCGTGCCGCCGCTCTGGCCCCATGTGTCGAGCTCGGCTTCCCAGGCATGCTTCTGCGCCTTGATCTCGGCGAGGCGCTGATCGCGATTGGCGCGCGCCGCCACCTCGACATTGCCGGTCTGCAGCCGGTTCATGATCTCGGCGGTCGCTGCCGGCGCATCGCCGCAGACCCCGACCGAGGCCTGCTTGACGAGGCCGATGCGGCGCGGATTGGCCTCGATCTGGATGAGCTTTGCGCCTTTCGGCCAATAATCGAGCCCGTGCTGCGGCAAGGTGCCGAACGGACCAAGCCGGGTGCCGATCGCCAGGACGACATCGGCCTGCGCCAGGAGCTTCATGGCCGCCTTCGAGCCCTGATAGCCGATCGGCCCGCACCAGAGCGGGTGGCTCTTCGGGAAGGAATCATTATGCAGATAGGTGTTGATCACCGGCGCCGAGAGATATTCGGCGAGCTTGATCACCTCGCCCACGCCGTCGGCCATCACCACCCCGCCGCCGGAGAGGATCACCGGGAATTTCGCCGAAGCCAGCAGCTTCACGGCCGCGTCGAGGCTCTCCGGACCGCCGGCGCCGCGCTCGACCCGGATGGGCTTCGCGATCGTGGCGTCGAACTCGCCATAGAACAGGTCGCGCGGGATGTTGAACTGGGTCGGGCCGCGCTCGAGCATCGCGTAGTCGAAGCAGCGCGACAAAAGCTCGGGGATGCGCGCCTGATTGGCGCAATGCACCTGGTATTTGGTGATCTTCTCGAAGAAGGGGAGCTGCTCGGCCTCCTGGAAGCCGCCGAGCCCTTGCGTGTTCGTGCCGGTTTCGGGCGTGATCATCACCACTGGCGAATGGGCCCAATAGGCGGCAGCGATCGCGGTGACGAAATTGGTGATGCCCGGACCATTCTGGGCGATGCAGACGCCATGGCGACCGCTGGCACGGCTGAAGCCGTCCGCCATATGGCCGGCGCCTTGCTCATGGGCGACCGAGATGAAGCGGATGCCGGCTGCCTCGAACAGGTCGAGCGCATCCATATAGGCCGAGCCGACGATGCCGAACACATGCGAGACACCCTGCGCGGCGAGCGTTTCGACGAAGGCCTCGCTGGCAGACATCTTGGTCATGGCGTCAAATCTCCCGCATCGTTGTGGCACCACCGTAGCGGCGCGGCGTCACGCCACACTAGTGCCAACGCCCGATGATCGGTTGCGCCAGCCCCGAGCTCACGATGCCGGCTGGAAGCCGGCGGTCCGGCTGGCTTGGACCGCCGGCTTCCAGCCGGCAACTGCTTTCACTCCCCGAGGCTGCGCATGGCCTGGCCGAGCGCCACGATGCCGGCCTCGATGCGCTCGCGCGAGATCGAGGCGAAGCCGAGGCGGAGATAATTGCGCGGCGGGTCGGCGCCCATGAAGAACACGTCGCCGGGCTCGATCAGCACGCCGCGTTTCTCGGCTTCCTGCGCCAGAGCGAAGCTGTCGAGGGAGGCCGGCCCTTCGAGCCAGTAGCTCGAGGCGCCGGGGCCACGCAGGCGGCGAAAGCGCGGCAGATGCCGCTCGAGCGCATCCTCGATGAGCTCGGCGCGCTCGTTCAAGGCATGGGTGACGCGGCGCAGATGCGATTTGTAGTGGCCGAGCCCCAAGAACAGGGCGGCGGCGCGCTGGTTGTTGGACGGGGGATGGCGCAGCATCAGCCGCCGCAGCGCCCTGAGCTCACGGGCGACGGGCGCCGGCGCAATCATGTAGCCCAGCCGCAATCCGGGCGCGAGGATTTTTGAGAAGCTGCCGACATAGATGACGCGGCCATCCGTATCGAGGCTGCGCAAGGCCGGCGCGCCATGGCTCTCGCCGGACAATTCGGATTCGTAGCCGTCCTCGATGATCACCACATCATGCTGGCGCGCGAGCTCGAGCAGGCGTTCGCGGCGCGGCAGCGGCATGGTCACCGTGGTCGGGCATTGATGCGCGGTGGTGACGTAGACATAGTCGCAACCGGCGACCTCCGGCGAGGGGATCAGCCCGTTGCGGTCGATGGCGAGCGGCGTCACCTTGTCGCTGATCATGCCGAATATGTTGCGCGCATCCGGATAGCCCGGATTCTCGACACCGATGCGCGTCTCCTTGCGCAGCAGCAGCTGGGCCAGCATGAACAGCGCCTGCTGGGCTCCGACCGTGACGATGATCTCCTCGGGCGGCGCGAAAATGCCGGCCCGCGGCAGGACATGCACGCGCAACTGATCGATCAGCTCGGGGTCGTCGCCGTCGATCAGGTCGCGCGCCCAGTTCTGGATCTCGAGCACGCTCAAGGCGCCGCGCGCGCTTTCGCGCCAGTCATTGGTGGGAAACAGCGACGGATCGAACTGGCCGTAGAGGAAGGGGAAGGGGTAGCGCAGCCAATCGAGCTGCTTGACGATATTGCGCTGCTTGGAGGGGAGGAGCTCGAAGCGGCTGCCCCAATCTGGCCCCGCCGCCGTCAAGGCAGGCGGAGCCGCCCGGACATGGGAGGAGGTGTTCGCGAGATCGAGATCGGCGACGAAATAGCCGCTGCGCTCATGCGAAGCGAGGAAGCCCTCATCGACCAGCTGGCGATAGGCGAGGACGACGGTGTTGCGCGCCACGCCGAGCGCGGCGGCCAGCTCGCGGCTCGACGGCATGCGGGCATTGGCGACGAGGCGACGCTCCTCGATCGCGGCGACGATCATCTGCCGGATCTGGACCTGCAGCGATCTCTGGCTTTGGGCGAAGTTGCGGAACAGCACGCCCCAATTGAAGCCGCTCTCGCCAGGTTCTTTCTGGCGGGCGGCCTCTTGTCGATCGGTGGCGGCGATCGCGTGATCCAAGCGAAAACGATCCTCTGGCTCTATAGCCGGTCCAAATCTGCGCCATATTGGGTCCAGTTCGTGGCTTTGCGCAAGCACAGTTTGCGTCCACGATAGAACGAACCCGCGAGGCAAGCAGCGCCTCGACATGAGCGGGACGACAAACAGGCGTTGAGGGAGCGCGGCATGGACGTTGCGACCGAAGCCGTCGGCTCGAGGCCGCGCACGGCCCCGCGCCCGAGATGGATGCGCGCCCGCTTCGCGGTGCTGCTGTCGCTCTCGCTGATGTATTTCATCGCCTATATCGACCGCACCAACATCTCGGTCGCCGCCCCCTTGATCGCCAAGGAGCTCGGCATCGACAAGACCCAGCTCGGCTTCATCTTCTCGATCTTCGCCTATCCCTACACGGTGATGCAGATCACCGGTGGCTGGCTCGCCGACCGCTACGGGCCGCGGCTCGTGCTGTTCCTGCTCTGCGTCATCTGGTCGATCGCCACCTTGCTGACCGGCGCCGTCGCCGGCGCCCTCTCGCTCATCCTGGTGCGTATCGTCGTCGGCATCGGCGAAGGCGGTGCCTTCCCGGCCGCAACCCGGGCCATGACCTTCTGGTTCCCGCCGCAGGAGCGCGGCTTGGCGCAAGGGGTGACGCATAGTTTCGCGCGCCTCGGCGGGGCTGTGGCGCCGCCCCTGGTGATCGGCATCGTGACGCTGTGGGGATGGCGCGCCGCTTTCGTGACGCTTGGCCTGATGAGCGCCGCATGGGCCGTCTGGTGGTGGTTCTCGTTCCGGGACACGCCGCTGCAGAAGCGCAATGTCTCGCTGCAGGAGCTCGACGAGATCGGCATTCCGGCTGCGAAGGCCGCGAGCGAGAACACGCCCTGGCGCGCCATGATCTCGCGCATGTGGCTCGTGACCTTCGTCGATTTCTGCTATGGCTGGTCGCTGTGGGTGTTCCTGACCTGGCTGCCGACCTATCTCTACGAGGCACGCGGCTTCGATCTCGCCAAGATGGCGCTCTTCACTTCCTTGCCGCTCGCGGCCGGCGTCGTCGGCGACACGCTGGGCGGGGTGCTCTCGGACCGCCTCTATCGGGCGACGGGCAATCTGCGCCTGGCACGCTGCAGCCTGCTGGTGGTCGGGCTCGTCGGCGCGCTGGTCTTCCTGGTGCCTGCGATCCTGACGCAGGAGCCGGTCTATGCCGTCTATGGCCTGACCGCCTCCTTCTTCTGCCTCGAATTGACGAACGCGGTCTTGTGGTCGTTGCCGATCGACATCGCCGGGCGCTATGCCGGCACGGCGGGCGGCATGATGAATACCGGTTTCGGCGTCGCCGGCATGGTCTCTCCGCTGGTGTTCGGCTTCCTCATCACGCAGACCGGGAGCTATGTCGGCCCCTTCGCCATCACCGGAGGGCTCTTGGCGATCGGCGCGATCGCGGCCCTGTTCATCGATCCGAACCGCAAGGTCGACGAGGCGATGACTGGTGCCCGATGAACGGAAAGGATCGCTGACGGTGTTGGATCGGAAGTCAGACAAGAGCGAGGTGGCGGCGCTGATCGCCGCCCTCATGGAGCGGGGGCGGCGCGCCCAGAAGATCGCCGCCGGCTACGACCAAGAGATGACGGATCTGCTGGTCGCGGCCGCCGGTTGGGCCATCATGGAGCCGTCGCGCAACCGCGAATTGGCCGAGCTCGCCATTGCCGAGACGGGGCTCGGCAATGTGCAGGACAAGATCGCCAAGAACCATCGCAAGACGCTCGGCCTGTTGCGCGACCTTAAGGGCGCACGCTCGGTCGGCATCATCGCCGAGGCGCCCGAGACCGGCATCGTCGAGATCGCGCGGCCGGTCGGCGTGGTCGCCGCCATCACGCCCTCGACCAATCCGGGCGCGACGCCCGCAAACAAGATCATCAATGCGCTGAAGGGCCGCAATGCCGTGATCCTCGCGCCCTCCCCCAAGGGCTGGGGCGTCTGCGCCAGGCTCGCAGCCTTCATCCATGCCGAATTCGACAAGATCGGCGCGCCGCACGACCTGGTGCAGCTGCTGCCCGCCCCGGTCACCAAGGAGGCGACGCTGGAATTGATGCGCCGGGCGGATCTCGTGGTGGCGACCGGATCGCAGGCGAATATCCGGGCCGCCTATGCGAGCGGCACCCCGGCCTTCGGGGTCGGCGCCGGCAATGTGGCGGGCATCGTCGATGGCAGCGCCGATCTCGCGCTCGCGGCCGAGATGATCGCCCGCTCCAAGACCTTCGACAATGCGACGAGCTGCTCATCGGAGAACAGCCTCATCCTCGACGCCGCGATCCATGAGCCCATGCTGGCGGCGCTCGCCCGCCAAGGCGGCGTGCTGCTCGACGCGAGTGAGCGCGAGCGTCTGCAAGCCGCGCTCTTCGCCGGCGGCAAGCTCGCGCCCGGACTGATCGCCAAGGACGCGCCCTTCATCGCCGCGAGCGCCGGGCTCGATCATCCGCGCCTGCGCGACGCCCGTTTCCTGATGGTGACGGAGAGCGGCTTTGGGCCCGAGCATCCCTTCTCGGGCGAGAAGCTGTCGACCGTGCTCGCTCTCTACCGCGCCGAGAGCTTCGAGGACGCGATGCGCATCGTCGAGGGCATCTATGCGTATCAGGGCGCGGGGCATTCGGTCGGCTTGCATAGCCGGAACGAGGCGCAGGCGGTCGAGCTCGGCTTGCGGCTTCCGGTGGCGCGCGTGATCGTCAACCAGGCCCATTGCATCGCGACCGGCGGCAGTTTCGATAACGGCCTGCCCTTCTCTCTCTCGATGGGCTGCGGCAGCTGGGGCCGCAACAGCTCGACCGACAATCTGAATTTCCGCCATTTCCTCAACATCACCCGCATCTCGCGCCGCATCCCGGAACGCATTCCCGACGAGGCTGAGATCTTCAGCGCCTATTTCGCGCGGGCGGGCCGATGAGCCGAAACGAGTTTCGAACGCTGCGGGACGTGGCCGTGGCGCATGCCGAGCGCGCGCCCGATGCGACCTTGCTGATCGCGCCCGACAACGCCCATCAGCCGGGGCGCAGGCTGAGCTATGGCGAGATGCTGCGCCAAGCACGGCGCCTGGCAAGCCATCTCGCGGCGCGCGGCCTGGAGCCTGGCGACAAGATCGCGCTCTTGATGCAGAACGGCTATCAGACGACCTCGCTCTTTCTCGGCGCGATGATCGCCGGCCATGTGGTGACGCCGCTCAACCTGCGCACCTCGCGGGCCGGCCTCGCCTATGCGATCGATCACAGCGACTGTAAGCTCCTCTTCGTCTCGCAGGAACAATCGGCCTTGCTCGCGGAGGCGCTGCCGCTCTGCCGGCGCGAGATCGCGGTCGAGACGATCGACGTCGATGCTGCTTGTCTCTTCCCGGAGGCTTCGCCGGACATGGCCCTGGCGCCGCTCGGCGCCGCCGATCCGACCCTCCTGATGTACACCTCGGGCACCACCGGCACGCCCAAGGGCGTGATGCTGACTCATGCCAATTTGCTGGCCGCGGCGGGAAGCGCCGCCGAATGGCATCGGCTCGGGGAGGCGGACCGCGTGCTCAGCTCGCTGCCGCTCTATCATATCAACGGCCAGGTGATCGGCACGCTGACGCCGTTCCTGTCGGGCGGCAGCATCGTCGCGCCGCATGGCTTCTCGGTGTCGAGCTGGTGGCGCGACGTCGAGGCCTATCGCTGCACCTGGATCAACATCGTGCCGACCATAATCGCATATCTGTTGAACGCCGCCGGAACCGGGCCGGGACGCCGCTTCCCGCTTCTGCGCTTCGGGCGTTCGGCCTCGGCACCGCTCCCGCCCGAGCAGCACCGGGCCTTCGAGACGATGTTCGGCGTGCCCGTGATCGAGGGCATGGGCATGACGGAAGCGGCCTCGGTGGTCTTCTGCAACCCGACGCTGCCCGAGGCGCGCCGCTATGGCAGCGTCGGCCTTCCCTGCGGCGTCGAGGCCCGCATCGTCGATCCGCAAGGGCAGGAGCTGCCGAGTGGCGAGATCGGTGAGATCCGGCTGCGCGGCGGCAATGTGATGAGCGGCTATTACAAATCGTCGGAGCACAGCGTCGAGACCTTCGACAACCAAGGTTATTTGCGCAGCGGCGATCTCGGCTATCGGGACGAGGACGGCTATTTCTTCGTCACCGGGCGCTCGAAGGAGCTGGTCATCAAGGGCGGCGAGAATATCGCGCCGCGCGAGATCGACGAGGTGCTGCTCATGCACCCCGCCATCCTCGAGGCCGCCGCCGTCGGCGTTCCCGACCCGGATTACGGGCAGGAGATCCTGGCCGGCATCGTGCTGAAATCCGACGCCGATCTGAGCGAGGCGGAGCTGCGCGCCCATTGCGTCGCCCATCTCGGGCGCTACAAGACCCCGAAATTCTTCGCCTTCCTCGACGAGCTGCCGAAGGGCGCCTCCGGCAAGGTGCAGCGCCTCGCCATCGCCGACGCCTGGTCCGGCCAGCGGGAAACGCTACGCGGATAGGCACCCCTGGGACCGCGACCGTCTCGGTCGCCCTTCCTCCCAGCGGCGCAGCAGCCTCGCCGTCTCAAGGGCGGGCGGGACGCCCGCGGTCCCAATGGAGCCGCGCCTCAACTCGCGGACGCGCCCTTCACCACCCCTGCGAAGCGCGCTGCCGCATGGGCCACATCGGCGACGGACATGCCCGGCTTGAACAGCGCCGAGCCGATGCCGAAGCCCGTCGCCCCCGCCTGCCGATAGGCCGGGATGTTGTCCGGCGTGATGCCACCGACCGGAATGAGCTTCGCGTCCTGCGGCAGCACGGCGCGCATGGAGCGCAGAACGGCCGGCGCGATCATCTCGGCGGGAAACAGCTTGATGGCGTCGGCTCCGGCGGCGAGCGCCGCGAAAGCCTCGCTCGGCGTGGCGACGCCCGGGATCGAGACGAGGCCGCGTTGCTTGGTGGCCTCGACCACCGCGGCCTCGAAATTCGGCGAGACGATCAGTTGCCCTCCCGCCGACGCCACGGCGGCGACGGCATCGCGATCGAGCACCGTGCCGGCGCCGACCAGCATCTCGTCGCCGAAGCGCCTGACGATGGTTTCGATGCTGGCGAGCGGCGACGGCGAGTTGAGCGGCACTTCGAGGATGCGAAAGCCTGCATCGCGCAGCACGCTCGCCACATCGAGCGCCTCCTGCGGCCGCAAGCCGCGCAGGATGGCGATCAGCGGCAGGGCGGCGAGCGCCTCATCGAGCGTCACGAGGTGACTCCCGCGGCTGGTTTGGCCTTGGCCTGCCGCCCGCTGCTCTCGGCGACCTTGGCGATGGCGAGGCAGCCGCGCATCGCCGCATCGGTCGGACCAAGACGGGGCTTGAGCCCGAAGGCTTCGGCGGCGCGACGATAGACCTCGGCCATCAGCTCCGCACCGATGATGCCGACCTCCTGCCCCTCCTTGAACCAGCCGAGCTCGCGCGCCTCGCGGAACTCCGAGCCGACCACGAGACCCGACAAGTAATCCGTCATCTCGCCCGCATCGAGCTCGCCTGCGAGCCATCCGGTGCGCACCGAGAACAGCCGCGACAACAGGCCGGATGCCGCCTTGGGATCGCGGGCCGTGTCGAGGCCCCGCGCGAAGGCGGTCCAATCCGGCAGGGCCTGCGGCTTCGCCACTTGCGACAGGAAGGAATGGCGCGACACGATGCCGAAGATCTCGCCGGTCACGAAAGTGCGGAAGCTCGCGATCCGTCCCTGCGCGATGCGCGCCCATTTCGAATGCGTGCCCGGCAGCACGACCGTCGCGTCTCGATCGAGGCCGAAGCCGACGAGCTGTGTCTCCTCGCCGCGCATCACATCCGCGAATGGCTTCACGGCGGTGTCGGTCAGGCCCGGGATGAAGAGGATGCTGCCGCCATCGCGGAGCGCGACGCGCCGCACCGCCTTGGCAAAATCCTCGATGCCGGCCGGTGCCGCCACATAGGGCATCTCGACCCAGCCATTGCGGCTGCCGATCATGCCGGAAGCGTAGATCGGCAAGAGTCCATAAGCGGCCCGCCAGGGCGCGATGCGCTCCGCCAGCGCGGCCTCGAAACCCGATTTCGGCACCGACTGGATGCCGTCCTGCGTCTCGATGCGATCGAGGATCGTCGCCGAAGCGTCGACCAGGACGGCGCGGAAGTTGGTCGTGCCCCAATCGAGCACGATGCAATGGGGCGAGGGCGTAGGTTCGGGCATCAGGGCAATCCTGGTGAGATGCCGGGCTAGCACGTCATCCGGTCAAGTGGAAACGGGGGCCGGGACCGGGATTGGATCGCCGGCTTCCAGCCGGCAACACAACCGGAATATGGCACGCCTACCCCCCCACGATGCCGGCTGGACCCAGACTCAATCGCGCCGCAGCAGCATGGCGCCCGTCGCATGCACCTCGCCATTCCAGCCGGGCGGCACCAGCGTCGTGGCGTCGAGCTGAGTGACGATGGCGGGACCTTGGAAGCGGGCGCCGGCCCCGAGCTCCTCGCGATCGATGACCGGCACCTCGCGCTTGCCCGTGGCGAAATGCACCTGACGCATCTCCTTCGTCGCCGCGGTCCTGCGCTCGGCGAGCTTCGGACGCACCGGTTCCGGCATGCGGCCGCTCGCCTCGACCCTGACGGTGACGAGCTCGATCGGCGCCTCGAGGTTGAAGCCGTAGAGGGCCGAATGCGCCTCAAGGAAAGCCGCCTCGGTCGCCGCGGCATCCGCGCCCCAGGGCACGGTCAGCTCGCCGCCCTGGCCGTGATAGCGCAGCATCGCCACGCGCGCCTGACGGCGGTCCGGTGCCGCGACGTCCTCCTCGTCGAACCAGGCCTGTGCCTCGCATTCGAGCTCGGCATAGACCGGCTCGACGCTCGCGACCTCGATCCTGCCGGCCTTCGGCATGGTGCGGTTGAACTCGGCCTTCAGATCTGCGGCCAGCAGGCCTTCGGCGCACAACACGCCCGGCGCCGGCGGGATCAGCACGCGGCTGATGCCGAGGAGCTCGGCGAGCGCGCAGCCATGCAGGGGGCCCGCGCCGCCGAAGGCGACGAGCGTGAAATCGCGCGGATCATGGCCGCGCTCGACCGAGACCACCCGGATGGCGCCGACCATATTGCTGTCGATGATCGCCAGCATGCCGCGCGCCGCAGCTTCGAGCGACAGGCCGAGCGGGCGAGCGACGCCCTCACGCACCGCCGTCTCGGCGAGGGCGCGATCGAGCGCCATGCGCCCGCCGAGCAGCCGTTCCGGCAATTGGCCGAGCACCACATGGGCATCCGTGACGGTCGCCTCCGTGCCGCCGCGCCCGTAGCAGGCGGGACCGGGCTCGGCGCCGGCGCTCTTCGGGCCGACTGTCAGCGTCGAGTCCTCGACGCGCGCGATCGAGCCACCGCCCGCCCCGATGGTCACCATGTCGACCATGGGCAGCGATAGCGGCCATTCCCCGACCTGGCCGCGCTGGGTGAGGCCGATCTTGCCGCCCTTGATCAGAGCGATGTCGGCGCTGGTGCCGCCGATATCGACCGTGATGATGTCGGCGATGCCGCAAGAAGCGGCGACGTCGCGCGCGCCGACCACTCCGGCGGCCGGCCCTGAAAGCACCGTCAGCGCCGGCGCGCGGCGGATGCTGCTGGCGCCCGCGACCCCGCCATTCGACTGCATCAGCAGGAGCGGCGCCTTGATGCCGGCGGCCTCGAGGCGCTGCTCGAGGCGCTGCACATAGGTCGCGACGCCCGGCATCACCGAGGCGTTGAGGATGGTCGCGAGCGAGCGCTCATATTCGCGCACCACCGGCAGCACATCGGTCGAGGCGGTGACCGCGGCGCCCGGCAGCGCGGCGCGCAAGACCTCGGCGACGCGCCGCTCATGGGCCGGGTTGGCGAAAGCATGCAGCAGGCAGATCGCCACCGCGTCGACCGCAAGGCGGCGCAAGGCTTCGGCAGCCTCGTGGACGCTCGCCTCGTCGAGCGCCTGCAGCACCACGCCGCCCGCCCCGATGCGCTCGCGCACCTCGAGGATGCGCGAGGCCGGCACCGGCCGCTTCGGCTTGATCCAGGCATAGAGATTGACGCTGCGCGGAATGTCCTGCCGGCCGATCTCCAGCACATGCCGGAAGCCGGCCGTCGTGACGAGCGCCGTGCGGGCGCCCTTGCCCTCGAGGATCATGTTGGTCGCGACCGTCGTGCCGTGCAGCACCCGCACCACCTCGCCCGCCTCGCGCCCCGCTTCCGCCAAAGCGAGCTCGACCCCGGTGAGGAAGGCCTGCGAGGGGTCGGCCGGGATGCTCGGCGTCTTGGCGCGCCAGGCGCGGCCGCTCGCCGGATCTTGCAAGGTGACGTCCGTGAAAGTGCCGCCGATATCGACGGCGACCGCGAGGGCGGCAGATTTTTCAGACGAGGGCATCGACATATCCATTGCGATGGAAGGCCTTGACCGGCGTGCGGTTCCGGCGCCGAGACGCGGTGGCCGCGGCATCCGCGGCTTCGCCGACGATCACGACGCCGTAATGGGAAGCCGCTGCCTCGACGCTGACGAACCCGCCGAGCACATCCTCCAAAACCTCGGCTTGCGGCCGGTCGAAGGGGTGGCCGTGACCCCCCCCGCCGCCGGTCTCCATGCGCAGGATGTCGCCGCGCTTCAAGAGATTGCCGTCCGAGAGCGGCGCCAGCACACGCTCCTGCGGGGTGCCGGGGTTGACCACGGCGCGGCCCGAGCCGCCCGACATGCCCCCTGCAATGCCCCAGGGCGGGTTCTTGACGCTGTCGATGCGCACGGCGAGCACGGCTTCCTCGGCCAGAATCTCATATTCGCGCACGATGCCGCAGCCGCCGCGATAGCGCCCCGGCCCGCCGCTGTCGCGAGCAATGGCGTAAGTGCGCAGCCGCACCGGATAGCCGAGCTCCAGGAACTCGACCGGATAATTCTCCTGCGCCACGAAATAGACGGCGTCGATGCCGTCCGCATAAGGGCGCGCCCCATAGCCGACGCCGATGCCGTCGGCGAGCAGGAAGGGCTGCGTCTCGCCTTTCTCGTCCTTGAAGGTGCCGCGCATCAGACTGATGACATAGGCCGAATGCGCGGCCGGCCCCTTGCCGCCGGCGACGCTGACGAGGCCCATCAGGGTCGCCAGCACCCGCATCATGGTGAGGCCGCGCATGCCGAGCGGCGCCGGAAAGCGCGGGGCGAGCAGCGAGCCCTGGCGCAAGCGCACCTCGTCGAGCGCCAGCGGGCCGCCGGCATTGCAGACCTGGCCGGCATCGCCGCCGAGATAATAGAGGCCGAGCGCCATGCCGGGCACGCCGGGATTCATCAGGAAATTCACCGGGCCCGGCGATTGGTCGTCCGTCTCGGTGGCATCGAACACGAAGCGGTCCTCGCCATCCTCGCCCCGCTCGCGCGTCAAGGCGAAGCGGATGCGGAAGGGGCCGTTGCCGTGGCCATCGGAATCGATGGCATCGGTGAAGCGGTGCGTGCCATAGGGGAAGGTCTCGGCCAGGCGCTCGCGCACGATGCGCCTGGTGCGCGCCAGCAATTGCGCCAGCCCATCCTCAACCACCTCAGGCCCGAAGCGCGAGAGAATCTCCTCGACCCGCTTCACGCCGAGCTCGACGCTCGCCATCAGGGCCCGCATGTCGCCGCGGCTCTGGTCGGGATAGCGCGAATTGCGGTGGAAGATCTCGAGCACCGCCTGGTTGGTGCGCCCCTGGTCGATCAGCTTGGTGGCCGGAACGATGATGCCTTCCTGGAAGATGTCGGTGGTGTCGGGGCTGATCGAGCCGGCGCGGATGCCGCCGATATCGGCGAAATGCGCCCAGCTCATCACGAAGGCGCAACGCCGTCCCGCATGGAACACCGGCGCGATCAGCACCTGGTCGTTGGAATGGGAGACCGCGCCCGTCGATTCATAGCAGTCGCTGTACCAATAGAGGTCGCCCGGCCGCATGCTGTCGGGCGGGAAGCGCTTGAATACCGACCCGCTCATATCGCCGAAGACCGGCATGTTGGAGCCGACCGCCATCACCCCGTCGGCATCGAAGAGCGAGGTGTAGAAATCCTTCTTCTCGCGGATGAAGGCCGAGATGGCGGTGCGCTCGATCAGCGCCTCCATCTCAGCCTGCGTGGCGCGGATGGCGCCGCGCACGATCTCCAGCGTCACCGGATCGCAGGCCCGGGCCGGGACTGGCGCGCCGGCAGCCTCGGTGGCCGAAGACCCGTCCGTGTCAGTCAAGCGGAGCATTGGTCGGATCCTTGATGGCGATGAGCGTCGCGGCACTGATGACGGCTCCGAAGACGACGAAGGCCGCGGGCGCGATCTCGCTGCCAGTTCGCTGGATCAGGAAGGTCGCGATCAGGGGCGCGAAGCCGCCGAATATGGTGACGGCGAGACTATAGCCGATCGACAGCGCCGTGAAGCGCACCTTGGTCGGGAAGAGCTCGCTCAGTATGGCGCAGAGCGGACCCGCATACATGGCGAGCAGCACGGCCGAGATGCCTTGGGTGAGCATCAGCCCGGTCCCGTTGCGCATGCCGGTGACCAGCATGAACAGCGGGAAGGCGATGACCACATAGCCGAGCGCCGAAACCAGCAGCACGGGCTTGCGTCCCACCTTGTCGGAGAGCCAGCCCATCACCGGAGTGAGCACGGTCAGGATCACGGCCGCGAGCGTCGCCGAATAATAGGCCGTGCCGGCCGGGATGCCGAGCTGGCTCGAGGCAAAGCTCGGCAGGAAGATGTTGTAGATGTAGTTGCCGATCGTGCCGACGATCGACAGGCCGAAGGCTGCGAGCACCGGCCGCAGATAGGTGGTGAGGCTGTCGAGCACTGGCGCCGAGGCGACGGTGTGCTGCGCCACATTGCGGTCGAAGGCCGGCGATTCCGCGACCCGGGCGCGCAGATAGAGGCCGATCGGCGCCAGCAGGAAGCCGAGGATGAAGGGGATGCGCCAGCCCCAGGCGATCATCTGCTCCTTGTCGAGCGTGGAGTTGAGGATGGCGGCACATAGAGTGCCCATGATCAGGCCGAGCCCGACGCTGAATTGCTGCATCGAGCCGATGAAGCCGCGCCTTCCGGGCGGGGCGAACTCGACCAGGAAGGTCGCAGCCCCGCCCCATTCGCCCCCTGTCGAGAAGCCCTGCACCAGGCGGCAGAGGACGAGCAGGATGGGCGCCAGGATGCCGATCGACGCATAAGGCGGTATGAGGCCGGTGAACGCGGTCGCGGTCGCCATCAAGCCGACCGTGAGCACGAGCGCGATCTTGCGCCCCTTGCGGTCGCCGAGCGCCCCGATGACGATGGCGCCGACCGGACGCATGACGAAGCCGACGCCATAGGTCGCAAAGCTCGCGAGCAGCGAGGCCACAGGATCGGTATTGGGAAAGAAATTCGCGCCGATCTGGGCCGCGAACAATCCGAAGATCACGAAGTCGAACAATTCGACGAAATTGCCGACCGCGCAGGAGAGGATGGCGCGCCGGCGGATGCGCTGCATATCCGGCGTGTCGAGCGCCTGGTCGAGATAGGCCGTGGCTTGCGACATTGGTTCTTGCCCCTTAGTTGTCCCCGCCCCCCCGACTTTGTCTTCCCCCCTTGGTCGCCGGCCTAGGCCGCTAATGCCGCATCGAGCGCCTTCGTGGCCCGGCGCAAGGCGCAGAGGAGACGGTTGCGCGCCCGCCTCGCGCCGACGCGCAGGAGGAGCTGTGCGTCGGAGCCGGGCTCCGCCTCGGCGAGGTCGCGCAGCTTCTGCAGCGCCGGCCAGGCCGGCTGCGGCAAGGCCGGGTCATGGCTGAAACGGTCTCCCTCGGTGTAATCGAGCGGCATCAGGGCGCGCGAGACTTGCATCAGGGCAGCGTTGATGCGCGTGAGCCTTGCGGCATCGTCGCCGGGGTCGCGGGCGGCGAGCGCCTCGGCCTTCACGCGCAAGCTCTCGGTCGAAGCCACCAGGTTGTCGATGCCGAGCGCCGCGCGCAACCGCGGAGCGAGCCCGTTCAGCTCGCCGAGGAGCGCCGCCGCGTGAGCCGCATGGTCGAGCGGCAACACCTTGTCGGTCAACAGACGCCACAGGCTCGCGACCACGACACGCGTGTCGCGCGCCAGGAACTGCTCGTCGACCTTGTCGAGGAGATCGTGAGGCGTATGCCACCACCAGCCGAGCGGATTGCGCATCTTCACCGGGCTCGGCGGCTGATGGCTGATGCTGCCGTACATGGACGGAATGCCGACGCCCCAGAAAGACTGGTCGCTGGAGCGCGACGGACGCTTGCCCTCGTGGCGCTGCCCGGTCTCGGCGAGCGTCACCGTCCGGGCGAGACCGACGAGCTCAGCGACGACCCCGTTCTCGGTGAGCACGGTGGCGCCGATGCCGCCCGTGGAATCGACATTCACATGCGCGACGCAGCGCCGGTCGAGCTCCTCGAAATTCTCGTCCACATACCAGGCCGAGCCCGAATAGCGCCCATGCGAATGGCCGGACCAGAAGCAGATGCGCAAGCCGCGCTGCCACTCGCCGCGGCGGGAAGCGAGCAGGCGCGCGGCTTCCAGCATGGTGGCGTTAGCGCTGCCATTATCCATGACGCCGAAATACCAGGTGTCGTGGTGCCCGGAGAACAGCACGAAGGGCGCCTCTTCGCCACCTCCGGCGTCGAGCTCGCCGACCAATAGCGGCGTCTTGCGCCAGCCCGTATCCACTTGCGCATGCAGCGTCACGGAAAGCGCGGCGCCCGCCCGCAGCTTGGCGCGCAGGGCTTGCCCATCGGCTTGCGAGATCGTGCAGGCGACCGTCGACGGCAGCTCGGCGAGAGTCTCGTCCGACGGATTGCCCCAGACCGGCGAGATGCACATCTCGTGCAGATGCTCATGCGGCGAGACGTGCAATTGCCCGGCGGCGCCGGCCGCCTTGGCACGCGCCGCGACCGCCGGGCTCGCTATGCCGTCGACGAGCACGATCTTGCCGCGGCAATCGGCGCTCGCGAAATCGGCCTGAATCCCCTCGCCGAGATCGACGAGCACTCCCGTCAGGCCGCCTGTCGGGGAGGGGCGCGAGAAGGAATGGGTGATGCTTTCGAGCACGCGCCCATCGGCCTCGACCCGCGAGGCTCCCGGCAGGCTGATATAGGCATCATGCGAGATGAGCTCGGTGCGATAGCCGTAAGCGTCGAGGCAGGCCTTCAGATAGCGGAAGCTCTCGAGCTCCTCCGGCGTGCCGGAGAGTTTCACGCGCTTGGCGAATTCAGCGCAATGGCGCATCAGCTCCTGGCCGCTGACCGCGGCGCCGATCTCTGACGCTAGCTCGCTCATGTGCAGGCTCCCATGACCAATCGCGTCGCCGCGCGCAGCGCTGCCACATAGCGGTTCTGGCCGCGCATCAGCTCGACTTCGCCGACCGGCCGCAATTCGGCGGAAAGCTGCGGCAGCTCGGCGGCGATAGCGAGCGTCGGCAGCGGCGGCACCGTATAGGCCGGGTCGTGGCGGAAGCGCGGCTCGCGCGTGTAGTTGATCGGCACCAGGAGGCGCGACAGCCCGAAGATCGCGGCATTGCGCGAGGCGGCCGGGGCCTTCGAGGTCGAAAGCTGCTCGAGGGCCGTCTTCAGCTCCTGCGTCGCCCGCCGCGCCGCGCTGAGATCGGCGAGGCCGTTCGACTGCTTCTCGTAAGCCTCGATCGTGGCCAGGAATTCATCGCAGGTCGCAACCCAGTCGAAGGGCAGGATTTCCGGATTGGCGACCCGCAGGACGCCGAGCAGATAGATGCGGATATCCTTGAGCAGGATGTCGCGATCGGCGATCTCAAGCGTGTCGTTCTCGGTGTGCCAGGCGATGTTGGCGCCGCAGCCCGAGACGTCATAGTAGTTCTTCTGCGCCCGCAGCGCCTCCGGCATGGTGGAGGACAGCATGAGGAAGCTCGGCAGCCCGATATTGTTGAAGCTGTAATCGCCGGCTTGCGGGGGCCGCATCGTCCTCACTTCGGCATCCGGCACGATATCGCGGATCGCCTGCGTGGCGAGCGCCGCGCTCTCGCTGAAGGCGCGCGTCTCGTGATAGCTCGTGGCCCAGCGGCAGCCTGGGCTGTCGCAATTGATCTGGGCGACGCAGTTCTCGTCCAGCTCGATGGCGAAGCGGTCGGTGAACCAGGTCGATCCGGCATAGCGGCCGGTCGAATGCCCGGGCCACCAGGCGAGCTTGACCGAGCGGCGTAAGGATTGCCGGTTGGCGAAAAGCACACGCGCCAGCTCCATCAGGGTCGCGTCGCCCGTGGCATTGTCGCCGACCCCGACATCCCAGCTGTCGTAATGGCCGTGCACCAGCACGAAGGCATCGGGTTCCTTGGCGCCGCGAATGGTGGCGACCGGGATCTTCTGGGGAAACCAACCTTCCTGCATTTCGGTGCGGATGGTCGCCTCACCGCCCGCTTCGGCGAGCGCCATGAGCTTTTGCCCGTCGGGATTGTTGACGGCCACCACCGGGATCTTGGGCTTCCTCGGCAGGTCGGCAAGATCGGGCGAGCCCCATATGGTGGTGCAAGTGCCCCAGTGGATGTCGATGCCCGGATTGACCGCGATCAGGCCGATGCCGCCCCATTCCTCGATCAGCGATGTGAGCGCGGGATTGCCAAAACCCGACATGACCACGATCTTGCCGCCGACCTTGGCCTTGAGCTCATCGAGCGAGCGGATGCTGCCGCCGAACAAGGTGGCGATGTCGCGGTTGTAGCTCCTCAACGCCTTGGGGTTCGCGGTCAGCTTGACGAGCTTGGCGGTGCGGCCCCCGGACACCGAAAGCGCCGAGGAGGGGGGCTTTGCCCGATAGGTGACACCGCCGGCCGTGACCGAAGCCGATAGCGGGATCGACAGATAGAGGCTCGGCTCATGCACCTCGACCGGCACGCCGGCGCCGCGCAGCCTCTGCACGATCACATCGGCCGAGCGATTGACGTCCTCCGGGCGCCAGCGCGGCAGGGTGGAGAAGCTTTCCACCAGCTCCCAGGGCAGATCGAGGCTCGCGGCATCGAGGAAACGGCGTTCGATATCGCTGATCGGCACGAGAAGCTCCCCTTGGGCAGTGATTGGCTCTGAACCGCATCATCTTTTGCCTGGTTCGAACGGCGAACCGATGTTTCACTGAGTTTCGTTTGCCGTCAACCCGATTTCTGCGGCGCTCAGCGTTGCCGCAAGCAGAGCAGCTATGAGCCAAGCAATTGTGCAACGCCTGTCGATTTCCGCGCCACCGACAGATGGTTCGCCGTTCGCCATCCACCATGCCAGGGCATGCGGAGCGTCGTTTTCGCAATTCTGCTTGTGGGCAGGCGAAACATCGTTTTAGATGGCCGCAATAGTTGCGTGGAGGACGGCTTCATCGTCGTGATGTCCACGCGGAGAGGCTCGCGGTTTGCCCGCAGCTCTCGAAGGCATGGGGGATGCAAGGGGATGAAAGCCATGATGCTGTCTCGCCGCACGCTTCTCGCCTCGGTCTGTCTCGCCGCGCTGCGGCTGCCCGCCTTCGCCGCCACCGCCGGCGACCAGATCCGCAAGCTCGTCATCGTCAGCGCCGCCCAGGCCTCGGACCCGCAGGAGTTCCAGGCGGCGCAGCTCCTGGCTCAGGCCTGGCGGCAGCTCGGTCTCGACATCGAGGTGCGCGGCATGCCGCGTCCCCAGCTCGCCGACCTCGTCTGGAACACGCGCGAGAAATGGGACATGACGATGTGGCGCATGGTCGGCCGGCCTGAGCGCAGCGATCCGGACGAGTTCGCCTATAACCTCTTCAATCCAGCGACCGCCGCCACCGGCTATGATTTCGTGGGCTACGACAACCCGAACTACATGAAGATCGCCGAGGCGCAGCGCTCCGAGCTCGACCCGAAGAAGCGCAAGAAGCTGATCTTCGAGGCGCAAGACGCCATCAACAAGGACCAGCCCTACATCTTCCTGGTCTATCCCAAGAACGTGCTCGCCTTCGACAAGAGCGTCTGGAAGCCGGAGAGCGTCGTCGAGCAGAGCGGCATCGGCATCCGCTCATTCTGGACCTTCCTGCGCGCCGAGCCGGTCGGCGCCCAGAAGGACATGATCTGCAACGCGGCCGAGGCGATGCTGGCGCTCAACCCGCTCTATATCAGCGGCGCCATCGATTCCTGGCTGACCGAGATCGTCTGGGATCGGCTGATGCGCATGGGCCCGGACGGCCTGCCGATCCCCTGGGCGGCGCAGACGGTGACTCAGGTCGATCCGACCACGGTCGATTGCGTGCTGCGGCCGGGCCAGAAATGGCATGACGGCAAGCCCATGACCGTCGATGACGTGGTATTCTCCTTCAAGGCGCCGGCCATGGGCGACAAATCGCCGATGTACAAGCCCTTCGTGGCGAGCATCGCCGATGTCGCCGCGACCGATGAGCAAACGGTGCGCTTCAAGCTCAAGACGCCGAGCGCCGCCTTCGCAGCCTCGACGCTCGCCAAGATCAACCTCATTCCCAAACATGTCTGGGAACCGATCCTCGCCGATCTGATGACCAAGCCGCAGAATGTCGAGACCTATCAGGAAGAGCATCCGATCGGCTCCGGCCCGTTCAAGGTGGCGCGCTTCAAATTCACCGAGGAGGTCGTGCTCGAGGCTAACAAAGACTATTGGGAACCACCCCGCATGGCGCGCTGCATCTTCCGCGTCATCACCAACACGGGCGCTGCGCTCGGCATGCTGCCCAGGGGCGAGGTCAACTTCCTCACCGATTATCGCGGCGACCCGAAGCTGCTCACCGATCTCGCCAAGCAGAATCCGAATATCGAGGTGGTCTCGACCATCGATATGGGCTTCCGCTTCGTGGCGCCGAACCAGCGCCGCCCGCCCTTCAACGACCCGGCCTTCCGCCGCGCCTTGTCCTACGCCACCAACCGCCAGCTGATGGCGGCCGCCGCCTGGAACGGCTTCGCGGTGCCGGCGAACTCGATCATCTCGCCGGCCCTCAAATTCTGGAGCAAGCCCGGCATCGACGACCTCAAGGTCGATATGTCGACCGCCAAGAAGATGCTGGAGGATGCGGGCTATGCGCTGGTCGGCGGCAAGCTGCACTATCCGGACGGCGTGAAGGAGACGCTCGCGGCAAACTGATGCGCATGATCAGTGGACAGGGATTCGAGGCGCAACGCTCGTGCGCATTCCTTCTCCCGCTCTTTTGCGGGAGAAGGTGCCGAGGCGAAGCCGAGGCGGATGAGGGCGGTCGAGCGCTTCACCGGCGTCCCTCATCCGCCTTCACTACTCAGAGTCTTTCTATTCAAGACTTGCACCTTCTCCCGCCTCAAGTGGCGGGAGAAGGAAGGCGCGCGGGAGCTGATCCCGCATGAGCTTTGTCGGCAGGCGGTTCCTGCACATGCTCTTCGTGCTGTGGGCGATCGCGACCATCATGTTCCTGATGTTTCGCCTGATGCCGGGCGATCCGAGCACCGCCTATATCGACCCGAACTTCACGGGCGAGCAGCGTCAGCTGGTGCTGCAGCAATTCGGCCTCGATAAGCCGCTCTCCGAGCAATATCTCATCTTCCTCAAGAACCTCGCCCAGGGCGAGTTCGGCCTGTCCTTCCGCTACCGCCAGCCGGTGCTCGGCCTGATCCTGTCGGTCCTGCCGAACACGCTGCTGTTGACGATGACGGCGCTGTTCTCGGCCTATATCTTCGGTGGCCTGTTCGGAGCGCTGCTCGCCTGGAAGCGCGGCTCCACATTCGAGGCCGTGTCGATCCCGATCGTGCTGACGACGCGCGCCATGCCGGATTTCTGGCTCGGCATGCTGGTGCTCGCCGTGCTCGCCTTCGGGCTCGGCTGGTTTCCGTCGGGCGGCGCCAATGTGGCGGGCGCGACCTACGCGTCCGAATGGGGCCGCATCTTCTCGATCGATTATCTGCGCCATCTGGCGCTGCCAGTGCTCACGCTCGCGATCTTCCTGCAGGGCCTGCCGGTGCTGCTGATGCGCTCCAACATGCTCGAGGTGATGCGCGAGGAGTTCGTCACCATGGCGCGCATGAAGGGACTGCCGGAGCGCAGCATCATGCTGCGCCATGCCGCGCGGAACGCGCTCCTGCCCCTCGTCACCGCCTTCGCCATCACCTTCGGCCAGCTCATCGGCAACAATGTCGTGGTCGAGACCGTGTTCTCCTGGCCGGGCCTCGGCCGCATGCTCGTCGATGCGGTCGCGAACAGCGATTATCCGCTGGCGCAGGGCGCCTTCCTGGTGATCGCCTTTGTGCTGGTGTTCATGAACTTCGTCGCCGATCTCGTCTACGGCCTGCTCGATCCGCGGGTGGCGCACGCACATGGCTGAGCCGCTCGCTCTTCCCCTCGCGCCGACCGAAGACGACAGGCGCCCGCGCCGCAAGGCAGCGGCGCTCCTCGCCCAGCTGCGCGACCCTTATGCGCTGATCGGCGTCTCGATCTACCTCGCCTTCCTCCTGGTCGCGATCTTCGCCGACGCGCTCGCTCCCTACAGCCCGACCGACATCCTGTTCACCGATGACGGCCAGCTCGCTTCGGCCTTGCCGCCGAGCGCGGCGCATCTCCTCGGCACCACCAATCTCGGCCGTGACGTGTTCTCGCAGCTGGTGCTCGGCGCCAGGCCCTCGCTCTTCGTCGGCCTGACCGCCGCCACGGCGGTCGCGACGCTCGGCACCATCGCGGGCCTCGTAGCGGGCTATCTCGGCGGCTTCATCGACAGGGCGTTGATGCGGCTCGCGGACGTCATTCTCGGCCTGCCCTTCCTGCCCTTCGTCATCGTGACGATCGCCCTCACCGGACCCAGCCTGACGCATATCGTGCTCGCCGTGGCGCTGCTGCTCTGGCCCAACGCCGCGCGCGTCATCCGCAGCCAGGTGCTGACATTGTCGCAGCGCCAATTCGTCGAGGCGGCGCGGGTCACGGGCGCGAGCCCATGGCGCATCATCTTCGTGCATGTCGCACCGAATGTGCTCCCCCTCTCCTTCCTCTACGGCACCATCGCGGTCGGCTGGGCGATCCTGACGCAGGCGAGCGTCAGCTTCCTCGGCTTCGGCGATGCCGACGTCATCTCCTGGGGCACGATGCTCCAGGACGCCTATGCGTCGCAGGCGCTCGATCGCGGCCAATATACCTGGTTCGTGCCGCCCGGCATCTGCATCGTTCTCGTGGTGCTGGCCGGCTTCTTCATCAGCCGCGGCTATGAGGAGCTGCTCTTCCCCAAATTGAGGGACGATCGATGACTGAGCTTCTCAGCGTCGAGGACTTTGCCGTGGCTTATCGCCTGGGCGAGACGAGCGTGCATGCCGTCGACGGCGTCGATTTCGCCGTGCCGACCGGCGCCATGCTCGGCCTCGTCGGCGAATCCGGATGCGGCAAGACGACCTTGGCGCGCGCCCTCATGGGGGTCCTGCCGGGCAATGCGCGCATCACGCGCGGCAAGGTGCGCCTCGAGGGCATCGACCTGACGGCACTGCCGCCGGGAGAATTGCGGGCGAGGCTCTGGCGCGACATCTCCTTCGTGCCGCAGACGGCGATGAACGCGCTTGATCCGGTCTATCGCCTGCGCGACCAGATGCGCGAGGTGCTGTGCCGGCGCGGCGGGCTCTCCAAGGGGGAAGCGGATGAGCGCGCCGCGAGCCTGTTCCGCGCCGTCGGCCTCGATCCGAGCCGGCTGATGGACTACCCGCACCAGTTCTCCGGCGGGATGCGCCAGCGCGCCGCCATCGCCATGGCGCTGGCGCTGCGGCCGAAGCTGGTGATCGCCGATGAGCCGGTGACGGCGCTCGACGTAATCGTGCAGCGGCAGGTGCTCGACACGATCCGCGGCTTGAGCCTGGAGCTTGGCCTGTCGGCGATCGTGGTGACGCATGACATCAGCGTCGTCGCCTATCTCTGCTCGGTGGTCGCAGTGATGTATGCAGGCCAGATCGTCGAATTCGGCCCGACCGACAAGGTGATGCGCGAGCCGGCGCACCCTTACACCATGGGCCTGATGAATGCCTCCCCCGATCTCGAACGTGCCGACGCAGAACTGGTGCCGATCGAAGGGTCGCCGCCGAGCCTCGTGCAACCGCCGGCCGGATGCCGTTTCGCGGCGCGCTGTCCCTTCGCGCTGCCGGCCTGCTCGCAGGAGCGGCCGCGCATGATCGATGTCGGGGCCGAGCACCGGGCGGCCTGCATCCGCAGCGGCGAAGCCACGACGTTGCGCGCACAGGCGAGGGAGGCAGCGACATGGCGGCGATGATCGAAGCCTCAGGCCTCACCAAGCTTTTTCCCGCGGCGCGCAGCCTGCGCCAGGCGCTGCGCGGCGAGTATCGCAACGTGCGCGCCGTGGACGGCATCGATCTGCGGCTGCAACGGGGCGAGAGCGTCGGCCTCGTGGGTGAGTCCGGCAGCGGCAAGACCACGGTCGGCCGGCTGCTCCTGAAGCTCACGCCGCCATCGGCCGGCCAGCTCGCCTTCGAAGGCGAATCCCTCGATCATATGGACCGGGCGCGCACCTTGCGCTTCCGGCAGCAGGCGCAGCTCGTCTTCCAGAACCCGTATGACGCGCTCAATCCGCGCTTCAGCGTCCGCCGCTCGCTCACGGAGCCGCTGCGCAACACCAAGGTCGATCGGGCGGAGCACGAGCCGCGAATCGCTGCGGCATTGCGCCTCGTTCAGCTCGACGATGCCGGGCGCTATCTCGACAGCCTGCCGCACCAATTGTCGGGCGGCCAGCTGCAACGCGTGGTGCTGGCGCGCGCCCTTGTCGTCAAGCCGGTCTTCCTCGTCGCCGACGAGCCGGTCTCGATGCTCGATGTGAGCGTCCGGGCCGGGATCTTGAACCTGTTGCGCGATTTGAAGCAGAGGCTCGGTCTCACCGCCTTCTATATTTCCCATGACCTCACGCTCGTCCGCTATGTCTGCGAGCGCACGCTCGTCATGTATCTCGGCAAGGTGATCGAGGACGGGCCGACCGCCGAGGTCATCCAACGTCCCGCCCATCCCTACACCCAGGCCCTGATCAAGGCCGTACCGCGTCCGGATGTCGATCAGCCGCGCGACAACTTGCCGATCTCGGGGGCGATCGGGGATGCCGCCAATCCCCTCTCGGGATGCCGCTTGCGGGACCGCTGCCCGCATGCTTTCGCGCGTTGCGCCGAGGAGGAGCCTGCGCTCGTCGAAGTCTCACCCGGACACCGCGCCGCCTGCCATCTGCATACGCAAGGGAGAGCCTGAACCGGCTCCATTCGAGGAACGCCCATGGACTACACGGTCGCTGCCGTCGATCGCGCCCTCAAGCTGCTCGAGGTCGTCGCCGAAAACCCCAATATCGGATTGACCGAGCTTGCCCGCCTCACCGGGGCCACCAAGACTCTCGCCTTCCGCATGGCCTCGACGCTCGAGGCGCAGGGCTATCTGCTCAAGGACCCGACGACGCGCAGCTACACGCTCGGCTACAAGCCGCTCTATCTCAGCGAGCGGATGCAGCACGAATCGCCGCTGCTGCGCGTCGCCCAGCCTTTTCTCGACGATGTGTCGGCGCGCACGCGCGAGAATGTCAGCCTCCTGGTGCGCGAGGGCCATCACATGGTGTGCATCGCCATCCGCCAGTCGCCGCAGCCGATCCGCCTTTATGCCGAGCTCGGCCGGCAAGGGCCCTTGCATGTCGGCGGCGGCCCGAAGCTCTTGCTCGCCTACGCGCCCGACGACGTGCAGGCAGCGGTGATCGAGGCCAAGCTCGACGTCTTCACGCCCGAGACCATTGTCGAGCCCAAGCGGCTGCGTGCTTTGCTCAAGCGCATTCGCGACCAGGGCTACAATATCAGCCATGGCGATCTCGATTCCGGCGCCTTCTCGGTGGCAGCGCCCGTGCACGACCATGCCGGACGGGTCATCGCCTCGATCAGCGTAGCGGGCCCGCAAGCGCGCCTGACCAAGGATCTCGAGAAGCTCTATGTGCGCATGCTGCTCGATGCTGCCGACGAGATCTCGACCCGGCTCGGCTGGCGCGCGCGCCCCGATCGGCTTGCGATTAGTGCCTGACAAGAAAAGAATGGAGAGGAAGATGACCGAAGCTCGCGTGAATGCCGAGCCCTTCGAGGGCCACAAGCTGCTCGAGGAGATCCGTGCCTGGGTCGAGATCGAGAGCCCGACCACCGACGCCGAGGCGGTGAACCGCATGGTCGACAAGGTGCAGGCGGATGCCGGCGCCGCCGGCGCCCCGACCTGCCGCATACCGGGCCGCGACGGCTTCGGCGACCATCTCATGGTCTCTTCGCCCTGGGGCCGCGACGAGGACGGCATCCTCATCCTCAGCCATCTCGACACGGTGCACGAGATCGGCACGCTGGCCGGCCCCCTGCCATTCCGAGTGGAGGACGACATCGCCTATGGGCCGGGCATCTACGACATGAAGGGCGGGGCCCTGATCGCGCTCGCGGCCTTGCGCCACCTGATCGGCACGGGGCGGCGCAGCAAGCTGCCGATCCGCCATCTCTTCGTCTCGGAGGAAGAAGTCGGCAGCCCGACCTCGCGCCAGTACATCGAACGCGAGGCGGAGCGGGCCCGCTATGTGCTGGTGACGGAGCCGGCGCGCGAAGGCGGCAAGGTGGTCACGGCCCGCAAGGGCACGGCGCGCTTCGACATCCGCGTCACCGGCTGCTCGGCCCATTCCGGCTCCCGCCATGAGGATGGCCGCAGCGCCATCAAGGAGCTCGCCCGCCAGATCCTCGATCTCGAGGCGATGACCGATTATGCCTCGGGCGTCACCGTCAATGTCGGCGTGATCCGGGGCGGCACGCGCGCCAATGTGGTGGCGCAGCACGCCTCGGCCGAGATCGACATGCGCGTGCCGAACCCGGAGATCGGCGCAAAGGCGATCGCGCGCGTGCTCGCCATCAAGCCCTATGACAAGGATGTCGTGGTCGAGGTCAGCGGCGGGCTCAACCGGCCGGGCTATGAGAAATCGCCTCGGATCTCCGAGCTCTTCGAGCATGCGCGCGGCCTCGCCTCGGAGATCGGCTTCGAGCTTCAGGACCTGGCGACAGGCGGCGGCTCGGACGGCAATTTCACCGCCGCGCGCGTGCCGACCCTCGACGGCCTCGGCGTCGACGGCAAGGGCGGCCATACCCATCACGAGCAGATCTACATTTCCTCGCTCGTGCCGCGCGCCACCTTGATGCTGCGCCTGATGGAGACGCTGGGGTGAGATGGGCGGCGCGTCTCCTTCTCCCGCTCTTGGGCGGGAGAAGGTGCCCGAACGAAGTGAGGGCGGATGAGGGACGCCGGTGAAGCGCTCGACCGTCCCTCATCCGCCTCGGTTGCGCCCGCCTCACACGATCTGGTTATGGAGCTGCGTCTCGCCGCGCCAGAGCCGGTCGAGATTGTCGATGAGATAATCGAGGATGGTATCCTCGTAGCGCCGCGTCTCGCCCGCCGTGTGCGGCGTGATCAGGACGTTCGGCAGGTCCCAGAGCGGTGATGCGGCCGCCAGCGGCTCCTCCTCGGTGACGTCGATGCCGGCGCCTGCGATGCGCCCTTCGGCGAGGGCCCGGATCAGGGCTGGCTCGTCGACGCAGCGGCCTCGCGCCACGTTGATGAGATATGCGGAGGGCTTCATCGCGGCGAGCACCGCCGCGTCGATCAGCCCTTCCGTTTCCTTGGTGAGCGGACAGGTGAGCGCCACGAAATCGACGCGCGGCAGCAGCGATTTCAGATCCGCCATGGCATGCACTTCGTCGGCGGCGCCAGGCCCCGAAGCGATGTCGCGCCTGACGCCGACGACCCGCATGTCGAAGGCCTTGGCGAGCTGCGCCAGGCGTCCGCCTATGGTGCCGAGCCCGATGATCGCCAGCGTCTTGCCGCCGAGCTCGTCCTCGCGCTGAGTCAGATCGCCGATCATGCCGCGCCAGACATGCTTCGCCTGATTGTCGCGCGCCTCGGGGATCCGGCGCATCAGGGCCAGCATCAGCGCCATGGCATGCTCGGAGACGGCGCGTGCATTCACGCCTTGCGCATTGGCGAGGCGCACCCCTCTCGCACGCAGCAGATTTTGCGAGAATTTGTCGACGCCCGAGCTGACCGCCTGGATGAAGCGCAGCTTCGGCGCCTTGTCGAGAAGCGCGTCGCTCCACATCCCCGAGATGACCAGCACATCGGCCTCCGCCGCCCTGCGCTCGAGCTCGTCGGCCTTACGCACCTCGAAGCTCTTCAGCCCGGTGCGTCGCGCCGCGAAACGCGCTCCGAACTGATAGGCGACATGGGCAAAGCAGATGGTGAGATCGTCTCGGGAGGGAAGCATGCCGGCACTTCGCAGGAACTTGCCGAGGAGGTCAAGGCAGGGGGCGCTCCTCACCTCTCCCCTTGTGGGAGAGGTCGATCCGAGCCGCCAGGCGAGGATCGGGTGAGGGGGGCAGCTACGACCTTTGCGAGTCAGGTTAGGGCAATCATTCCAATCCTCCGAGGCCGGCGCTGCCCCCCTCACCCGGAGCCTTCGCTTCGCTCAGGCTCCGACCTCTCCCGCAAGGGGAGAGGTGGGCGTCGGCGCTCGACGAAACGAAGCCGCAAAGCACTGCAGCTCCTGCCTCACCGCAGCAAGCACCGGTCCCCATTCGCCACGCTGCGCCTGGCGGAACAGGCGCATGCCGGGATACCAGGGGCTGTCCTGTCGCCCCAGCAGCCAGCGCCAATCGGGCACATGCTTCAACAGGAGGAAGGCCGGCTTGCCGAGCGCGCCGGCGAGATGCGCGATCGCGGTGTCGCAAGTGACGACGAGGTCGAGGCAGGCGATCACGGCGGCGGCATCGAGGAAGGCGCCCGGCCCTGCGTCGAAATCGACGCCCAATGTCTCGACCGGGAGGCAGGAGGGCGGAGGCTCGTCGCGCATCAGGCTCACGAAGCGCAACGACGCTTGACCGGCGAGCGCGCCCAAAGCCTCGGCCGGGATCGCCCGCTCGCCGTCGACGCCGATATTGCCCTGCCAGCACAGGCCGATCCGGATCCCTGCTTCGCCGATCCTCTGCGCCCATCGCGCGACGCGATCGGGCTCGGCCCGCAGATAGGGCATCTCGCAAGGGATGGAGGTGAGCGTGGTGCCGAAGGCGCGCGGCAGGCTCGTGACCGCAATCTGATAGTCGAAGGCTTTAGGGTCGAAACCTTGTGCCGCATCGCCCGCATCGAGGAAGCCCAAGGGCGTCCTCAGGCTGCGCAATAGAGCCTGCATGCTCTTGCGGCAGATGAGCGTGACCTCGGCCCCCCGATCGACGAGCAGGGGCAGGTAGCGCGCCATATGGATGAGGTCGCCGAGGCCTTGCTCGTCGAGCACCAGGAGCTTGCGCCCTTCGAGCGTCTCTCCGCGCCATTCGGGGCAATCGGCCGCGACGATCTTCTGCGGCGCTCCAGTTCGTTGCCAGCGCGCCTCGAAATCCTCAAAACCTTGTTGCAGCCTGCCGCTCAGCAGCAGGCTCCCGGCGCGGTTGTTGCGCGCATCGGGATAATCGGGCTTCAGCGCCAGCGCCAAGTCGAAATGGCGGATCGAATCCCCGACGCGGCCGAGCTCGCGCAGCAAGACGCCGCAATTCGACAGGGCTTCGGGAAAAGCCGGGCGCAACCGCAAGGCCGTCTCATAGGCCGCGAGCGCCTGGTCGAGCTTCGCGCGATCGCGCAGGATGATGGCGCGGCTCATCCAGGCATCCGCATCATCGGGCGCCCGGGCGATTGCGGCATCGATCGCGGACTCGGCCTCGTCCAGCTGGCCGAGATCGCGCAGCATTGTGCCGAGAAGGCGCAGCAATTTCGGCTCGCCCGGGCAGCTGAGCAAGGCCTCCTTGCAGGCGAGGATCGCATCCTGGAGGCGGCCGAGCTGGTAGAGGAGATTGGCCTGGTTGAGCAACGCCGGCAGGAAATCCGGCCTGTGCCGCAAGGCCTCCTCCGTCAGCGTCAAGGCGGCCGGCGCATCGCCGAGACGGTGCAAGATCCTGGCGAGATTGCACAAGGCTTCAGGGTAAGCCGGCTGCAACCGCAAGGCCTCCTGATACGAGGCGCAGGCCTGCGGCAAGCGGCCGAGCCGGTCCTGGAGAACGCCGCGGCGGTAGAGCGCCTCGGGAAAAGCCGGACGCAGCGCGAGGCAGGCCTCGCAGGAGGCCAGCGCCTCCTCGTTCCGGCCGAGCCTCGCCAGCGCGTCGCTGCGGTTGAGCCAGAGCTCGGCATCCTCAGGATGTGCCCGCAAGGCGCCCTCATGGGCGGCGACCGCATCTTCATGACGCCCGAGCTCGCCCAGCAGGTTCGCCCGCGCGAGATGCACATCGCGGTGATCGGGCGCGAGCGCCAGCGCTCCTTCGTACCAGGCGAGCGCCGTTTCCTTCTGCCCGGCATGTGCATGGATGATGCCGAAGAGGTAACTGGCCGCATCGCTCGCTCTGGCGATCTCGGCGAGCGGCGCGATCTGCGCCAGCGCCGTCTCCGGTTGTCCAGCGTCCAGATGGGCGATCGCCTCTCTGATCGCGGCCGCGAGGCGCTCGCCGTCCAACTCAGCGGCTGCGCGCGAATCCTGCCTGTCCGTCTGGAATGCTGCCGGCATGCGCGCGCCCATATGATGAGGGCTTATCGCAGCATGCCGGGCTTTCGCGGACCTGACCTACAGCCCCCCGAACACCGGAGCCGGCAAGTAGTGCAGCACCCGCCGCTCGGCCAAGACCACCATCAGATAGGCAAAGCCGCCGATCACCGTCAGGAGGATGATCGCGACGAACACCATGGGCGTATTGGCCTGGCCTTCCCCGAAGCTCAGGAGGAAGCCGATGCCCGAATTGCCGCCGACCAGCTCGCCGACCACGACGCCGACCACGGCGAGCGTCGCGCCGATGCGCAGCCCTGCGAACATCGACGGCAGCGAGGCCGGGAACTCGATCTTCCAGAAGATCTGGGCCCGCCTCGCCTTGAAGGCGCGCACCAGGTTGATCAGATCGGCATCGATGCCGCGGATCGCGGTCAGGACATTCACCATCACGGGGAAGAAGACGATCAGGATGGCGACCAGGATGCGCGGATAGACGGTGAAGCCCATCCACAGGATGAAGAGCGGCGCGAAGGCGACCTTGGGGGCGATCTGCAGGGCGAGGATATAGGGCGACAAGGCGATCTCGGCGGTTGGCGAGATGCCGAGCAGATAACCGAACACCGCGCCGAGCAGGCTGCCGAGCGCGAAGCCGACCAGGACTTCGCCCAAGGTCACGCCGAAATGGAAGACGAGATGGTTCACCTGCCACATGCGCAGGAACTCTTCGCAGACCATCGACAAAGGCGGCAGGATGAATTGCGGAATGCCGATGAGGCCCGGCCCCCATTGCCAGCCGCACAGGAAGACGACCAGCAGCGCGAGGCTCGCGATCGTTCCCCTGGCGGCGAGCGGCAGGCGTCGGTTCTTGGTCATGCGGGCACCCGCGCGCCCGGCTCGTCCCGCTCGCCCACCGCCTCGCCGATGCCGAGCCGGTCCATCAGCACCGAGACATAGGAGGAGACCTTGGGGTCGCGGCGCCTGGCGATCGGGTTGTCGCGGCTGCCGATCTCGATGGCGATCTCATCGATGATGTGGCCGGGGCGCTGGCTCATCACCAGCACGCGGTCCGACAGGATGACGGCCTCGACGAGGTCATGGGTGATGAGCAGCGCCGTCTTGCCGGCGCGCCGCAGGCTCCGCGCCAGCTCCTGCTGCAGCACCATGCGCGTCTGGGCATCGACGGCCGAGAAGGGCTCGTCGAGCAGCAGCACCGACGGGTCGACCGCAAGGGTGCGCGCCAGCGCCGCGCGTTGGCGCATGCCGCCCGATAATTGATGCGGATATTGGCCCTCGAAATCGGCGAGCCCGAAGCTCACCAGCAGATCGCGCGCCCTGCGCCTGGCAAAGCCGAGGTCGCGGCCATGGATCTCCATGCCGAGCATCACATTCTCGGCGATGCTGCGCCAGGGCAAGAGCAGATCCTTCTGCAGCATGAAGGCCACATGGGCGTTCGGGCCGGCTATAGGCTCGCCGTCCACGAAAGCGCGCCCGCCGGTCGGCGCCACGAGACCGGCACCGATATTGAGGAGCGTGCTCTTGCCGCAGCCGCTCGGACCGATCAGCGAGACGATCTCGCCATCGGCGACCGAAAAGCTCACATCCTCGATCGCCGTCATGCGCTCCGACGCAGCGCCCGCGGCCCCCTTCCCGGCGGCCTTGATAAACTGCATGGTGAGGTTTCGGAATTCGAGCCGCAACATCTTGAGCCTATTGACCTTCGATTGTCGAAACCGCCTCGAAGGGCGAAGATGAGGCTGCCGATCGAATAGCGAGTGTAGGAGAGCGCCATGACCCGTGACAAGGCTGCAGGACAGGCCTCAGGACAGGCGTTAGGGGCCGCGGGAGGTTTGGCCCGCATCGGCGTGCGGCGCGCGCTCGCCGCCGCGCTCATTTTCGCCTTCGCTCTCGCTTCCGCCGGCGTCGAAGCCGGCGAAAGCGTCACTTATCTGTTCCCGGCGCCGCCGCTGCTGCCGGCCTTCGGCCCGCTGCAGATCGCCAAGGGCAAGGGCTATTTCACCGAGGCCGGCCTCGATGTCGAGTTCGCGGTCGGCCGTGGCGGCGTCGATGTGGCGAAGCAAGTGGGCGCCGGCAATGCGGCGCTCGGCGGCATCGTCGCCGACAGCCCCATCATCGTGCGCGGCAATGGCGTGCCGGTGAAGGTGGTCGCGGTGTTCGGCGGCAAGGGCTTCATGCAGACCGTGGTGCGCGCCGATGCCGGCATCGACAAGCCGGCCGATCTGAAAGGCAAGACGCTGACCGTGATGTCCTATCAGGACACCACCTTCTATGCGCTGCTCGGCTTGCTGGCGAGCGTCGGCTTGAAGCAGGACGACGTCAACATCCAGGCGGCCGGCCCGACGGGCGTCTGGCAATCGGTGGCGAGCGGCACTTCGGTCGGGATGGCCGGCATTCCCGACTGGATACCGCCGGTCGAGGCGGCGGGCGTCAAGGTCAAGATCATCCAGACCGATGATTACTTCCCGCATATGGCGCAGGCCATCGCGGTCTCCGACCAGACCATCAAGGAGCGGCCCGAGATGGTGCGCAAATTCGTGCACGCGGCCTTGCGCGGCATGAAGGACATCATGGACGATCCCGACAAGGCGGCCGTGGATTTCGTGAGCTTCGTGCCCGAATGGAAGGGCAAGGAGACGCAGGTCCGGGACGCCTTCCGCTATTACGCCAAGCTCGTCTATGTCGGGCAGAAGCGGCTCGGCGAAGTCGATGTCGAAAGGCTCGGCAAACTGCAGGATTTCTATCTCGCCAACGGCATCATCCAGAAGAAGACCCCGCTCGACGAGCTCTACACGAACGCCTTCATCGAATAGATTTTTGCATCGAAGAGAGGCTTGCGTCGAATTGGGCGCCGGCGTGAATGTCGGTGCATGACTTTGATCGTGGTGACCCTTGATTCCTTGGCGCCGGGCATTACATATCAGCTATGCCGTGATGTGGACTCAGCTCTACAGCAGATGTTTACATACAGAGAAGCATGGGTTGCATCCGACACAGCCCCGGCCACGATGTGACCGGGGCTTGATTATTTTGCGGCCTTGACGCTTATCCTCACACGCTCATCCTTATGTGCTTTGCGCAAAGCGGGGGAGATCTCCCAGCGCGGCCATCACCTGCGGCAATATTCGCCGCGTCGCCCGGGCCGCATGAATCGCCGATGATTGGCATTCAAGGCCGGACATAGCTCCAACCCTGTTCCTGCAGCTCCATCAGATGCACGACGCCCGACGGCACGAGCTTGGCCTGCGACACGATGGTTATCGCATGCCCCTCGCGCTTCTCCATGCCTCGCTTGGTGACATTGCAGGCCGAGAACCTGATCTGCGACGGGAAGCTGAACTCCACGAGCTGCCTGATGCGCTCCTGCACCAGCGCCGGCGAGGTATCGGCCCTCAGCATGTTCAGCCCCGGACCGTAGGCGACGACATCGACATCGACGTCCTCGTTCCGGTCGCGGTAATACTCGATGACGTTGGTGGCGTTGTTCAGCACGAGATTCATCACCTCGGGATCGTTCTGATCGACCTGGATGGCGATGCGGTGCGGCTTGGCGTTCTCGGCCGCCGGCGCCGCCGCCGTGGCGCACAGGCAGAAGGCGACGACCAGCGACAGGGCGTGAAGACAAAGCGCGCGCATGGATTTCTTCCCTCAGGGCCGGGTCAAGGGCGAACCAGCGTATAGCCTGCCTCGACCAGCGACAGGATCTGCACCACCCCCGCCTCCACCGGAACGGCGTTGGGGTTCAGCTCCGGGCGCTTGCCCGTCTCGCGCGTGATAGTGTCGACCGTGTTCATGCAGACGTCGAAACGCACGCCCTGCGCCACCAGGCTGTCGACGTATTTCCGGCTGGGGCTCGCGGCCCGCAAGAGATCGATGCCGGGGCCGAAGGCGACGACCTCGAGCGCGATACGGTCCGGGCCATAAGCCTTCAACAGGTTGTTGGCGACGCTGATGACCAGGGCCTGCTTCTTCGGATCGCGATCGGATAGCTGCATGACCAGCTTGTGATCCGCAAATGGCTTGTCGACGGGCGGAGGTTGCTGCGCGGCCGCGCCGCCGATGGGCATGCCGAATACCTGCAGTGCTGCGGCGAGCGCCAGCGCGCCGATCGCCGCTCGACGTGACAGGGTTGCGGCCATCAGCCCTGCACCGCAAAGCCCGGATTGCCGGTGACGCCCGTCACCCGCACGCTCTCCACCCGCGACGGCTCGACGCTTTTCATGTGGCGCAGATGGTTCGCGAGAATCTCGGAGGCCTCCCTGCCCTGCTGCTCGTTCACCGACGCCCATCCTGCGACCCGATAGCTCTTGCCGGCTTCGATCCTGCGCCCGTCATCGAGGGTCATGCCGGAAATCCGCTGACCGCTCGGCTCCAGCGGAGCACAGCTGTAGCGCAACCCGCCCACGCGCACCATGTCGCCGCCCTGCTGGTAATAGGGATCGGCATTGAAGAGGTTGTCGCAGACATCTTCGAGGACACTCTTGAGCGCCTCCCCCGTCATGCTCTGCACATAGACCTGCGAATAGGTCGTTGCCGTTTCGGCCAGCGCCTCCTCCATGGTGATCTCATCGCCGGGCAGGATGGTCGTGCCCCAGCGGAAACCCGGCGACAGGGCGATCTCGGCGTCGAGCTCGCTGCGCAACGCGCCGCAGATCACCTCGTCCATGCTGCCGTTGAAATTGCCTCGACGATAGAGCAGGCGGGCGGCCATCGAGAGCTTCTGTCCGAGGAAACCGGCATGCGGGGCGTGCAACCGCTCGATCAGCGCCGCCATCTCCGGGTCGGGTTTCAGCAGATCGGCATAGACCGGCAACAGCCGGTATCGAACATCCTTCACGGCACCCTTGCCGATGTCGAGATCGAGGACCGCGAGAAACTTGCCGTTCGAGCCAGCATTGGTCA
Source organism: Rhizobiales bacterium GAS188 (assembly GCA_900104855.1). Classification (NCBI taxonomy): domain Bacteria; kingdom Pseudomonadati; phylum Pseudomonadota; class Alphaproteobacteria; order Hyphomicrobiales; species Rhizobiales bacterium GAS188. Next base: position 1,558,955 of record FNSS01000001.1, read on the forward strand.
CCAGCGTCTTGCCGCGCGCATTGGCGACCGCGATGGGTTGCGGCACTGCGTCATGCGTATGGCCACCCAGAATGACATCGATGCCCGTGACCCGGGAGGCGAGCTTGAGGTCGACATCCATGCCGTTATGCGACAGCAGCAGCACCGCATCGACCTTCTCGGCCTCGCGCAGCTCGTCGACGAGCTTCTGCAACTCGGCATCGCGGATGCCGAAGGTCCAATCGGGCACGAAGCGCTTCGGATGGGCAATGGGAACATAAGGAAAGGCCTGGCCGATCACGGCGACGCGATAGCCGCCCATCTCCTTGATGGTCGCGGGCTTGAACACCCGGCCCGACGCCGCATCGAAGGCCGGCGCGTCGTTGAAGGCGGCTTCCTCGGTGAGATAGACGTTCTGGGCCAGGAACTCGCCCTTGAACTTCGCGAGGTGCTGCCGCAGCACCTCCTCGCCATAGGTGAATTCCCAATGGCCGGTCAGCGCCTCGACGCCGAGGAGATTGGCAGCCTCCACCATGTCGGCGCCCTGCATGAGCTGAGCGAGACCGCTTCCCTGCAGCAGATCGCCGCCATCGAGGAGGAGCGCCCGGCCGCCCGGCGCCTCGCTGCGCAAGCGGTCGATGAGCGTCTTGAGATGGGCGAAGCCGCCGAGGCGTCCGAAGCGCCTGGCCGCGTCCTCGAAATCCAGGAAAGTGAAGGCATGCGCCAGGCGACCGCCCGCCTCGATGCCGAAGCGCTCGAGGAAGGCCCGCCCCACGAGATGCGGCGGCTTCCCCTGCATCGACGCGACGCCGATATTGACGCTCGGCTCGCGGAAATGGACGGGCTTGAGCTGCGCATGCGTGTCGGTCAGGTGCAGGATGCGCGCATTGCCGAAACGGGCCGCACCGTAGAGATCGTCCTCCGCAACGGCCTTGCCGATGCCGGGAATGATGGAGGGCGCGAGGCCTGCGAAGCTCGCCATGGCCATCAGTCGCAGCAGGTCGCGGCGATCGGGCTGCAGCGCGCCGCTTCTGCGCTTTTCCATCAGAGTAGCTCGGCCATCAGCGTAGCTCGGCCGCTGTCCAGGCTTGCGCCTCGAGCTTGGACTGCGCGATCGATGCCTGCGCGAGCGCTTCGGCATTCCTGGCGAGGGCGAGGGCCTGATCGAATTCACCGGCGGACGCAGCCTTCTTCGCCGCGGCGAGTGCCTCCGCGGTCGCCGGCCATTGGTTCTTGAGCAAGCCCGCCTGGCGATTGGCCGTCTCGGCCGCCGCGTAGACGGTCTTGAAGTCGTCTTCGCCGCCGGCGCGGACGGCAAGTGTTGCCGCAAGCAGCATGGCGAGCGCCAAGGACAGAGCCATTCTGACTTTCACCGACCCCTCCGTCACGGACGCGAGCCGGGGCCGGAGATCGGCAGCCCGTTGCTCATGAAGGACAGATAATATTCAACGTCGCGATAGAGCTCGTCTTGCGGCTCGAGCGGCGTTGAGCGCACCTGGCTGTTGCAGGTGATGAAGCGGCGGCTGATCGTGCCCATCCCGCCCCATTCGGAGCGATAGATCGGCATCGCCGCCAGGATGCCGAGCCCCGGCGCGAGCATTTCGCCGCGCATACGCTCCCCCGGATTCTGCACATGGCAGCTCGCGCAGGAGAAATTGAGCTGGCCGCGCCGCGTATAGAAATACTGCTTGCCCTTGTCATAGGCTTCGCGGGCGCGAGGGTTGTTCGGGATCGTGATCGCAAAAGGTTTGCCGCGCGAGGTGAAAGCCATATAGGCGGTCACGTCTGCCATCTCGTCCTTGGTGTAGGAATAAGCCGCCTCGCCATTCACCTCGCGGCAGCGATTGATGGCAAGCTCCAAGGTCACGACCTCTCCGGCCTTCTCGTCGAAAACGGGATAGTTCTGGCGCACCCCGATGCCCTTGTCGGGAAAGCAATCCGCATAGGTCTTGCCGTTCTTGAACGGCGTCTCGAACAGCTCCTTGCCGGCGTCGAGCGCGAAATCATAGGGCGGGAACTCCTCTTTCTCCACCCACTGCTTGCGCATATCGGCATTCATCGAATAGGGCCCGTTGACGAAGTCGTTCAACGGCACGGACGGGAAGCGCTCGACGTAATAGGCGCGGAATGCCTTCAGATCGGCGTCGGGATCAGACAAGCCCGCTGCCCCCGCAGCCTGAAATCCGCCCAAGCAAAGCGCAGCAATGAGGTACGGCACGGCAACGACGAGCCAGCGTGAGCGCGGCATCTTGCGGTCTCCTCCCGCCCCGTCTCGTGCGAGGGGCTTATTGGATCTTTGCGACAAGCGAATCGGCGGCGCCCTTATTGTCGACCCAGCTGACCCTGAGATCATCGCCCTTCTTGCCGCCGGCGAAGCTGAACTTCAGATAAGGGTCCTTGGACACTGCCGGTCCCCACATCGCGGTGAACACGATCCGCCCGTCATGCACGAAGCGCACGGTCTCGATGTAATGGGGCGCAATGAGCTCGCCTTTGGCGTCCTTGACGAAGCCCGAATCCATCGGGTGCTGGATCAAGGACTGCACTTCGGTCATGTCGCCGCTCGAAAGGGCGCGAACCCGGATTGTCGATGCCATCGAATCTTCCTCTGAAAAAGACTGTATCAGCCGCCGCAGCCGCCGACCGTGACCTTGACCTCTTTGCTGGCGCTGAAGATCTTCCCGCCCGCTTCGACGAGGGCGACCACATTGGTCGTCTTCGCCATCTTGAGGCGGTTGGCGACTGCTGGCGCAGCGCCGGCCGGCAATTTGTAGAAGGCAGCGAGCGAGAACGGGTTCTCCGCCACAAGGATCGCGATCGAGGTGACGCCAGCGAGGGTGCTCGTCACCGAAATGGGCACGACGGCGCCGTTCTCGGCGATCTCCGGCGCCTCGAGCTTCACCTTGTCGGAGGCCTCGGCCGTCTTGCCGAAGAGCGCTTTGATGGCGTCGGCCTCGCTCTTCTGCCCGAAAGCGTCCACGGGCCATTCGGATGCATCCTCAGCCAGCGCCTCGGTGAGGAAACCGAAAGCCGCAGCATTGCCGGCCGTCAGCCCGGCGAGGACAGCGCCTTTGAGCAGCAGACGGCGCGTCTCGTCGAGCCGATCGGCGGTTGCAGGTGTCATGAGGGCACTCCTCCTCGGATTGGTCGTTGCGCTACAGCGTGTAGAGGAAATCGACGATGGCGCTGATTTCCGGGTCGGACAGGATGAGGTTGCGCCCGAAAGGCGGCATCACCGTCTGGGGGTTCCGCCGGCTCTCATCGGTGAGGATCGAGACGAGGTCCTGGCGCTCGGGGAAGCGGGCCTTCATGTCCGCAAGCGGCGGCCCGATCGTGCCGGGCAGCTCGCCACCCTTGATCGCATGGCATGACAGGCAATTTCCCTTGCCCCTGTCGAAAGCGAGGTCACGGCCCGCGGCGGCCGCGGATTGCGCCTGGGCCACCGGCGGAGACAGCGTCCATGCCGCGGCGCCGACGGACAGCACGATCGCCGCCGCGTATGGAAAGCCTCCTCGACGCCTCACTGCCCGCACCTCCCACTCTGCTTCCGCGTCATCATTTGGCCAGCATATCGTCGAGCGTCCCGGTCGTGCGCGGCGTGAGAGCGCTTCCCTCGGCCGACGATATGATCTTCACATCCTTCGGGTCCACGCAATTCTGCATGCAGGCTTCGCTCCTGGTGTCGGGGCGCGGATCCTTCCAGACGAAATGATCGCGGTTCGGCATCTTGACCTTAGGGACGCTGTCGCGGTCGGCGACGAAATCGCCCTCGACGAGATTGTTGAGGTTGAGCACATAGGCCGTGATCCCATAGACCTGATCGGAGGTCAGGCTGTGCGGAGCCGGCATCGGCATGGCGCGGTTGATGTAGTCGAACAGCGTCGGCGCGTAAGGCCAGTAGCTGCCGACCGTAGGCTCCGGCCGCTCGGCGGTCAGCGTTCCGTCGCCGCCGGCAAGTTTTGGGAACCGCCCCTCGCCTTCCCCGAAAGTTCCATGGCAGGCGGCGCATTGCTCCGCGAACACCTCGGCGCCTTGCGTGATATTGCCCTTGCCGGGAGGCAGTCCGACACCGTCGCCGCCACGCGCATCGATGTCCCAGCCGGCGATCTCGGCGGGCGTCGGCGTCCGTCCATAACCATAATGCGGCGTCTCGCCCGCCTGCGCCCAAGTCGCGAGCATTGACGACGCGAGCAGTGACGGCACGAGGACCGCTGCCGCGAGCACGGCCACGGCCAGCCGGCGGCGCAGCTCAGGCGAGCTGAACATCGAGCACGCTCCCGTCCGGCTTCACCTGCCAGGTCTGAATCGCGTTGTTGTGATAGACGGAGTTCACGCCCCGCACCTTGCGCAACGCAGCGATCGTCGGCTGGACATAGCCCGTCTCGTCGGTCACGCGGGACTCGATGAGGGCCGGACCGCCATCCCATCTCCAGGGCAGCGTGAATCTCGTCAGCGCCTTGGACAGCACCGGCTCCTCGAGCCTCGCTGGCTGGAAGTTCACGCCGCCGTCGAAGGAGATGTCGACCTGCCTGACCTTGCCGTTGCCGGTCCAGGCGAAGCCCCTGATCTCGTAGAGCCCCGGGCCCGATAGTGGCTTTTCCGGACAGGGAAAGGTGATCACCGACTTCGCGTCGAGAAGCCAGGTGAAGCCGCGCGACGTGCCGTCCGCCATGAGATCGGTGTATTTCGACGTCTCCTCGCGCGTGAACCAGGGCTGGTCGCCGAGCTTGATGCGCCGTAGCCATTTGACGCTGAGATTGCCGGCCCAGCCCGGCACGACGAGGCGCAGCGGATAGCCCTGCTCGGGGCGCAGCGCCTCGCCGTTCTGCGCATAGGCGACGAGGCAATCGTCGAGGCATTTCTCGATCGGCAGGCTGCGGTCCATATGGGCGCCGTCGGCCCCCTCGGCCAAAACCCATTTGGCCTCTTTCTTGAGGCCGACCTCGTCGAGCAAGGTCGAGAGCTTGACGCCGGTCCAGGCGGCGCAGCTGATCATGCCATGCGTGAATTGCAGCGAGTTCAGCTGCGCGGCACGCCACTCCATGCCGCCATTCGCCGGACACTCGATGAAATAGATGCGCGAGACCGAGGGGAACCGCATGATGTCGTTCATCGTCAGCAGCAGCGGACGCTCGACCAGCCCATGGATCATCAGCCGGTGCGTGTCCCGATCGACATCCGGCCGCCCCGAATGGTAGCGCTCGAAGAACAGGCCGTTCGGCGTGATGATGCCGTTCTGATCCTGGAGCGGCGAGAAGCTGACCGAGGATTGCGTTCCCGCCGTGAGCCAGGGGACGTTGCGCCGGATCACTCCGGCTTCCGCCTCGGCCGGCACGCCGTAAGGCCGGTCGACGACGCCCGGTCCCATCGATTGCGACCAGACCGGATCAGCGGGCGGAGACGCCTCGGCGCTCGCGGCGCGCGCCTGCCGGCTCGCACCGAGCGCCAGCGCACCGCCTGCCGACGCGAATTTGAGGAAAGATCGGCGCCCGAGCGAAAGCTTGCGCGCATCCTCAGGCTTCGTCGGCCCGCTCATGGCGTGCCCCGGTCGACGCCCGAGTCGGGCCGCATGCATCCTCCCCGAAATAGCCGCGAGCGGATCGATGCCGATCGCTCATTGATTCATTCAGGCGTATCGGTGATATCTAAATTAGTCAATGCTAATGTACTGGTGACACAGAGCTCACTTTGGACTGCCTGTCGCGGCGTTGCGATCGGTGCGGCTTGTGAGGTAAGGGACAGTGAGGCGCGCGGCGAGGGTGGCGATGAGAGCTTCGGCGGCCCTACAGAAAAACTTGCAGCCGGCCGAGGCTTCGGAGCTCAAGAAGCTTGCCAAGCAGGCCGGCAAGGCGGCGCGGCTGCTCAAATTGCTCGGCAATGAGAACCGGCTGTTGATCATGTGCCTCTTGGCGGTTCGCGGCGAGGTGACGGTCGGCGGCCTCGTCGAGGCCCTCGAGCTCAGCCAGTCGGCCTTGTCGCAGCATCTCGCGAGACTGCGCCGCGACGGCCTCATTGCCTTTCGTCGCCAGTCCCAGACGCTCCATTACCGGATCGCCGATCAGCGCGCCGCCCAGATTCTGGAAGTCCTCAAGGACATCTATTGCAAGGGCATGAAGTGACGCGGCGCGCCATGCGCATCTTTGACAATCACAGGGAAGGCCCGCGTCATGGAAAACGAAGACGTCATTTTCGTTGGGGTCTGCGATCTCGCCGGCCATATGCGCGGCAAGGCGTTTCCCGCGGCGGACCTCGAATCCCGGCTGCGCAAGGGCATGGGATATACCGGCAGCAACATCATGATGTCGGCCTTCGGCCCGATCTATGACAGCCCGTTCGGGACGCAGGGAGATCTCACGCTCATTCCGGATCCCGCCACCAAGGTCGATGTCGGATTCGAGGGTTTCGCGCCGGAGCGCTTCTATCTCGCCGATATCCGGACGCCTGACGGCAAGCCCTGGTCTTGCTGTCCGCGCGATTTCCTGCGCCGGGCCGTCGAGGAATTGCAACGCGAGGCCGGGCTGCAGGTCGTCTCCGCCTTCGAGCAGGAATTCGTCTATACGGGCGTCGACGCGGCCCGGCCGGGAACGACCTATGGCTATGACACCTTTCGCCATCAGGGGTTGTTCGGCGAGGCCTTCGTGTCGGCGATAAGGCGTGCGGGCGTGAAGCCCGATTCCTTCCTACCCGAATATGGGCCGCGTCAATTCGAGGTGACGGTCGCGCCGGCGGCAGGCATGCGCGCAGCCGATGAGGCGGTGATCGTGCGAGAAATGGCGCGCGCAGTCGCCTTTCGTCTTGGCCATCGGGTCATCTTCTCGCCGGTCGTCGACCTCAACCAGGTCGGCAACGGCACGCATATCCATTTCAGCCTGTGCGATGCGGCAGGGCTTCCGGTCATGCATGATCCGTCCCGGCCCTACGGCTTGTCGCAAGCGGCCGAGCCCTTCGTCGCGGGCATTCTTCGCCATCTCCCGGCAATCGCGGCGCTGACCGCGCCTTCGGTCGTGTCCTATCTGCGTCTGCGCCCCAATCGCTGGGCGCCGGTCTGGACCAACCTCGCCGAGCGCGACCGCGGAGCCTCGCTGCGGGTGTGCCCGGTCTTCGACACGGCGTTGGAAGATGCGGCGCGCCAGTTCAATGTCGAGTTCCGCGTCTGCGACGCGACGGCGAGCCCCTATATGGCGCTCGGCGCGGTCGTGCATGCGGGCCTCGACGGCATCCGCAAAGGCATGGGGCTCGGCGCACCGCCGTCGAAGAGCTTCTGGCAGATGACGGATGAGGAGCGCCGCGCCCTCGGCCTCGAGCCATTGCCGGGCTCGCTGGAGCAGGCCCTCGACCTGCTCAAGGCCGATGAGACGGTCTGCGGCTGGCTCGGCCCGGAATTGCTGGACGCCTATCTGCGTCTCAAGAGGTCGGAGATCGGCGCCGTCAAAGGCCAGAGCGACGAAGCGATCTGCGCGCGCTATGCGGACGCCTATTGAATCGGCTTCGAACGGCATAAGGCACTGAGTCCGGCGCGCCTCTTCTTCCGCAGCAGAGGCCTTTGTAAAGCACCCGACATCTGGTCATCCCGGATGCGGCGCGCTCGGCCTCCCCGGATCACGCCTTCTTGCGGCCGTCGGTCCCGACCCAGCCATGCTTCGAGATGTCGAAGATCACGCCGTCCGGATCCTTGAACTTGCGTTCGAAATTGCCTTTGCGCTCATCGCCGAGATCGAAGAAGAATTTGCCGCCGGCCTTCTCGATGCGTCGCCCGGTCTCTTCGAGATCATCGACCTGGAAGCCGAAATGATGGGCTCCGACGAAGCTCGCCGCGTCCTCGAGGTCGCTGCCCTTGCTGCCCTTGAAATTGAGCAGCGCGAGATTGATGACGCCGTCCGTCATGTAGACGGCCGAGCCGATCTCCAGATCCTCGCGTTCGACGCGCCTGAGATCGAAGACCTCCTCGTAGAATTTCGCGGCCTTGTCGAGGTCCTTGACGCAGACGGCTAAGTGACGCAGGCGGGCCATGGAGTCCTCCTTCGATGCTCGGGCTCGCCGCATCATAGGTGAGGCTCGAGCGTCAGGCATCACTTTTCCTCAGGGAAAGCCTGCCCTAACATCGCGGCCGATGGATAGTTCACCAACGCCAAGAGGGCCAAGAGAGCAAAGGCATGCCGAGATCGCGGGCGGGGGTTTCGCCGGCCTCGCGGCTGCCTGCGCGCTCGCAAGGCGCGGCTGGAGCGTCCGCGTCCATGAGCGCGCCGAGCAGCTGCGCACCACGGGCGCCGGCATCTATATCTATGAGAACGGTTTGCGGGTGCTGGAGGCGCTCGGCGCCTATGAGGAGGCGGTGCGCGGCGCTCCGCTCGCCCATACGCGCGAGGTGCGCGACGAGCGCAACGAGGTGGTCTCGGTGCATCGCTGGGGCGAGACGAGCCGGGTGTTCTCCATCCTGCGCCAGCAGGTCATCGACGCGCTTGCCGCGGCCGCGCGGCGCGCCGGCGTCGAGATCGTCACGAGCTCGGAGGCGGTGGCTGCGACACCAGAGGGCGAGCTTGTCCTCGCCGACGGGCAGCGCCTGAAGGCCGATCTCGTGGTGGCGGCCGATGGCGCGAACTCGAAGCTGCGCCAATCGCTGGGTCTCCTGTCGCGCAAGACCTCGCTGGCGGACGGGGCGATCCGCCTCCTGATCGACAAGACGCCGGAGGAGCGCCGTTCGGGCGAGGACGGCAAGACCATCGAATACTGGTCGGGCAATCGGCGCGTGCTCTACACGCCCTGCAGCGCCACGCAGATCTATATCGCGCTGACGATGCTCGACCGCGACGCGGAGGCGCGGACGGTGCCCATCAGGCCCGCCCTGTGGAAAGCCTCCTTCCCTCACCTCGCGGCGCTGATCGATCGCATCGGGGAGGCCGGCCGCTATGACCGTTTCGAGGTCGTCAAGCTGCGGCGCTGGTCGTCCGGCAAGGTCGCGGTGATCGGCGATGCCGCCCATGCGCTGCCGCCCAATATCGGCCAGGGCGCCGGATGCTCGATGATGAATGCGCTGGCGCTCGCCGTCTATCTCGAGGAGACGCCGGACATCGAAGCGGCGCTCGCGGCCTGGGAGCTGAAGGAGCGCCCGCTGACCGAGCATACGCAGCGCATCTCGGTGTTCCTCGGCCTGCCCACGGCCTGGCCTGCCGCCTTGCGCCGTTTGTTCTTCACCCTCGCCGGGCGCTCGCAATGGCTCATCCGGCAGCGCACCCGCACGGCCTTGCACAAGCCGGTCGGCACGGTGCCGTGAGGGGAGGCGCCTCCTTCTCCCGCTCTTTCGCGGGAGAAGGTGCAAGTCTTGACTAGAAAGACTCTGCGTAGTGAGGGCGGATGAGGGACGCTGGTGAAGCGCTCAACCGCCCCTCACCCGCCTCGACTGCGTCTCGGCACCCTCTCCCGCGAAAGTGCGGGAGAGGGTTGGCGCCCTCACCTCAGCTCGGCGCAGAAGCGCTGGATCTTATGGCAGGCCTCTTCGAGCAGCGCGTTCGAGGTCGCATAGCTGATGCGGAAATTCGGACCGAGCCCGAAGGCCGAGCCATGCACCGCGGCGACGCCCTCCGTCTCCAGGAGCTCCATCACGAAATCCTCGTCCGTCTCGATGGTCTTGCCGGACGGGGCCTTCTTGCCGATGCTCTCGGCGCAGTTCGGATAGACGTAGAAGGCGCCTTCGGGCTTGGGGCAGATGAGCCCTTTCGCCTGGTTGAGCATCGAGACCACCAGGTCGCGGCGCTCCTCGAAGGCCTTGCGAAAGGTCTTGAGGTGATCCTGCGGGCCCGACAGCGCCTCGACCGCGGCCCATTGCGAGATCGCCGAGGTGCCCGAGGTCTGGTGGCCCTGCACCGTCTCCATGGCGCGGATCAAATGCTCGGGGCCGCCCGCATAGCCGATGCGCCAGCCGGTCATCGCATAGGCTTTCGACACGCCGTTCATGGTGAGCGTGCGCTCATAGAGGGCGGGCTCGACCTGGGCCGGCGTCACGAACTCGAAATCGCCATAGACGAGATGCTCGTACATGTCGTCGGTGAGCACCCAGACATGCGGGTGGCGCACCAGCACGTCGGTGATCGCCTTCATCTCGGCATGCGTATAGGCGGCGCCCGAAGGGTTGGACGGCGAGTTCAGGATGATCCATTTGGTCTTCGGCGTGATGGCGCGCTCGAGATCTGCCGGCTGCAGCTTGAACGCATGCTCGATGCCGCAATCGACCGTGACGGTGGTGCCGCCGCAGAGCGCGATCATCTCGGGATAGCTCACCCAATAAGGGGCCGGCACGATCACCTCGTCGCCCGGGTTCAGAGTGGCGAGCATGGCATTGTAGATCACATGCTTGCCGCCGGTGCCGACGATGATCTGCGAGGGCTTGTAGGTGAGCTCGTTCTCGCGCTTGAACTTGCCGCAGATCGCCTCGCGCAATTGCGGGATGCCGACCACGGGCGTGTATTTCGTCTCGCCGCGACGGATGGCCTCGATGGCGGCCGCCTTGATATGGTCGGGCGTGTCGAAATCCGGTTCGCCGACCGAGAGCGAGATGATGTCGCGCCCTTTGGCCTTCATGTCGCGCCCTTTTTGGGTGATGGTCGTCGTGGCGGAGGGCTTCACGCGCTTCAACGCATCGGACAGGAAGGCCATCGATCGGATTCCTTTCGAGCTTTAGGCTCGCCACGACATGGCGGCGGGCACGGCATAAAGCCTGATCGCCGGGCGAACAAGGGAAAAGGGGCGTTTTCAACGCATTGCTGCGGTCACGGAGGCGTGTTGCCGGGCTTGCACGCGATCAGGAGGCGAGGGTAGAGGCTCCCATGCGCAACGGCGACACCTCGCGGGCGGCGTCCGCGGTTTCGGCGGACGAACCGGCGCGGCCGACTCCGCTCCGGCAGATCCTGGCTTTCGGCGGAGCCGGCATCGCGGCCGCGATCGTCCATTACGGCACCCTGATCGGCCTCGTGCAGGGAGGCGCCCTGACACCGGTGCCGGCGACCTTGTGCGGCTATATTGCGGGCGGCATCGTCTCCTATGCGCTGAATCGCCGCCACACCTATCGCAGCGACCGCCCGCACCAGGAGGCTGTCTGGCGCTTCGCGGCGGTCGCGGCGGTCGGCTTCCTGATCACCTTCGCGGTGATGCATGTCCTGGTCGATCGCTGGTCCCTGCCCTATCTTCCGGCCCAGTTCCTGACCACCGGCATCGTGCTCATCTGGAGCTTTTCGGCTCATAAATGGTGGACCTTCGGGACCGGTCACGATCGGGGCGAGGCTTGATGCGGCAAAAGCTCCCCGTTAAGCGCAATCGCTGAAAATTGTCGCAAATCAGCGGCTTCTGAGCTAAGGACCGGCGCTCCTCGACTGCGAGGATCAAGTTGAGCGACGAAGGCGATGACGATTTCCTGGCAATGACGATTTCCCGGCGATGACGACCTCCGATCCCGATCTGACGACGGCCGCGCCCGCGAGCGCGTCGGCGATGCGTCCTGGCGTCGAGCCGACGGCGTCGCGGCCGGGAATCGACGAGGCACGGCTCATCGACCTCTTCATGAGCCGCGGCTTCGCCAGGATCGAGCCGCCGGTGCTGCAGCCGCTCGAGCCCTTCCTCGATCTCTCGGGCGAAGATCTGCGCCGGCGCATGTTCATCACCGCCGATGCCGAAGGACATGAGCTCTGCCTGCGGCCCGAATACACGATCCCTGTGTCGCGCCTGCATCTCGAACAAGTCGCGGCCCAAAGATCGGGAGCTGGACAATCGGCGGCCTATGCGTATCTCGGCCCGGTCTTCCGGTTCCGTCCCGGCGAGACGGGCGAATTCGTGCAGGCCGGCGTCGAGGATTTCGGACGAACCGACAAGGAAGCAGCCGACGCCGAGATCCTCGAAGTGGCGCTTGAAGCTTTGCGCGAGATGGACATTGCCACTTCGACGACCCTGATCGGCGATGTCGGGTTGTTCGCGGCGCTGATCGACGCGATGCAGCTTTCGGGCTCGACGGCGCGCCGGCTGCGACGCAGCTACGCCGCCGGCAAGATCGACGCGCAGGCGCTCGGCGCCTTGGCGGCGCAAACCTCGTCCGAGAACCAGCATGCCGGGCTGCTCGCCGCCTTGCAGGGCCAGGATCCCGCCGCCGCCCGGCTGTTCGTCGAGGATATCTTGAAGATCGCCGGCATCTCGTCGATCAGCGGCCGCTCGGCCCATCAGATCGCGGCGCGCTTCCTCGAACAGGCCTCGAACCAGCAATCGGGCCTTTCGCCCGAGCAGGCGCTGGTCTTCGAGCGGTTCTTGAGCATCGGGGGCCACCCCGACGAGGCCGCCGATGCGCTGCGCGCGCTTGCTGCGGATGCCAAGCTCGACCTCGCCCGCGCCATCGAGACCCTCGATATCCGCAACGGCTTCATGGAGGCGCGCGGCATCGAGCTTGCGCATCTTCGCTTCGCCACCGGCTTCGGGCGCAATCTCGACTATTATACGGGCTTCGTCTTCGAGATCCGGGATGCGGCGCGCCCCGATTCCAAGCCGCTGGTCGGCGGTGGCCGCTATGACGGGCTGCTGCGCCGGCTCGGCGCCCCGCTCGATGTGCCGGCGGTCGGCTGCTCCATCTGGCTCGACCGCATCCTCGCGGGCACGCCCAAAAGCGCGGGCACGCCATGAACGACAAGCTGATCGTCGCCGTTCCGTCCAAGGGGCGCCTGCAGGAGCGGGCCAATGCCTTCTTCGCGCGCGCCGGCCTCAGGCTGCAGCAGCAGGGCGGGGCGCGCGACTATCGCGGCGCCTTCGAGGGCGTCGACAATGTCGAGATCCTGTTCCTCTCGGCCTCCGAGATCACTTCGCTGCTCGCTTCGGGGGGTGCCCATATTGGCGTCACCGGCGAGGACCTGGTGCGCGAGACTGTGGCCGAGGCCGACCGCAAGCTCGCCCTCCTCGCCCCGCTCGGCTTCGGCAACGCCAATGTGGTGGTGGCCGTGCCGCGCGCCTGGATCGATGTGCGCTGCATGGCCGATCTCGACGACGTCGCGGCAGCGCTGCGTGCCAAAAGCGGCCAGCGCATGCGGGTCGCGACCAAATATGTGAACCTGACGCGGCGCTTCTTCGGCGAGCACGGCCTCGCCGATTACCGCATCGTCGAGAGCTCCGGCGCCACGGAAGGCGCTCCGGCCTCGGGAGCCGCCGAGATCATCGTCGACATCACCACGACCGGAACGACGCTCGCTGCCAATGCGCTGAAGACGCTCGACGACGGCACGATCCTCAGGAGCGAGGCGCAGCTCGTGGCGTCGCTGACCGCAGCCTGGAGCAGCGCCAATCGGGAGGCGGCGCGCTCCCTTCTGCAGCGGATCACCGCCGAGGAGACGGCGCGGGCGCTGCGCGAGATCCGCGCCGATGTGCCGGTCGGAGCCGGCGCTGCCTTCGCGCATCTGCCCGAGGAGTTCGGCGCCGAGCGTCTCGAAGGCGGCAACGGCGCCCCCTTGCGCTTCTTCGTGCGGCGCAGCGAAGCGCATGGCTTCTGCGACTGGCTGATCGCGCAAGGCGCAACCACCGTCACGGTCGCCGAGCTCGAATTCGTCTACACGGCAACCAACGCCTTGTGGGACAAGCTCAGGCCGCGTCTCGAGGCCTGAACTCGCGGTCCCTGATCGCCGCCCCCAATGACGGCGCCTGCTCCTCGATGAAGAACCACAGCCGATCGGCAATGGGGCCATGCGGCCTGTCGCGCAGACGCGCGGCGACGACCTCGCCGGCGCCGCCGCGCAAATGCTGACCCGCGATCGAGATGAGGCCGCCGTCGCGCAATTCGTCGGCGATCAGGAAGCTCGGCATGTGACCCCAGCCCATACCTTGGAGAATGATCTCTTTCTTCATCAGCTGGTCGTTCACCGTCCAGCTGCGGGCTCCCTCGATCAGGTAATAATCGCGCGACGGCGAGTGCCGCGCCGTATCGCGGATGACGCATTGCACATGATTGCGCATCTGCTCGAGCGTGATCCGATCCGAGACCGGAAAGGATAAGAAATTCGGGGCGACGACCGGAATGAGGGTGCCGCTGAAGAGATCGATGAATTCAAGGCGTGGATCGCTCTTGTCGATGTGATGGATGATCAGATCCGCCTCGTCGTCGAAGAGCCGCTCCCACGGGCCGGAAATGGCCTCGAAATGCAGATGAAGCCGGGTTGCGGGGCAGCCATCGAAGAAGCGGCGCAGCAGCCCCAGCACCTGCGGCAGCGGGCAGAGATCGCCGATGACGACACGCAGCTCGCTTTCCTCACCCATCGCCAGCTGGCTCGCATGGTTGCGCAACAGGCTGAGCTCGCGCAGGAAGACGCGCGTGCGGCTGTGGAAGGACCGACCCGTATCGGTCAAGGCGACGCGATATCCCTCGCGGTCGAGCAGGCGCAGCCCGAGCTGGCTTTCCAGATTCCTGATGGATGTGAACACCGTCGAATGGGTCCGCCGCAGCTTGGCCGCCCCCGCCTGAAATCCGCCCTCGGTCACTACCGCGTCGAAGCACAGCAATTGATGAATCGTCATGCCGTCCATTGTCGGATTTCCTCACAATGAATTGCGAAATTTTATTCTTTTTATCAAAGCTCCTTAGCCTAGGGTAGGGATCGCCCAACAAGGGATCGCCAAAAGGATCGCCCAACAAGGGATCGTCCAACTCGGGATCGTCCTTGGGTCGTTCAGCGCAAGGAGAAGGACATTGGTCACTCTCTACGGATTCGGTCCGTTCCTCGGCACTCCGGATTCGAGCCCCTTCGTGATCAAGGCCATGATGCTGCTCAAGCTTGCCGGCCTGCCCTATCGCGAAATGCCGGGGAACCCGTTCAAGGCTCCGCATCGCCTCTTGCCCCATATCGAGGACGACGGAGTGAAGGTCGCGGATTCCACGCTCATCCGTTTCCATATCGAGCACAAATATCGCATCGATTTCGACGCAGACCTCAGCGCCGAGCAGAAGGCGACCACCTGGGCCGTCGAGAGGATGTGTGAAGATCACCTCTACTTCGCAATGCTGGACATGCGCTGGATCGATACCGCCAATTTCAACAAGGGCCTCGGCCGGCATATGTTCGGCGCGATACCTGCACCCGTTCGCCCGATCGTCAAATCCCTTTTGCGCCGCATGAACGCCAAGCGGCTGCAAGGACACGGCATCGGCCGCCACGCGCGGCCGCAGATTGCCGCGCTCGCCATTCGCGACGTGAACGCGCTCGCAGCGATCCTCGGCGACAAACCGTTCCTGATGGGGGACAAGCCCTGTGCGACCGATGCCTTCATGTTCGGCATCGTCACCTCCATCCTGACGCCGCCGCTCGAATCACCCATTCGCGCCGCCATGCAGGGGCATGCCAATCTCGTCGCCTATCGGGACCGGATCACGAGCCGGTATTTCTCCGAACAACCGGTTGCCGCAGTCATGCAAGCTGAAAGCTCCGGCTCGCGTCGAGTCGCTCACAGCCGGTAAGGCCAGCCGCGTGTACAGGGCCGCGGCTCTTCATCCGAACAGGCTGACGAGCCCCGCATAGAGGCTGCAGGCGATGGCTGACACATCGAGGATGACGACCAGCACAGCATGGCCGCCTTCGAGCCTGTGGGGGCGCGGCAAGCGACGCGCCAGGAGATACAGGAAGGCGAGCACGATCGGCAGCAGGAAGGCGTTCATCACCTGGATGCCGACGGTCAGCGTCACCAGGTTGATGCCCGAGAGGATGAGGCCGGCGCCGCCGAGCAGCGTCAGCGTGTAGATGGCGTAGAACCATGGCGCTTCACGCAGGCCATGTTCGAGCGCGTGCTTGACGCCGAGCACTTCGGACGGCGCTCTCGCGGCCGTCAGCGTCACCACGATGGCGGCGACGAGCGCTGCGCCCGAAATGCCGACCGCGAACATCGCGACGCCCACCTCCTTGCCGAAATAGGGGGTGATGGCCTGCGCGATCGTCTCGACCGTATCGAGCGAGGTTCCCTCCTTCTCGGTTCCGAGCGTCGCCGCCGTGGCGATCAGGATCGCCGCCATGACCAGCTGGGTGAGGAAGGCGCCGATCGCAGTGTCGAGCCGCGCCGCCGGCAGGTCGTCGACGGTGAGCCCTTTCTCGACCACCGCCGATTGCTGGTAGAATATCATCCACGGCATGATCACGGCGCCGATATTGGCGGCGAACAGATAGAGATACTCGCGATCGGCCAGCGGAAACTCCAGCATGCCGTCCCGGATCGCTGCGAGCTGCGGCCG
Organism: Rhizobiales bacterium GAS188; assembly: GCA_900104855.1. Lineage (NCBI taxonomy): Bacteria > Pseudomonadati > Pseudomonadota > Alphaproteobacteria > Hyphomicrobiales > Rhizobiales bacterium GAS188. The sequence continues at coordinate 1,575,165 of FNSS01000001.1, forward strand.
CGACTCATAGGCGGCGACAAGGAACACCAGCTCGAAGGCGCCTGCCCCGATGGCGATCCACTCGATGGTCAGGTAAGAACCGAGATAGGCCATCAGGAGGAGCGCGCCGACGACGATCCCCAGCGTCACGGGAACCGGCACGCCCAGCAACGCACCGACCCCGGCAAGGCCGCTGAGCTCGGTCAACAGGCTTCCGACGCAGGCGAGCATCAGCGCCCCGACCGCAAACCAGGCCCAGGCCACGCCGAACTCGTCGCGGATCAGTTGCGCATGTCCCTTGCGGCTGACGATGCCGAGCCGCATGGCGAGCTCTTGGGACACATAGAGGATCGGGATCAGCGCGAATTGCAGGAGGAGGAGCCGGTAGCCGAAACGGGCTCCGCTCTGCGCCGCCGTGATCACGCTCGCCGCATCCGAATCGGCGAGCATCACCACGATGCCCGGCCCCGCGACGGCAGCGAAGCGGCGCCAGGCCCGCCATGTCGAACCCTTGTCGCGGACCTCGACGCTCATCTCGCGTGCGATCCGGACGGGGAGAGCAAGACGGAATCGAGGGCCAAGCGCACTGCCTTTTTGGAACGCCAGCATAGTTCTGGGTGGCGAAGTGGGTGTCAACCGGGAGCGCCGGCGCCGGCGCTCACCTCGCCCCGCTTGCGGGGAGAGGTCGATCCCGAGCGCAGCGAGGGAGCGGGTGAGGGGCTGGGTGATTAGCAGGACCGCTGGCTCGCAGTCACCAGGTCCTTCACACTCACTTGGCCCCTCATCCCCCGCCTTCTCCCCGCAAAGCGGCGGGGAGAAGGAGCCACGCCGGCGCATCCTCTGGATCTGCCTCGGCGCCGATCGCCTGTGCTATGGGAGGCGCCACCGCGACCCGCAATAACGGAGACAAGGCATGCATCTCTTCGATCCGATCAGCCTCGGCGGCTTACGGCTCGAGAACCGCATCATCGTCGCGCCCATGTGCCAATATTCGGCGCGCGACGGCAGTGCCACCGAATGGCACATGATGCATCTCGGCCAGCTCGCCATTTCGGGGGCCGGGCTGCTGACGCTCGAAGCGACGTCCGTATCGGCTGAAGGGCGCATCTCCCCGCAGGATCTCGGTCTCTATTCGGATGAGAACGAGGCAGCGCTGGCGCGGGTGCTCGGCGCCGTCAGGGCCTATTCGCGCATCCCGGTCGCGGTGCAGCTCGCCCATGCCGGCCGCAAAGGCTCGAGCCGGCCGCCTTGGGAGGGCGGCAGCCAGATCCGGCCGGACGAAAAGGCGGGTTGGCGGGCGGTCGCGCCCTCGGCCATCCCACATGGCGAAGGCGAGGTCGCGCCGATCGCGCTCGATCGCGCCGGGCTCGATCGGGTGCGCGACGAATTCGTCACCGCGGCAAGGCGCGCCGAGCGGCTCGGCCTCGATGCGATCGAGCTGCACGCGGCCCATGGCTATCTGCTGCACCAGTTTCTCTCGCCGCTCTCCAATCGTCGCGAGGACGCCTATGGCGGCAGCCTCGAGAACCGCATGCGCTTCCCGCTCGAAGTCTTCGAGGCGGTGCGAGCGGCCTTCCCGGCGGAGAAACCCGTCTGGGCCCGGGTCTCGGCCACCGATTGGGTGGAGGGCGGCTGGTCGCTCGATGAGACGGTCGCCTTCGCGCGCGCCCTGCAGCGCAGCGGCAGCGCCGCGATCCATGTGTCGAGCGGGGGCGTCTCGACCCGCCAGTCGATCCCGTTGGGGCCGGGCTACCAGGTGCCGTTTGCCGAGCGCATCAAGCGCGATGTCGGGCTGCCGACCATCACGGTCGGCCTGATCACCGAGGCCGAGCAGGCCGAGGCGATCATCGCGCGCGGCCAGGCGGATGCGGTGTCGCTGGCGCGTGCCATGCTCTACGACCCGCGCTGGCCCTGGCACGCCGCCGCCAAGCTCGGCGCGCGCGTGCACGCGCCTAAGCAGTATTGGCGCTCGCAGCCGCGCGAGCATAAGGACCTGTTCGCCGATGTCAGCTACGGGCAGAGGTGAGGTCACTTCACCTCGCCCCGTTCTTACGGGGAGAGGTCGATCCCGAGGCTTTAGCCGAGGGAGCGGGTGAGGGGCTGGGTGACTAGCAGTACCGCAGGCTCCAACTCACCAAGCCCCTCATCCCCCGCCTTCTCCCCGCGGGCGGGGAGAAGGAGCCCCGCCTGCGCCAAGCTGCGAGGCGCGTGCCTGCCGCAGCGCCCGAAGCAGCGAACCGTTCAGCCCTTGCCTTTGGCCTTATGCGCCTCGGGATCATTCCTCTGATCGTCGAGGAGCCTGGCTGCCATCGATTTGATGTCGGCGAGTGTCGCCTTTTCCGGATGCGTCAGGAACTGGGCGGCCTTGTGGACGATATCCGCCTTCGGCTTCTGCTTCTCGGCCATGGTTTCCCCTCATGATGAGCCTGGCAAGAGCGCCGCCGATATTATGGCGTGATTATTGCCGGCTACAAGGGCAGCGGAGCATCACCGCCTTCGACCCTCATGGTTAATCGATCCCGACGAGCGGCCGCCGATGGGCCAATATTACAACCGAGAATCGTCCCCAAATGCCGCTCAAGTTGCAGCGTTAGCGGGAATTAGGAACTTCTTTAGCCAAATTGACACCGAACGTGAAATGTTTTGGCCTAAAAGCGGCCCTGGATTCCACCAGGGGATGGTGCATGTCGCAGACCTTACATGACCCGGTCGCAGGTCCCGGCATGTCGGCCCGGCCGCTCGGACACGTCTTGTCGGTGCGCGGATCGGAAGCGCGGATCGGGCTTCCGCAGCCAAACCTCTCTGAGCCAAATCTCTCTGGGCCAGATCTCTCGGAGGACCGGCGCGCCACGGTCGGCAAGATCCTGGGCGTCCGCACGGCCGATTCCTGCGTCATCGGCATGGTGACCGAAGTCACGGCCGAAACCTCCGGCACCTCGGGCGAGAGCGGCTATCGTGCCACTGCGCGCCTCGACCTGATGGGTGAGATCAGGGCGGATGCGGCGGGCGGGCAGCATTTCCGGCGCGGCGTGACGAAATACCCGGCGATCGGCGATCCGGCCTCGGTGATCGGCAACCCCGAGCTCAGCCTCATCTACAAGGCGTCCGATCGGCGCAGCATCGATATCGGCAGGCTCCATCAGGACGAGACGATCGCCGCCTGCATCAATGTCGACGAGCTCCTCAGCAAGCATTTCGCCGTGCTGGGCAGCACGGGGGTCGGCAAGTCGAGCGGCGTCGCCGTCATCTTGCGCGAGGTCCTCGCGGCGCGGCCGGATCTGCGCATCTTCCTGCTCGACGGCCACAACGAATATGGGCGCTGTTTCGGCGAGCAGGCCCACATCATCAGCCCGCGCAATCTCAAGCTGCCCTTCTGGCTGTTCAATTTCGAAGAGACGGTCGACGTCATCTATGGCGGCAGGCCGGGCGTCACCGAGGAATTGGAGATCCTCGCCGAGCTCATCCCGATCGCCAAGAGCATGTATCAGAACTACAAGTCGAGCTCGGATCGCGTGACCTTGAAGCGCGGCGACCCGAAGGCGACCGGCTACACCATCGACACGCCCGTCCCCTATCTGCTCCAGGACCTGATCTCGTTGATCGACGAGCGGATGGGGCGGCTGGAGAATCGCTCTTCGCGCATGAACTATCACCGGCTCATGAGCCGCGTGGAGACCATCCGCAACGATCCGCGCTACGCCTTCATGTTCGAGAACGCCAATGTGGGCGGCGACACGATGGCCGAGCTGCTGCGGCAATTGTTCCGGCTGGAGCCGGACGGCAAGCCGATGACCATCATGCAGCTCGCAGGCCTCCCCGTCGAGGTGGTCGATGCCGTGGTCTGCGTGTTGTGCCGCCTCGCCTTCGATTTCGGCCTGTGGAGCGAGGGGGCGGTGCCGCTCCTCGTGGTCTGCGAGGAGGCGCACCGCTATGCCGCGGCCGATCATGCGCTCGGCTTCGGCCCGACGCGACGCGCCCTGTCGCGCATCGCCAAGGAAGGCCGCAAATACGGGGTCTTCCTCGGCCTGGTGACGCAGCGCCCTGCCGAGCTCGACCCCACCATCATCTCCCAATGCAGTACCTTGTTCGCGATGCGCATGGCCAATGATCGCGACCAGGCGCTGCTGCGCTCCTCGGTCTCGGACGCTGCCGCCAACCTCCTCGCCTTCGTGCCCTCGCTCGGCACGCGCGAGGCCGTGGCCTTCGGCGAGGGCGTGCCGCTGCCGGCCCGCCTGACCTTCAAGGAGCTACCCAAGCATCTGCTGCCGCGCAACGATGCGCTCGGCAATGGGGCGCTCGCCGCCCATGCGGGCGCCGACCGCGACTTCGTCAAGGCGGTCGTCGAGCGCTGGCGCGGCGCGACCATGAGCCACAAGCCCCGACCCGACGATGCGGCCCAAGAAAGCGGGATTGCGGGAGGGGTCGCCGAGGATGCGGCCTCGCAACGTTCCGGCACTGCGCTCGAGCAGGCCCGCCACCGCATCCTCAAGGCGCAGGCCAATCCGGGCCAGACCAATCCGGGAACCGGCCCCTTGAAGCTGCGCGAGGGAGCTTGATTGCCCGATGGAGAGCCTGAGCGACACGGCGGAGCCTACCGCGGGCGATCGGAAATTGCTCTCGGCGCTGCTCGAGACGATCGTCCGGACGCTGCCGATCGGCATCAGCGTCCATGACGAGAGCGGACAAGCGCTCTTTGCCAACGAGGCCGCGGCGCAGATCGCGGCATCGACCGGAACCCACCTTCCGGCCGGCGACGAAGCGCGCACCGGAAAGGCAGTGTCTTGCGCGCAGCCCCGCCCGGTCTTCACCGAGAGCGCCGTCGGCGAGCGCAGATTGCGCACCCATCAGCGGCGCCTCGGCCACGCCGACAGGACCTATCTGGTCTCCACCTCGATGGACGTCACCGAGGAGCGCTCCTTCGAGGAGGACCTTTTCCGGCGCGCCTATTTCGACGAGCTGACCGACCTGCCCAATCGCGGCCTGATCGAGCAGCATGTCGAGGAGCTGATCGCCGGCAACCGGGACGGGGCTACGGATTTCGCGCTGGCCTTCATCGACATCGATAATTTCAAGAACATCAACGACTATTACGGCCATGCGGTCGGCGACGGTCTTCTCGTCAAGGTCGCGCGCCGCATCTCGAGCGAGCTGCGTGCAAGCGACATGCTGGCCCGGGTGGGGGGCGACGAATTCGTGCTGCTCGTCAATCCGGTGGTCGGCATCGAGGCGCTGCGTGAGGATATCGCGCATCTGCTGGACAGGCTGAAGCAGCCCTTCTTCATCGACGGGCATGAGATCTTCTCCTCCGCCTCCATCGGCGTCAGCCTGTTCCCGCAGCATGGGTCGAGCTACGAGCTGCTGCGCCGCAATGCCGACAGCGCCATGTACCGGGTCAAGGGCGGCATCAAGGGCGGGCTGACCATCTTCGACCAGGATATGGGCCGGAGCGCCACCGCGCGCATGGAGCTCGAGCAGCGTCTGCGCCTGGCGATCCGCGATCACCGCTTCTGCTGCGCCTTCCAGCCGAAAGTCGATATCCGCTCGCAGGAGATCGTCGGCGTCGAGGTGCTGCTGCGCTGGCGCGACGAGCAAGGCGTGATCCAGGCGCCCGGCGAATTCGTCAATCTCGCCGTGGAACTCGGATTGATCGACGAGATCTCCCATCTGGTGCTCGCCCAGACCATGCAGGCGATCGACAAGATCGACGACGCCTTCGGAAAGGGCACGAGCATCAGCATCAATGTCGCGGCAAGGCAGGCCGACGACTTGCGCTTCATGCGGTCCTTCGTCGACGCGCTCGCGGCGACCGGTTGCGCCGAGCGCTTCATGATCGAATTGACCGAGGAAGCCTTCTTCGCCAAGAGCCGCTTCCAGGCGCAGGCCCTGCCGCTGCTGCGCGCCATCGGCACGCGGGTGTCGATCGACGATTTCGGCGTCGGCTATTCGTCGCTGTCGGCGCTCGCCGACATCACGGCGGACGAGATCAAGGTCGACCGCTCCTTCATCACCGACATCCACAGGCGGCCCCGCAGCCAGAGCATCCTCAAGGCCATCGAATCCCTGAGCCATGCGCTCGGCATCACCATCATCGTCGAGGGGGTGGAGACCTTCGAGGAGCTCGCCTATCTGCAGGCGGCGACGCGCATCAGATACGCTCAAGGCTTCTACTTCTCGCGGCCCCTTTCGCTCGACGAGAACCTGGCCCTGACGCCGGCGAATGACGGCGCACGCATCGCCACAGTCGCCCGCGAAGCCTCAGCGACCCGCACGCCGAATTGGCGCAGCAATCCCCGCGCCCCGCGTCTGATTTGAGGCTCAACGGCTCGCTAGGTTCGGGCTGGCGCGCCAGGCTGGCAGGAGCGCTTTCCCTCTCCCGCCACTTGAGGCGGGAGAGGGTGCCGAGACGAAGTCGAGGCGGGTGAGGGGCGCCGGTGAAGCGCTCAACCGCCCCTCATCCGCCCTCACTACGTTCGGGCACCTTCTCCCGCCTCAAGGGGGGGAGAAGGAGCCGCGCCGGCCGCGCTTTGCGCCCTCACGAGACGTTTTGCCGTTCCGGGTCCGGCGATAACCACGACCATGAGGAAAACGCCGCGGACCACGGATTGCCAATAGGCGCTGAGGCTGATCCAGCCCATCCCGTTTTCGAAATTGAGCACATTGAAAATCAATCCGAGCAGGAGCACGCCGGCGAGCGTCGTCGCAACCGACCCCACGCCGCCCGTCAAAAGGGTGCCGCCGACGACCACGGCGGCAATCGAGAACAATTCCCACCCGACGCCTTCGGCCGGCTGGCCGGCGCCGAACTGCGCCGCCAGGATCACGCCCGCGAGGCTCGCAAAGAGGCTCGATTGAACATAGGTCAGGAATTTGACCCGGTCGACCGCAAGGCCCATCAGGCGCGCCGCATCTTCATTACCGCCGATCGCCAGGATGTGCCGGCCGAAGCCGGTCAGGTTGAGGACGATCGAGCCGTAGACATAGGCGCCGAGCGCGATCCAGGCCGGTACCGGGAACCCGAGGAGATCGCCCTGGCCAAGCCAGGTGAAAGCCGTATCGTAAGAGACGGAGACGGATTGGTTGTGCGCAAGCAACAGCGCTGTCCCACTGGCGGCGAGCATGCCCGACAATGTGGCGATGAAGGGCAGGATCTTGAGCCGCGTCACCAGGAAGCCGTTGATCGCGCCGACCGCTATTCCTGCGCCGAGGCCGCCGAGCAATCCGGGGAGGATCCCCAGCGGCGACAGGATCGCCGACACCACGCTCGCCAAGGCCGCCGTCGTTCCGACCGAAAGATCGATGCCGCCCGTCATGATGACGAAGCACATGCCGAGGCCGGTCAGCGCGAACATCGAATTGTAGCGCAGCACGCTCAGCACATTGAACTCGCCGAGGAAATGATCGTAGCGCAGCGCCCCGAACAGGATGAGGAGGATCAGCGCGATGAGCACGCGCTGCTGCGCCGCCCATGCCGAAAGGCGCGAACGCCTCGCCGCGGACAAGATCGCCGGCTGCACGCTCACTAGGCCATGCTCCGCTGCTGGGACCATACGGCTCCGGCAATGATGGCGCCCTTCACGACGAGGGCTGCCGCGTCGGGCACTCCATTGGCAAGCAGCGTATAGCGCAGCAGCTGAATGATCAGGGCGCCGAGCAACGACCCGACCACCGTCGCCCGCCCACCGGAGAAGGGTGTCCCGCCGACCGCGACCGCGGCGATGGCGTCGAGCTCCATGCCGAGGCCGACGAGATTGGCATCGCTGGACGAATTGATCGACACCACCACCAAGCCCGCGATCCCGGCGCACAACCCGCTGATCGCATAAACCCGGCATTTGACCTTGGCGACCGGAATGCCCGCCAACCGCGCTGCCTTCTCGTTGCCGCCGACGGCCAATATCTGGCGGCCAAACAGCGTTCGTCCCAGCATCCATCCGGCAGCGGCCACCAAGGCGAGCATGATGAGGACCTGGCAAGGAACGCCAAAAATGCGTCCGAGACCGATGAACTGAAAGGAGGGGTTCTTGAACACCTGCAAATTGCCGTTGGTCATCACCTGCCCGATGCCCCGTCCGGCAATGAACAGCACCAAGGTTCCGACGATCGGCTGCACCTGGAAGCGGGTGATGAACCAGCCGTTGAACAGGCCGAACAACCCAGCTACCGCGACCGGAACGACGAAAGCGAGAATGACCCCGATCATGGCGTGGTCGCGCCCGAACGGGCTGAGAAAAATCAAGGGCGCGAGCGCTCCGGAAATCGCCATGAGCGAGCCGACCGACAGGTCGATGCCGCCGGTGGCGATCACCAGCGTCATGCCGACCGAGACGATCACGATCGTCGCGACCTGGGTCAGATTGACGTTCAAAGTCTGCCAGGTGGCGAAGTTCGGGGTCGCTGCGAAATTGAATGCAAGCAGCGCCGCGAGCGCGGCCAGCGCAGCGTGGCGTCTCAGGAAGGCTACGAGGCTCGGCGACGCTCTCGCTCGGGCAACGGCTTGCGCGTCAGCCATGATCGCGATCGGGTCCGAGAGCGGCGTCCATGCCGTGGGCCATCGCCGCCATGATCCTCGGCCCGTCGACTTCGGCATGGGGAAGATCGGCTACGGTGCAGCCGTCGCTCAAGACGAACACCCGATCCGCGCCTTCGACGATCTCTTCGAGCTCCGATGAGATCATCAGGACCCCGAGACCCTGATCGGCGAGCTCCCTGATGAGTGATTGAATTTCGGCTTTTGCGCCCACATCGATCCCCCGAGTGGGTTCGTCCAGTATGAGCAGCTTGGGATCGATGCAGAGCCAGCGCGCCAGCATGACCTTTTGCTGGTTGCCCCCGGACAGCTCGCGGACCTTCTGCTCGACACTGGAGGCCTTGATCGCCAGCCGCGCCATGAAACGGTCGACGATCTCGCGCTCACGCGTTTCGTCGACGATTCCGGCCCGCGTCAATCGAGGAAGCACGCTCAGCGTTATGTTCTCGCGCACCGACATTTCAGGAATGATGCCTTCGACCTTGCGATCCTCCGTGCAGAAGCCGACGCCGAGCGCAATCGCTTCGGCCGGCTGCTGGGGCGAGACGGCCTTTCCCATGAGCCGGATTGTGCCGGAATCGGGTGGATCGGCACCGAAAATGGCCCGCGCCACTTCGGTGCGGCCCGAGCCCAAAAGGCCCGCGAGCCCGACGATCTGTCCGGTCCGGACTTCGACGCGCGCTCCCCTGACCCTCCTGCCGATCTCGAGCCCCTCGGCGGCGAGGACCTCGCCGCCGGCCGCTCCAAATGTCCTTTGAAATCCGGTCGAGCGTTCGCGTACGGCGTCGAGATTGCGTCCGAGCATCGCCGCGATGAGCTGCAGCTTGTCGACATCCGCCATGGCGCTGGTCATCACCGTGCAGCCGTCGCGCATCACCGTGACCCGATCGCAGATCTGGTAGAGCTCATCCAGCCGATGCGAAATGAAAATGACCGCGACACCCTCGGCACGCAGCTGCCGGATGACGTCGAAAAGTACCGCCACCTCACGGCCGTCGAGCGACGATGTGGGCTCGTCCATGATCACCAATCGCGACTTGAACGATATGGCGCGGGCGATGGCCACCATTTGCTGGATCGCGGTGCTGAACTCCATCAAAGAGCGGCGCACATCGATATCTATCGCGAAGCGGTGCAAGAGCTCGGCGGCTTCACCATTCATGCGGCGCCAATCGAGCAGCCCGTAGCGCCGAAATTCGCGGCCGAGGAAGATATTCTCCGCCACCGTGCGGTAGGGAATGAGATTGATCTCTTGATAGATCGTGCTGATGCCGCCGCGCTGCGCTTCCTGCGGAGACGCGAACTCGATGCCCTGGCCCGCAAACTCGATGCTGCCGGCATCCTTTCGATGGGCCCCGGTCAGCACCTTGATCAATGTCGATTTGCCGGCGCCATTTTCGCCGACCAGCGCCATGACCTCCGCCGGCTTCACCTCGAGCGTCGCGGCCGCAAGAGCCTGCGCCCCTGAGAAGCGCTTATCGATGCTGCGCATCACGAGAAGCGGAGAGGAGGGTGGCATCGGACCTTCAGTCTATTGGGCGCCATGCTCCACTCTATTGGGCGCCATGCTCACTATTACCGACTGTCATTTAAGGGGGAAGCCGTGTCCGCTCATCCCTCCTCCACGAAGCGCAGGGCTGTCCGGGAAAGCATCGATCGTAGCATAGACGTGGATGGCCGGGCCAAATCTTCAGCAAAGAATCGGCCCGGCCAGGACGCGGTTGCGATGGCGAGCGTAGCGAAGATCCGGTGGTCATTTGGCTCAGGCGAATTGGACCCATCCACGTTTTGGCCGGGCCGATTCTTCTTCAAGTATCTGGCCCGGCCATCCACGCCTGTCCCGTGCGAATTCCGGACCATCTGGAGTCCGGCAAGAGACAAGAGCTGCTTATCCAGCCTATCTTAGAAGGCGGTCGCCAGCATATCCTTGGCGTTGCTGGCTTCGAAGAACCGGTCCGGATTGATGATGATCGGGGGTATCTTTTCACCTCCGCCATACTGGTACATGATCTCGAAGGCTTTGGGCCCAAATCGCGGGCTGCATTCGCAGGTCGCACCCATCTTGCCGTCGATGATGGCCTGGACGGCATCCTTTTCCCCGTCGATCGACACGACCAGGATATCCTTGCCCGGAACCTTGCCGGCCGCTTCGATTGCGGCGATCGCGCCCAGCGCCATCTCGTCGTTATGGGCGTAGACGATGGTCGCGTCGGAATGCGCCTGCAATAGGGTTTCGGCGACTTGGCGCCCCTTGTCACGCGCGAAATCTCCCGACTGGCTCGCGAGAATGACCATGTCGGGCGCTTTGGCCTTTATGGTGTCGTCGAACCCCTTCTTGCGGTCATTGGCCGGCGAGCTGCCGATGGTGCCCTCGAGTTCGATGATCTTGCCTTTGCCGCTCCTGGCTTTGATCGTCCATTCGGCAACTCTCTGGCCTTCCTCGATGAAGTTGGAGCCGACGAAAGCCAGATAGTCTTCTCCCGCCTTGGCGAGCGAAGGGTCGACGCTGCGGTCGATCAGCAGAACCGGGATGCCCGCCTTCTTCGCGGCCAGGACGGCGGGAATGAGCGGTTTCTCCTCGCGGGGCGCCAGGAAGATGAAGTCGACGCCTTGGGCGATCATGCTGTTGACGTCTGCCACCTGCTTGGCGGCGGAACCTGCCGCGTCCGTGTAGACAAGCTGGCAGCCTCGCTTCTTGGCTTCGTCCTGCATGCTTGCCGTCTGGGCCAGACGCCACGGATTGTTGCTTTCCGTCTGCGCGAAGCCGACTTTGTAGACGTCCTTCTTCTTGAGCGGCGGCACGGCCCCGAAGGCTGGCAGGAACGCCAAGGTCGCGGCGCTGCCAGCTGTGCCGACCAGCAATGTCCGGCGGTTTATGAGCATCTTTTCCTCCCATCGCGGCTTGAGTTTCTGCGTTCGCGTCAGTTTTCGGCTGGCGAACGTGCCGGCCGGGGTGTTGACGCGGAACGTCTCGGCAATCCGAGCTTGAGATCAAGGTCACATCGGCGATAATATTTGTCAATGCGATTCGCGAGCCGTGACGCGCATGCGTGATGTTATGGCTATTTATCAATATGTTATCGTGATAATAATATGCGCATGAATTCGAAGAGGACGAGATGAAGCGCCGAACCTATCCGGCTCTGCGCGATGCGCCGGGCGAACGAAGATTGCGATCCGAGCGGGTCGTCGAGGCGCGCCGTCCAACCATGATCGACGTCGCCAACGAGGCGCGGGTTTCGCAGACGACCGTTTCGCTGGTGCTCAATCACGCCGACGGAGCGCGTCTGTCGGCGGAGACGCGCGAGCGTGTCTTCAAGGCGGCGGCGAAGCTCGGCTATCGGCCGGGACGCCGCGGCGGCCTGCCCGGCTCATCTCGGGCAGCCGCGATCGGCTTCGTCTGCGACGAGATTTCCACCGACCCCTGGACCTCGATCGGCTTCGACGGCGTGCGCGAAAAAGCCTGGGAGCGCGGGCTCACCGTGAGCGTTGTCGTCACGCGCGGCGATGCCGATATGGAGCGGGTCGCGATCGCGCAATTGGTAGGCCAGCCCCTGCTCGGTCTGATCTATGCCACGATCAATACCCGGCTGATCCATGTGCCCGCGGCGCTGCCTCGAATGCCGACGGTCCTGCTGAATTGCCATGTCGCCAATTCGGCGCTTCCGTCGGTGGTGCCTGGCGAGGTCTCGGGTGGACATGCGGCGACCGACGTCTTGCTGCGCGCAGGTCATCGGCGCATCGGCTATATCAACGGCGAGCCGAGCATGGAGGCATCCCGCCACCGCCTGAGGGGTTATCGCCAGGCGCTGGCGACCGCCGATCTGCCGTTCGATCCGGATCTTGTCCTCGAAGGCAATTGGCAGCCGCTCTCGGGCTATGAGCGCACCCAGGAGCTGATGCGGCTGCCCGCACCGCCCAGCGCAATCTTCTGCGCCAACGATCTGATGGCCGTCGGTTGCTACGAAGCGCTGCGCGAGCTTGGCATGAGGATTCCGGAAGATGTCGCCGTCATGGGCTATGACGATCGCGAGATCGCACGGCATTTGCATCCGCCGCTGACGACGGTTTTGCTCCCTCATTTCGAAATGGGAACGATCGCTGCCGAGATTCTCTTCGACGCAGCGGTCCGGCCAAGCAAGCGCCCAGAGCAAATCAAGGTCGAATGCCCGATTGTCAGGCGCAAATCGGTTTGACCGCAAAGGTCGAGAACGGGACGCATATGCTGGACTCGCCCCTCGTTTGGAGCCGCAGACGACCGCATTGATCTTTCCGATTGCACGGGGCTCTCTCCCTAGCGGTAAGCTATGTTGTGCTCAGACGGGATATGAGATTAGATTTTCTAGATCGTATCAATAAGGGAATCCTTGTGATGCGCAGCCTCAACCTCGACCAACTGCAGACCCTGGCGGAGGTGGCCGCGCTCGGAAGCTTTTCCGCTGCTGCGCGCCGGCTGAATCTGACGCAGCCGGCTATAAGTCTTCAGATCCGCGATCTCGAGCGGCGCTTTGGCGTGCGGTTGATCGAACGCATGGGCAGAGAGGCGCATGCGACGCCGCCGGGTCGGGACCTCGTCGAGCATGCCCGCCGCATTTTCCAAGAGTGCGATGTGGCAATGTCGACGATGCGTCGTTACCGTGACGGCTGGCTCGGTCGCGTCCATATCGGCACGACCCTCACGGCACTGATGTACGAACTGCCGCCGATCATAAGGGAGCTTCGTGCTGATTTTCCCGGTATCGATCTTGTGGTCACCAACATGACGACGCGGGACACCGTCGAAAACATCCTGCAGAACAAACTTGACCTCGGATTGGTGACGCTGCCCGTCGAGCACCCGCGACTTCGGATCACTCCGTTGCGGTTGGAGAAATTGGTGGCCATATTGCCGGCTGGCACGCGCGACGTTCCCGACGTGATCACCCCGGATTATGTTGCGCAGCAATCGCTGGTGCTCGAGCATGAGCGCGGCGCTGTGTATGCGTTGGTCATGCAGTGGTTGTCGAAGCAAATGCCTTTGCCGCGCGCGCCAATGCATATGGGTACCGTCGAGGCAGCGAAGCTGAGCGTCGCGCTGGATCTGGGCATGTCGATCGTGCCCGACGTAGCGGTCGCCCAGCCGATGCCCGATGTCATCGTCCGGCCGTTGCAGCCACCGCTCCCATGCACGCTTGCTCTCATCGAGCATAGCAGCAAGCCGAACGAACCTGCGCTCGAAATCGTTCGCAACGCACTGCTCGAATTGAGAGCGGATCTCGGCACAGGATCGATGTAAGGTGGCGCTATTCCGGCAATAGAACGCCCGCGCCACCCATCTCCGCCGGGAGATCCTTCTGCTTCGGCAGCCCGTCACGCATGGGCAGCACGGTCTCGCCGTAATGAACATGCAGCGCAGGCTTGAAGGGCAGGCCGGGTACCGTCGCCGCATAGACGTCGATCAGCTTGGCCCCCGGATGGTCGGTCATCAGATGGCCGCCGCACCTCTTGCAGAACTGGCGGTGGCTCGCATCGGTCTTGTGATAGATTCCGACATGCTCGGCGCCCTTGGTCACCTTCACCGCGTCCGGGCTCCAGAGCGTGAAGGCATTGACGGGCCCGGCCGACCATGAGCGGCAAGATTCGCAATGGCAATAGCCCATCGCCACCGGTTGCCCGGTGACGGTCAGCTCCACGGCGCCGCAAAAGCATTTGCCGTGGAAGGTGTTGCCGGAGGCCTTGCTCATGATCGTCCCTTTCCAGCTGATGCGCCCGTATCGGTGGTGAGCCGATAGCGCCCGGCCCAGTGCGCCGAGATTGGCCATGAGGCAAATGAGTTCTTTAAATGGTGCGATAAGACTTGCTTTGGCAGCCAAATACGGCGCAGCCGGCAGAAGACGCCGTGCGGTGAGGAGCTTCGGAGGTGGTCCTTCTCTTCCGACCCGGCCAACGCCGCAGCCCCAAATATCTATTATGGGGTGATTTGAAGAAGTCATTTGCCTTGCAGCTGACCTCGGCGCAATGAGCCGCGGCCATGATCGGCACAGAAGTGCCCGCGGCGCGACAATGGGGGTCGGCGACCATCGCCAATTTTGCGATTGCGAGTTGACACATGCACGAAACATCCCCTCGCCAACCACGCTATCGCGTGCAGCGGAGGCTGACGGCTATTCTCGCGGCTGATATTGCAGAATATAGCCGTTTGATGGGAGCCGACGAAGAGGGCACGCTGGCTCGATTGAAGGCGGCCCGGCGAGAGCTCGTCAACCCGAAAATCGCTGAGCATCGCGGGCGCATCGTCAAAACCACGGGCGACGGCATGCTCGTCGAGTTCGCGAGCGTCGTCGACGCCTTGCGCTGCGCCGTCGAGGTCCAGCGGTCTATGACCCAACGCAATGCCGAACTAGCGCCGGACACCCGGATCGCGATCAGGATTGGGGTCAATGTCGGCGACATCATGATCGATGGTGGTGACATCTTCGGAGACGGCGTGAATGTCGCCGCCCGCCTTGAACGAATGGCGGAGCCGGGCGGCATCTGCGTCTCCAGCCGGGCGAGAGAGGACGCGGAAGGCAAGCTTGACATCGCCTTCGTCGATCTCGGCGAGCAGCAGCTGAAGAATATCGCGAAGCCGATGCGTGTCTACCGGGTCCGAATGGATGCGGGGGCGCCGAAGATGCGACCGGCCCTCGCGCTTCCAGACAAGCCTTCGCTCGCCGTTCTGCCCTTCCAGAACATGAGCGGCGATCCAGAACAGGAGTATTTCGCCGACGGCATGGTCGAGGAAATCATCACCGCCCTGTCACGCGTGCGGTCCTTCTTCGTCATCGCCCGGAACTCGAGCTTCACCTATAAAGGCAAGGCTGTCGATGCGAAGCAGGTCGGCCGTGAGCTCGGTGTGGGCTATCTGCTCGGAGGCAGCGTTCGGAAGGCCGGCGATCATGTGCGCATCACGGCGCTGTTGACCCACACGACGACCGGCAACCAAATCTGGTCCAGCCGATACGATGGCGGAATCGAGGAGATCTTCCAGCTCCAGGACCGCATCACCGAGAGCATCGTCGGGGCGATCCAGCCCTCGCTCCTTCTGGCGGAGATCGAGCGCACCAAGCGCACGAGGCCGGAGAGCTTGGACGCCTATGAATGCATTTTGCGGGCCTATCCATATATCTGGGCGTTTGACCCAACGGCGAATAGGACAGCGCTAGTTCACTTGAACAGGGCCATCGAAATCGAGCCAGATTATCCGCTGGCGCTGTCGCTGGCGGCTTGGTGCCGCGCGCGAGAGGTCATCTACAACTGGACGCCCGCGCTCGACGAGGCCAAGGCTGAGGGGTTGCGTCTCGCGAGGCTGGCGGGTGACATGAGTAACGACGATCCGATGGTGCTCACGGCGTTGTGCGCCGCGCATTCGGTGGTCGGCGATCTCGACATAGCGTCCGCGCTGATCGAGAAGGCAGTAGCGCTCGATCCCAATTCCGCCATGGCCTGGAACCGGAGCGGATGGCTCAATGCGTTTCTCGATCGGCCAGAGGTTGCGATCGAGCATTTCCAGCGGGCGATCAGACTTAGCCCCTTCGACCCGATGAACTTCAACTGCTTTTTTGGCATCCGTAACGCTCATTTTGCGGCCGAGCGTTACGAGGAGTCGATATCGTGGTGTAAAAAAGGCATGGTCGAACGTCCCGAGCTGGCGTGGCCCCTCCGATCAATGGCGGCTTCTCTAGGGCTTTTGGGGCGGCTCTCCGAAGCTCGTGAGGCCGTCCGACAGCTCCGTGAGGGGTATCCGGATATAACGATATCGAAGATCGTGGCGATTACTCCGCATCGCGGCGACTACGTGCGGCGCTATGCCGAGGGCCTACGCAGGGCGGGCCTGCCTGAATGAGCCCCCCTAAGCAGAGCTGCATGTTCCATAGTCCCGAGCGTCATCCCGGGATCGAACAGAAGCCTTGTCCCACTGACCGACGTCAGCGTCCAGCAATGTGCATGCTGCAGAAACTCCGAATTGCATGGACCAAGGCGGCAACGATCCGCTTGTGGTAGGGGCCGTTGCGGATTTCCTGTTCCTCCTTGCGGTTGACGATGATGCCGGTCTCGAGCAGCACGGCCGGCATCGACGCGGTCTTCAGCACCTCCAGGTCATTGAAGCGATACACTCCGAGCCTCGCATCGAGCAGGGGTCGGTTTTCTCCGGAGATTTTCTCAGCGTGATGCAGTGACGGCGTGAGCCCCTGACCAAGCAGGGCCTCGCCCAGCAGCACCGCGAATTCTTTGCTCCCCTGCTGGTGACTGTTTTTACCGGATATGAACACGGAGTAGCCGTGGAAGTTATCGCTGTAATGCTGCAATCGACCGTCCACCGTCCATTCGGATAAGTAGCGAGGCTGCACCGAGTCGTGATGGAGCGAGACCAACAGGACCGCGTGCTCATCCATTGCGATCTTCGTGCGTCTCTCGATCGGTTGCGGCGTGCCGCTCTCTCCCACGAGGAAGGCAGCGCCGAACCCGGCCTGTCGCAGCCCTGCAATGACCGCGTGGCCAAGGGAAAGATTGTATTCGAACTCGGTGACCCCGGTCGCGCTGATGGCGCCGGGCTTCGCCCGGTCGTGGCCGATGTCGAGGGCAACACGGAATAGCGCCGGCTGGCAGGAGCGCGGGGCCGGTTGCTCCGCAGGCATCGCGGCGGTCCCATCCAGCACGACCGTCATGCCGGCCAGCGCGCCGAAAGCGAGAAAGGCGCAGCGGGGTTCTCTGACGCGTAGGGCGGGATGGGCCATGCTATCTGTATCCGGCATTGTCACGCGAACGGTAGAGCCTATGCGCATCCCTCGATAGGGTCCCATCTACCGGCGGAGATCACGGACCCTTCGCATCGCAAGAAGGCCGCATCGTCGCTACATCGGCTTCCATCCCTTGGTGCCAAGCAGGATTCCATGGTTCCTGCCCGCGACGTTGAGGTCGTAGACCCGCAGCTCGGACCAATCGAGCATTGTCCGAAGCTCGGTCAGCGAGTCCGCGCTCACCTTCTCATAGACCTGCGTCGCGAACAGAATCTTGTGACGCGGGAATATCCGCCCGATGCGGCCGAGGATCTCGGTGATCGGTGGCTCGGTGCGCCGTAGGTCGAGTCCTGTGACTTCATCGAGCGCCGTGCCCCAAGGTGGCGCCACAAAGACGATGATTGCGTGCTCCGGCGGGATTTCCTGACCTTCGAGCAGCGACTGATAGTCGCCCTGCGTCAATGTGATGGTTCGGTCCAGCCCGGCGATGTTGCGCTTGCTCAACTCGAAGACATGCGGATCGAGCTCAAACGCAACCCCCGTGGAGTGTGGGACGTGGCGCAAGATCCAATAAAGCGTGTTGCATGAGCCGGCGAAGGGATCGATGACGACGAACCGGGTGCGCGACAGCAGCGACGCGGCCAGGCTGGCGATGTCGCGGCCGATCCGATCCCCCAAGAAATCGCTGGTGCATTCCACAGCAGTGCGGCCCAGTAGCCGAATGCCGCGCGCATACCATTCCGCCGGCGCCATCCCGTAGAGCCGGATGTAGTCGGGATCGGAAAAGCTATCGACGCCATATTGCTGAACCTCGTGAAGGTTCAGTACCTCACTGCGTTTCGGCCCATACAGCAGCAATGCCCGATCGTGCACGGGCTCGTCACCCGGCTCACGGCGTTCGTTCATTCCCTTTCCCCTCATTGTTCCCGGCTCGCAGCGCCGCAGGCTTGTTGATGCACCCGCGCCTATGCCGCCCCCGTCACCCGTCGTGCCGCCAGCCCCTGACGATGGGGTGGCGCAGTTCGCCCGCCGGGGTGAACCCTCGATGTTCGACCTGGGCGACCACCGGCCGGCCGGCGTCGAGTGCGGTGCGGAGCTCACGCCCCTTGTTGGCCGACAGGCCCGATCCGGCCCAGCCGCAGGGCACGAGCTCACCGGCCTCGAGCCTGGCGAGCCGCAGCGAGCGCAGTGCCGCCTTGGCCGGCGGGGCCGCGCCGATCACCGCGAAAGGCTCGGTCGTCGTGCATTTGGTCTTGCGCCAACTGTCCGCCTTGCCGGAGCGGTAGGGCGAGCCGCGGCGTTTCGAAACAATCCCCTCGAGGCCCATGTCGCAGGCCCCACGCAGGACCGTCAGCCCGTCGCCGACGATCTCTTGCGAGAACTGCAGCCACGAACCTGGCCTGCGCAACAGGTCCGCCAGGATGGCGCGCCGGTCCTCGAGCGCCCGATCGCGCAGATCCTCACCGTCGAGGTGCAGCACATCGAAAGCCATCAACACGGCATGTGGCGCGGAGCGCCTGGCGAGCGCCGCGTGAATGTCGAAGAAGTCCGAGATGCCGTCCTTGCCCACCATGACCGCCTCGCCGTCGATCACCGCAGAGCGGAGCTTCAGCGCCGCGAGCGCTCGGGCGGTGCCCGGCATTCGGTCGGCCCGGTCGAGGCCGCGCCTGATGAAGATCGACACCTTGCCGCGGTCGATCACGGAAATGGCGCGGCAGCCGTCATGCTTGATCTCGTGCGCCCATTCAGGGCCCGAAGGCGGCGTCCCGACGAGGGTCGGCAGGCAGGGCGCGATGAATGACGGCGGATGGTCGAACAGGCCGACCTGGCGCAGATCTGCGTGCTTGACGGTCGCATGGCTGGTGAGAAGTCCGGGGGTCGTATCGAACTTCCGACGGAACTCGCGCGTCTTGGGCGGCTTTGCCATCCGATCAGGATTGCACAAAAATAGTGCCGGAGAGAAGGCCGCCGGCCGGGATCAAGACTTAAATCACATGACCGGCCAATTGCTGCTCCCGACCCAAAGCAGGCCTCGGGGCGGACAAGGAAGAATGGCCCCTCGACCATTCCGGTCTTGATCCAATTCACGCTTCGCCGGGGCAATATGCTATGCACCTCTAGCGCAAAGCGTAGTCCAGCCTGGAGAAGGCAGATGAGACGACGCGAACTCATCGCGCTTGTCGGCGGCGCAGCGATCATGTGGCCCTTCACGGTTCGCGCTCAGCAGCCGGCGATGCCGGTGATCGGATTTCTGTGCAGCGGATCCGCCGAGGCGTTTGCCACACAGGTGGCCGCGTTTCGCGACGGCCTTAAAGAGACCGGCTATGTCGAGGGGCGAAATGTCGCCATTGAATTCGCTTGGGCGGCAGGCCGATACGATGAGCTGCCATCGCTGGCCGCCGAGCTGGTAGGTCGGCAGGTTACCGTCATCGCTGCGGTCGGCGGCGCTGTCGCAGGGCTTGCCGCCAAGGCCGCTACCTCGACCATCCCCATCGTGGTCGTGATCGGGGACGACCCGGTAAAATACGGCCTGGTCGCCAGTTTGAGCCGACCGGGGGGCAACATTACGGGGGTAACTCTGTTTATTGACATTCTGACGGCAAAGCGGGTGGAACTGCTCACCGAGGTTGCGCCCGCGGCCGCCCTCGCCATACTCGTCAATCCGCGTAATCCGAACGCCGAAACCGAAGCGAAAGACGCACAAGCGGCGGCGCAACAAAGCGGGCGGAAATTGCGCGTGCTGACCGCAAGCAACGAAGCCGAGATCGATGCCGCATTTGCGAACCTCTCCCAACAGGCGGGCGCTGTTCTGACAATTGGCACCGATACGTTTTTCTACAGTCGGCGGGATCAGCTCGTCGGGCTTGCGGCCCGGTATGCCATACCGACGATCTACTTCCACCACTGGTTCGGGCTCGGGGGTGGCCTGATCACCTATGGCGCGACTTTCACCGACGAGTTCCGCATGGCGGGAAGATACGCCGGTCGAATTCTGGCCGGCGAGAAGCCGAACGATCTACCACTCCTGCAGCCAAGCAAGTTCGAGCTGATAATCAATCTGAAGACCGCGAAGACGCTCGGCCTGGCGATCCCGCCCTCGCTGCTCGCCCGCGCCGACGAGGTGATCGAATAAGGCGCCGCCTGCCATTTGCCGGCGACGTCATCGAACGAGGCGGCGCTGCTCGTCGCCGCTCAAGAGGGTTCACGGACGGGGAAGGTTCACCACCGCTCGATCTGGCGGACGCCGGATCAGCACCGGTGGGCTCCGCTGCGTCGGCTGGAGACCAGCTTCAGCCAAGGCGACGAATGGAAGGCGCTCATCAGCAAGTACATCGGGACCATTCCGTTCAGCGGTGACGCATCATGCACGGCAGAGCAGAGCGCATCCAGCGGGCCACCACCGAGAACGCCGGTGAGCAGCGCCATGATTGCGAAGGTCGGCGTGGCGGCAAGGCATAGCCAATCGGCTGCGCCGAGGGCGGCCGCGGCGCCCTCGTCAGCCCAGCTCGCACCGCCGGTCGAGCCGGCGTGACAGGCCTCGGTCATGCCTTCGCGCCTGCGTCGAGGTTCCGGAAGGCGGCCTCTCCGGCGTCCGACACCTCGACCCATTTCGGGTCGGGCGCGGCCTCGGCGGCGTAATTGTCGTGCCAGTTCCACCATTTGTAGGGCGGGCTCTGGGGGTAGCCCTCCGGCGAGTCTTCCCACGTCTCCTGGCGGCCGAGCGGCGTCGCGTCGAGGTAGCTCCAGGTGGTCCCCATCGCCTCGTCGCCGCGGTTGTTGATAAAGTAGGTGCGAAACACGCGGTCGCCGTCGCGGAAGAACACATTATGGCCGTGCCACTCATCCACGCCGAAGTCGGCGTCGAAGCTGTCGGTGATGGTGTACCAGGGCATCTCCCAGCCCATCCGCGCCTTCAAGCGCGCGATGTCCGCCTGCGGTGCGCGCGAGGCGTACGCGAGTGTGGTGTCGCGGACGTTCAGATGGGCGAGGTGGGCGACCTGATCGGCCCCAAGCGAGCAGCCGCGGCAGGCATGTTCGGGCCAGCCGAACACCCCGGGTTCGAAGAAGGCGCGGTAGATGATCAGTTGATGCCGGCCTTCGAACAGGTCGAGCAGGCTCGCCCTTCCCGTCGGCCCCTCGAACGCGTACGCCTGCTCCACGGCCATCCACGGCATCCGCCGGCGTTCGGCGGCCAGCGCGTCATGGGCCCGCATCTGGGCCTTCTCCTTCACGAGCAGCTGCTGGCGCGCAGCCTCCCACGCTTGCGGCGAAACGATCGGTGGCGTGCGCATGGCGAGCTGTCCGCCTTTCCGGTCGTTCTCAGATGATTTGGTCATGGTCGTTGCAACCTCCGGATTGGACGAGCTCCTGGGCCTTCTTCGGGCTGAAGCGCGACGCCGTCGCTGCCGATCGCTCGCTATTGGTCATGAGCTAACTTGGCACCGGGGTATCGAAAGGCGGGAGTTACAAATGTGGCGGGATTCCGATGGACTCGTTGATCACGGCCGCGGCACGTGCACTCGCCAGGGGTGATGCAGTGCGTCCGCCGTCAGTCGCGCAATTCTTTTGCCAGCGCATGGTCATAACCCCGACTCGCGGTCAGTAACTGCACGGTATAGGGATGGTGGCCGGTATTGCTGTTCAATTGTGTGGCCGATAATTCTTCCAGAATCTTGCCGTGGTTCATCACGCCGATTCGCCCGCACATATACGAGATCACCGCCAAATCGTGGCTGACCAGGATGCAGGTCAGCTTGCGAGTTTGCCGGATTTCCGTCAGCAAGTTCAAGATTTCGGCCTGCACCGACACGTCCAGCGCCGAGGTCGGCTCATCCAGCAGCAGCACTTTCGGCTCCAGGATGAGCGCGCGGGCGATGGCCAGGCGTTGGCGCTGGCCGCCGGAGAGCTGGTGCGGGTAGCGGTAGCGGAAAGCCGCGCCCAGCCCCACCTGGTCCAGCATCTCGGCAACGCGCGCATCGGCGCGGTCCATGCGATGGATGGAGAGCGGCTCGGTCAGCATCGTGTTCACGCTGTGGCGCGGGTGCAGGGAGCCGTAGGGGTCCTGAAACACCATCTGCACGTTTTTGAAGAAGGCGCGGCTGCGGTTGGGTGTGATGGCCTCGCCGGCGATGGTGATCTCGCCCTGCCAGTTGCGGTTCAGGCCGCACAGCACGCGCAGCAGAGTGGATTTGCCGCAGCCGGATTCGCCGACCAAGCCGAATGTCTCCTGCGCGCCCACATGGAAGGACACGTCGTCCACCGCGCGCATCGCGCTCTGCGCGCCGAAGCTGACGCGCAGGTTTTTGACGGTGATCACGAGGACAGCCAGGCCGGGTCACGCGTCAGCACCGGCAGCCTGGCGCGCGTATCGCCCACGCGGGGAAGGGATGTGAGCAGCCCGCGCGTATAGGGGTGCTGCGCATGGGCCAGCTCGCTGGCCACGCATTCCTCCACGATGCGGCCGGCATACATGATCAGCACGCGGTCGCAGAACGAGGCGACGAGGTTGAGATCGTGGCTGATGAAGATCAGGCCGAGGTCGCGCTGCGCCGCTAGCTCGTCCAGGATGGCCAGCACGCGCATCCGCACCGTCACGTCCAGGGCGGAGGTGGGTTCGTCCGCGATCAGCAGGGATGGTTCGGGCATCAGCATCATGGCGATCATGATGCGCTGGCCCATGCCGCCGGAGACTTCATGCGGATACAGCTCGAACACCCGCTTGGGGTCGCGGATCTGCACGGAGTCCAACATGGCCAGCACGCGCTCCCGATCCTGCACACGGCTGCCGCGGCGGTCGGCCGGGATGGCCTCGGCAATCTGGTCGCCCACGCGCATAACCGGGTCCAGCGCGAATTTCGGATCCTGCATGATCATGGAAATGCGCCGCCCCCGCACTTTCAGCATTTGCCGCTCGGTGCTGGCCAACAGGTCGATCTCCTGGAATTGCAGCGTCTTCGCCGTCACCCGCACCTGGGGTGGCGTCAGGCGCAGGATGGCCCGCCCGGTCATGGATTTGCCGGAACCGGACTCGCCGACAATGCCCACCTTCTCGCGCCCCACGGTGAAGGACACGCCGCGCACCGCTTCCACCACCCGCCGCGCGGTGTGGAAGCGCACCCGCAAATCCTCGACCACCAATTGCGCGGTCACGAGTCCGACCTCGGGTCCAGCAGGTCCCGCAGCCCGTCCCCCAGGAGGTTGAAAGCGAGGCTGGTGATCAGGATGGCGATGCCCGGCACGGCGGAAATCCACCACGCCCCGCTCAGATGGGCGCGGCCGCTGGACAGCATCGACCCCCATTCCGGCATGGGCGGCTGCGCCCCCAGGCCGAGGAAGCCGAGCCCGGCGGCGGTGATGATGATGCCGGCCATGTTGAGCGTGATGCGCACGACGACCGACGGTAGGCACATCGGCACGACATGGCGCAGGATGATGCGCAAGGCGGACGCGCCCTGGATGCGCACGGCGGCGATGTAGTCGGCATTGCGCAAGGTCAGCGTCTCCGCCCGCGCCAGTCGCGCGATGGGCGGCCAGGCGGTCAGCGCGATGGCGATGATGGCGTTGCGGATGCCCGGCCCCAGCGCGGCGACAAAGCCCAGCGCCAGGATCAGGCTGGGAAAGGACAGGAAGACGTCGTTGATGCGCATCAGCACCGTGTCCACCCAGCCGCCGAAATACCCCGCGGCGGTGCCGACCAACAGGCCCAGCGGCGCCACGATCACCCCCACCAGGCAGGCGATCATCAGCGTGACGCGCGCGCCATAGACCATGCGCGCCAATACGTCGCGCCCCAGATCGTCCGTGCCGAACCAATGCGCGGCACTGGGCGCGGCCAACCGGTCCGCCAGGCCTTCAGCGTCGTACCCCTCCGGCGCGATCAATGGCGCCAGCGCGGCAACCATCACCAGGAACAGCAGCACGGCCAGCCCGAACATCGTCAACCGGTTGCCGCACAGGCGCCGCCAGCCGAAATACGCCCGCTGCAGCCGCGCCTGCCACGGCGAGGCGGTGACATCGGCGGTCAGCCATAGGCGGAAACTCTGCGCCGTCATCGCGTGCGTGGGTCCAGCAGGCGATACAGCAGGTCGGTGATCAGGTTCAGGCCGATGAAGATGACGCCGACGATCAGTACGCAGGCCAGCACGGCGTTCATGTCGCCCGCCAGCAGGCCGGCGACGAGGTAGTGGCCGAAGCCGGGCCAGGCGAACACCGTCTCGGTCAACACCGCGCCTTCCAGCAGGAAGGCGTAGGCGAGGGCGATGACCGTGACGAGCTGCACCAGGATGTTGCGGAAGGCGTGGCGGCGGATCACCGCCCAGCCCGACAGGCCTTTCACCCGTGCCGCCACGATATATTCCTGCGCCATCTGCTCCAGCATGAAGCTGCGCGTCATGCGGCTGATATAGGCCATGGAGCCGTAGCCCAGGATGGAGCCGGGCAGCACGATATGGCTGACCGCGTTCCAGAACACCTCCATGTCACCTTCCCACAGCGCATCGATGGTCATGAAGCCCGTATGGGTGTCGATACTGTCCATGTAGGCCACATCCAGCCGGCCGGGGCCGCCCACCCAGCCCAGCGTGGCGTAGAACAGGATCAGCCCCATCAGCCCCAGCCAGAAGGCCGGGCTGGAATAGCCCAGCAACCCGACCACGCGGGCGACATGATCGATGATGCTGCCGCGATACACCGCCGCCACTATGCCCAGCGGCACGCCGATGCCCACACCGATGATGATGGCGAAGGTGGCGAGCTCCACCGTGGCCGGAAACACCTTCACCAGGTCGTCGGCGACGCGATGGCCGGTGAACAGCGCATTGCCGAAATCGCCTGACAGCATCTGGCGCATATACAGATAGAACTGCACGTAAAGCGGCTTATCCAATCCCAGCTGGTGGCGCACCATGTCGTAGGTGGATTGGTCCGCCTGATCGCCCACGATGGCCAGCACCGGGTCGTTTGGCAGCATGCGGCCCATGAAAAAGGTCAGCGCGAGCAGGCCGAGCAGCGTCGTCGACACCGAGCTCGCCTGCCGCGCGACCACCTTCAATCCCGACAGGCGCATCGAATTTATTTCGAAGCGCTCGCGTAGTTCACGGTGAACGGCCCGATCACGAAGCCCGTCACGGAGGTGCGGACGGCGATCGGGCGGATGGTCTGGTAGATATAGGCCATCGGGCCGTTGTGCAGCATGTAGTCCTGGATATCCTTGTAGATGGCCGCCCGCTTCACCGGATCCTGCTCGAGCCGCGCGGCCTCCGCCTTGGCGTTGATGTCGGTGCTCTGCCAGCCCGTCCGCCACACCGGATAGCCCACCAGCTTCGCCTCCGGCCGCGGATCGGGATCTGTGGCGTGGCGGGAGACCATGGCATCCGCGTCCGGATAGCCGGCGCCCCAGCCCACCAGCTGCACCTCGAAATCGCGGTTGCGGCCGCGGGTGAACAGGTTGGCATCGGCCATCTGCTCGAGCTCCAGCTTGATGCCCACCTTGGCGGCGTTGGTGGCGATATGCTGGGCGATGGCGGGGCTGATGTCGTTGGCCGACAGGATCATCTTCTTGCTGAAGCCCTCCGGATAGCCGGCCTCGGTCAGCAATTGCTTGGCCTTCGCGAGATCCAGCGAGAAGGGCTGTCCCTCTTTGCGATCCAGCGCGCCGAACGCGCCTTCCGGCACGAGATCGGCGCGCGGCGTGCCCTTATAGGGCAGGATGGTGTTGGCCAGCCCGTCATAATCGATCAGATAGCGGATGGCCTCGCGCACCTTCGGGTTGCCCAGGATCGGGTCGTTGGTGTTCAAGGCCAGATAGTTCATGCCCTGCATCAACGTCTGTTCGATATGGATGTCCTTGTCGGACTCCAGTGCCTTCAGATCGTCCGTGTTCAGCAGGCGGGCCACGTCGATATCGCCCTTCTCCAGCAGCAGCCGCTGCGCGCTGGATTCCGGCACGTGGCGGATGATGATGCGCCGCAGGCCGGGCTTGGGGCCGAAATAATTATCGTTCCGCTCCAGGATCACCACATCGTTGGCGTCCCAGCGCGCCACGTGGTACGGGCCGACGCAAACCGGCGCCGTCTTGAAGAACGCATTGCCCAGATCGGACTTCCCATCCACGGTCTTCGCGTTCTTCAGCCCGGCCGCCTTGCTGAGAATCACGGCCACGTTGTTGTTGGCGAAGGCTGCGGACAGCAGCAGCGGGGCAGGGTAGGGCTTCGACAGCTTCAGAACCAGCGTATTGACGTCGGTGGCCTGGATCTGGTCGGCGATCTGGTCCTTGTTGAAGCCCCATTGGGTCAGGTTCGCGCTGGAGAAATACCCCAGCAGCACGGCCCGCTGAAGCGACCAGGCCGCGTCCTCGGCGGTGGCCGGCGTGCCATCCGGGAATTTCAGGTCGCTCCGCATCTTGAAGGTCAAGGTCAGCCCGTCCGGCGAGCTGGACCAGCTTTCCGCCGCCCCCGGAATGATCTTGGACGTATCCTTCGGATCGTACTGCACGAGCGTAGAGCAGACATTACCCACGATGATGTCGGCGCCGTTAATCTCGCCGATCTGAGGCGGATCGAAGGTGATCAACGCATCCAGATTCCACGCCATGACCAATGCGTCGCGCGGCGTGGCCGCCTGCCCACCCCCAGCCGATAGCAGCAGCACAACAATAGCGGCACGTAATGCGCGAGCCATACCACCCTCCCCATTCGGAGACGTAAACTATGCAATCAATTTTCACGCTACGCCAGCGTGGGTGGTCCAACCCGACGCGGGCAGTCATCACGAAAGGGTTATCGTGCCCGCAGATGATGGCCTAGCCGGTTTCGTTGCAAGGATTAAAGGTCGAGGAATAGGATGGGCCTCCTCCATGGAAGGATACCGCATGCCCGTCCCGACCGATGCCTGGGTGCAAATCGGCGCCGCCACCTCGCCTGGCTTCTCGAAGGACGGGCGCACGCTGTTCCATCTGCGGGGCGCCGGGCTGCCGCAGGTGTGGGCCATGGATGTGGATGGCGGTAATGCCTGCCAGTTGAGTCATCACGACGAGAAAGTGGCGTTCCTGCGCCGCTGCCCCACCGATGACCGGCTCATCTGGGGCATCGATGCCGGCGGCGACGAGCGCCAGCAATTCTGGCTCAAGGAACCCGGCGCCGAACCCCGCGCCCTGACCGAAGCGCCCGAGGCGATCCATGATTTCGGGGCCTGGTCCGCCGACGGCGCACGTATCGCCTACGCCGCCAACGACCGCGACGAACGCTTCTACGACATCAGCGTGATGGATCTGGCTAGCGGCGCGCGCACCCGCCTGCTGGAAGGCAGCAGCATTCTGACCGTGCCGAGCTGGACCCCCGACATGGCGCGACTGGTGGTGATCGAGGATCATAGCAGCTCGGATTCCCGCCTCTGGATCACGGACGCCGCCACCGGCGCCACCCGCGCCCTGCCCCGCACCGCGCCTTCGCGTTTCGCCTCGCTGCGCTTTGTGGAAACAGGCACCGCCCTGATGGGATTGAGCGATGCCGGCGCCGACATTATGCGCCTGTGCCGCATCGACCCGGAAACCGGCGCCAGCACCGTGGTCTTCGAGGCCCAAGGCCGCGACGTGGAAGCCTGGTCGCTGTCGCCTGATGAGACAATGCTGGCGACGATCGAGAACGATCGCGGCTATGCCGTGCTGCGCGTCGGCCCCGCCGATGGCGAGCGGCCCGTCGTCACCGGCTTGCCCACCGGCATCGTGGCCGATCTCGCCTGGGCGCCGGACAATGCGGCGCTGGCCTTCACCGTCCAGGGTCCGACCACGCCGCCCGGCATCTGGCTGTGGCGCGACGGCGCGGCGGCACCAATCCCGCGCGAAGACCCGATGGCCGCTTCCGGCATCGATCCGGACAGCCTGATCGAACCGGTGCTGGTGGAATGGGAAAGCTTCGACGGGCTGCGCATCCCCGGCTGGTACGCCCATCCGCGCGGCCCAGCGCCCGCCGGCGGATTCCCGGCGGTGATGTGGGTGCATGGCGGCCCGGCCTCTCAAACCCGCGCCAATTTCCGGCCGGACATCCAGATGCTGCTGTCCCAGGGCTTCGCGGTGCTGATGCCCAATGCTCGCGGCAGCACCGGCTACGGCCGTGCCTATATGGAAGCCGACGAGGTGGAGAAGCGGCCGGATTTCATGGAGGATCTCGCCACCGGCCGCGCCTGGCTCGCCACCCAGCCCGACATCGACCCCGACCGCATCGGCATCATGGGCCAATCCTACGGCGGCTGGGCCGTGCTGGCGGCGGTCACGCTGCAACCGGATCTCTGGAAAGCCGCCGTGGATTACTACGGCATCGCCAATTTCGCCACGCTGCTGGAACGCACCGGCCCCTGGCGGCGCAATCATCGCGCCCGCGAATACGGCTTCCCCGGCACGGATGACGAATTGTTCCGGAAAATCTCGCCCATCCATCACATCGACCGCGTGGTGGCGCCGATGCTGCTCCTGCACGGCGACCGCGATCCGCGCGTGCCGATGCACGAAAGCGACCAGTTCAGCGAAGCCCTGGCGCTGCGGCAGAAGAAAGTGGCCTATGAGCGCTTCACCTATGCCGGGCACGGCTTCATCCGGCCGGATCACCGGCGCCGGGTATACGCTTCGGTGGTGGCGCATTTTCGGGAGCATTTGTAGGAGGCAGGGAAGGCCAGGACGCTGCCCTTGCCTTCCCTCCCTCTACTTTCCCGAAAGCCGCTCGATCTCCCCGACGATCTCTCGCCCTTGGTTACGCTCTGGAGCCCAGGCCGCGCCGAGAAAGCGAAGACGATATGGCGGACATGGTCATCCTCTGTGACGAAAGGGTGCGGTTCGTGGATCACCCTCGGCGAGCACGCCAGCGTGGTGCTGACCCCGTGAGCCGCCACGACCGCAAATGACGTCTTAGCCGCTACTCATGACGGCAGCTCCCGGCCAGCCTGCTCCCGGACGATGTATTCGGCGTACCAGTCGGGCCAGTTAGGATCTGCAGCGCCGATGCGCTTCTCGTGCTCGCCATGCGCGGCCGCCACACGTCGG
Source organism: Rhizobiales bacterium GAS188 (assembly GCA_900104855.1). Taxonomy (NCBI): domain Bacteria; kingdom Pseudomonadati; phylum Pseudomonadota; class Alphaproteobacteria; order Hyphomicrobiales; species Rhizobiales bacterium GAS188. Next base: position 1,604,461 of record FNSS01000001.1, read on the forward strand.
AGCGTGGCCGCAAGCTCAGCCGACGACGTGAAGGTCGTGTCCGCGTCTACGCGTCCGGGCAACCGCACGGTGACCTCTTGTAGCAGCCAGCTGTTGCGATCCGGGTCGCTGAACGAGGCGAACGAGGCGTAGCTTCGCCGCTCCGGATGCGGGCCGGGAAGACGGGCTTGCCCGGGGCCCGTACGGTGGGCGATTTCGCTCACATCGACGCCGCGAGCAACGAGCTCGGCGCGCGCCGCTTCGATATCGGACACGATGAGATAGAGTCCCTGCGCCGAGCCCGGCGCCGCCGAGGTGACACCTTTGCCGAAGTGGATCGAGCATGGCGAGCCAGGCGGCGTGAACTGGACGACGCGGAAATCGTCACCGAAAGCGAAGTCGGCGTCGAGCCTCCAGCCCAAGCCACCGTAAAAGTGTTTGGCCCGGTCCACATCCGCAACGGGGATGACGACGACCTCGAGCTTCATATCGAGTCTCGGCGCTTTTGCGCTGTCAATCGTAGTTTCGCTGCGCATTTGAGTACTACTCATGTCAGCCTCCTTAGGATTCGATGCCTTTAGAATGGTAACACATGTCCAGACGCGTGATTCACAGCATAGGTAAGCAATTGTACTAATTGATCGATGGTATTAGCGGGCGTCATAGCTTTGTCGTGACAGATTCCGACCACCAACCGGGTCTTTGTGGTGCCTTTCATTGCACCGGTGTGCAACGTGTCGCGGTTATCTTTACGATCATCTCGCCTGTCTCCTTCCGGAAACGCGCCCGCGCGGTGCGGGCCGGGGCGCGCGTATGGCGCGCGCCCCCGTCGTCAGAGCGATTTCCGGACGGGCCTGAAGCCTGCGCGGACCTCTTCCGAAAAAAGTTGCGGCTGCTCCCAGGCCGCGAAATGCCCGCCCTTGTCGAGCTTGTTGTAATGGACGAGCTTGGGATAGGCTCGCTCGGCCCAGCTCCGCGGGGCCTGATAGAGCTCGTCAGGAAAGGCGCTCACGGCAACCGGAATGGCGATGCCTTTCGGGGCAAAAAAGGCAAGCTTGCTTTCCCAATACAGGCGCGCCGAAGAGATCGCCGTATTCGTCAGCCAGTAGAGAGTGATGTTGTCGACGACGTCGTCTCGGGTAAGGCCCTCGGCATCACCGGCAAACACGCGTGCGATGAGGGCGTAGCTGCGCGCGTCGTGGTCGAGCATCCAGGCGGCGAGGCCCGCAGGTGAATCAGCAATCCCGTAAAGCGTCTGCGGGCGATTCCCCATCTCCTGGGCGTAGGCCAGGCCGGTCTTGTAGAAAAGCGCGAGCTGATCGTACGCATACCTCTCGTCGGCCGAGAGGCCGGCGGGCGGCGGGTCGCCGAACTGAAGTGCCTTTGCAACATCGGCCGGGACGGTGGCAGGCATATTGGTGTGGATGCCGAGCAATTCCGGAGGAGCCTGAAGAGCCATCTGCTCCGTGACGGCATTCCCCCAATCGCCGCCTTGCGCCACATATCGCTGATATCCGAGGCGCTTCATCAGAACAATCCAGGCACGGGCGATGCGAACAGGATCCCAACCGGTCGTTGTGGGCTTCCCGGAAAACCCGTGGCCCGGCAGCGACGGAATCACCAGATGGAACGCGTCCGATGCGCTCGCGCCATGCGCCGTCGGATTGGTCAGCGGATCGACGATCTTCAGCTGTTCGATGACCGAACCGGGCCATCCATGCGTGACGATGAGCGGCAACGCATTTTCATGTTTCGAGCGAACGTGAATGAAATGAATATCGAGCCCGTCGATCTCGGTGATGAACTGCGACAGAGCGTTGAGCCGCGCCTCCACTTTCCGCCAGTCATGCTCCGTCTGCCAATAGCGCACGAGCTGCTGCATGGTCGCGATCTGCACGCCTTGGGATTGGTCGGCGACGGTCTCCTTCTCGGGCCACCGGGTCGCCGCCAAGCGGTGGCGGAGATCGACGAGCGCCTCCTCCGGAACGTCGATCCTGAAGGGGCGGACGGCGTCGCTTGGGGCGGCCGAGGCCGTGTGCGGAATAAACGGGCTCGCAGCGCCGGCGGCGGCGATACCCATCGCGGCGGTGATCAAGAACTGGCGCCTAGCCGGATTGAAGATCTCCGAAGCTGATTGCTTAGGCATCTCGTATTCTCCCTGGCTTGGTCAATTGCCGTAACCGGGCTGAGGCTCGGCTCATCCGTTGGTGCGCATTTTCGGGAGCATTTGTAAGACGGAGGGAAGGCCAGGACGCTGCCCTTGCCTTCCCTCCCTCTACTTTCCCGAAAGCCGCTCGATCTCCCCCATGATCTCTCGCCCTTGGTTACGCTCTGGAGCCCGGGATTTCCACCGGGCAACAACAGCCGCACATCCGCCGCGTGCCTCCACCCTGCATCTTTATCCCCCTATTGGGAGGGCAGCCCGCGGCGCCTCCACTCTTCGGGAGTGAGCGGTTTTCCGACATCGAAGGCGAAGCGCACGACTTTCCTCGCGTCCGTGTCGACCTCGCAACGATAGCTCAGATCGTACCACTCCCAATTGGAACGGAAGGCCGCGACGGCGTTTTCGATGACGTTGCCTTCTTTCAGCCGGTCGAAAGGCAAGATCTCCGGAAAATAGGAGGGTGAGCCATGGAGCAACTGCTCCTTCAGCTCCGTGGCGCAGAGCCGCGCAACCCGCACATCGCGTGGCACATACCCCATCGCGGTCGTCGCTATCGGATCACCGGTTGCTTTCTGCGAGAATAATGTCTTCGCTACCCGGAGCTTCGAGGCTCTTTGCGCTTTGGCGGCGTCCTCCGGCCTCAGCGCCGGCGTTTGGGGTGCGCCTGGCTGCGGGGCTTCCTCTGTTGTCCTGGCCGTTGTCACGGCCGGTGGCTGCGCAAGATCCCGCTTGTCCGGATCGTGCTGCGCCGTCGGCGATGCCGAACCATCATTCGCGCTGTTGCCATCCGGCGACAGCTGGGGGCCGACGTCCTTCTCACCGAATTGGACGACGGGCTTAAGGACCGGGAAGTCTTCGGCTTTGCCGTTCCTCGATGGTTCAGGCGGCGGCACGAGCTCCACCGATATGGCCTCCTCCTGCGGCTGCGGGAGCGATTCCCGCGGTCCAAATATCAGAAGCGCGGCGATGAGCAGATGCAGGACAAGGGAGGCACGCCAGGCCAGCCACCGCGCCCAGCGATGTTCCCGTGCCTCAGCCCTCATCGTGATCGGTGTGGAATGAAACATGTGTCGGCATCAAGAATCCATGTCGCCATGGTGGAAATCTCATCCCGCTCGCGATGGCGGCCGCTCGACCCGAGCATGCCGCACCAACAGCTGCGCAGGCAAATCACCACTACGCTAATTTGGTAGCAGGCGGCGCCATGCCAGACACAGGCCATGGATGCTTGATGCCCACACTGTTTCATTCCACACCCTCCGGCTCGAGGCTCGACACCGTGAAGTCATACGCCGAGGGGATCAACACAAAGTCGCCCTTCTGCGGGGTGATCGGCTCATGTCCGTCGACCGCAAGGCGGCACGAACCGTCGAGGATCACGCAGTAGAAGGGCCGCCCGGCGTGCGGCGAACGACCCATCGTGCCCGGTTCGCATTGCTACTGGCGCTGACGCCGTGGCGTTAGCCGAGTCACGCTGAACCCAGAGTCCGACCCTTAACCGGGTCGCTGCGGGCTATGACACCGCAGCGAACGCCCTCCGCGGCGACAGAACCACCAACGGTCGGCGTGTCCGCGTCGTGTGCAAAATTCTCGAGTTTTGCACCGATCAAGCTGGTTTGACCCTCTGGACGGTTGCTACCCTAGCTCAGCAGCCCGTGCCGCTGGCCCGCTGACGCTTAGCGCACAGTATGATCGGGTCGGTCTCGACCAGATTGAGTGACCTCACCATATCCGCAGTTTGCGTCTTATACTTGAGGAAGTGAGGCGTTTGCAGATGGGATTCGTAAGCCGCCTGATCGGCATAGACCTCGAGCATGCGGATTTGCGACGGGCTGCCCTTCACCGAGACGGCGTTCAACATCAGCACACCCGGTTCAATCCTGACGGAGGTTTCGATCTCCTCGGTGAGCAAGGCTTTGTAGCTGTCGAGCTGGGCGGAATCGATTTCCAGCTCCGCCATTCGGACGATCGGTTTACCGCTTGTTTGAGCCACGATACGTCTCCACCCGGCAATGAACATGGCGGCCGCAAGAAGAAGCAGCCGCCGAGAGAGCATTTTCGCTACCACGCTCAGCCCTCCGCTTCACCTGCTGCGCTCTCTGCTTCATGGCGATCAGAGGGGGTTGTAGCCGGGCTTTTTGTAGAGGCTGTCCGGCTTGCCGATGATGTCCGGCCTGAAGACCTTTTCCGCCCAATCTTTCGGGGCAACGTCTTCGATGCTGACGGAGACGGATTCCTCGCCGTGGCCCGTCGCTTTCATGATCGCCTTTGCGACTTCCTCGGCGATCGCTGATTTTTGCGTGTCGGATTTGCCTGAGTACATTTTCACGATGACATGAGGCATCGGTCAGTCCTTCCTACCGCTGGTATTGCGCGTCGGTGACGTGCTCCATCCAATCGACCGGAGAGCCATTGAGCCTCTCCTGAACGGCGATGTGGCTCATCGCCGTCGTCGCCGTGGCACCGTGCCAGTGCTTTTCGCCTGGCGGGAACCAGACGACGTCGCCCGGTCGGATTTCTTCGACAGCTCCACCCTCACGCTGCACCCAGCCGCAGCCGGCCGTGACGATCAGCGTCTGGCCGAAAGGATGCGTGTGCCAGGCGGTGCGGGCCCCGGGTTCAAATGTGACGAGCGCCATGCCGACTCGGGCCGGCTCGGGCGGATTGAACAGCGGATCGATCCGCACCCTTCCGGTGAAATAATCCGCCGGCCCTTTGCCTGACGGCTGGGTTCCGCTGCGTTTGATCTCCATGAAGCTCTCCTGCGGCATCCGACGCGCCGATGTCGGTCAATCCCGTGAGCCCAGATTTAGCGCAGCGGATTATCCGCGATAAGATGCATTATTCTGCATACGACCATTAGCGAGGCTTATGAATGCGCAGGGACAACATGAGCGATCTCACCGCCTTCCTGGCCGTTGCGAGAGAGCGAAGCTTTACGCGAGCGGCCGCCAAGCTCGGCGTCTCGCAGTCGGCGTTGAGCCAGACGGTGCGCGCGTTGGAAACCCGCCTCGGGGTTCGTCTGCTGACACGCACCACGCGCAGCATCGCGCCGACCGAGGCCGGCGAACGTCTCCTTCGCACAGCCGCTCCTCGCTTCGAGGAAATCGAGGCCGAGCTGGCCTCGCTGAGCGCGCTACGCGAGAAGCCAGCCGGCACGGTGCGTATCTCGGCGACCGAGAACGCGGCCGCCGCGGTCCTCTGGCCAGCTCTTCAGCGCGTCCTTCCGAATTATCCTGACATCAAAGTCGAGATCGTAATCGACTATGGCCTCACGGACATCGTGGCAGAGCGGATCGACGCTGGCGTGCGGCCGGGCGAAACTCTCGCGCAGGGGATGATCGCCGTGCCGATCGGTCCCGACATGCGCATGGCGGTCGTGGGTTCGCCATCTTATTTTGAGGCGCGACTACGGCCAAGAACGCCTCAGGAGTTGACCGGCCATAACTGTATCAATCTTCGTCTGCCGACCCACGGCAATCTTTATGCGTGGGAATTCGAGAAGGGTGGGCGCGAGCTGAAGGTTCGGGTTGAGGGGCAACTCGTGGTCAACGCGGCGTCTCTTATCCTGACCTCCGCTCTGGCGAGTTTTGGCCTTGCGTATCTGCCCGAGGACACAGTCAAACCCTATTTCAAAGACCGCCGGCTGATCCGTGTCCTGGCGGATTGGTGCCCTCCGTTCTCAGGATATCACCTTTATTACCCGAGCAGGCGACAGCAACCTCCCGCCTTCGCTTTGCTTGTCGAGGCTCTGCGCTACCGGCGCACATCAGCACGCGTAGGCGAAGCGAAAGACCGCTTTCGAGAATGATTTTCGTGCCTCCGAATGACCGTCATTGTGAAGGTTTTCAGATGCCGGCCGCTCACAAACGGCGCCGCTTGCCCTTGCGGCCGGCGTCGGACAGCAGGAAAGCCGTGTTGACGCGTGCGCCGCCTCGACCGCAATCCCGCAGTGGTCAGAAATACATCCGCGCGTTCGGGTGGGCGCGCAGCCAGCCGATTGTGGCGGCGAGACCGTCCTCATACGGCGTGCTGCGCAGGCCGGGCAGGCGCGCGCGCAGCTTCGTACCATCGAGCAGCACCGGGGCTTCCCAAAGGTGAAGGATGTCGGCGAAGGCGTGCGCCATGGGCGATATCACGCCCGCCGCGCGCACCGTCCAGCCGGGAAGCGCGGCGAAGGCGCCGGCGCCCGCAAGGCGGATGGCTTGGGAAAAAAAGGCCCGGGGCGTGGTGGAGGAGGCGCCTGGCAAGTGAAAGGTTAGGCCGTCGACATCCGGGGCTAGGCCCACGTCCAGCAGCACGCGCGCGGCGTCAGGCATGAACACGAACTCGACTGCGACATCGGGGGGGCCGAACCAGTGGCCGGTGCGCCCCGCGACGATGCGCTTGAGTGGCGGGCCGGTCAGCGTCTGGACATAAGGCCCGTAGAACTCCGGAAGGCGCACGACCACGAACCGCACGCCCGAGGCACGAAGGCGTTCTTCCTTGGCCAAGCGGGCGCGGCCGAGCTTCGAGCAAGGGGCGGGCGCCCGCGACTCCGGAATGGTATCACCAGGCACGCCCCGACCGTAGATCCACACGTTGCCCGGGAACACAAGCCGGGCGCCCGTGGCGCGACAGGCGATCAGCGCGCTGTCGAGCAGACGGGCCGTGGTGTCGACCCAGTCCCTGCCGAGGGCTACGTTGACGAGGTGAAAGAGTGCCTCCCGGCCCTCGAGGGCGCGCGTAACGGCCGCCGGGTCGAGAGCGTCTCCCTGCACCAGCTCCACGCCGTCGGCGCCGTCAACGCGCGCCGGATCGCGCACGAGCGCACGTACTTCCAGCCTGCGCCGTGCGGCCTCGGCGATCACGTTCGAGCCAAGGCTGCCGGCCGCCCCGGTCACTAGGATGGGTCCCACGGGATCACTCCCCTTGCCACTCCGATCCCTCACGAGGCGACCCTGTGCGAACAGTCGCCATGGTTCAAAAATCGAGATACACGACATCATGAAGAAAATCGTCGGCATCTTGATTCTGGCCCTTACGGGTTGCTCTCACGCATATGCCCGCGACGGCTTCGAGAAAGTCCGTTGCAACAGCGATATCGCCAAGGCCCTCGTCGGCCAGCGCGGTGCCAATGAGCCGGTGGTGGCGACGGAAGGCCGGCACAAGGATTTGGATCTCAAGGATTTGGGGGCCTCTGACTACGGCAGCTTTTCCTCGATAACCTGGCTGATCTGTGGCAAGGAATTCATGGTGCTGGAGGACAACCGCACGAATATTGTCCACGACGTGCTGCAAATTCCGCCCCATTCCAAAAGCAACCCTGAGTTCCAGGGCCGCTGCAAGCTCAAGGGGAAGCTCATGCCGGAAAGCGTGGTAGCGATTCTGCGCGATCAACGCGGCCAGGGTGAGCTTCCAGCTGACGCGGCGTGGAAAATCGACGAGAAGGTCGTCAAATTCGTGAAGATGTCCACGGACGATATGCTTTGCCCGCGTGACGGCATTTCGGAGCCCAGTCCCCAGCCCTGAGTTGCTCTTCATCGCGAGAGTGGAAGAAGAAGTGGCCTTGCTAAACGTCGATGCGGTCCGTACGTCACCGGTATCGGCTAGCCAGCGGACTGCCAGTTTCCCCCTATGTCAGTCGTAAGCTGGCATGGCGCGTTGCAGCTGATGAGCGTCCGGTATCGGGAGGTTAGGACCTCGTCCACAGCGTCGCTGATGGGCGCATTCCAACCGCTGTCTGGAAGCTTCAGCAGTTTTCGCTTTCTACCCACGGCAAAATAGTCAAACCGGAAGGTGAAGCCGCCGAAGCCGCCATCGACGCGCGGTGCGCGCTGATGGCGGGCGCGAACGAGGCCCGGCTAGTTTTGCCAGCCCATGTCGAACAGGAAGAAGCTTTCATTCGCGGTCGGCTGGAAGCGGACCGGCTTGCGGGCGATGAACATCACCACGTCCTGGAACAGCGGCACGACGGCAATGTCGTCGTGGATGGCCGTGAGCGCCTCGTGATAGGCTGCGCGGCGCTTGGCCTCGTCGAGCGTGTTGCGCGCGGTCTCGAGCGCCTTGTCCATCCCTGGGTTGCGGTATTTCGCCCAGGCGGAGGAGGAGTGGAACAGCGGGAACAGCGTGCCGTCCGCATCCTGGCAGCCGCAGGACCAGCGGAAATAGGAGACGTCGCCCGCCTCGTCCGGCCGGCCCTGGCGCAGCTTGAGGTAGGTCGCGAGATCGATCGTCTTCAGCTCCGCCTTCAACCCCACATCGGTCATCATCTGCTGCAGGGCCTGGACGATTCGCTGGTCGAACACGGGCGAGGTCAGGAACTGCACCGACGTCCCCGGGGCGACGCCCGCCTCCTTCAGGAGGGAGCGCGCGCGGTTGGGATCATAGGCGAAAGCCGGGATCGTCTCGTCGAAGCCGAAGCTCGCCGGGGTGAGCGGCTCGTTCACCGGCTTGGCATAGCCCTTCAGCAGCGCTTCGATGATCGTATCGCGATCGACCGCGCCGGCGATGGCTTCGCGCACGCGTCGGTCCTTGCCGGGCCCATCCAGCGCATTGAGCGCGACCATGGTGACGCGCTCCGTCGGCGTCCACAGCACGTTCATCGCCTGGTCGTGCCGGAGCTGGTCCGCGTTGTCGGTGGAGAGGATGCGGGTGATGTCGGTGCGGCCGGTGCGCACATCGGCGATGCGGGTCGACTCGTCGGGCACCGGATGCATCTCGACGCGCGCGAAGGGCGGCTTGCCGCGCCAGTATGACGCGATGGCCTCCAGCACGATGCTCACGCCCTGCGTGCGGGAGACGAATTTGTAGGGACCGCTGCCCATCGGCTGCTGGTTGAACTTTTGGTCGCCGACCATCTCGACGTAAGCCTTCGGCACGATGGAGAGCTTGGTGAGCTGCGCCAACAGGACGGGGTAGGCCGTCTTCGTCGTGACCCGCACTTCCTTCGGCCCGGCGACCTCGGCCGCCACGATTTGGTCGAACTGGCTGAGCTGCGGGCTCTTGAAAGCGGGATTGGTGATCCGGCGGATGGAGAAGACGACATCCTCCGGCGTCAGCTTCGTGCCGTCTTGGAAGACGATGTCGTCGCGGATGGTGAAGACCACATGCGTATCGTCCTCGTAGCGCCAGGCGCTCGCCACCTGCGGCACGATCTTGCCCGACGAATCGCGCGTCAGGAGATTGTCGAAGACGTTGCGATAGACGGCGTAGCTGTCGGGATCCCATTGGACATGCGGGTCCAGCGAAGACGGATCGGTCGGCAGGTCAACCACGAAGTTCGTCTGATCGGCCCGCGCCTGCGGCAGCGCCGGGACGAGGAAGAGCGCGAGCGCGGTGACGGCGAGGGACGGTCGCATGGGGATGCTCCTGGTGAGAAGGGAGCCGGAAAAGATAGATGACGCGGCATCGGCCTTAAGATATTGCATGCAGCGTGCGCCAGCGGCAAGATCGGCGAAGCCGCCATACAAAGGGACGCTGCATGCGCCGCACGATCCTGGCACTCGCTTTCTACGCTGCGTTGCATGCGAACCCGAGCTTCGCGCAGAAGCAGGAGCTCACGATCGATCTCGGCAGCGATGCAGCGACGCTCGATCCGCACGTGCAGTGGGATACGGACAGCTACAGCGTCTATCGCAACATCTTCGACAATCTCCTGAGCCGCGATCCGTCGGGCAAGATCGTGCCGCAGGTCGCATCTGCGTGGCACTACACGGACGACAAGACGCTCGTCTTCGACCTTGACACCGACATCCGGTTCCAGGACGGCACGAAGCTGACGCCGGAGGATGTGGCGTTCAGCATCTCGCGGATCATCGACCCATCCTTCAAGAGCCCGCAGCTCAGCCAGTTCGACCAGATCGCCGGCGCCGAGGTCACTGGGCCCGCGCAGGTGACGCTGCACACCAAGACGGCCTATCCGGCGCTGCTTGCGCAACTCGTCAAGCTCTCCATCGTGCCGAAGGCCTATGTCGAGAAGGTCGGCGACCAAAAGTTCAACCTCCAGCCGGTCGGCAGCGGGCCCTACAAATTGCGGAGCTGGCAGCGCGGCGTGTCGATCACGCTCGATGCGGTGCCGGATTACTGGCGCGGCAAGCCGCCTTTCCAAAGCGTCGTGTTCCGCGCGGTGCCGGATGGGCCGACGCGGGTCGCCGACCTGCGCGCCGGCCGTGCGGACCTCGTCCGCAACTTGACGCCTGACGACGCGGAAGCGCTGAAGAGCGAGCGCGCCGTCGCCGTGCTCTCCGTGCCGACCGAACGCGTCGCCTACCTGTTCGTCAACCCGGCGGCGGGGCCGACGAAGGATGAACGCGTGCGCCGCGCGATAGCGATGGCGATCGACCGGGACACGCTGATCAGCGCGTTGCAGCAGGGTTACGCGAGGCCGGTGCGCGAAGTGCTGACGCCGGCGAATTTCGGCTACACCAACGACGTGCCGGCGTGGCCATTCGATCCCGACGCCGCGCGCAAGCTGATCGCCGACGCCGGCGCCAAGGGCGCGACGGTGCAGTTTTTGACCTCGCCGGTCTACGATCGCCGGCTGAACGAGGCGGTGCAGCAGATGCTCGCCGATGTCGGGCTGAACGTGCAGATCGTCATGCTCGACCAGCCGACCTATCTGAAGCGGCGCCAGGGCACGCCCGAGGATGCCGGCGGGTTGTCGCAAGGCCGCTGGTCCTGTGCGTGCCAGGACGCGGACGGCGTTATCTTCCCGCTGTTCCGCAGCGGCTCGATCTGGTCGAAATACGCGAATCCGGCTTTCGATAGGCTGGTGGACGCTGCGCGCTCCACGCTGGACGAGAGCAAGCGGCGCGATCTCTATCGGCAGGCATTCCAGATTCTGCACGACGATGTGCCGGGTATCGGCCTGTTCCAGGACGTGGCGATCTATGGCGCCAGCCCGAAGCTCCGCTGGCAGCCCACATCGAACGAGGCGATGTTCGTCTTCGAGATGAAGTGGGCAGAGTGACGATCGGCTGACGTGCGGCACATCGGCTCGCGCATCCTCCAGGCGGTGATCGCCAGTTTCGGCGTGATCACCATCGTCTTCTTCGTGATGCATCTCTCCGGCGACCCGACGCTGCTCTTGGTGCCCGAAGGCGCGACGGCGGAGCAGATCGCTCAACTGCGCCACCAACTCGGCTTCGACCGGCCGCTGCCGGTGCAGTATCTCGCCTATTTGTCCGACCTGCTTCGTGGCGATCTCGGCCAGTCGCTGGTGCAGCGCCTGCCGGTCTCGCTGATCCTCGGCAGCCGGCTGCCGTACACGCTGGAGCTCGCCGCCGGCGCCCTTGCCGTGGCGCTGATCGTCGGCATCCCGGCCGGGATCGCCATGGCGGTGTGGCGCGGCGGGGTCGTGGAACGGGTCCTCGCGGCGGTTGTGCTGGCGGGCCAGAGCCTGCCGACCTTCTGGTCCGGCATCCTGCTGATCCTGCTGTTCGGCGTGACGCTGCGCTGGTTGCCGACATCCGGCGCGGATAGTTTCGCCTCGCTGCTGATGCCTTCGCTGGCGCTCGGTGCGCTGGCGATGTCGACCTTCGCGCGCATGACGCGGGTTTCGGTGCTCGACGAGCTCAGCCGCGACTACGTGAATGCGGCCCGCGCGCGCGGCCTGTCGATGGGGGCGACCGTCGTGCGGCACGTGCTGCGCAACGCGGCGATCCCGGTGATCACCGTGACCGCGCTCGAGATCGGCAACCTGCTCGCCGGCGCGGTGATCGTCGAGACGGTGTTCGCCTGGCCTGGAATCGGTCAGCTCGCCATGCAGTCGATCCAGGCGCGGGACTTCCTCGTCGTGCAGGCGGTCGTGTTGTTCGTCTCCGTGACCTATATCGGCCTGAACCTCATCGCCGACCTCACCTACGCTGCGATTGATCCGCGCATACGGAGCGCGGCGTGAGGCGGCTTCCATTCCCGACGAAGCTGCTGCTTGCGGTTTTGCTGCTGCTGGTGGCGGCCGCCTTAACGGCCCCCTGGATCTCGCCTCACGATCCGCTGCGCCAATCGCTGCTGCTGCGCCTCAAGCCGCCAGGGAGCGCGAGCACGCTCGGCGTGTTCCTGCTCGGCACGGACGATCTTGGGCGCGACCTGCTCTCGCGCATCCTCTACGGTGCGCGTGCGTCTTTCGCTGTGGCCTTCCTGTCGGTCGCGGTCTCGCTCGTCGTCGGTGTGCCGCTCGGGCTCGTTGCCGGCTGGGTGCGCGGCTGGATGGCGGCGGTGATCATGCGGCTCGTCGACACGATGCTGTCGATTCCAGCGATCCTGCTCGCGGTGCTGACCGTCGCGGTGATCGGGCCGAGCTTCCTCAGCCTCGTTCTTGTGCTCGGGTTGACGCGCTGGCCGCGCTACACGCGCGTCGCCTATGCCTCGACGTTGCAGGTGGCGGCAATGCCTTTCGTCCAGGCGAGCGAGATGGCGGGGGCGAGCACGGCGCGCATCCTGTTTCGCCACGTGCTGCCGAACATCGCAGGGCCCCTGATGGTGGTTGCGACCAGCGAGTTCGGGCTGATGATCCTGTTCGAGGCCGGGCTTTCGTTCCTCGGCCTCGGCATCCAGCCGCCCGCGCCGTCCTGGGGCTCGATCATGAGCGCGGGGCGGCAATATGTGGAGCGCGCCTGGTGGCTGACGGTGTTCCCGGGTCTCGGGCTGTTCACGCTGGTGGTGTGTGTCAACCTTCTGGGCGACGCGCTGCGCGACCGGCTCGATCCGCGATCGGCTGGGCGATGAGCACCGCCGTCTCGAGCGCCGCCATCTTGGAGATCCGGGATCTTTCGCTCTCGATCGGCGGCGCGCGCGTCGTGGACGGGCTGAGCTGTGCCGTGCGGCCGGGTGAAGTGCTGGCGCTGGTGGGTGAATCCGGTTGCGGCAAATCGCTCACTGCGCTTGCAGCGATAGGGCTCTTGCCGCACGCCGTGACGCTGGAGGGCGGCGAGGTGCTGCTCGACGGGGAGAATCTCGTCGCGCTGCCGGAGCGTCGGCTGCGGTCGATGCGCGGGCGGCGCATCGCGATGATCTTCCAGGAGCCGCTGGCGGCGCTCGACCAGCTCGCGACGGTAGGCACCCAAGTGGCAGAGGCGACGGGACGGAGCGTGGCGGCGGCGCGGGAGGAGGTGCTGGCGATGCTCGCGGAAGTGGGCATCAGCGATCCTGCGCGGCGCATCGGCCAGTATCCGTTCGAGCTGTCGGGCGGGATGGCGCAGCGGGTGATGATCGCGACGGCGCTGATCTCCCGCCCCGCCGTGCTGATCGCGGACGAGCCGACCACGGCGCTCGACGTGACGATCCAGGCGCAGATCCTCGACCTGCTGCGACGCCTCGCCGCCGACCGCGGCACAGCGATCGTGCTGATCACCCACGATATGGGCGTCGTGGCGGACATCGCGGAGCGGGTGGCGGTGATGTATGCCGGGCGCATCGCCGAGACCGGGCCGACGGCAGCGCTGTTCGCCCGGCCCCGCCATCCCTATACGGCGCTGCTGCTCGCCGCCCTGCCGCGGCTGAGCGACGAGCCGAAGGCGCCGCTGGCGGTGATCCAGGGCCAGGTGCCGCTGCCCTCCGCCTTCTCCGCCGCCTGCCGCTTCGCCGATCGCTGCCCGCTCGCGACCGAACGCTGCCGGGCGGAACAGCCGCCGCTGCGGGATATGGGCGAGGGGCGGCAATCCGCCTGCTGGCATGCGGAGCTGGTCCAATGAGTCGGCCGGCGCTCGAAATTACGGATCTCGTGGTGCATTATGCCATGCGGCGCGGGCCGCCGGTGCAGGCGGTCGACGGGATCTCGCTCGCCATCGCTCCGGGTGAGACGTTGGGGCTCGTGGGCGAGTCGGGTTGCGGCAAATCCACCGTGTCGAAAGCGGTCGTCGGATTGCAGCCCCCGACCCGCGGCTCGGTGGTGGTGGACGGGGTGGAGATCGCAGGGGCCGACAGGCGCACGCTGCGCGCGGCGCGGGCGCGGATGCAGATGGTGTTCCAGGACACGGCGACCTCGCTCGATCCGCGCATGACGATCGGCGACGCGATCGGCGAGCCGCTGCTGGTGCGCGGGATCGCACGCGGACGGGCGCTGCGGGAGCGTGTCGCGTCGCTGCTCATGGAGGTGGGGCTGCGGCCGGAGCAAGCCGCGCGCTACCCGCACCAGTTCAGCGGCGGCCAGCGGCAGCGTATCGTCATTGCCCGCGCTCTCGCGCTGCGGCCGGCGCTGCTCGTATGCGACGAGCCGGTCAGCGCCCTGGACGTGAGCGTGCGGGCGCAGATCCTGAACCTGCTCGTCGACCTGCAACGCACGCTGGGGATGGCGAACCTGTTCGTCTCTCACGACCTCTCGGTGGTGCGGCATGTCTGCGACCGGGTCGCGGTGATGTATCTCGGCCGGCTCGCGGAACTCGCGCCGCGCGATGCGCTGTTCGCGGCGCCGCGCCACCCCTATACGCGCGCGCTGCTGCTGGCCGTGCCGGAGCCGGATCCGGCGGCGCAGCGGGCGAAGCCACGCGTGCCGCTCGCGGGCGAGATCCCGTCTCCCGCAAGGCCGCCCGCCGGCTGCCGCTTTCACACGCGCTGCCCGATCGCCCGCCCGTATTGCCGCGAGCAGGAGCCGCAATGGCGCCGTGTGGGCGAGTCGATGGTGGCGTGCCACTTTGCGGAGGAGACGACGCCGGACGGCTGATACCGCACTGCCATCTGAACCGCAGCGCCACTCTCTCAGCTCGTCGACGCGGAGATGCCCAATGCAGACGATCGCGTATCCCGGAGCCGGGCCGCAATGGCGCGGATGGCGAGCACGTGAAGCGTGACCGCGAGCGGGGCTAAGAAGCCTGGAAGGAAAGCGTAAGGGAATATCCCCATCGCCACGTTCGGCACCTCGGTGCTGATGAGTTTCAAGGGGCCGGTGAGCACGGAACTTGCCGCGACGTTGGCGAGAGACAGCAGCCCGAGCACGTTCCAGCCCATGGCGAGCCTCAACCCAGGTCGTCCCATGGTGACGATCCAAGCAATGATCGGCGCCGACAAGCCGAAAACCATGTCGATATTGCCGCCCTCGTAAGTCAGCAACTTCGGCACGAGGCCGTCTTCCCACAGGCGATGCATCAAGAGTTCGACGCCGACGCGGAAACTTTCGAAGCCGAGAATCAGCCAGAGCGGGATGGCGGCCGCTACGCGTGCACCAATGCCGGAGCGGACCACAACGAAGACAACGAAGAGAACGACGGGGCCAACCACCCAGAGTATGCCGGGTGGCCGTAGCGAGGGATCGCGCATGTAGCCGAGCGAGCTGAACAGGCCAACATAGATGAGCCAGATCGCAAGTCCCGTGATGATGGCAAATGTCGTCCGGCGCGGAAGATATGCGGCGGAAATGCCGAGCACCGCCACGACGACGAAAGTCAGATAGGTTAGAAACAATTGCGCGGTCATGTGCCAGCTCCAACTGAAATAGGCGCGAAGACTGTCTGACCTAGGCGCCTGCTATGAGAATTTGGGCCTCATGGGGCCGCCGGGTGACGAGCACCCGCAAGGGCGCCCCCCGCCCAGAGCATGTCGCGTCGAGACAACGTCGCCCCTCGCATTGCACTGCTCCCTCGGCTGTCGCGCATTTCGGCCTTCAACATCGCCGTGACTCCTTTTTTGCAAGGCAGATGTATGACCGCTTCCCGCGATCGATTATTCGCGATAACGTTGATGGGGTATGAAGCAGAACTTCACAGTCCGACACGGCGCGCTCGACGGCGTGGAGGCGTTCCTGAGCGTCGCCCAGCACCGCAGTTTTCGCAAAGGGGCCGCGGAGCTCGGGGTAACACCATCGGCGATCAGCCAGGCGATACGCGCAGTTGAGGCGCGCGTTGGCGCAGCACTTTTCATCCGCACGACGCGCAGCGTTGGTTTGACCGAAGCCGGCGAGCGGTTCCTGTCGCGTGCAAAGCCCGCTTTCGAAGAGCTTGTCGCCGCAAGTGAGGTCGCGCGTGACCTTGGACAGCGGCCTGCCGGTCTGTTGCGCCTCTCGGTGCCGCGGGCGGTGGTGCCGATCCTGCTGGAGCCGCTGATCGCATCCTTCTGCCGGGCCTATCCGGAGGTCGAGGTGGAGATCGCCGCAAGCGCGGACCTGGTCGATATCGCTGCCGAAGGATTTGACGCCGGCATCCGGCTCGGCCAGTTCATCGAGGCCGATATGATCGCGGTGCGTCTGACGCCGTCGTTCCCGCTGGCCGTGCTCGGCAGCACCGACTATCTGTGCCGGCGCAAGCAGCCGGAGCGCATCGACGATCTGCGTGGCCACGCTTGCCTTCGCATGCGCCGCTCGAACGGGTCGATCGCGCCCTGGTCCTTTGTTAACGGCAACGAGGCGGTCGAAGCCATCGTTTCGGGACCTTTTATCGCCAACGACATGCCCACATTGCTTGGCGCCGCCGTCGAAGGATTAGGCCTTGCGCAGGTGCCCGGGCCAATTGCTGCCGGCGCGGTGAAGGCGGGGAAACTCGTGCGCGTGCTGGAACCGTTTGCGCCCATGGTGCCGGGTGTGTTTCTCTACTATCCCGGCCACCGGAAAATAATGCCGAAGCTGCGAGCATTCATCGATCACGTGAAGTACCGCTCGAGCGCCCGCTAATAAAACCCGAATTCACGCGAGGACGAACGAATGCGAGGCGCAGAGAATGCGCTGACATGTGCACATTGTCGATGGCTCCTCGACCGGCAGACTTCATTCCGCGGACCTGAGGCGCAACCGGATGTCCCGGTGGGCTGCCGCGATAAGTTCACTCAAGGCAACGGCGTTCACGTGTTGCGCCCAGCGGAGCTTCACGTGCCGCATGCGTTTGCCGGTGCCTTCGAGGAGGCCGGCAGGGTCGTCGAGCATCGCCCCGTAGAAGAAGCCGACATTCACATGAACGCTGAAGGCGTTGACGTAGGCAAACGCCGCATCTCCCACACACGCAGTGGGATGACCATCGTGCAGAAGCTCGCGAACGTCCGCTCCGCAGCCGCGCATCTGTTCAAACCATGGCTGGGCGAACCGTCGCAGCTCGTCATCGGGCTTGGAAAACCAAGCGTCGACGCTGGGGTCTCGCTGAACGGCACTCGGGAACCGCAGGAGTTGGCTCATCGGAGCAGGTTGCCAGCTTGGCTCGTTATGTTGAAGTGACCCTCAAGCGTGATCTATCGACGCAGGGCCGAGGTCCATCGGCTGCAGTCCGTCCACCTCCCCACCATCTCGGTCGACGAGCTCCCGGGGTGCGGCGTCTGCTTTCGGGGAGGCCAATGGAGGCGCCTAGATGCGGGACAGAACCGGGTCAACCATCTCACCACGCGCGACCTGTGTCGCCTTCGGCCGAAAGGGCTTCCATGTGGTCATCGACTACCGCGCCAATGTCGAAGCGGCGTCGGCGCGTCCGAGCAACGCGAGATGCATTCGTCGCCGGAGGGTGAAACCGAGCTTGCGGTAGAGGGCGACCGCCGCATGGTTCGAGCTGAAGACATGCAGGAACGGGACTTCGGTCCGCGCGGCGATCGATGAGGTGAGCGTTCCGACGAGATCCACCGCGAAGCCGTGTCCGCGATATGCCGGCTCAACGCAGACAGCGCTGATCTCGGTGAAGCCGTTCAAGCGCATGCGCTCGCCGGCCATAGCGACCAACATGCCTCGCCGACGAATTCCGATGTAGTCGCCAAGCTCGATGGTCCGAGCGCCAAAGGGTCCGGGTTGGGTCACCCTCGCGAGCGCAAGCATCTCGGGAACATCCGGGGTGCCGAGCGCCACGGTCGGAGCCCTTGGCTGCACCACGCAAGCGTTGGCATTCGTAAAGACCATCTGATCGACGGAGTCTCGCCGGACCACCGTGAACGCCGAAGGAGGCTCTACCTCCTCGGTCGTGAATAACGCGATCCGGTCATCGCCACCGACCAAAGCCAGCAGCGACTGGAACGAAGCCGGCTCCATATCGATCGTCGCGGCAAAGGGCGCGATGGGCGCGGGATAACGGCGGGCCCGCTCGTCGCCTTCGGCGAGACCTTTCTGGATGCTCGTGAGTGCCAGCCAGATCACGGCATCAAGCGGATGCGGATCCGGGAACCGCAAATCTGACATCTTCTTGACTCCCAGGGTCTTTAGCCCGATTTAGATGTGACATGACATCTAAGATAGATGTCGCTTATCATCTAATTGTCAAGGCGGCCCTTGGGGGTCAGTCAGAAAGGAGCGGGCGTTGAGAAAGTCGAATCTGGAAGCCGCGCAGACCCGCGAAGCAATCGTGGCCGCCGCAGCGGATTTGATCCGGCGCACTGGGATCGCGGAGGCGAGTCTCGCGGACATGATGGCGGCCGCCGGTCTGACCCATGGCGGGTTCTATCGGCACTTTCGCAACAAGGAGCACCTGGTCTCCGAAGCTATGTCCGCCGCGGGAGAGAAGGCGATCGCGACCATCGGTCGGAACATGACAAAGGGCGGCCTCAATGCCGCTGTCGACGGCTACCTGTCCAAATCTCACCGCGATTCCCCAACGCCCATCTGCCCCTTTGCGGCCCTGGGGAGCGAGATGGCCCGATCCGGGAAGGATACGAAGGCCGCGGCGACGAAGGTCCTCGAGAAGCTCTTTGTCACGCTCGCCGCCGACGCACCGGATCGCGAGGAAGCGCGCGGCAACGCCATCGTCGCCCTCTCAACGATGATCGGCGCCATGACGTTGGCGCGTGTCGTGGCGGACAGCGATCTCTCGTCGGAGATCTTGGATCGCGCGAAGGACCACCTTCATCGGTATTCTCGGTCGGGCCGCAAGCCAAGCCCCGTCGCCTCGAGCCGGAACGAGCAACGAAAGAAGTCTCAAGGAGGATGAACATGAAGTTGAACCTAGCCGTCGCCATCGCGACGACGCTCGCGAGCCTAGCTCTCCCCGGAGCGAGCCTGGCCCAGCCAGCGACTCCGCCGACACCAACGATTCGCATCCTTGCGATCGGAACCGTGAACCCGGGGGTCGATCCTGCGGTTGTGCGATCCATCCTGCCGACCGAAGTCCGCGAAACGGTGAAGCTCTACCTGGATGGCAAGATCGACCAATGGTACTCGCAACAGGGCCGAAGCGGCGTCGTGTTCATCCTGAACGTGACCGATCCGGCTGCCGCCCATGACATGCTCGAGAAGCTGCCGCTCGGCCAGGCGCACCTGATGAGCTTCGAACTCATCCCGCTCGCCCCCCTTGATCCGCTCCGGCAACTGCAGGGGATGACCGCTGCGCCACCGTGAGCTCTGGGCCTAGGGCATTTTGCGCCAGTGACCGCACGTGACGCAGCCTGATCGCTCTTCCATATCCCGCCCACCGCGCTGGAAACATAGGCGAGGACGCGCTCTCCGAGAACGATCTCGGCCGCGATGACACTCACGCCTTCGCGCTGTCTGCCGCGGTCCGTCGAGGCACTCGCAAGATTCCAAATAGGAGATATCGACATGATTGATCGACGCACTCTCTCGACCATGCTCGTGGCCGGCGCCGCGGCATCGCTGATCTCCACCAAACGCACCGCCGCCGCCAGCACCGCTCCGGTCAAGGCGCTCAACGTCGTGCTCGTGCACGGCCTGTTTGCCGACGGATCATGCTGGTCGGAGGTGATCGCGCGATTGCAGGCCGCGGGGCTCAATGCCACGGCCGTTCAAAACCCGTTGACGACACTGCCTGAGGCGGTCTTTTCGGCCGAGCGCGTGCTGGCGCGACAGGATGGCCCGACCGTCCTGGTCGGTCACTCCTTCTCCGGAATGATCGTCACAGAGGCCGGCGTGCATCCGAACGTCTCGGCGCTTGTCTATGTTGCCGCGCGGGCGCCGGACGCGGGCGAGGATTACACCGCCTTGGCCAAGACCTATCCGACACCGCCGGCCACAGCCGGCATCGTCTTTGACGGTGATGAAGGACGTCTCAGCGAGGAGGCCTTCCTGCGGGATTTCGCGGGCGATTTGCCCGCGGCAAAGGCAAAGGTGCTCTATGCGCTCCAAGAGCCGTTCCAGAAGGCTCTGCTCATCGGCAAGACCACGCAGGCCGCGTGGCGATCGAAACCGAGCTTCTATGCGGTTTCGACCGAGGACCGCACGATTAATCCCGACCTCGAGCGGTTCATGGCGAAGCGAATGGGCGCCAAGACCATCGAGGTAAAGGCCAGCCATCTGTCGATGATCTCCCATCCGAAGGTCATCACGCGGCTGATACTCGAAGCTGCCGGACACGAAGCCTGACGCACAAGCCCGGGGCGGCCAATCAATGGCGGCCCCGGAGGCGGCGCATGCGTCGCAAATCGAATTCACCATTTCTCGCGTAGCTGCTGCAGGCGCACGCGGCGCGGGCGCGGGCGCGGATGCAGATGGTGTTCCAGGACACGGCGACCTCGCTCGATCCGCGCATGACGATCGGCGACGCGATCGGCGAGCCGCTGCTGGTGCGCGGGATCGCACGCGGACGGGCGCTGCGGGAGCGTGTCGCGTCGCTGCTCATGGAGGTGGGGCTGCGGCCGGAGCATGCCGGGCGCTACCCGCACCAGTTCAGCGGCGGCCAGCGGCAGCGTATCGTCATTGCCCGCGCTCTCGCGCTGCGGCCGGCGCTGCTCGTATGCGACGAGCCGGTCAGCGCCCTGGACGTGAGCGTGCGGGCGCAGATCCTGAACCTGCTCGTCGACCTGCAACGCACGCTGGGGATCGCGAACCTGTTCGTCTCCCACGACCTCTCGGTGGTGCGGCATGTCTGCGACCGGCCGACAGGCGTTGCGAGATGCTGGCCGGGCAAAATGCGCGGCCAGTCGCTGATGCGGGCCGCGATGACCCGCTCCCGGATTCGTCTGGTATCGAGCCTCACGCGTAATCAAGCGCGCCTTCCGCCGCGCGAGCGTCGTGGGGCGTTGGCGGCGCCGGTCGATCCGGCTTTACAGGCTGCGGCGGATTTCGCGCACGCCGCGGCCAAGCTTCCGGCGCAGCAGCACGCGCAGCGTCACACCTTCGGCATAGCCGACTTCGGCGGCGATCTGATCGACGCTGGCTTGGCTGGTCTCGAGCAGGTGCACGGCGCGCTCGATCCGCAGATCCTGGAAGTATTCGAGCGGCGACTTGCCCAGCACGCTCTGCATCCGGCGCGCCAGCGTGCGCTTGCTGGTGGCGAGCTCCGCCGCAGCCTGATCGAGCGAGAAGCCCTCGGCCAGACGTTGCCGCGCCCAGCGCTCGAACTTGTGCGCCAGCGGATCGGTGTGGACCAGGTGGCCGGGGATCGTATAGGCCGCCTGCGAGGTGCGCGCGTCGGCCACCAGATACTTTGCCGTGACGCTGGCCAGTTCGGGACTGGCGCGCCGGATCAGGGTCAGTGCCAGGTCCAGATGGCTGAGCGCCGCGCCGGCGGTGACCACCGCGTTGGATTGCACGATGAGTCGCGTCTCGACCAGCCGCACCCGCGGATAGCGCTGCCGGAACAGTGGTGCCAGCCACCAAGTGGTGGTGGCCTCTTCGCCGTCGAGCAGGGCCGCTTCCGCCAGCACGAAAGTTCCAACGCAGGCGGCCGCGGTCAGCGCGCCGCGCCCCGACCATTTGCGCAGCACCGCGCCGGCTTCGCGCACCTCGCCGCTGGCCAGCGCCTGCACCAGCGGCTCCGGCTTCAAGTGGTTGATGGCAGGCATCACCACCACATCCGGCGTCTGCGCGCGCGCTGCCGAAGTCACCGGCACGCTCAGGCCCTGCATGGTGGTGACGGTCTTTCGCAGACCCACCACCTTCGTCCGGAAGCGCAGCGAGGACATGCCGGTCATTTCGGCCAGCGCGTTGGCGGTGCCGAAGGCGTCGAGCACCGCGGCCAGGCCGGTGTCAAAAACGCCGTTGAGGGCAAGGATATGAATATGCATGGCAATTACGATATCAAAATTGACAATTTTGCCAATACGGCAACCACAGCTTCGACTCTACTTTGCGCATCCTGATTCCTAAACTCGGGGCCAGCCGCGAGCAAGAGGGCGCATGGCCGTATCGGTATCAAAGTTGGCGATCCTGCCAATACATCCGGAACGGCTCCCCTTGTAAGGTTCCGCCCACTCAGTGAGCCGGGACGCAGATTCTACCTGCATCAACCCTGGTTATCCATCACCGGTCGATAATCGCTCGTTACCGGGATAGTTATGCGAAACAACTGGCAAAATGAAACACCTGGAGACTCAAATGTCCATACTGCGAAAGACTTCGGCAATTGCCCTCATGATTGCCATGGGTGGCACGATGGCTCACGCCGAGACGAAGCCGGCTGCGAAAGATATTGTCATTGTCCATGGCGCACTGGTGGATGCCTCAGGCTGGCGCGCCGTCTACGACATCCTGTCCAAGGATGGCTTCCATGTGACGATCGTCCAAGAGCCGCTCACCGGCCTTGCCGAGGACATCGAGGCCACCAAGCGTGCCATCGATCAGCAGACGGGCCCTGTTGTGCTCGTCGGCCACAGCTATAGCGGCTCCGTGATCACGGATGCGGGTGCAGACCCGAAGGTCAGCGCGCTCGTCTATGTGGCCGCACTCCAACCCGATGCGGGGGAGACCAGTGGCCAGCTTCTGTCGAAGTTCGCTGCGCCAAACGATGCCATGCGGGCGGCCACCAATCGGGCCACTCCGGACAAGTATTTCTTCATCCCGCCAGCGAAATTCCGTGCAACCTATGCGGCCGATGTCCCGGCACCGGACGCTCAATTCCTGGCGGACTCGCAGCAGCAGCTCGCCGAGAAAGCTCTGGGTGCGCCTGTCTCCGCGGCTGCATGGCGCACCAAGCCCAGCTACGCCATCCTGACCACCCAGGATCACGTAGTGAGCCCTGAGCTTCAGCGCTGGATGTATCAGCGTTCGGGCGCCAAGGTCACCGAAGTGAGCGCAAGCCACGCTGTCTTTGTCTCTCAGCCGGACGCGGTCGCTCGAGTGATCGAGGCTGCCGCAAAGTAAACGATAAACCGGTAATCATTCCGCTGATCACCTCATTCGGCTAAGAGCGCGCATACTTTGCTGTCCACCGACACGCAAAGTATGTGCGGCTAGCGGACAGCGCGCCCGAACCGCCGGAGTATGATATGGCCGCCATCCTCACCCCCGATCTCGTGATGGTGCTGGTCTCGGGTGTCTGGAACAATCTGGGCTCGATGATCACCGGCTGGTACGATTTCGGCAATCCGAGGACGACCGATGTCCAGTGATCGCTTGCATCGTCGCAAGCGTGCATCGACGATCGGCGCCGGCACTAAGAGCGTGCGATCGCGGCGAGCTGGACGGCCGCTAGGCGGAATTTTTGTCGACGCTAGCGTGGCCGCTCGACGCGCGGGTCGAAGGCGAATTCGATCCGTATACCGCTTGGCTCGCGCACGATGAAATGGATCTTCGGCCCCTTGCCCGAGAGCTCCGGGGCGAATTCCACAACAACGCCAGGCCAGCTGGCAACGCGTTCATACAAGGCATCCAATCCCCCTCGATCGGCGACAGCGAGGGCGAGGTGATGAAGGCCGACATTGGTGCGCCGGTCGAACGCGACTGCTTGGTCGGGCGCCTCGACCCGCCATAAGGTGACAATCTGTTGGCCGTCCGAGACGAATGCCGCGGGATATTCCGGCCGCTCGCCAACGACGCGCCACCCCAGGCAATCGCAGAAGAAGCCGCGGCTGCTCTCGAGATCTCGGACGCTCAAGCCGACGTGATCGATGCCGCATGTGGCGGGTGTGGCGTGCTCTGCCATGGCATTCTCCTTTGGTCGCGATAGGTCACCGCCAGCGTGTGTCGGCTCGCGACTCTGCAACAAGGGAATCATGCGCGCATCCTGAGTCTCACTTCACGGCAGAAAACGCGGCTGGCGCCAGCAACTGGCTGCTGATGTTCTCGACGAGCTGGCCATCCTTCTCCGTCTTGGCGACCACCGCGACCCATTCGGGATCGGCGAGAAAAGCGCCCCAGCGCTTCTCGCGCTCGGCCATGCTGTTCCAGGCGAGCATGTAGGTGATCTCCTCGCTGCTCTTGCCGATCAGCGTGGTCCAAAACCCGGCCTGGCGGATACCGTGCTTCTCCCAGATCCGCAGCGTCTCGTTCTCGAACCGCGACAGCAGCGCCGGCTTGCGCCCCGGCACGCAGCGGTAGATCCGCAATTCGTAGATCATGACCCTTCACCTCCAGCCGTGTGGACGGATATCAGCCGATTACTGTCTGCTCTCATCGGAGCGGCCTCAGACCAGCGTCGTTTCGACGGCGATGTTCCCGTGCGTTGCTCGCGAATAGGGACACACCTGGTGGGCCGCCTCGACAAGGCGCTGCGCCGTGGCGCGCTCCATCCCCGGCAGGCTCACATAGAGGCGAGCCGCCAGGCTGAAGGCGCCCCCTTCGGGACCGAGATCGATCTCGGCATCGACCGTGTGATCGGCCGGCAGCGTGATCTTCATGTTGCGCGCGGCGAACTCCATCGCCGACTCGAAGCACGCGGACCAGCCGGCCGCGAAGAGCTGCTCCGGGTTGGTGCCGGTGCCCGGGCTGCCGGGCCGCGACAGCTTGACCTCGAGGCGGCCGTCTGAGCTGCGCGACATGCCGGTGCGCCCGCCTGTGGTGTGGGCCTTCGCGGTGTACAGCACTTTCTCGAGTCGGTTCATAAAATCCTCCTTCATGAAGAGCCCGGGCGCCTGGACGCCTTGCAAAGCTCGGTCGCGATTGGCGAAGTTGCATGGCTCGGCACAGAGATGTTGTGCGGCGGCCCCAAATAGGGGAACTCGGCAAGCAGATCGATGTGGGGCCCGACCTTGTCCCCGGTCACCTTCCCGTTTGTGAGGACTGCCAGGAAGGCGTCGGCGGCATCGTCGGTGAGCGCACGGCCATTGCTCGGAAAAGACGCGGGACGCGTCGGGTCGTAGGTCAGCATGTCGGGCAGCAGTGTTCCCGCCACCCGCCTTGCTTCCTCCGGCGCATACCCACCGGCGTGCTCCAGCGCATGCGCGAAGACGGCGATGAAACGGGCATCGTTCGCCGGCTCGCCCGCCAGATAGGCCTCCCTCTCCGAGCCGACAAGAAAGACCGCTTGCGCGGGCAACGCGCCCCGGTCCGCCTGGACCCAGACCCCGCCCGCGCCGTCCAGCGTGCACGCCCATAGGCCGACCCGTTTGGGTCCAAGGGCAGAGTTGGGCATTTCCAGCACGATGCTGCACACGTCCTTGTCGATGAAGAAATCGTCGCCCGTGAACTGCAGATCGTCCAACGCCCCCCGCGTGTCGAAGAAAAAGGGATCGCTGCGCCAACCCGCGAAGAAGCGGTAACCGCCGGCCTCCGTCACGCGCGCGTCCCGACCCGTCGACACTGGTGCTGCTTCGATGATGACCTGGCCGCCGTCGCCCGTTCCGGCGGCCTCCGCACCCTCGACGCGGCGCAGTGTCGCGGTTTGCGCCCCGTCCTGGGAGGACGAGAAGCGCACCCGATATGCGATGTCGGCGACGGCATCGTCGTTCGTGTCGATCTTGAACTCGTACGAGGCCGCGGGCGCGAACGGCTCGCGTGTGGTGGGCCCCGGCGGGTTCACGACGGCGGAAGGATGGACGTTCATGATCAGGATCGACTTGTGCGCCTCGCTTGGCTTGGGGAAGGCATACAAATCCGTGAGGTCCAGGCGCGCGTCTCCATGCGGGAAGCCGAAATCGGGACCGGAATAGTGATGCGACATGGATCATTCACTCCTCTGCCATCGTCGTCGGCGTCTGAACACGGCGCAAAGCGGCTCCAGCGACGGAGGTTCAGTGGCCCGCACTCTGGCCGCCATCGACGTGAATGGTCTCGCCCGTCACGAAGCCCGCCGATTCCAGATAGAGGATCGCGCCCACGATATCCGAGATCTCGCCCATCCGGCCAAGCGGGTGCAGCTGGGCGAGCTGCGCATGTGTTTCGACGGGATGCATCGGCGTCTTGATGACGCCGGGCGCAACCGCATTCACTCTGATGCCGAGCTTTGCATACTCGATCGCCAGCGATTTGGTCGCCGCACTCAAGCCTCCCTTCGTCAGCGAGGCGAGCACGGACGGCACATTGGAGTTCGCGTGTTCGATCAGGCTCGTCGTGATCTGCACGACATGGCCGCTATGCCGCTTCTCCATCTCTGCGATGGCGAGCTGCGTGATGTGAAAGAAGCCCGTGAGATTGACGCCGAGCAGAGCCGCGTAATCGGCCTCGGTATACTGAGTGAACGGCTTGGCGACGAATACGCCAGCGTTGTTGATGAGCGTATCGATGCGCCCGAACCGGTCCAGGCCTTCGGAAATCGCACGCTCGGCCGTCTTCCGGTCGGTAATGTCGCCGGGCACCACCACGATCTGGTCATCGTTGGTTGGCCTGATCGACCGTGCCGTCGCGACCACCCCGTAACCGCGATCGCGATAGGCTTCGACAAGGGCTGCGCCCATGCCCTGCGAGGCGCCCGTGATGACGGCAACCTTCCTTTCGCTGCTCATGCTCGTCTCCTTCACACTTCTCGGTCACGGATGTTCCGGTGCCTGTGCAGCCAAGGTGGACATTCCCATTCGAATGCAGCAGCCGGCGAAGATGACTTTCAGTTATCCGCTGGTGCTATGAGCGACCACCGATTGCGCCCACGGGTCATCCTCGGACACGCGGAGCGTCTCCTGGCCATAGATCCAGGCCTGACGCGTGATGCGCGGGAGAATGGCGTCGCCGCAGCTCAGGCTCCCACGCGCGGTACATAATTAGTGCGCACAACTGAACAATGACTACGAACCGGCCTTGTGGAGCGATTAACTCAAATATGGAAGGAATATGCTTGTCAGTCTGCGTGATTGAAAAGACCAATCCTGGATTGCCGAGGCCAAGAGCTGCGATATCGGCCGCAATATGCGGCCACCGAAGCGGCACCGGCTGATCCGACGATCGCCAGACCGAAAGCGGAAGCAACGGTCGTGCGTTTGATAAGCTCATGCATGGAGATTGTGGACTTATCAGCGGAAAAGCCGTAGCCGGATCACCTGCGCCGGCATTCATGGCTTGGCACGATTCCAGCTAAAGGTAGCGCTGAGCCTTCCCGAGCCACCGCATTCACCGTGAGCTTGGAAGATCATCCTTGATGCTCGCGACTCCGGCCTGGGCGCAGGCCTCATCCTTGTCGCCGCCCGGCGAACCCGAGACACCGAGCGCACCGACGACTTCGTCTCCGGCCTTGATCGCGAACCCGCCGGCGAGCGGTGCAATGTCGGGCAGCGTCGCGAGCGCTGCACCGTTCGGATTTTTGGCGACGAGCGCTGCGAACGCGCTCGAAGCGTCGAACCGAAAGATCGGCCCGAACGTCACGACTGTGTATGCCTTGCGGAAGGCTGACGTGGTGGTGTGGATGGTCGAGTGGTCGCCCTTGGCCTCGAGCTTGATGACTCCGGAAGGGTCAACGACAACGGCGGAAACCGGATAACCGTTGCTTGCGCAGGTTGCGATCGCTTTGGTCGCTGCCTTCACAGCGAGTGCCAGTGACAGGGAGTAGCCGCTTTCGCCAACCTGAGCGATCGCGCTCCCGAGAGGGAGCACGGCAAAGGCCGCCACAAAGGCCAGAGAGAACTTGTGCCGCATATCTGATCTCCATGCTGCCGAGAGTCCACGTTCCCTCATATCAGAGGCGCTCCGGGCTACGGATGAAGATCGACTTTTCCATTTGACTGCTGTAGTCGGCCAAAATGGCTTTCAGTTATCCACCCTGGCTATGAGCGACCGCCTCTTCGCGCTGCGGCTGTTCGCTCGGGTCGCCCGCAAGGGAAGCTTTTCCGCGGCCGGTCGTGAGCTGAACATTCCGCAATCGACCGCGTCTCGGACGATCGCGACGCTGGAGCGCGAGATCGGCGTCGCCCTTCTCGTTCGGACCACGCGCGCAGTAACGCTGACCGACGCGGGCTTGGACTTCCTGGCTCGCATCGAGACTGTCCTAGCCGAGCTCGACGACGCGGAACACGCTGCGCGCGGAACGGGAGAGCTGCGCGGAATATTGCGGATCGGTTTGGCAACGAACTTTGCCGTGCGGGAGGTCATCCCCCGGCTTTCGGACTTCATGAGCCGGCATCCGGCGCTACGGATCGACCTGATGATGGGAGACCAGCGCGAAGACCTCGTGGCCGAAGGCGTGGACGTCGCGCTTCGGTTTGGTCCCCTTTCCGACTCGACAGCGACGGTGCGGAGAGTTCTCGCATGGCCGCGGGTACTCGCCGCGTCGCGAGCCTACCTCGACAAGGCCGGGGCCCCCCTCACACCTGCGGATTTGGCCCGGCATGCGATCATTCTTGGGCCCGCAAGCCTTGGCGGCCACTGGTCCTTTCGCAAGGGCGATACTGCGACCTCCTTCCAGGTCGAGGGCAGGTTGACGGCAAGGGCGAGCGACGGCGCCATCGCAGCGGCTGTCGCAGGATTGGGCATAGTCATGACTCCATTCGGCGCATGCCGCCGGGAATTGGCAGGAGGAGAGCTAATTCGGCTGCTACCGGAATGGGACGCGGGAACGGTCGAGCTCAACGCCATATATCCCAGCGGCAGGGCCGCCAAGCGATCGGCACGAGCCTTTGTCGACTACTTGATTGCAGCGCTTCGCGAGACTGAGCAGCCGCCCCTCAGCCGAGCTTCGGTTGTGTGCACTTGAAGCTCGGGAGGTCTTCCATGTTCGCCCACCACTCGGCGAATCCGTCGACATCGAAAACGGCGTCCTTGTCCAGTGTCAAGGAGACATAGAACATGATCGGTGCGAGATAGAGGTCCGGGAGACTGAGGTCTCCGGCGATGAAGGGCGACGAGCCCCTGGTCTTCATGGCGAGCTCGCGCCGATTGCGACCGTCCAATTAGCCGACCTCGAGGACAGCTTTGGCAAAGGCGTTTGGAGCTTCCTGGGGCAGATTGTGCCCTATGCCACCCTTGATGGTCCGGTGCGCGTATTTGCCCGCGAACATTTTGGCGTAGGAATTCGGCTCCGGATGAGGTGCGCCGTTGGCATCACCCTCCAGCGTGATGGTGGGCACCCCGATCACCGGAAACTGGGCAAGGCGCTTTTCCAGATCGTCATATTTCGGCTCCCCCTCGGCGAGGCCAAGCCGCCAGCGGTAATTGTGCACGACGACGGCGACGTGATCCGGATTGTCGAAGGCCGCCGCGCTGCGATTGAACGTGGCGTCATCGAACGACCACTTCGGCGACGCGAGCTGCCAGATGAGCTTTGCAAAGTCGTGTGTGTATTTCTCGTAGCCGACCCGGCCGCGCTCGGTGGCCAAATAGTACTGGTACCACCATGCGAGCTCGGCCTTCGGCGGCAGCGGCATCTTGCCGGCTTCCTGGCTGCCGATCAGATAGCCGCTCACCGACACCATGGCGTTGCAGCGCTCGGGCCAGAGCGCCGCCATGATGTTGGCCGTCCGCGCGCCCCAATCGCAGCCCGCGATGGTTGCCTTCTCGACCTTGAGGGCATCCATCAAGGCGATGATATCGACGGCGATGGCCGATGGCTGGCCATTGCGAGGCGTCGCGTTCGAGAGAAAGCGCGTCGTGCCATAACCGCGAAGATACGGAACGATCGCACGATAGCCCGCCGACGCCAGCAGCGGCGCGACATCGACGTAGGTGTGGATGTCATAGGGCCAGCCGTGGAGAAGGATGACCCCAGGGCCGTCTGTCGGGCCTGCCTCGGCGTAGCCGACATTCAGCATGCCGGCGTCGATCTGCTTCAGAGAAGCGAAGGATGTGTTCGTCCCCGGCCGGATTTTGGGGAGATCAGCCCGATTCGTCTTGCCGGATTGAGCGTCCGCAGAGCCGATCGCGGCAAGCTGGGCGGCCGCAATGGTGACGGCGCCCGCGGCTGAGGTCCCGAGAAAGCCGCGCCGAGTAGGCGATGACGATTTCGCGGACATGGTGATTCTCCCCGGTCGTGGTTGCTCGTTCGGCATTTGAAGATGCTCTCCGCAGGGTCGGCGACAATGGTCCATGTGGTTACGTTAATGCGTCAAGTTACAAGTGGTGCGCCGGGCCATGGCAGGGGTGCTTCTCAATTGCTCGAGCCACAGTGCGAATGACGCCAGAGGTAGGCTGCGCTGAGTGCTAGCGCGAACGCCGCGAGCTGCAGGGCGTAACCGAGGGCGGTACTGTGCCCTATCGGCAAAAGGTCGAGCGTACCGGAAACGACAGGACCGGCCAGTTGACCGATGGCGAAAGCCGCAGTCGTCAGACCGAGAAGCGCCGTGGGGTTGCCCGGCGCCCGCGCCCGGGCCTCCTGCATTCCGATCATCGTTACCACCATGAAGGTGCTGCCGACCAGCAGCGCCGCAATCGCGATCGTCACCGGGGCGAGCCACACGCTGGGGAGGGTGACCCCAGCGGCCATGAGGAGATGGCTGACGGCCCAGACGCGCAGCCGGTTGCTACTACCGAAGAGCCTGGCGGTTGCGATGGTGGACAGTGCCGCTGCGACGCCAAAAACAGGCCACGCAAGGCCGAACAGCTGCGGGTCGTCCACCACCTCGCGTGCGAGCGCGGGCAGGAACGTGGCCGGTAGGATATAGCCGAAACCGAGCACGCCGTAGCAGACGACGACTCCCGTGTAAGGGCCAAGCGTGACGTCAGGGTGCGACGTCGAACGCGCAAGGGCGGAGATCTCCAACGGCCGGCCCATAAAGGGACTGGAACAGGCGACCGCGAGCGCCGCCACCACCCCGAGCTCCAGCCAAAGCTGGCCAGCGGGCACACCCGGTTGCGCGGCCGCGACGCAGAACAGCCCGGTGAGCGCGATTCCAAGGCCAACGCCGGCGTAGACTATCCCGGAAAGATTCGCACTTGCTGCGCGCGTCAGGTGCTGCAACGCCCACGCGCTGGTCGCAACGAGCGCACAGGCGCTGAGCAGGCCAGCGACGAAGCGCAGAATTATCCATGCGGCCAATCCGTCAAACGCGCCCATGGCGGCCGTGGCCACGGCGATGCCCGCTAGGCTCGCGCGCATCAGCATCGACAGCGACAGGCCCAGCCGGCTCGCGGCCAGGGCGCCAGCCAGATAGCCCAGATAGTTGCTGGCCGCCAGCCAAGCGCCGGCGCTCTGCGCCAGCGAGCCGTCACGGACCATCAGCGGCAGGAGCGGCGTGAAGGCGAACCGGCCGATCCCCATGGCCACGGCCAGGGCGGTGGCTGCGATGGCGCACACAGCCGTGATCGAAAGCGAGGGGCGGCGTGCATGAACGTTGAGATCTGATCTCATGCCGCGGCATAACGCCCGGCAGGTCAGCTTCCACAAATGAATAATTCTGGTATATCGTTCTCTTCATGAGAACGATCGACCTGGAGTCCCTGAAGATCTTCCGAACCGTCGTTGACGAGGGCGGGGTCATCCGTGCAGCCAACAAGCTCAATCGCGTTCAATCCAATGTGACGACGCGCATCCGCCAGTTGGAAGAACATCTCGGCACCCGGCTGTTTCGCCGCGAGGGGCGCTCCATACGTCTCTCGGCGGAGGGGCACACCTTGCTCACCTATGCCGATCGTTTGCTGCGCCTGGCGGATGAGACGGTCAGCGAAATGCGCACCGGCAAGCCGAAGGGTGTATTCAGGTTGGGCTCGCTCGAGAGCACGGCCGGCAGTCGCCTTGCTCCCATCCTGTCGCGCTATCACAGCGTTTATCCCGACGTGGTGGTGGAACTCGCCACCGGAACGACGGGGGCACTCGTGACCCGCGTAGTGAATTTCGAGCTTGAGGCTGCCTTCGTCTCCGAGCCCTTTACCGCACCCAGCCTCCAGGCGCGCCGTGTCTTCGAGGAGCAGCTGGTGCTTGTGACATCCAGGACGATCGGCAAGGTGTCCGCCCCAGCCGACCTCGGACGCTCAACGCTCATCGCGTTCGCGCAGGGGTGCTCCTATCGCAAGCGCATCGAGGAATGGCTAGGCAGCGCGAATGTGATGCCCGAACGGATCATGGAATTTGCCTCCTATCAGGCGATGATCGCCTGCGTCGCTGCCGGTACCGGATTTGCTGTGGTGCCCAAATCTGTCCTGGAGGCCCTGCGCGCGACCAAGAGCGTACGCCAACACGCGCTCCCTAAGCGATTTTCGAACAACGGCACCTATATCGTGTGGCATGGCGATCCATCGCCGTCGCTGCGGTGCCTGCTATCGCTTTTGGTCACTGCCGCCGACGGCTGATGGAAGCGCTTCGGATCGTGGCGCCCGATGGAAGCTCAACTTATACCTCCATGTCTTACGCCGTCATGCCGGCAGGCGGCGAGAAAGAAGGCGACGCTGCGGGCCACGTGGGGATCGACCTCCGCCTCGAGCAGCTCCGGCCTTTCCCCGAACAGCGCCCGCAGGATGAGGGGCACGATGAGCAGGTCGAGGAAAAGGCGAGTCGTCGTCGCGAAGTGCTCCGGCGCAAAGGCGGCGAGGCCGCCGATCTCGTCGGACTGCGCTATTTCCGCTAGCAGCCGGGCGCCTGTTTCAGATCCCCGCTCTCGCACCATCCGGCCGAGGCTCGCCGAGAGATCCGGAAAGCGCAGCGCCTCCGCCATGGCGAGGCGCATCAGCTCGATCCTGTCGTGTTCGAGCGCGCTGCGCAAAAGCGCGGCGCCCACGGTCGCGAGGCGCTCCTCGACAGTGGCGCCGGCCGGCACATCGACCTCGAGGCGCTCGATACGCGACACGATGTCGCGCATCATCACCGCGGTGAAAAGCGCTCGCTTGTCGGGGAAGCGCGCATAGATGGTCGGCTTCCCGGAGCGCGCTGTTTGAGCGATCTCCTCTATGCTCGCGCCCTCGAATCCGCGATCGAGAAACACCTTGCGAGCTGCATCGAGGATACGCTGCTCGACCTCTCCGGCAAGCTCCTTCGGCGGCCGGCCGGAACGCACTGCCATCGGCTTCGGTGGCGCTTTTCTCCTCACCTTCGCCCTCTCCATCTCGTTCATTCCCATCCAGATTCGAAAGATATCCGTGCCATCGGCGGCCGGGCGCAGCGTTCGGCCTCGTCCTGGCGCGCCGCGCGTCATCTGACTTAAGCGATCCTGACGGCGATGTAAAGAGAACGATACCGTTTCGTTCCGTCTTGACGCAGCCACCTTCCCTGATTATATGGCGATAACGGAACGGAACGATATCGTTTCGTTAACGCAACAATAGCCCGGCAATCGCCGAGACGCAGGAGCTGCGCATCATGTTGAAAGCAGATATCGAAGACAGGGGAGCGCAGGCGCTCCGCGAGGGCTCGCACTCCGTTCCGGCCTTCTACGGCCGGCCGAGCGGCAAGCAAGACGATGGCGAGCCCGCAAGCGAGAAGCTCGCGGCCTGGGCCCGGCAGAAGGAGGAGACCCCCTCGGTCGGGCAGCCCCAATCGCCGCCTGAAGCGGAAGCCACGGAAGAAGGCCATCCGCGAGTGGTGAAGGAGCCCCGGAAGGGATTCTTGAGGCGCCGTCCGGTCATCTCTGCCATCGGCGCGATGCTCCTGGCTGCAACCGTCGGGTGCGGCTACGTCTATCTGGACTACGCCCAGCATTTCGAATCGACCGACGATGCCTTCATCGCTTCGCGGCAAGTCGGCATTGCGCCGAAGGTCTCGGGCTACGTCACAGGCGTGCTCGTCACCGACAACCAGCATGTCGAGGGCGGCGACGTCATCGCACGCATCGACGATCGCGATTTCCGCGTCGCGCTCGAGCAGGCCGACGCCCAGGTCGCCGCCGCGGAGGCGAGCATCCGAACGATCGGCGCACAGATCGTCGTGCAGCGGGCGCAAATCGAGGCGGCGGAAGCCCAGGTCGAGCAGGCAAAGGCCGCGCTCGTCTTCGCCCAGCAGCAGGCGGCGCGCTATGACGATCTGGCCCGCAAGGGCGCAGGCAGCGTGCAGAATTCCGAGCTCTACGGCTCGCAACTCCTGCAGCAGCAGGCTGCCTTGAAGAGCGCTCAGGCCACCCTCGCCGTTGCACAGCGCCAGATCGACGCTCTCAAGGCGCAGCTTGCGAGCGCGCAGGCCAATCTCGCGCAGGCCAACGCACAGCGGGACCAGGCAAAGCTCAACCTGTCCTACACGACCGTGACCGCGGCGCAGGCCGGACGCATCGTCAATCTCAGCGCGGCAGCCGGCGAATTCGCACAGGCCGGCACCAGCCTCACGATGTTCGTTCCCGATGAGATCTGGGTCACGGCGAATTTCAAGGAGACCCAGCTCGACGCGATGCGGCCTGGGCAGAAGGCGACGCTCGAGATCGATGCCTATCCGGAGCGCGAGATCTTGGGGCGTGTCGAGAGCGTCCAGCCGGGATCCGGAACGGCCTTCTCGCTGCTTCCGGCGCAGAACGCGACCGGCAACTACGTCAAGGTCGTCCAGCGCGTGCCGGTGAAGATCGTGATCGAAAATCCGCCGGCCGATGTCGCTCTCGGCCCCGGCATGTCCGTCGTGCCGAGCGTGCGCACAGACCCGACGCCTTCGCTCTACGAGCGACAGGTTGCCGTCTTCGATCGCCTGTGGAGGCACTCATGAGCGCGCAGGCACAGGCCGTAAGCGGGCGGCCGGCGGGCCCGGCCGCCCAAAGCACCAATCCATGGCTGATCGCGATCGTCGTCGCGCTCGCCTCATTCATGGAAGTCCTCGATACCACCATTGCCAATGTCGCTCTGCGCTATATCGCGGGCGGCCTGGGCGTCAGCCAGGACGAGGCATCCTGGGTGGTGACCACCTATCTCGTCGCCAACGCGATCATCGTCACCTCGACGAGCTATCTGACCAGGAGAATCGGCCGCAAGGCCTTCTTCCTCGGCTGTCTCGGCGTGTTCACCTTGAGCTCCGTGCTCTGCGGCATCGCCTGGAACCTTCAGGTCCTCTTGCTGTTCCGTCTCGTTCAGGGCTTCGCGGGCGGCGGCATGGTGCCCGTGGCGCAATCGATCCTCGCCGAGAGCTTCCCGCCGGCCAAGCGCGGCCAGGCCTTCGCTCTGTTCGGGATCGCGGTGGTCGTTGCCCCAGTGGTCGGGCCGACGCTCGGCGGCTGGCTCTCCGACAATCTCTCCTGGCACTGGTGCTTCCTGATCAACGGACCCGTCGGCCTCGCCGCGATGGCGTTGATCTCCGCGCTCGTGAAGGAGACCCCGCAGAAGACAGCGGATTCCGGCTTCGACCTCGTCGGCTTCCTCCTTGTCGCGACCGCGCTTGGCGCTCTCGAAATGGTCCTGGATCGAGGCCAGCAGGATGACTGGTTCGGATCGGGCTTCATCGTGACCTTTGCGATCATTTCCGGCCTCGCCTTTCTCTTCCTGATACCTTGGGAGGCCACGCGGCAAAATCCCACCGTGGACGTCCGCCTGGTCGCCACCCGCCAGTTCGGATCCTGCTTTCTGGTGATGATGGCGACCGGGGCGATCCTCTTGGCAACGACCCAGTTCCTGCCCCAGCTCGTTCAGGAGGATTTCGGCTATACGGCGACCTTGTCCGGTCTTGTCCTTGCTCCAGGCGGTCTCGTGACCATGCTCATGAGCTTGGTGACGGGCCGCCTGTCGAGCTTCGTCCAGCCCAAATACCTGATCGCCATTGGCGCGACCATTGTGGCCTTCTCGATGTACCAGATGACGAATCTCGACGCCGATCTCAGCTTCTGGTTCTTCGCCCAATCGCGCATGGTGCTCGGCCTCGGACTGCCGATGATCTTCGTCTCGATCACCGCCGCTTCCTATGACGGCATTCGACCCGAGAAGATCGACCAGGCCTCGGCGCTGCTCAATGCGGCGCGCAATACGGGCAGCTCGATCGGGGTGGCGCTCGCCTCCAATGTGCTCGCGCATCGGGAGCAATTTCATCAGAGCCACCTCGTCGAGCAGGCCATCCCGTCGGGCATCTCGTACCAGGAGACGATGCAGCAGGTGACGCAGTATTTTCTCGCCCAGGGCAGCTCATTGGCGGAAGCTCAGCGGCAGGCCTTCGCCTGGATCGGCCAGCAAGTGCAGGCGCAGGCATCGCTGCTTGCCTATATCGACGTGTTCTGGGCGCTGATGCTGGTCGCGGCCGTCGCAGTGCCACTCGCGCTAGCGCTGCGCAACATCAAGCTCGGCGCGCCGGCGCATGCGGGGCATTGAGGTCCCCGGGACATTGGAGCCCGATTCCGATCGGTTCGGATCGGGCTCTGATAACGCAGCCACTACTATCACGACCCCGATCGCCGGGCCCATGCCCATGGAACGACCGATGCGCCATGACACTCACGATTTTGCGCGGCTTACCAATCTCGCCGACGGCATCTTCGCCGTCGCCATGACCTTTCTTGCTTACACCATTCAGGTGCCGCAACCTGGAGCCGGGCCAGACGGTAGCCTGGCGGTTCGCCTCGGCGCCATGTTGCCGCAATTCGGCACTCTGGCACTGACCTATTTCATTTCCGGGCGCCTGTGGATACTGCACTTCAAGATGCATCGGGTCATCACGCGGGGCGACGACGTGCTGCTGGTGCTGAACATGACGTTGTTGTTCGGGATCGTGCTCACTCCCTTCAGTGCCGAAGTTCTGAGCACCTACCCGCTGTCGGCGCTGAGCGTTTTGATCTACGCTGCGAATGCCCTGCTGATGCTGGCAATGGATGTGGCGATCTGGCGCTACGCGCGCACCCATCCCCATTTCCTTGCGGACGGCACACCACCTGAATATCCCGCCCGGATGATGAGACATACCCTCGAGATCGCGGCCCTGTTTGGCGGCTCGATCGTTGCGGCGTGGTTCGCGCCGCGCGCGGCACTCTGCATCTGGGCCATGATTCTGCCGATTGTCGTCTTGCAAGCTCGCGGCTGGCCCCGGGTCAGCAAGATCGGTCAGGGTTGATCGGTATCAGTCTTTTTCGCTCGGGGGACTGATCATGGTCGCCAGCTCGGGTTCTCGTAGACCAGAAACACCTTGATCGCGTTCTCCGAAGCGAGCCCGCAGAGCAAGAAGACCGTTTGTCGATCCCCGTGCAATGACCGCTCGATCGCCGAAGGCCCGATACGCGCAGTCGGTCCGCACCCCGCCTGGAGGTGAAATTGGATAGTCATGAGAATTGGATCCCGAACTCGTCCACGAAGCGGACGAAGCCATGTTCGAACGTGTCGGCAGGAACGCCCGGCCTCAAGGCCGTTCATTTAGATTTCGGCGTATCGGGCGGTTCCGACCAAACCCGAGAATTCAGCGCATCACGCGCAAAAGTCTGAAAAGCTGCCGTTCAGGGCTCGTCGTCTGAGTTCGGCTGCTCCGAATCGAGCATCATGGCGGCAGCTCCGACCCGTTCGGCCAGAGCCTTGGTTTGCGCAAAGCCCCTCTTGATCCTGCAGACCATTTGGGCGACTTTCCGCAGTACGCGTGGCCAAAGCTTGGGTTGCCTAAGTCGGTCCGATGTTGTTTTTGCCTGACAGCGATGCACAGTCTTAACGATAGGCTTTGCCGTGCGCGCCGGCCCGCCAAGAATGGCTCAAGAAGAAGGCAGCATGGATCGCTTCAACCTCGGCACCTATGGGCGCCCCATCCCCACCTGCTCGGCGGAAACCCAGCGCTGGTTCGATATCGGCCTCAACTGGTGCTACGGCTTCAACCACGAAGAGGGCATCAAGTGTTTTGAGAAGGCGCTGGAAAGCGATCCCAGATGCGCCATGGTGCATTGGGGTATCGCCTATGCAGCCGGGCCCTTCTACAATCTGACCTGGACGGAACATGGCGAGGCCGAGGCCAACAGCGCGACCAGGCGCTGCTTCGAGCATGTCCAGCTTGCGCGCGCCAACGCCGCTCACGCCGGTTCGGTCGAAAGGCGATTGATCGAGGCGCTTGCCCACCGTTTCCAGAAGCCGCATCGCGTGACGCCGCAGGAATTCGAACAGTGGGATGACGCCTACGCCGCCGAGATGCGGCCGGTCTACGTCAGTTTTCCCGACGACCACGACGTGATGGCGCTGTTCGTCGAGGCGCTGATGATGCGCACCGTGCGGCGCCTCTGGGACCTCAAGACGGGCGCGCCGGCGCCGAATTCGGACGTTATCGAGGCGCTGCAGGTTTGCGAGCGGTCAATCAGGCTCTCCGACGAGGCCGGCATCGCGCAGCATCCGGCGATCCTCCACCTGCATATCCATCTGCTGGAAATGTCTGATATACCGGAGCGCGGCATGCGTTCGGCGGACCTGCTCGGCACGATGTGCCCCGATGCCGGGCACATGAACCATATGCCTGGCCACATCTACGTGCTGTGCGGTGAATACGAGAAGGCCCGGCTTGCCAGCGAAAAGGCGGATCGCGCCAACGACCTCTATCTCGCCTATGCGGATGAGCCCACCTATTACCTGCTCGGCTGCTGTCACGACCTGCATCTGATGATGTTCACCTGCATGCTCCTCGGCCAGTATGCGCCGGCACTTTGGGCCGCCGACAAGGTGCGCAACCTGGTGACGCGCAATGTGGTGAGCCTTCCGGGCCGGCCCAAGCTGACCCAGACGGTGGAGGGCTATCACGCCATGAGGTCGCATGTGCTGGTCCGCTTCGGCCGCTGGCAGGACATCATCGACGAACCAATGGTCGAGGAGCCCGAGCTTTATGTGCTGACGACTGCCATGCAGCACTACGCCAAGGGCGTCGCGCATGCGACGCTAAGGGATTTCGCCGGGGCGGAGCGGGAGCGCGAACGGTTTCACCGGCATTTGGCGAGCATCCCGCCCGAGCGGCGTTTCCTCAGCAACCCGACCAGGGCTTCGCTCGGCGTCGGCGCTGCTTTGCTCGATGGCGAGCTTGCCTACCACCAGGGCCGACATGACGAGGCCTACGCCCATCTGCGGCAGGCGGCCGAGCTTGACGACAATCTGTCCTACACCGAGCCTTGGGCGTGGATGCACCCGCCGCGCCATGCACTGGCCGCTCTGCTCCTCGATCAGGGCCACCGCGAGGAGGCCGAACGGGTCTATCGGGACGATCTGGGCTTGAGCGGCAAGGTGCAACGCTGCACCCAGCACCCCGACAATGTGTGGGCGCTACACGGGCTGGTGGAATGCCTGAAGCGCCGCGGCGAGAGCGAAGAGCTGCCCGCGCTGCAGGCCAGGCTGGCCACGGCGCTGGCCAAGGCAGATGTGCCGATCAACTCGTCGTGCCTGTGCAGGACGAGCGCGCAATCTGAGCAGAGCTGCTGTCACCCAACACAATCCTAGCTGCCTTGCCAGTCAAAGAGGTCAAAATCGGCTCACGCGCCATCCCGGACGACATAGGGAAATCTTCTTGAATTGAATCTTGCCCAAACAGAATAGGATGTCGACGTGTCAGTTGAGAAAATCGAGACGCTGATTGTCGGCGGCGGTCAGGCCGGGTTGGCGATGAGCAAGCAACTCAGCAAGCGCAGCCTGTCCCACCTCGTCGTGGAACGGCACCGGATTGCCGAACGCTGGCGCTCGGAAAGGTGGGACGGTTTGCACGCCAACGGTCCCGCCTGGCATGACAGATTGTCGGATTTACTCATCGCCGGCGTTGATCCCGACGGCTTCGCGACGCGCGACCAGATGGTGGATTATTTTGTCTCCTACGCCGAACGGATCGCCACATCCGTCCGCTGCGGCGTTACGGTGACGGCGCTGCACAGGAAGGCCGACGGGACCGGCTTCCGCGCCGAAACGTCGGAGGGCGCGATCGAAGCCACCAACGTGGTCGCGGCCACTGGACCGTTTCAACGCGCGATGATCCCGGCCGTCGTGCCGCCGGAAGCCGGGATCGTGCAGATGCATTCCAACGCATACCGAAATCCCGGCCAGCTGCCGGAGGGCGCGGTGCTGGTGGTCGGGGCCGGTTCTTCGGGTGCTCAGATCGCCGACGAACTTTCACGCGCGGGCCGGCGCGTCTATCTGTCCGTCGGCCGGCATGAGCGGCCTCCCAGACAATATCGCGGGCGTGACTTCTGCTGGTGGCTGGGTGTCCTCGGCTTGTGGGAGGCCGCGCCCCGCGATCCGTCAGTGAAGCACGTCACGATCGCGGTCAGCGGCGCCTATGGCGGCCACACCATCGACTTCCGGCGCCTTGCAGCGCGCGGGGTGATGCTGTTGGGCAGGGCGGACGCCTTCGGAGATGGTGTGATGCGCTTCTCCCCCGACCTGGCGAGCAATCTCGCACAAGGCGATGCGTCCTACCTGTCCTTGCTCGACGCGGCCGACGCCTATGCTGCTCGAGAATGTCTCGACCTGCCCGAGCAGCCAGGGGCACGAATGGTCGAACCGGAGCCGCCATGCGTCACCGATCCCATCCTACAGCTAAACCTCCAAGGCGCCGGAATAACCGCTATCGTCTGGGCAACGGGATACGCGCTCGATTTCGGCTGGCTGAAGGTCGAGGCTTTTGACGAACGCGGTGCGCCGATGCATCGGCGCGGCATAACCGATGTGCCCGGGCTGTACTTCCTTGGGCTGAGCTGGCTGTCCCGAAGGGCTTCGAGCTTCATCTTTGGTGTCGAACTCGACGCGGCGCATCTGGCGGAGCATATCGCCGCGCGCGCCTAGCGGCCGCCATCCATCGGCGCGGCGGTGTTGCTGGCCGATTCCAGTCGGTCAGCTTTTGGGGGAAACAATTAGGCAGCGGACGTTCGAAGCGGCGTGGTGCAGTCACACGACAAGTGACCGCCGCGCACCCACAATCGCTATGACTTTAACGGAACGGCCCTGTTCTTTGCGCTGCCCGCACCGGCAGCGCCTGGACCGGGGGCTGACGCCGTTGCCTACGCCGGCAGGACGACTACCTTCGCCTTGACGGGCGTTCGGGAATAGAGGTCGATCATGTCCTGACTGAGGAGGCCGGTACAGCCGCTCGTAACGTTGGTCCCGATCGACTCGGGGTCGCTGCTGGCGTAGATCGTGTAGAGCGTGTACACGCCGTTTTGATAGAGGTAGAGCGTGCGGGCGCCGAGCGGATTGTCGAGGCCGCCCGGCATGCCGCGGGCGTATTTGGCCGCCTCGGGCTGGCGCTGGATCATCTCCTTGGGCGGTGTCCAGGTCGCCCATTCGGCCTTGCGCCCGACATAAGCGTCACCGCTCCATCGGAAGCCGTCGCGGCCGACATTGGCGCCATAGCGGGTGGCGTTTCCGTCGCCTTCGATGCGGTAAACATAGTATTTGCCGGGATCGACGATAATCGTACCGGGCGCTTCATCGGTGTCGTAGCGCACTGTCTTGCGATAATATTTTGGATCGATCTTGCTGACATCGACCGCCGGGATCGGGAATTTCTCGTCGGGCACCGGCCCGTAGACCTTCGCCGCCTCGGCACGGCTCATGCCGTCGGACGTCGCGCAGCCGGCCAGCCCCAGCGTGCCGAGACCGACGGCAGAGCCGAACAGAAACGACCGGCGGTTGAGAAGCCCCGACCGAAGCCCAGGCAGAGCTCCCTCGTCCATCTCGCCGGCATCGGCAATTCCACGGTCCATGATCATGATTTCGGAGTTTCCCATGTCCTGTTGCCCGACCAGAGAATACTCCGGCATACACCCACTGAACGTCTTGCTGAGGCCGCGCATGTATCAAAATGCTGGCGGGAGCGCAACGACGCTGTCGTGAGAGTGCCGTGAGCCGCGATTAGCCGCGTCGCCTGTGAGGAGTGGTCCTGGCCGATGGCTGACCTGCGTTTCGCGGTGAGCGTCTTGGGCACGTCATGCCGGAGCGCTTCGTCTGCTCGGGAAAACGCTCGCTTGCGGCGAGCTCAGCCGCACGCCCGAAACGTTTGGCGGGTCCGAAGGCTACCGCAGTTGCTGATGTAGAAATTCGCTTGTCCGCCCGCTGGCGAGCGCTGCGGCGGCGGCGTTGTAGTGCGCCCCATTATGCCGCGCGAAGGCGTGATGCTGGCCCGGATAGCTGTGAACCGTCGCGTTCGGTTTGTTGGCCAGCGCCGTCTTGATCGTGGCTTGCGCTGGCTTGGAAATGAACTCGTCTTCCTCGGCCAGATGCATCAGCAGTGGCGCATGCAGGCCGTCGACCTCACCCAGATACTTCTCGGTGTCGCCGCCGTGATAGACGACCGCGGCGTCGACGCTGTAACGCACGGCCGTCAGGAAGGTCATCAGCCCGCCGAGGCAATAGCCCAGGACCGCAACCTTACCGGTGCACTCGGGCAGCTTGGCCACGACGTCGGCGGTGTCCTTGACGTCCCTGGCGCCGGCGTCGCGGTCATAGGCCTGATAGAGACGAAGGCCGTGTTGCCAGTCGGGCTCGGAGGTGACGCTGAGGTCGACGCCCGGCTCCTGACGCCAGAATAGATCGGGCGCGACCGCAACGAAGCCTTGTTCGGCCAGTTCGTCGCAGGTCTTGCGGATGTCGGCGTTGACACCGAACACCTCGTGCAGAACGACAACGGCGGGAGCCGGCGAGGCGTTCGGCCGCGCGATATAGGCGTCAAACGTGCCGTCCCGGCCCTCTATCATGATCCGATCCTTCATCGTGTTCTCCTCAGACGATCACGTTCACTAGGCCTCCGCCGATGTCGTCGGGATCGGCGGAGGCCTACTCTCGAGCAAGCCGGCCTTCCCCCCGGCGCGCACGCTGGGCTGGTCACCAGGCGGGCGGATCGTTCGCGTCAGGCCGCTTTTTCTTGCTTTGCGGCGACCGCCGCAGAAGCGCTGCGGATCACGTCGAGTACGGCGTGCGGTTGGGAGAGCATCGGAACGTGGCTGCTCTTCAACTCGATGGTCGTGGCGCCCATGCGCTTCGCGGCGAAGCGTTGCAGGTCAGGATGGACTGCGCGATCCTCGGTGGCCACGATGGACCAGCTCGGTTTTGACCGCCAGGCGATGCCGTCAAGCTTCTGGGTGAACAGATCGACGGCCGGCGCGAAGTGGGTCGCATAAACGATGCCCTGCTCTTCGGGAGACAAATCGCCGGCGAAGCACGGGACGCCGCTGACCGGCTTCAGCCAGACGCGGCCGTCGGCGAGGTCAATGTTTTTGAAGACGTCCGTCGTGGGGAACTTTTGCTGCTCGCTCTGCGATGTCTCGGTCTCATCCGGACCCAAGGCCGCGATGTAGACGAGAGCAGCAACGCGGGGGTCCATGCCGGCGTGCGTGATGACGGTTCCGCCGTAGGAGTGGCCGACCAGGACGATCGGACCGCTGACGCGTCCGAATGTGCGGATGGTCGCGTCGACGTCGCCTTTCAGCGTGTCGAGGCCGTACTGGGCGGCCATTACTTCGTGCCCCTCCGCCCGCAGCGTCGGGATCAGCTTACTAAAGCATGAGCCGTCGGCCCAGATGCCGTGGGCGAACACGATACTCGGTTTGCTATTCGTGGACATGGTTCACTCCTTTGCTTGGTGTTGAGAACAACTTCTTAAGTGCAGTCATCGCGCTCGTGAGGTCTCCGAGCGGTATCGAGATCGGCGGCTCTCGGAGGCTTGCCGCTCCGCGCGCGTAGTGACCTTTCTAGGCGCCATGGCGTTGATCTCGCGGTTCCATGAGGCGGATCAGGGCACGCGTGGCCTGAAGGTGCGCATCCTTCGATGAGCCAACGATCAACAAACCTTTGCCCGCAGGGATGGGATCGAGAACATCGGCGTTGGCTATGAGGGCGACCGGCTTGCCGGCTGCGAGCATGGCGTTCGCCAGCGTCGAGGCGTCGTGTGGTTCGCCGGCCATCGATGGGGCGATCGAGGTTCCAATGCAGATGGCCGCGGCGAAATCATCAATGCGCACTTGCTGAAGCGCGAGCATATCGGCGAACGCGTCTTGGGCGGCCTGATCCTCGCGCAAGCGGTGGTGGCTGGGTGAGAGGGCTTCTTGCCCGTTGCTGTCGCGCCAATTGCTGTCGCGCCAGGTCCAGGGCGTCTCTTCCGCCGGAGCCGCAAGGACGACCTCGAAGCCGCTGTCCTGAAGGAGATAGTAGGACGCGACTATCTCGCTTCGAGATCCGCTCACATCGACTTGGGTCCTTCTCTCAGGAATGATCATCATGAGGACACGCTTCTTCACCGTCAATCACCGCTCTCTGACCGCGAGGGGCTTACCACCTCCGAACACGGGGATTGTCGGCTTTCGTTTGGACAGGCGTGAGTGAAACGATGTGAATCCGTATGAATCCGCGCGCTGTCGCGTGGCGGCCGGCGACTCGGCGGTGCAAAGTGATTTCGTCCGGCGACAACGAATTCGTCGCTTGATAGGATTTGGCGCCAATTGAAGACGCCGCCGGGCAAGGCCCGGCGCCTTTTCTGTCGAAGGGCGGTGTTGAACCCTTGGAACCTCGTGCCGATCAGAAGCTGTTGTTTGATGCATTCGAGTTGCTGCGGGAACAGCGCCAACTGATCTCGTCGGGCACCCCGGTCAATCTCGGCAGCCGCGCATTCGATCTGCTTTTGGCGTTGGTCGATCGCGCAGGGAACGTCGTCAGCAAAGATGAACTGATGGCGGCGGCTTGGCCGAAGACC
Source organism: Rhizobiales bacterium GAS188 (assembly GCA_900104855.1). Taxonomy (NCBI): domain Bacteria; kingdom Pseudomonadati; phylum Pseudomonadota; class Alphaproteobacteria; order Hyphomicrobiales; species Rhizobiales bacterium GAS188. The sequence goes on from FNSS01000001.1 coordinate 1,648,942, forward strand.
TTCGTCGACGGGACCAATCTGCGCACGCACATCGCGGCGATCCGCCGTGCGCTGGGAGACGACGGAGCAGGCCGCCGCTTCATCGTCAATGTCCCTGGTCGGGGCTACAGCTTCGTCGCGCGCGTCAGGCGCGAAAACGCTACCCCCGTGGAATTGGCGCCATCGCACGCCGCGGGCTTACAAACGAATCCCTCGCAGCCCCAGCATCGAACGCGGCCGAGGCTCCCTCGCCTTCTTAGCCGCGTTGTCGGGCGGGACGAGGTGATCGCCAAACTCGTCGACGTTGTCACCCATGAGGCACTGGTTACGCTCGTGGGGCCCGGCGGCATCGGGAAGACGACCACGGCGATTGCAACGGCCGCCGCGGCAGCCGAGCGCTTCTCGGACGGCGCCGTCTTCGTCGATCTGGCTGCCGTCGTGCAGCCCCAACTGGTTCCCGGCGGCGTTGCATCGGCAATCGGTTACGTTTTCCGGTCGGCTGACCCGACGGCGGAGCTCATCGAAGCGCTGCGTAGCAGTCGGTTGCTGATCGTGCTGGACAATTGCGAGCATGTGATCGGCGCCGCTGCCGCGCTGGCGGAAGCGCTGGGCGGGGCGCCCGATGTCCATATCCTCGCGACGAGTCGTGAGGTGTTGAGAGCCGGCGGCGAGTGGGTCTACCGTCTGCAGCCGCTCGACCTGCCGAGCGAGACACAAATGCTCCCTCCTGGCGCATCGATTAAAGCGGCGGACGCGTTACTGGCTGCATCGGTTCAGCTGTTCGTCGAGAGAGCGTCGGCGAACCTGGGCGGTTACGAGCTCACCGACGAAGATGCGCCGGCCATCGTTGCGATTTGCCGAAAGCTTGACGGCATTGCTCTCGCGATTGAGCTCGCCGCCGGGCGCATGGCAACCGTGGGGCTTCGCGATCTGGACACCTCGCTCGGTGACAGTCTTCAAGTGTTGGCGCAGGGGCGCCGAACCGCCTTGCCTCGGCACCAGACGCTGCGTGCGACGCTCGATTGGAGCTACCAGTTACTGGCACCATCTGAACAGGCTGTCTTCCGCCGACTAGCCGTGTTCCACGGCAACATCTCTACCGCGGCGGCACGAGCCGTCGCCGCGGGAGCCGACCTGCCGCCTGCTGAAATCGATGAGCTGGTTCGAGGCCTGGCGGCCAAGTCGCTTGTGATCCCCGAGCTTGAGAACCAAGGTGTTCATTACCGGCTATTGGCGACAACGCGGGCATTCGCGCTGGAGAAGCTGCGTGAAGCCGGCGAGGAGGCAGATGCGTCGAGGCGGCACGCTGCCTGGATGCGCGCACTCTTCGAGCAGGCTCAGGAAGAATGGCACACGAGCCCGTCAGCTGCGTGGCTCTCCAAATATCGCAATCACTTACCGAATCTGCGTGCCGCTCTCGAATGGGCATTTGGATCGGGAGAAGCCTCTGAAGACTACGTTGCATTGGCGATTGCGGCGGTCCCGTTGTGGTTCGAATTGTCGGCGGTTGACGAATGCCTGACATGGGTCGAGCGCGCCCTTGCCATAACCGAGAAATCGCCGCAGCCGTTGCGGCGGCAGCGCATGCAGCTCTATGCGGCGCTCGGCTGGCCCAGCCTGCGGGCTGTGTCGGGCCTGCCGCGGGGAGTCCAAGCCTGGGAGAAATGTCGGGCTCTGGCCAAGGAGATAGGCGATCGGGATTTCCAGCTGCGCTCCTTATGGGCGATCTGGGTCGCAAAGACCAATGCCGGGCGGCCGGGCGAGGCGCTCGAGACGGCGGACCTGTTCTGTCGAGAGGAGATAGAAGCCGGCGAACCGCCCGAACATCGGTTTGGATCGCGCTTGCGGGCTCGCTCGCTGCATCTCCTGGGTCGACACGTCGAGGCTAAGGCGGAGGTCGAGAAAATGCTCGCCTCCTATGTTGCACCGACGTCCCGGTCCCACATTGCTCGCTTCCAGTACGAGCAAAGTCTGACGGCCCGCATAACACTCGGCCGTACGTTGTGGGTTCTCGGCTTTCCGGACCGGGCGATGCGGGAAATGCAGACAATCGTCGAGGAGGCGCTTTCGCTCGGGCATATTCTGACACTGACCCACGCGCTCTCGGATGGCGCATGCCCGATCGCTCTGCTGACGGGAGACATCAACGCGGGCGAGCGGTTTACAGCCATGCTCGATGCCTACACGCGGGCGAATGCGCTGGACGTTTGGCATGCTTACGCGGAATGTTACCACGGACAGCAGCAGATAGCGCGCGGCGACGCCCGCAACGGCGTGCGCCGGCTCAACCAAGCGCTCCGCCAGCTGGAAGCTCGCGGCTTCTTCTATCACGCGGTTCTTGTGTGTGCGCTCGGCGAAGGATTTGCCCAGACCGGCCAATTTATCGAAGGGCTCGCAACAATCGACGAGGCGCTCTCGCAATGTCTGCAAAGAGGCGAGGTGTGGTGTCGGCCGGAACTGCTTCGTGTCCGCGGTCGGCTCCTTGCAGGGAATGGGGAGCTCGAAGGCGCGTCGAATTGCTATCGTCAATCACTGGACGAGGCTCGAGCACAGGAAGCGCTTTCCTGGATGCTGCGCAGTGCGACCGATCTTGCTCGCTTGATTGAGGCCCGAGGAGATCGCTCCGAGGCGCGCAACATCCTGGCTCCGGTCTCCGCTCGTTTCACGGAAGGATTTGCGTCCAGAGATGTTCTTGCGGCGACTCGGCTTCTTCGCGAACTTAATCCACCATAGAGACATTCTGGAGTGATAGCCGCTCTAAGGGTCGTCTGGCGTGGGCTTATGAAGGCGAGCAAAGCGCGAAAATGATTTTCGTGAATGCTCTATGAGCCGGTCAGAATCTTAGGTTAGCGTCACGGCTCCGGGGGGTGCCCATAGGCCTGCTTTCCCCCTGATTGCACTTCCAGCCCTGGCTATCATCCGTCAGGCCTACACCCCTACGCCCCCGTCCGCCGCCCCATCCCGCGCGCCTCGAAGAACCAGGCTGCCGCGAGCAGCGGCCCGATGAGCGCGAGGCCGGCGAAGCCGAGGAAGAGCGGCCAGATCGACAGGCCCGTGACCACGTAGGAATCGCTCGAGCGCAGGCCGATGAAATCCGCTCCGCTCGCCGCCGAGGAGCGGGTCACGCTGACCACCGCCGGCAGATGGATATCGCCGGTCGCATTCGTCGCGATGCGGCGCACCGAGCCGCCCGTCGCCTCGGCGATCGGGCGCAGCCGCTCGGTATCCGAGATGACGTCCTGGAATTCCTTGGAATCGGCGGCGCCTGCCGAGACCAGCGCCGTCTGGTCGCCTTGCTTGAGGCGATAGAGCCCTTCCTCGGCGGCCGTGAAGGCGCCCTTCCACAGCCCCTCCTCGGCCTTGGCGAGCGTCAAGGTCGAGGCAGCCCCACTCGGCGCCGTGACCTCGACCGGCGCGACGCTGTCGGCGAGCGTCTGGCGCTCGACCAGCACCTGATGCCCGTCGGCCGTGGCGCGCAGCGCCTCCTCGTCGAGCTCGGGCTCCTTCATCAGCCAATGCGACATGGTCTCGCGGAGCAACAATCGAGAGGTGCAAGCACGGCTCTGTGCCTTAGGCGCCGGTCTTGCCATTCTTCCGCGTCCTCTGGGTGACGCGACGCAAGGCATCGAGCTCGTCGATCTCATCGAGCAGCCGCCCGTTCGAGACACCTGGTGGAGGATTCGAGGGCAAGACTTGAACCAGTGGCCGGGAGATTACGAGCCTGTGGCGCTCGCTTTGGATTGAAAAAGTTCGTTGCGGCGCCAGCTACGAGGTGCTCCGAGCTGAGCTTGCGGGAATTGACCCGACAACTTTGAGGCGCGACCCGCGGTCAAAAAAGAGCAGAACCGCCATCAGGATCGCGAGCCAAGCCTTCCAGCTTGCTTCGCGCGCCGGGCTCCCATCTAACACCAGTGGCACGCACTGCCCGCCGTCGAACGACCGGAGCTGTGAAGGTTTTCAGATGCCGGCCGCTCACAAACGGCGCCGCTTGCCTTTGCGGCCGGCGTCGGAAAACCTCCGGGGGAGGAAACCGCGGATCGGATAAGCTCGGCGTTGCGGTGGGCTGGGGGCGGGCTCGAGCTATGGGGATTTGAGGCCTGGGCGCGATGGTTTGGTGCGGGCGCGGTGTAATCGCCAAGCACGGTGAGCGTCGGTGGAGAGGTCTGGCGGAGCGTTGTTGGCCCGAGCGGCGCCGCATTCGGCACAGACGGTGGGGCCGGAATGGGCGGAGTAGCAGCCATTGGGCGAGCCTGGCCGTGGCCGGCTGAGATCCTGCGATGCGGGCACAACCCTCGACGTGAACGGCATCATGAGGTGTCGATCCTGATCGCAATCATCGAATCCGCCGGACGGGATCGTGGCGAGCAGCCGCGCTGGAAGGTCTCGATGACGATCATGCGGCCGCCACAGCACGGGCACGGCTGGGTGAGTGGCGGCTCGTTGCCGTCAGGGGCATCGGCTGTCTCGTTCTCAGGCTCCGGCACGGCGAGCAGTTGACGCGCTCGCGCGACGTTGTCGAGGCGCGAGCTGTTGGCGAACAAGCCGTAGTGGCGGATGCGATGGAAGCCTGAGGGCAGCACGTGGATGAGGAAGCGGCGGATGAACTCGTCGGCGGCGAGTCTCATGATCTTCTGCCGTTCGCAGCCCTTTGCGCGATAGTCTTTCCATTTGAAGGTGACGCTGTTGCCATCGGACGCGATCAGCCTGCTGTTGGAGATGGCGACGCGGTGGGTGTAGCGCGACAGATAGGCCAGCACAGCTTCTGGCCCGCCGAACGGGCGCTTGCTGTAGACGACCCATTCGGCTCTACGCAGCGGCGCCAGATAGGCGGTGAAGGCTGGCTCGTCGTGGAGAGGGTCGTGGTCTCCGAAGAAGTGCAGGAGACCAGCCGCGTGGGCGGCGGCGAGCTTCTCCAGGAATAGCCGGCGGAACAGGCGCGAGAGCACGCGCACCGGCAGAAAGAAGCCGGCACGGCAGGCGATCCAACGCTGCCCATCGGGCGAGATGCCGCCGCCTGGCACGATCATATGCACATGCGGGTGATGCGTCATGGCCGAGCCCCAGCTGTGCAGCACGGCAGTGATGCCGATGCGTGCGCCGAGGTGCTTGGGATCGGCGGCGATCGTGGTCAGTGTCTCGGCCGAGGCCTTGAACAGGATGTCGTAGATCACCGTCTTGTTCTGATAGGCGATGGCCGCGATCGCCGCTGGCAGCGTGAACACGACATGGAAGTACGGCACCGGCAACAGCTCGGCTTGGCGCTCTGCCAGCCATTGCTTGGCGGCTACACCTTGGCACTTCGGGCAGTGGCGATTGCGGCAGGAGTTGTAGGCGATGCGCGTATGCGCACAGTCCTCGCAACGCTCGACGTGACCGCCGAGCGTCGCCGTGCGGCAGCTCTCGATCGCCGCCATGACCTTCAGTTGGCCGAGGCTCACATGGCCGGCATTGGCCCTGCGCCATGCCGGTCCGTGGCCGCGGAAGATATCCGCGACCTCCAGCGCCGGGCGAAGCATGCGCCCTGCGCGCTATGCGGGTGGCTTGTCTCTCCTGGCGCGCAGCGGCGTGAGGCGATCCAGCGGGCTCATGACCTCGCGGATCGTGTTGGTGGCGACACGCGTATAGAGCGCCGTGGTATCGAGCTTGGCGTGTCCGAGGAGAACCTGGATCACCCGGATGTCGATGTTCTGCTCCAGCAGATGGGTTGCGAAGCTGTGGCGCAGCGTGTGCGGCGTCACCCGCTTGGTGATCTCGGCCATGTGAGCGGCGGCATGAACGGCGCGGTTGAGCTGGCGCGTGGTGAGATGGTTGACCCGGTTCTGTCCCGGAAACAGCCAGACCCGGGGCCGCGCGATCCGCCACCAGTCGCGCAGCAACTCGAGCAGCTGCGGTGAGAGCATCGCACAGCGATCTTTGCGCCCCTTGCCCTGCTCGATACGCAGCAGCATGCGCTTGGAGTCGACATCCGACACCTTCAGCGCGACGACCTCGGAAACGCGCAGGCCCGCACCATAGGCAGCACTGAGCGCGGCTTTATACTTCGGCCCGGGTGCCGCCTCCAGAAAGCGTGCCACCTCCTCGGGGCTCAAGACGACAGGAATCTTCCGCGGCTCGGCGACAAACGTCAGAGGCTTGGTGACAGCGGCACGGTCGATCGTGATGGAGAAGAAGAACCGCAGGGCCGAAACCGCGCTGTTGATGCTCGGCGGGCGGACGCCGGTGTCGCTCAGGTGCAGCTGATAGCGGCGCAGATCCTCGGCCGTGGCGGTGTCCGGCGATCGGCCGAGGAAGACGGCGAGGTCCTTGACGTGACGGATATAATCCTTCTGGGTCTTCTCGACGAACTTGCGCACCGTCATGTCTTCGATCATGCGCCGGCGCAATGGGCTCATGGCCTCGTTGGTCATGGGAGGCTCCTGTCTGTTGTGAGGTTGGCAACCCCTCATCTTCAGACAGGACGCTCCCGTCCCGTTACCCCAACTTCTCTCGTCCCGCGCAACAGTTGTGCGCTCTACCGCGAGAGCGGTTTAGTCCGACGACTCAAAGCGGTCATTTCCCGGATCTGTTCGGAAAGAGCGGAAAGCCGCCGCTCGGTTGGCCCCAACGTGGTCCGGATCAAAAGCGCTCGATCCGCAGGCAAAATCGGCTAGAATGCGCGCCACATAATCAAAGCGCTTGTCTTCCAGGGGGAAAGCGTGCCGGACAAGCCGTCGATACTGCTGTCGGCGCTGCCGCCGACCAGGGAACAGAAATGGCTCGCGCTGACGATAAGTTGGCAGCGCAGCTTGCGATGGTCTCGGCGCATCGAGGGCAGCTGCAGCAGGTCATCTTGAATGTGGTCAATAACGCAGCCGACGCAATGCGCGCCGTTACGGATCGCGCCCGCGTGCTGAAGGTGAAGTCCGAAGCCCTGGGATCGGACGGCGTCGCCGTATCGGTCGAGGACTCGGGAACGGGCATAGACCCGATGAACATGGAGCGTGTCTTCGACGCCTTCTACACGACGAAGTCGCGCGGCGTGGGCATGGGGCTGGCGATCTGCCGCTCGATCGTCGAAGCTCATGGCGGGACCCTGTCGGTGACACGGGGCGTGCCCTATGGTTCAGTCTTTCGCGTCGCGCTGCCAAATCACCGGTGAGGCTACAGCCTCTGCCGGCCTGAGAGCCTGGGGCCTGACGAGGCTGTCGAGACGGAGGAGGTAAGGGCTCTATGCCAGAAGGCAAACTGCCATCGCTGATCTCCACTCTGCCGCCCAGTCGAACGCAAGAACGGGCGGCGCTCGCGGTCGCGTTGCTCCTGCTTGCCCTGTTTTTCGGGGTTCTGCCGTTCGCACATGTGCGTTTGGCTCAACTCGACGTGTTCCTTCCCATAGCCGCAACGATCATGTTCCTGAACGATTCAATCACTGCAAGTTTGTTGTATGCGCATTTTGCGGTTCTGCGCTCGCGTGCATTGTTGGTCCTCGCCAGTGGATATCTCTTCACCGCGCTCGTTGTCGTCTGCTACGCACTCACCTTTCCGGGGGCCTTCGCACCGGCCGGCCTGCTCGGCGCGGGCCTGCAAACACCGGGCTGGCTCTTCGGGGTCTGGCATATGGGGCTGCCTACGACCATCATCGCGTATGTACTCCTGCGAGTTGCCCCTGCCAGAATGCAGCTGATCCGCGGCGCGGCCCCGATTGTCATTCTCGCAAGCATCGCCGTGGTCATCGTTCTGGTGTGCGGCGTAACCTGGTTCGTCACGGTGCACGAGGACATGCTGCCGGCACTCGTGCTGAACATCACGGATCAGGCCGGCACTGTACACATCGTTTCGGCCGTCATGCTGACTCTTTGTGCGACCGCTTTTGTATTGCTTCTGTTTTTCCGACGCTCAATGCTCGACCTATGGCTTCTCCTCGTGTCGCTGGGATGGCTTTTGTCATCGATATTGATCAACCTTGTCGGCTACCGCTTCGATGTCGCCTGGTATGCCAACCGGATATTCGCAATCGCCTCGGCAAGTTTTGTCTTGTTCGTGCTGCTTGCGGAATCGACCATGCTCTACGCTCGGCTGGCGTTGGCTTTCCTCGCGCAGCAGCGCGAGCGCGAGGGGCGGCTGATGTCCATGGACGCCATGTCGGCGGCAATCGCGCATGAGATCAAGCAGCCCTTGGGAGCTATAGTGGCGAACGCCGGCGCGGGCTTGCGCTGGCTCACGAGGACGCCTCCGAGCTTCGACCGACTTCGAGACACATTCAATTATATTTCTGCCGATGGTCATCGGGCGAGCGAGGTGATTCAAGCCGTCCGAGCGATGTTTGCCCAAGACGAGCAGGTAAGATCGACACTCGATGCGAATGAGCTTGTCCGAGAGACCGTCTCAATCGTAGGCGGGGAGCTGGACGCGGCAAGGATAGCCGTTCAACTGGAATTGGCTGCCGAACTTCCTTTGGTGTCGGCGCACAGAGGTCAGCTGCAGCAAGTCATCTTGAACCTCGTTACCAATGCTGGGGATGCGATGCGTGCCGCCGCGGATCGTGCGCGCGTCCTCAAGATGAAATCCGAGACAGTCGACCTTGATCATATTGCAATATTGGTCGAAGATACCGGACCGGGCATAGACCCAAAGAATTTGGAGCGTGTCTTCGAAGCATTCTACACGACGAAGTCTCGGGGAACGGGCATGGGCTTGGCGATCTGCAGATCGATCGTCGAAGCTCATGGAGGAACGTTGTCGGTCTCACCGGCCGCGCCTCACGGCTCTGTATTTCGCATGACTCTGCCCTGCAACGCCTATACGGCGGTCGACACGGTGGAGAAGATGCGGATCGAGGGCGTCGCCCATCGTTGAGGTCGCCTGGACAGCGTGATGAACAACAAACATGCCGCTCCGCAGCCTAGAGTTTTCGTCGTCGACGACGATGAGTCCATGCGCAAGGCGCTAAGCAATCTCATCCAATCCGTAGGGCTGGAGGTGCAGACCTTCGCGTTGGCACCGGAGTTCCTGGCGATCGAGCTGCCGGACGCGCCCTGTTGCTTGATCCTCGATGTGAGGCTGCCCGGGGTGAGCGGTTTGGATTTTCAGGTGAAGCTCGCCACCGCGAAGATCGGCATCCCGATCATCTTCATCACCGCGCATGGCGACATTCCCATGAGCGTGCGGGCCATGAAGGCCGGCGCGATCGAGTTCCTGACGAAGCCATTCCGCGACCAGGATCTCTTGGACGCCATTCAAGTCGCGCTCGATCGCGACAGGACGCGGCACGAGAGCGAGCACGTCGTCTCTGTGCTGCGGGAGAGGTTTCGGGCATTGACCCCACGCGAGCAGGAGGTCATGGCCTGCGTCACACAGGGTCTCTTGAACAAGCAGATTGCCGGGGAAATCGGCATCACGGAGAACACCGTCAAGGTGCACAGGGGGAACGTTACACGCAAGATGGGGGCGAAATCGCTTGCCGAGCTCGTAAGAATGGCGGACGCCCTGGGAATTCGGCGCGCAAGGTCTCGAAGGCCTAATCACTTGGTGTAATTTCATTAACCCCTACTGGTAATCGCCCCGCACCCGATTACACTTGCTTCCCCGCAACGCGTGTCTACTTTGACTTCGCCAAAGGACATCCGCGTGACGAATCTCGCCCTCATCTCGATTGTCGACGACGACGCATCGTTCAGGCGGGCGACGGCGAGTTTCGTCCAGTCGCTCGGCTATGACGTGGCGGTCTTCGAGACTGCCGAAGAGTTCCTTAGGTCCGAACAGCTCGACGTCACGATCTGCCTGATCTGCGACTTGCACATGCCGGGCATGAGCGGCATCGAGCTGCAGAATGAGCTGCGTTCTCAACGCTATACCCTGCCGATCATCTTCATCACCGCCTACGGCGAATCGAAGATGCGGGGACAAGCGCTGGCCGCCGGCGCGCTCGGCTTTTTCGACAAGCCGTTCCACGAGCAGGAGCTGATATCCTGCCTCGAGCGGGTGTCGCCTAGCCCGAGAGCTTGATCCGCGAGACTCGCGGCGCAGTGAAGCACGCGCAGGCTGGCTGCCAAGGGGCCGCTTCTGTCTGCCAGAAGACTTGAGGGTCAAGCGCTCTCTCAGCCTAAACTTTGTAATTAGTGTCCTAAACGTTGAGATGGCTGGGCCTCCCTCATTGTGGAATGGCGTCGTCGTAAGCCAGTCCTCTAATGTCCTCCCTAAGAAATAAAGGAAGAACAGGCTGAGAGCACGTCATGCGTGCTCGAAGACCGGCGACGGCGGAGGCGAGCGACGGATCATGCCGTCGCGCTCACTTCCATCAACGCGGTCGGCCTGCTTGGTAACGGAGGGAGTGCATCATGACGATCAAGACATTGCTGGCGGCGTTGGCGCTCGCGTCCTTGCCGCTTGCCGTCCCGGGCGTGAAGGCCGAGCAGGGTGAAGCATCCCGCTTGGCCTCCGTCATCAGCCAGCGGGCATGGGCCGGGGACGGCACCCAGATCGCGATCGATCACCTGCCCGGTGAGCATCATCCTTTCTTTGCGTATTTCAGGGGTAGAGCAGGCTTCGCCTATCGCGGCGGCTATGGGCGCCGCGGCTTCGCTTATCGCGGCGCAGGCGTCGGACGATATGGCGGCCGTTACGCGTATCGGGGAGGCGTCGCCGTTGGCCCGCGTGGCGCAGTAGCTTGGCGCGGAGGGGCCGTGGCGTTCCGAAGGCCGGTGCTGGTCGGCGGCATCTATCGCCCCTACGGGGCATATTGGGGAGCAGGCGGCGCCATCGCGGCCGGAGCGGCGATCGGCTTCGTGACCGCGGCGACAGCGGCCGCCTGGGCCGGCGCGCCGCCGAGCCCTGGCTATTGCTGGTACTACACCGATGCCTCCCGCACTCGCGGCTTCTGGGACGTTTGCCCGCAATAGGCACAACCATCCACAGGGGGAGCAACGACAATGCTCGAGACTGTATCCCACGCCGGTCCGGAAGCCCCCGCGGCTCCGCTAAGACACGCGATTCCGGCCGACATGGTTGCGATCCCCGGCGGCAGCTTCCGCATGGGATCGGACCACCATTATCCGGAGGAGGCGCCCGTCCATCGCGTGACGGTGGACAGCTTCTGGATCGACCCCACGCCGGTGACGAACCGTGAGTTCCGCAGATTCGTCAACGCCACCGGCCACGTCACCTTTGCGGAAATCAAGCCTGACACCAGGGACTATCCCGGCGCGCTGCCGCATATGCTCAAGGCCGGCTCGCTCGTCTTCACGGAGCCGAAGCAGCCAGTGGACCTACGAGATTGGGGACAATGGTGGCAGTTCAAGTTCGGCGCGAACTGGCGCAGGCCCTATGGACCGCGCTCATCGATCAGCGGGCTCGACGACCACCCGGTCGTCCACATCGCCTATCGCGACGCAGAGGCCTATGCGCGCTGGGCCGGCAAAGAGCTGCCGACCGAGGCCGAATGGGAGTTGGCGGCGCGCGGCGGGCTCGACGGAGCCGAGTTCGCCTGGGGCGATGAACTCATGCCTGGCGGCAAGCCCATGGCGAATACCTGGCAGGGGGCGTTCCCGCAGGAGAATTTGGTAACCGACGGGTACGCCCGCACCTCTCCGGTGACTGCGTTCCCCGCGAACGGCTACGGCGTCTACGACATGATCGGCAATGTCTGGGAATGGACGACCGATTGGTGGTCGACCCGGCACCAGGCCGAAGCGCCCAAGGCCTGCTGCGTCCCAATCAACCCGCGCGGCGGCCCCGAGAGCGACAGCTTCGATCCTTGCCAGCCGCAGATTCGCATTCCGCGCAAGGTGCTCAAGGGCGGATCGCATCTCTGCGCGCCGAATTACTGCCGCCGCTACCGACCTGCGGCGCGCCACGCCGAGGCAGTCGACACCTCGACCAGCCACGTCGGGTTCCGATGCATCGTCAGAAAGGGAGCGAACCATGAGTGACCGATGTGAGGAAAACGATGCTCCTCGCTTCAGGAGTGCCGGGCCGCAGGCGCAAAGCCTCAGCCGCCGCAACATTTTGCTGACCGGCACGACCTTTGCGGCAGCCTCGGCGCTGAGCTCCGTCAGCGCAACCCGGCCCGCGCAGGCGCAACAGGCGCCGGCGCCCGCTGGAGGAAGCAAGCCCAACATCCTCGTCATCATGGGCGACGATATCGGCCTGACAAATGTGAGCGCGTATTCGATGGGGCTCATGGGCTATCGCACGCCGAACATCGACCGCGTCGCCAAGGAAGGCATGATCTTCACCGACTACTACGCCGAGCAGAGCTGCACGGCGGGGCGATCGAGCTTCATCACCGGACAGGCGACGTTACGCACCGGCCTTTCCAAGGTCGGTATCCCCGGCTCTCCGATCGGCCTTCAGGCGCGTGATATCACCATCGCCGAGGCGCTCAAGCCGCTCGGTTACGCGACGGGGCAGTTCGGGAAGAACCATCTCGGTGACCGCAACGAGTACCTGCCTACAGTTCATGGCTTCGACGAATTCCTCGGCAACCTCTATCATCTCAACGCCGAGGAAGACCCGGAAACCTTCAACTATCCGAGAGACCCCAAGTTCAAGGAGCTGTTCGGTCCGCGTGGCGTTCTGCGCTGCAAGGCAACGGATGTCGACGATCCGACCGAGCAGCCGCGCTGGGGTAGGGTCGGCAAGCAGACGATCGAGGATACTGGTCCGCTGACCAGAAAGCGGATGGAAACGATCGACGACGAGACCTCTGCGGCCGCCATGGATTTCATGGATCGGCAGGTCAAGGCCAACAAGCCGTTCTTCTGTTGGATGAACACCACACGCATGCACTTTCGAACGCATGTGCGGGCCGAGCATCGCGACCAGCCGGGGCTGACCGCACGGACCGAATATGCCGACGGAATGATCGAGCATGACGGCACGGTCGGCTCCCTGCTTAGGAAGCTCGACGAACTCGGCATCGTCAACAACACGATCGTCATCTACACGACCGATAATGGCCCGCACGAAAATTCCTGGCCAGACGGTGCCATGACCCCGTTCCGGAGCGAGAAGGCCACGAATTGGGAGGGAGCGTTCCGGGTGCCGTGCATGATCCGGTGGCCGGGCCATATTGAAGCAGGCGAAGTTTCGAACGAGATCGTCAGCGGGCACGACTGGTTTCCGACCCTGCTCGCCGCGGCCGGTGAGCCCGAGATCAAGAACAAGTTGCTCACGGGGTACACCGCCGTCGGGAAGACGTTCAAGGTGCATGTCGACGGCTATAACCAGCTTCCCTACCTCGCGGGGCAGGAGGCGAAAGGGGCTCGCGAAGGGTTTTTCTACTTCAACGACGACGGCGACCTGGTGAGCCTGCGCTACGCGAACTGGAAAGTTGTGTTCGCGGAGCAGCGCGCGGCGGGAACACTGGCGGTATGGGGAGAGCCGTTCACGAAGCTCCGTATGCCCAAACTATACGACCTGCACGCTGATCCCTTCGAGCGAGCTGACATTATTTCGAACACCTACTGGGACTGGGTCCTCGATCACGGCTACATCATGGCCGGTGCGCAGGCCGGTGTTGCGCAATTCCTGGCGACGTTCAAGGAGTTCCCGCCCAGCCAGCGCGCGGCCTCGTTCACCATCGATCAAGTGATGGAGAAGCTCAAGGAGAGCATCGGCGACTGAGATCCTGACCATCGCGCTGGCCGGCAAAATACCGGCCAGCGCTCCGTCTCAAGGGGTCACGCAATGTCCTTCATCGACATCTTCGCTTGGATCGTGCTGCTCGTCGTCATTGCGACGCTGGTCGCAGTCTTCGTCGCGCTCGGGATCATGCCGGGGCGCATCGCGCGCAAGCGCGGGCATCCCTGGGCCCAGGCGGTGGCGGTCGGCAGCTGGGCGACCCTGATCTTCGGCTTCGTGTTCTGGCCGCTGGTGCTCATTTGGGCCTATGTCGACGCACCCGCCAAGCGGGAGGCGGCGAAATGATCGTCATCCTGCTCAATTCCTATATCGCGCTCCTCGCTTTGTTCGTCTGGCTGAGATTCATTCCCTTCAACCTGTTCTGGAAGCTGTCGCCGGCGGTCGTGGCCGCCGCCCTTCTCATCGGCCTGTTCATTCCGATGGGCTGGGGCGCGCCTTCTGGGCCGGCGGCGGTGATCCGCAATTCGGTGCAGATCGTCCCCTCGGTCGCGGGTGAAGTCGTCGATGTGCCCGTCGTCGCGAACACGCCCGCCAAGGCGGGCGACGTGCTCTTCCGCATCGACCCGACCACCTATCAGGCGCAAGTTCAGGCGATCGAGGCGCAGCTCAAATTGGCCGAGCTGCGGCTCGGCCAATACTCCGAGCTCCAGCGCCGCGACACGGGCCGCGCCTTCGACGTACAGCAGCGCGAATCCGAGGTCGACCAGCTGCGCGCGCAGCTCGACGGCGCGAAATGGAATCTCGACAAGACCACGGTGCGGGCGCCGGCCGACGGCTATGTCACCAATCTCGCCCTGCGCAAGGGCGCACGCGTCACGACGCTCGCCCCCGCGATGGCCTTCATCGACACTTCGGAATCCATCCTGGGCGTGGAGATCCCCCAGATCTATGCGCGCTATGTCGAAGCCGGCCAGCCGGTCGAGGTCACGTTCAAGATCAGGCCCGGCGAGGTCTACACCGCGAAGGTGGAGACCGTGCTGCAGGCGATCGCGACCGGCCAGGCCCAACCCGGCGGCCTCGCGGTCGCGCCGACCGGGATCGAGGCTGCGCCCTTCGTGGTCCGCATCAAGCTCGACGATCAGGACCTGGCGCGCAGCCTGCCGGCCGGCAGCACCGGTCTCGCAGCCATCTACACCGACCATGTCAAGGCGGCTCACGTCATCCGGAAGGTCGTCCTGCGGCAGACCGCCATTCTGAATTACGTGAACCCCTTCTGAGCGGGTCCGGCGGAAAGGGAGGAAGTCATGAAGAGAACAGTCGTCGCAGCCTTGGCGCTCGTTTGCGCGGCACCCTTGACGCACGCGCAAACTTTCACCGCGGAAGACCTGACCCGCCGCACCATCGAGCGGCGCGCAGTGGAGGCGGCGATCTGGGGCATGCCACTCGTCAACACCGACGCGTAACAAAACTACGGTGATGTTCGTTAATTGCACGGTTTCCTCAATGACGGGAGGTCAACATGGGAAATCAGGACAGGGTCACCCGCCGTTGTGCTCTCCTAGGAGCAACTGGGCTGCTAGCAGCGTCTGGGCTTGAGACGTCGGTTCCATTGACGCTGGCCAGTCCTGCCCTTGCGCAGGTTGCCAAGCCGAAAATGGCGACCGAAATCCCGCCCGATATCACAACGCCTGATCGGGTGGCGTCGCGGCTCGGCACTTTGAATTTTTTCGACGGAGTGCCCGACAAGGCAACGTGTGAGAAGGTTTATGACAACCTCGACTTCATGCGCGGCGTCGAAGTTTTCCTCAACACGATGGCGGCCGCCTCCACCCAGGCCAATTTTGTGGGGCTAAGGAGCGTCGGTTGCGACAACCACACCGTCCTCATTCACGAAGATCGCGTTGATGCCAAGACGCTATTGCTAACCCCAAATACGCAGACCGCGACGCTTTGGGCGCCTCTTGATCTCAAGGCCGGTCCGCTGGTCGTGGAAATTCCTCCCGGGGTTCTCGGGCTCGCAGACGACCACTGGATGAGGCACATCACCGATATGGGCCTTTCGGGTCCGGATAAGGGAGGCGGCGGCAAATACGTTTTTCTGCCCCCTGACTACCAGGGACAGACGCCCGACGGCTACTTCGTCGCCAGATCGAGAACTTTCAATATGACGTTTGGGCTGCGTGGCTTCACAATTAAAGGCGACACGCGACCGGCAGTGGAAGCCTTTCACAAGCAGTTTAAGATCTATCCGCTCGACCAAGCCGGTAATCCGCCGCCTACGAAAATCATCAATGGCTCTGGTTTATACTTGAATACGATCCACGCCAGCACGTTCAAGTTCTTTGAAGAAATCAATCAGGTAGTTCAGGAGGAGCCGATCTCGGCAGTTGATCCGGAGATTGCCGGCCAACTTGCGGCCATTGGGATCATCAAATGCAAGCCGTTCGCGCCCGATGAGCGGATGAAAAGGATTCTCACGGAGGCGGCGGCAGTCGGCATTGCTACTGCGCGTGCGATCGTGTTCAGAGCCCGCAGTGACGACTTTTACTTCTACCCTGGAAAGTCGAACTGGCGCCCGATATTTGTCGGGGGTAGCTACTTGTTCATGCAAAATGGTGCGGCGCTGCTCGACGCACGGATCAACTTCTTCTATCAGGCGACCGGCGTTTCGCCGGCTATGGCGGCCGCACCCGTGGGAAGCGGGTCACAGTATGCAGCAGCAATGGTGGATGCGAGAGGCAATCCGTTCGACGGAGGCAAGACCTATCGACTCCACCTGCCGCCGAACATTCCCGCCAAGCAGTTCTGGTCGCTCATCCCCTATGACACGCAGACACGATCTGTGCTGCAGACGGATCAGCGCGATGCCGGTCTAAGCAGTGAGACCGGAGCGGTTGCAACCAATGCTGACGGTTCGGTTGATATTTACTTTGCTCCGACGCGACCTCGAGGAAAAGAGAACTGGATCCAAACGGTCCCGGGCAAAAGCTGGTTCGTTTATTTCCGTCTCTACTCGCCACTGGAGCCGTGGTGCGACAAGAGTTGGCGGCCGGGCGATATAGAGGGGTTGGCGTGAATGGCGCCGAAACGGCCCGGGCCTTCGTCGGCGTACTTCGGTGCCTACAGGACAAGGCGGGCAAGTGGCTGCACGGCGGCACGTCGTGTCGCCTGCGTGCTGTTCCCGTTCTACGGCCCCGAGAAGTCTCTGTTCGACAAGACGTGGAAGCTGCCGGATCTGGAGCAGGTTTCGAACCTGTGACGGGCCGGTATGGGAACAAGGAGTCGGACCATGATCAGAGCAATACTCGGAATCATCGCGCTGTCATTCGCACAGGTGCTCCCCTCGACCGTGCCTGTTGCGGCCCAAGCCGCGGGCGCCACGGGCGACTGGCGCGAACAATACGCCTACGCGCTCGGCATGCAGGCGTACATTTACGGATTTCCGTATGTGTATATGTCGGAGGTGCGGTGGGGCCAAGTCGCGCAGAAGGTCGACCCCGAGCTCCTTCCTCACGCTGCGGTGAACCATTTTTGGCATAGTAAGATGATGGGCGGGCCTGAGTCACAGGCGGGTGGCTCGCCGAACAACGACACGCTGTACTCGATCGCGTGGCTCGACCTCTCGAAGGAGCCGTTGATCCTGTCGGTGCCCGATGTTGGTGACCGCTACTACACGATTGAAATCGCGAGCTTCGACTCGGACAACTTCGCGTATGTCGGCATGAGGACGACGGGCACCAAGGCGGGCAACTATGCCATCGTCGGGCCATCGTGGAACGGCAATCTGCCCAGCGATGTCGAGCGACTGACGCCATCGAGAACGCCTTCCGCATTCATACTTGGGCGGACGCTGTTGAGAGGTCCGGACGACCTGCCCGCAATCCGCACAGTCATGGCTCAGTACAAGCTGACCCCGCTGAGTCTGTGGGGCAAGCCCGACGCTCAAATCCCGGAGAGCTACGACGTATTGAAGCCATTCGACAGAAAGACAGACCCGCTCGCCGATTGGAAGACATTGAATGCAACGATGGCTGAGAACCCGCCTCCGTCGCGGCACGAGGTTCTGCTCAAACAATTCGCGCAAATCGGTATCGGTCCCGGACTCGATGTCGATACGCTCGACGAGGCAACCAAGCGCGGTTTGGCACGAGCTGCGGTCGATGGTGGAAATCTGCTTGACGCGGCGATCCGCCAGGGCGCGCGGCAGAATAACGTCAATGGCTGGAAATATCCACCGCCGGATATGGGCCGGGCTGGCGACAAGGACGATTTCATCCTTCGCGCGGCGCTCCAAAGCTTGTGGGGGATCGTCGCCAACGATCCGGCGGAGGCAATTTATCTGAACACCTCGACTGGGCCAGATGGGCAACAACTTACCGGCGACAATCGCTACGTGATGCACTTCCCGAAAAACGGGTTGCCCGAGGCGAAAGCGTTCTGGTCGATCACTTTGTACGACGCGAAGCACAACCTGGTTGCCAACCCGATCAAACGCTACGCGATCGGCGACCGTGACAAGCTCAAGTTCAACGCCGATCGCTCGCTCGACATTTACATCCAGAACCAGTCTCCAGGCGCGGACAAGGAGTCGAACTGGCTGCCCGCGCCGACGGGGGAGTTCAATCTCGTTCTGCGCAGCTACCTGCCCAGCCCTGACCTTCAGGCGCAACGGTGGGCACCGCCGCCGGTGAAGAAGATGGACTGAAAAGACGCCATGTCCGCCGATAGCCAGGTAGTTGATAGTCCGCTGTTTGCACTTTTCGAACCTCACGCGATGCCCGACTTGAGTCCGAAAGCCTTGACCAAAGCGGACGTCTGCCGACCACTCTGAATTTAGGGGTTGACGCCCTAATTGGAGGACAAGCGTGTCATGCAACGACATTGGCAAGCGCAACTCCTGCTGCACTTGGAATGGTCTATGCCGCAGGCGTACCAAACCTTCGAGCGCCCGGGAGCTCAACCGATCGCAAAAGATCGAGACGCGCATCGCCGTTCACCTTGCTGATGCGTCTCTACTCGAAGGCCGAAGTTCTGGACGGCTCATGGACGCCGCCCGCGGTGCGACGGGCGAATTGAGTGGAAAGGGGAGTTCGCCATGACGTGCATCATCTCCCTCTGCCGCAGGGGGCACCCGGAAGTCGCCCTGCGGCAGACCGCCATTCTCGACTACGTCAACCTGTTCTGAGCGGGGGGAAAGGGAGGAAAGTCATGAAGAGAACCGTCCTCGCAGCCCTCCCCATTCTCTGTCTTGCAGGAGCAGTGCAGGCGCAGGATTTCTCCGCCGAGGAGTTGACCAGCCGCACAGTAGAGCGCCGCGCCGTCGAGGCGGTGATCTGGGGCATGCCGGCGGTGAACCTCGACCTGATGCTTCAAGCGATGATCGGCAGCGCCAAGGGGAAGCCAAATCAGATTGTCTATTGGTCGCGCCTGCCGGATTGGAAAAACCAGACGCTCACTCCCAACCCCGATGTTATCTACGTCATGCCGTTCTTCGACACGAAGGATGCTGGTCCGATGGTGTTGGAAATCCCGCCCGCCGACGACGGGGTGATCAACGGCACTGTCATGGACGCCTGGCAAATACCGCTGGAGGATGTCGGGTCGGCCGGCGTCGACAAAGGCGAGGGCGGCAAATATCTGATCCTGCCTCCTGGCTATTCGGCCGTCGTTCCGGACGGCTATATCGCGCTGCCCTCGCCGAACTATCGGGGCTATGCACTGCTGCGATCGATCCTCAAGAGCGGCAGCGATTCCGACATCGCCAAGGCGGTAGCCTACGCGAAGCGCATCAAGGTGTACCCGCTCTCGCAGGCATCGAATCCCCCGCCGACGACATTCGTCGATGCGATCGACGTGGTCTACGACTCCACAATTCCTTACGACCTGCGTTTCTTCCAGTCCCTCGACCGGGTGGTCCAATCGGAACCGTGGCTCGCGCGCGACAAGATTATGATCGGCATGCTCAAGTCGATCGGCATCGAGAAGGGGAAGCCGTTCGATCCGGATGCAAAAACACGGGACGTACTGGGGTCGGCCGCGCGTGAATCCCACGCTCTCCTCGAAATAAAATACGAGGGCATGTTCAAGCCCTATTTCGACATAAGTCATTGGGCGCTCCCCGCAATGCCTGACTACCTCCGAGCGTCGTCGGACGGGTTCTCCGATCCGACTGCCTATCCTGTCGACAGCCGCGGCCTCGCCTTCACCTTCGCGTTCTTCACGCCGAAGCACCTCGGACAAGGCCAGTCCTATCTCATGACTACCAAAGACAAGGACGGGCAGAATTTCGACGGTCGCGAAAGCTACCGACTGAGCGTGCCGGCGCGTGTACCCGTGAACCAATACTGGTCGGTGACTGTATATGACCGAGCCACGCACGGGTTCATCCGCTCCGTAAATCGATCCGGCCGCAGCTCGCAAAGCCCAGGCCTGCAAGTAAATACAGACGGCTCGGTGGACATCTGGTTTGGTCCAAGCGCTCCGGCCGGCAAGGATTCGAACTGGGTGCCGACGAATCCGAACGGCCAATTCGAATTGCTGTTCCGCTTCTACGGCCCTGAAAAGCCGCTGCTCGATAGAACCTGGAAGCTGCCGGATGTTGAGCGGGTTGTAGCTCGGTGATGAGGAGAAGGGTGCGATGGGACCGAACCGTCGAGAAACGATCTCATTTTTGGCGGGTGGAGGTCTCGCTACAGCCAGCGCCATGGCTCCGGCTCGCGCGCGGGGCGCGAAGCCTGGAGGCCCAGCCACGGCCACGGGTCCGAACGGACCACAAAAGATCCAAACCCGCATTGGCACGCTCGAGTTCACCCACGACTTCGCCAACGGCTATCCGACCGACGCGACGATCGACAAGCTTTACGACGAGCGTAATTTCCAACGGGCCTGCCAAGCCTATCTCTGGGCACTTCCGGCGGTCGCATTCGCCGCGTGGCAGCGTGGCGTCACGCAACAACTCGGCGCCAAGAACGGGCAGATCGTTGCGATCCTGTCGCTCGAAGCCCGGCGCGGCATCCTGACCGCCAATGCGACGACGCCCTATTACCTCGGGTTCGCCGATCTCTCCGCCGGGCCGCTTATCATGGTGATGCCGGCGAGCGGCGCGCAGGGCGGAATCAGCGACGCCTGGCAGCGTGAACTCGAAGGGACCGCGGAGCCGGGCACCTACCTGGTCCTCGGGCCGGCTCAGACGGCGCCTGACACCACCGGCTATATCGTGCGTCAGTCGCCGACATTCGGCATCTTTCTCGGCGTGCGATTGACCGAGGCCGATCCCGCCAAAGCCAACCAGGCTTTGGGGCAGTTGCAGATGTACCCCTATGCGCAGCGCGACAATCCGCCGAAGAGTGAAATCCTCGATGTGGGCACGAAGACCTGGAGCGGACTCCCGCCGCGTGGGATGGAATACTGGCAGCGGCTCGACGACGTGATCCAGCGTGAGCCGATCGAGCCGCGCGACATCTTTTTCCACGCGATGCTCCGACCCCTCGGCCTGGAGAAAGGCAAGCCCTTCAAGCCGGATGCGCGGCAGACGAAAATCCTCACCGACGCTGTGCTGGTCGGGGAGGCCATGGCAAAGGCCAATTCGGCAGATCGCAGGTTCAAGGACGGGAAATATCGTCCCGACGCGCACTGGGACTTTGCATTGCGCCTGGACGCCGACGATCCCGACGGCTTCTGGAACCTGCTCGACGAGCGCGCATCGTGGTTCTACGAGGCCGTCGGCGCCGGCCCCGCGATGGCGCCCAAGCGTCCAGGTCCTTCATCGGCGTACCTCAGTGCGTACAGGGACAAGGTCGGCAAGTGGCTGGACGGCGGCATCTCGTATCGCCTTCGCATTCCGCCCAATCCGCCGATCAAGCTCTTCTGGTCGGTCACGGTCTACGACGTCGATACGCGCTCACTGATCCTGAACAAGCAGAAGATCGCCGACCGCTCCTCCCGCATGGATCTGCGCAATAACGCGGACGGCTCGGTCGACATCTATTGCGGACCGCGGGAGCCGGCCGGTTTCGAGAAGAACTGGATACCGACCGTGGCCGGAAAGAATTGGTTCGCTTACTTTAGATTCTACCAGCCGACCAAAGCCTATTTCGATCGATCCTGGCCACTACCGGACTTTGAGCAAGTGTAGATCGAACCGATTGTGCGCGATCCGCGGTTCTCCGGCGCGTGGAGAGCGACAGCAGCCCAACAGCTGAGTCGAACAGAGAGGAGCTCGCCATGACCCGCATTTTCTCCCATTGCCGCAGCGGCACTAACGCGGGGAGGCGCGTCAAGAAAGCATCCGTGGCCGTGCTGTTCGCTCTCTCGAGCGTCACGCTTGGCGCTGGTCCATCACACGCCGACGAAGGCGGTGTCAGCTTCTGGTTGCCAGGGGAGTTCGGCAGCCTCGCGGCCGTACCCGGCGCGCCGGGGTGGGCCTTCTCAAGCATCTATATTCATCCTTCGGTGAAGGCGAGTGGGGGAACGACCTTCATCCGGGGCGGACAGTTCGTCGCCGGCGTCACCGGGCGCGGCGACCTCCTCGCGTACGGACCGACCTATATATTCGCCACGCCCGTACTCGGCGGGCAGGCCTCAGTCAGCCTGCTCAATGTGGGCGGACGCAACTGGGCGTCCATATCCGCGACGCTGACCGGCCCCATGGGGAACACCATCGAGGGAACGAAGAGCCAGTCCCTCACGTCTCTGGGCGATCTCCTCCCCCAGGCGTCGCTCAAATGGAACTATGGCGTCCATAATTTCATGGTCTATGGAACCGGCGACATCCCGGTCGGCGATTATGATTCCTCGAGGCTCGCCAATCTCGGCCTTGGCCATGGCGCGATCGATGGGGGCGGCGGCTATACCTATTTCAACCCGGCAAGCGGGCTCGAATTCTCGTCGGTGCTGGGGTTCACGTACAACTTCGAGAACCAACACACGAAATATCAGAACGGCGTCGATGCCCATCTCGATTGGGGCGCCTCCTACTTTCTGACCAAGCAATTCCATTTCGGTGCCGTCGGCTACTACTACCAGCAGCTCACCGGAGACAGCGGCACGGGAGCGAAGCTCGGCCCCTTCAAATCGCGCGTTGCCGGGATCGGCCCGCAGCTCGGCTACATCTTTCCGGTTGGTGACAAAGTGCAAGGCTACTTCAACGTGAAGGCCTATAAGGAGTTCGCGGCCAAGAACCGGCCCGATGGCTGGAACTTCTGGGTGACCGTTTCCTTCTCGGCGGCCCCGCCCCATCCCTCCGAGCCGGAGGCGGTGTCGCTTGTGAGGTGAGTGCGCCTTGTCGTGGTGAAAGACCGCGAATTTGGACGCGACGGCTCTCCACGGTCCAGGTCTAGGTCACCAGCAGCGAGGGGCAATTGCGCTGGCGACCACACGATAAAGGCCAAAACGGGTGCGGCAGGCGCGAATTCGTGCAGTCAACGCCGCTCCAATGAATGTCCGCTTTCTACCCATGGACTAAACCGCTCGCGCGGTAAGGTTTCCCCGCCGGGAGCGCGGGCGAGGCTCATTGGATGTCGGCATAACGGGCTCTCCCGTCCTGTCTCAAGATCATGGGGTTTTTAAACCTCGTGTGAGACAGGAGCTATCGCCATGACCGACAAGGCCATCAGCCCATTGCGCCAGCGCATGATCGAAGACATGACGGCTCGTCATTTCGCGGAGAAGGTCCAGAAGGACTACATCCGTTACGTCAAAAACTTCGCAGCTTTCCTCGGCCGCTCGCCCGATGCCGCCACCAGCGAGGATCTTCGTCTGTTTCAATTGCACATGACGAAGACCCATGTGAGCCCGGGGAGCATCAATGCCGCGATCGTCGCGCTCCGGTTCTTTTTCAAGGTGACGCTCGAACGGGACGATCTGGTCCGGCGTCTGACGTTGGTGCGCGAACCGCGCAGGGCGCCGATCGTGTTGAGCCCCGAGGAAGTGGCGCGACTTCTGGAGGCCGCCCCCGGCGTCAAATACAAGGCGGCGCTCAGCGTGGCTTATGGGGCCGGTTTGCGCGTGTCCGAGGTCGTCGCGTTGAAGGTGTCCGATATCGACAGCAAGCGCATGACGCTCCGCGTTGAGCAAGGCAAGGGCGACAAGGATCGCTATGTCATGCTCTCGCCGCAACTGCTTGAGTTACTGCGCGACTGGTGGCATGTGGCGCGCCCACGGGCTTGGCTGTTCCCTGGGCTCGATCCGGTCAACCCAATGTCCGCCCGGCAGCTCCGTCGCGCCGTTTTCGCTGCGGCGCAGACGGCGGGAATCGCCAAGCGCGTGTCGCCCCACACGCTGCGGCATAGCTTCGCCACGCATTTGCTCGAACAGAATGTCGATATCAGGGTGATCCAGGTTCTGCTCGGACACGCCAAGCTCGATACGACCGCGCTCTATACGCGTGTCGCCGTCAACACGATCCGCGACGTAACGAGCCCCCTGGAGCGGCTCAGCTTGAACTTAGCCAAGAACCCGACCAAGCACGAAGCGCCCGCATGACGCCCGCTTCCCGTGCCGCGTCCCGTCCTGGAGGTCGCGGATATCTTCCGCGCCCACGGCCAGGCTTGGCGTGAGGCCAACGCCGGCCATGTGAGTCTTGGCCAATTGAAAGTGATGGCGGCGATCGAGAACTGCCGCACGGCGGCGCTCGGCGGTCATGTCGCGCGTTGCGAGGATTGCGCTCACACGATCATCGCTTACAACTCGTGTCGTAACCGTCATTGTCCGAAGTGTCAGGGCGCGGCGGCCAGAACGTGGCTCGCCGAGCGCGAAGTCGAACTCTTGCCCGTTGCCTATTATCACCTCGTGTTCACGCTGCCGGCCGCCGTCGCCGACATCGCCTATCAGAACAAGGCGACGGTCTATGACATTCTGTTCAAGGTGTCGTCCGAAACGCTGATCACGATCGCGGCCGATCCAAAACACTTGGGCGCGCGCGTCGGCGCCGTATCCGTTCTCCACACCTGGGGATCGGCGCTCACGCATCATCCGCACATTCACATGATCGCGCCGGGGGGCGGCCTCTCGCTGGATGGTCTGCGGTGGGTCGCCTGCCGGCCCGGCTTCTTTCTGCCGGTGCGGGTTCTTTCTCGGCTGTTCCGTCGTCTCTTCCTCGAAAAGCTCATGGCCGCGTTCGACGCCGGCCGCCTGCAGTTTTTTGGCGCCCACGCCGACCTTTCGGCGCGCGCTGCATTCACGGCCTTTCTGGCGCCGTTGCGCACGGTGGAATGGGTTGTCTACGCCAAGCGACCCTTTGGCGGACCCGAGGCCGTGCTGGCTTATCTCTCCCGCTACACACATCGCGTCGCCATATCCAACGCCCGGCTGACCGCGCTCCAAGAGGGCGCCGTTGCGTTCAAATGGAAAGACTATCGGATCAAGGGGCGTGATCGCCACAAGACGATGAGGCTCGCCGTCCCAGAGTTCATCCGCCGCTTTCTCATTCACGTCCTGCCGAGCGGCTTCCACCGCATTCGCCATTGCGGCCTATTCGCCAGCGGCGTCCGCGCGCACAATATTGCCCTCGCGCGCCGGTTGCTCGCGGTTGCCGCGCAGGCCCGTCAAGACGGCGGCGTCAATGACCCCGGCGACGCCGATCCGCCCACCCCTTCGCGTCCATGCCCATGCTGCGGTGGCCGCATGATCATCATCGAGACCTTCGAACGCGCAGGCGCTCAGCGCCCCGCTTCGCACAGCCAGATCAGGATCGACACATCATGATCGAGATCGAGTCGCCCGCCGCGTCGCAACGCCGCCCGTTCTCACCGCTGGCCGCTCGCCAGCGTCGACGCGCTTTGCTCGATAATGCTCTGCGTTCCCCATCCAAGCGCCCTCGGCGCCCCGAACCTGATCCCTCCAGCGGCAAGAGACGCGCCCTTCGACCCTCCAATCCGACAAGAGTGCGCTCGATCTTCCTTTCGAGCGCGCGACACCGACAGCCCACGATCCTCAAATCCCCATAGACCGCGCTCGCCACGTCGGCGCTTCCATCACGCGGTTTCCTCCTTGGGAGGCTTTCAAACGCCGGCCTCAACCGCGCGTGACGCAGCGCCTGTGCCAGAGGCCAGCGTCCGAAACCCTTCACCATGGCCGTCGAAAGCACCTCGCCTGCCTGGCGACGGCTTTCGAGAACCGCCGCATGGGCCGGAATCGGCCATAATGGGCGCAAATCGGCCGCAGCTCCTCGGCGGACGCAAGGCCTGCTCACCACCTGAGTGGACCTCCAGCCCCTGGCTATCATCCGTCAGGTATCCACCACTAAGCCCCCGCCTTCCGCCCCATCCCGCGCGCCTCGAAGAACCAGGCGGCGGCGAGGAGCGGCCCGATGAGCGCGAGGCCGGCGAAGCCGAGGAACAGCGGCCAGATCGACAGGCCCGTGACCACATAGGAATCGCTCGAGCGCAGGCCGATGAAATCCGCCCCGCTCGCCGCCGAGGAACGGGTCACGCTGACCACGGCCGGCAGATGGATATCGCCCGTCGCATTCGTCGCGATGCGGCGCACCGAGCCGCCCGTCGCCTCGGCGATCGGGCGCAGCCGCTCGGTATCCGAGATGACGTCCTGGAATTCCTTGGAATCGGCGGCGCCTGCCGAGACCAGCGCCGTCTGGTCGCCTTGCTTGAGCCGGTAGAGCCCCTCTTCGGCGGCCGTGAAGGCGCCCTTCCACAGCCCCTCCTCGGCCTTGGCGAGCGTCAATGTCGAGGCCGCGCCACTGGGCGCCGTGATCTCGACCGGCGCGACGCTGTCAGCGAGCGTCTGGCGCTCGACCAGCACCTGATGCCCGTCGGCCGTGGCGCGCAGCGCCTCCTCGTCGAGCTCGGGCTCCTTCATCAGCCAATGCGACATGCGCCGCAGGAGATCGAGATAAGGCCCGCCGCCCTCATAGCCGCGCGGCCACAGCCAGAGCTGGTCGGTCAGGAACAGGCCGACCCGCCCATCCCCGACGCGCGCCAGATCGAGCAACGCCGTCTCGTCCGGCCCGTCGAGCACCACATGGCCGTCGCGCACCCGGGCGCCGATGGCGCGCAGCCAATCGCCCCAAGGCTGGTCTTTGGAGTTCCAGTTCGGCAGGTCGCGGGTCACGGGATGCCGTTGTCCCTCGATGCCGACATGGGGCCGATAGGGCGTCTCGATGATGCGCCCATCCGGTATGGCCGGCAGGACGGATTCGAGCTGCGTGTTCCATAGTCCGGTGCGGCCGATGAATTCGGGGCCGGCCGAGATCAAGAGCGCGCCGCCGCCGCGCACATAATCGGCGATATTGCCGAAATAGCGCTGCGGCAAGGTGATGTTGTTGGTGAAGCGGTCGAAGATCACGAGATCGAAATCATGCAGCTTCTCCTCGAACAGCTCCTTCTGCGGGAAGGCGATGAGGGCGAGCTCGTTGATCGGCGTGCCGTCGGACTTTTCCGGCGGGCGCAGGATGGTGAAATGCACCAGATCGACGGACGGATCGGATTTCAGGAGGTTGCGCCAGACTCGCTCGCCGGCATGCGGAGCGCCGGAGACCAGGAGCACGCGCAGCCTTTCGCGCACGCCGTCGATGACCACGACCGCCTTGTTGTTGCGCAAGGTCAGCTCGTCCGGGGCCGCGCCGGCATCGATCTCGACGACGATACGCCCGGCATGAGCGATCGGCACCGGGATCGAGACCACCTCGCCGGGGCGCACCTCGCTCGACGAGATGCGCTGACCGTCGACGCTCACCGCGAGCGGCACGGGATCGCTGAACCCCGGATCGACGACGCGCGCCCTGATGATCGCATCCTTGTTGACGAGGCCGAAGCGGGGCGCTTCGACCAGCTCGATGCGCCGGTCGCGCTCGCGCGGATGGCCGGTGATCAGCGCGTGCAGCGGACCGGCGAAGCCGAGCGCTGCCGCATCGGCCGGCACGTCATGGACGACGCCGTCGGTGATCGCGATGACGCCGGCGATGCGCTCGCGCGGCAGGTCGCCGATCGCGCTGGACAACGCCCGGAACAACTGGGTGCCCTCATCCTTGCCGCCATCGGCGACCTCGACGACGCGCACATCCAGCCCCTCGATCGCCGCGAGGCGCCGCTGCATCTCGGCGCGCGCCGCCTGCATCTGCCGGGGACGCTCGGCGATCGTCTGCGAGCCGGTGCGATCGACGACGAGCACCGCCGTGTCGCGCAGCTTCTCGCGGTTCTCGATCACCAGGCGCGGATTGGCGAGCGCCAGCAGCAGCGCCGCGAAGCCGAGCGCGCGCCAGATGGCGGTGCGCCGGCGCACCAGCACGAAAGGCAAGGTCAAGAGGAGCGCGAGCCCAAGGCTCGCCGCCAAGGCCCACCCGGGGATGAAAGGTGAGAAGGCGAGCTGCGTCATCATTGGCCGAGCCGCTCGAGCAGCGCCGGCGCATGCACCTGGTCGGCCTTGTAATTGCCGGTCAGCGCATACATCACGAGGTTGATGCCGCCGCGCAGCGCGAATTCATGCTGGCGCCGCCCGCCGGGAACCAGCGGATAGAGCGCGTCGCCCGTGAGGCCCGAGGCCCAGCCGGCCGCGAGATCGTTCGAGGTGATGATGATCGGCGACACATTGTCGCCGGCCCGCACCGGCTTCGCGCCATCGATCGGCGAGGGCGGCAGCGCCTCGATCCAGGTGCGCCCCGAATCGTAGCGGCCCGGGAAATCCTCGATCAGATAAAAGGATTTGGTGATCACATGGTCGTGCGGCACGACCTCGAGCGGCGGCACCTCGACGGTCTCGAGGATCTGGCGCAGCGCCAGCGCCTCGGGCGTCGGCGGGCCGTCGGGGCGCTCGACCAGCGCATCGCGCGTGTCGAAGACGACCGTGCCGCCATTCTTCATGAAGGTGTCGAGATTGCGGATCGCCGCCGCCGAAGGCCGCGGCCGGTCGGCCACCATCGGCCAATAGATCAGCGGATAGAAGGCGAGCTCGTCATGGTCGAGATCGATGGCGGCGGGCGGGCCGGGCTCGAATGCGGTGCGGCCGCGCAGCGCGACGCCGAGCGAGGCAAGCCCCTGGCGGCTCGCCTCATCGACGCGGGAATCGCCGGTCAGCACATAGGCGAGCCGGGTGACCAGCGCCGCCTCGACGGAGGCGGCCGGCCGATCCGCCGCCAACGCCTTCCCGGGCGGTAGGGTCGCGAGGCCCGCAAGGCCGGCCATCAGGAGGATCGCGGCGGTGCGCCCGGCGAGGCGGCCGATCGAGGCGAAGGCGCCCATCAGCCAGGCGGTCGCCAGCGCATCGGCGAGGAACAGCGCGAAGGCCGTCAGCAGCAAGGCGCCGCGCAGATCGGTGGCGCGCGGCGCGCTCAAGGTCACCTGGGTCATGCCCGGCAGCGCCACGGCGATCGGGGCCAGCATATCGCCTGCCGCGAGCGCATTCAGGGCGACCGGCGCCGACACCTCGCCATAGAGGCCGGGCGGCGTCGCGGCATCGGCGCGCGGCTTGCGCAGGCGCGGCAAGGGCGGCACGCTCGCGGCCGCATTCTGCATCACCCCATAGCCGTCGAGCACTTGCAGCGGCCGTGCCTCGGCCGGCAGGTTGCCGGCCGCCTCGCCCGGCGCCGCGAAGGCCGCGAGATCGACCACCCGGCGCAGCATGTCGACGAACAGCCCGGACAGAGGCAGGTTCGACCAGGCGGGATCGGCCGTGACATGCACGAGCACCAGCGTGCCGGCGCCGCGCCGCTCCGCCGTGACGATCGGCGTGCCGTCCGCCAGCGCCGCCCAGGTCTTGCGCGACAAGGCGCCGTCCTGCTCGGCGAGGAGCTGCCGCTGGATGCTGATCTCATCGGGCGTCTTCAGGCCCGCGAAGGGGGAATCGGCCGGGAAGGGCGCGAGCGTCTTCGGCGTGTCCCAGGAGAGCACGCCGCCGAGCAGGCGGCCGCCGCCGCGCAGCCGCACCGGGGTCAGCTCATCGGCCGGCGCCGCGGCGAGCCGCGTTCCCGCAAAGCGGATGATCACGCCGCCATCGGCGAGGAATTTCTCGAGCCGGCCGCGCGTCTCGGCATCGAGGCCGCCGATATCGGCGAGCACCAGCACATTCGCGCCCTGCTCGATCAAGCGCGGCACGGCGGTCGCCGGCACGGTGCGCATCTCGCGCACATCCGCATAGGGCGAGAGCGCCTCGACCACGTAATGGGCCGGCGACAGCAGCGGCTGCGCCACATCGGCGGTCTCGCCCGTGATCACGCCGACGCGCTCGCGATGCGAGGCATTGTCGAGGAGCAGGACGGCGCCGGCCGAACGTTCGCCAGCGACCTCGACCCGCGCGATCTCGTTGAGCAGCTGGGTCGGCATGTCGAACACCGATTTTGCCTGGCGGGCCTCGTTATCCGCGAAGGCGAAGGGCGTTTCGCCCATGACCCGGCCCTTGGCGTCGAAAGCCCTGAGCGTGCTCTTGTCCCCGGCGCTGCGGCCGGCGCGCACCACCGTGACGGTGAGCCCCTTGGCGTCATGCGTCGCACCGGCGAGCGCCAAGGGCGCTGCCGTGGCGGCGCGGATCAAGGTCACCTCACGGCCCCGCAGCGCCTCGGCCAGCATCGCCGCATGCGGGTCGCCGGCAAGCTCGACGCCGTCGCTGATCCACACGACCTGCGCGTCGCGCGCCTTGGCGAAGAAGCGTTCGAGCGCCGGCGCCAGCAGGCTGCGATCCGGCAGGAAGGGGGCGGGCGCCAAGGCCTGCAGGCGCGACAGAGCCGCATCTTGCGGCTCGAGCGTGAGCTCGCGCGGCGGCTCGGCGGTCGAGACCACGGCGACCGGCTGGTCGGCGCGCCCGGCCCGCGCGATGGCGTCCTGGGCGGCAGCGATCCGGTCCGCCCAATCGGGGGCCGCGCTCCAGCCGCCGTCGATGACGACGAGCAGCGGATGGCTGACGGCGCCGGCGCGGTTGCTGCCGTCGAAGCTCGGACCGGCCAGCGCCAGGACGACGCAGGCCGCGACCGCGAGACGCAAAAGCAGCAGCCACCACGGCGTGCGCGCCGGGCTTTCCTCGGCCGGCACCAGATCGGCCGCGATGCGCAAGGGCGGAAAGCGGATCTCGCGCGGCTGCGGCGGCGTCACGCGCAAGATGAGCCAGAGCAGCGGCAAGGCCAGCAGCGCCAGCAGCACCAGCGGCGCCGAGAAGATCAGCGAGGCGAAGGCGGCCATCAGGCGGCACCGTACTGGGCCGAAGGCGCGAAGGCGCCCTCATGACTGGCCATGGCGATGCGGCCGGCGAGCGACACCAGCGCCTCGGTGGCGGCGCGATCGGTGCGATGCAGCGCGAAGGTCCAGTTGAGGCGCCGGCACATCTCGGCGATGGCTGAGCGATGCAGCGCCAGCCGCTCGCGATAGCGCGCTCCGAAGGCCGCGGCGTCGCCGACCCGCAGCCGCAAACCGCGCTCATCCTCCGCCAGCATGGCCTGGCCCGCATAGGGGAATACTTCCTCGGCGGGATCGGCCAGCATGATCAGATGGCCGCGGGCGCCGAGTTGCGCCATGGGCTCGATGGCGGCGGCGATCTCGCCTGACGGCGCCAGGAAATCGCCGATCAGCACGGCCTCGGAACGCCGGTTCAGCATGACATTGGCAGGGATATCGCCATGCGCCCCGGAGCCGGTCGCGATCACGGCTTCGGCCAGGCGCTCGATGATGGCGCGGCTGGCGCTCGGGCGCGTGGCGCCGATCAGCCCGACGCGCTCGCCATTGCGCACCAGGATCTCGGCGACCGCGAACATCAGGACGAGCGCCCGATCGGCCTTCGCGACCGGCGCCAGATGCGACTTGAATTCCATGGAGGGAGAGCGATCGGCCCAGAGCCAGAAGGTCTGCGCGCCTTCCCATTCGCGCTCACGAACAAAGAGCCGCTCCTCGCGCGCCGAGCGCCGCCAGTCGACGAGCAGCGCCGCCTCGCCCGGCATGAAGGGCCGAAACTGCCAGAAGCTTTCGCCCACACCTGGCCGCCGGCGGCCATGCGCGCCCTGCACCACGCTCGCCGCGATGCGTCGCGCCTCGAGGCCGATGCGGGTGAGGCGGGCCGCCAGACGCTTGGCCTCGACGGCCTGGCGCCCGGCCCGCTCGGCAGCGGCGTCGGTTCCAGATCTGCCCCGTTCGCCTCTTCGCTGTTCGGCCATGCCGGTCGTCAGATCCGCGCCGTTAGTCGTTCGACGATGGTGAGCGGCGTCTCGTCCTGGGCGCGCGCCTCGTAGGTGAGCGCGATGCGGTGTTGCAGCACGGGCTTGGCGAGAGCCCGCACATCGTCCAGCGACGGCGCCAGGCGCCCGTCGATCAGGGCGCGGGCGCGCGCCGCCAGCATCAGCGCCTGTCCGGCGCGCGGACCTGGGCCCCAGAGCAGCTTGTCGGCGACGCCCTCGGCGCCGTCGCCCGGGCGCGCGGCGCGCACCAGATCGAGGATCGCCTCGATGACGCTGTCGCCGACCGGCAGGCGGCGCACCAGGCGCTGGGCCGCGATCAGGTCCTCGGCGCTCATCACCGGCGACGCCTGGGCGTCCTGCGGCCCCGTCGTCTCGATCAGGATGCGGCGCTCGGTGGCGCGATCCGGATGGGCGATGTCGATCTGCAGCAGGAAGCGGTCGAGCTGGGCTTCCGGCAACGGATAAGTGCCCTCCTGCTCGATCGGGTTTTGCGTCGCCAGCACATGGAAGGGATGCGGCAGGTCATGGCGACTGCCGGCGACCGTCACATGCTGCTCCTGCATCGCCTGCAGCAACGCCGACTGGGTGCGCGGGCTCGCGCGGTTGATCTCGTCGGCCATCAGCAATTGCGTGAAGACCGGGCCTTGGATGAAGCGGAAGGCGCGATGACCTTCAGCCGATTCATCCAGGATCTCGGCGCCGAGAATGTCGGAGGGCATCA
This sequence comes from Rhizobiales bacterium GAS188, assembly GCA_900104855.1. NCBI lineage: Bacteria > Pseudomonadati > Pseudomonadota > Alphaproteobacteria > Hyphomicrobiales > Rhizobiales bacterium GAS188. The sequence goes on from FNSS01000001.1 coordinate 1,681,305, forward strand.
GGTCGGGCGTGAACTGCACCCTCTTGGTCGACAGGCCGAGCACTACGCCCATGGTGTCGACGAGCTTGGTCTTGGCGAGGCCCGGCACGCCGACCAGCAAGGCATGGCCGCCGGCCAACACGCTGGTCAAGGCGAGCTCGACGACCTCTTCCTGCCCGAACACCACCTTGCCGATCGCGCTCTTGGCGCGGGTCGCGGCCTGGACCACGCTTTCGGCGCGCTGCAGGATGCCCTCGTCCAGCGATTGGACCTGTTCGCTCTCGACCGGCATGCGCAAGGGCTCCTTTCGCAGATTCGGTATGCCCATACTGGGCGCACCCAAGGAGGGTCACAAGACTAGGCGAACCCGACTTTTGTGCGGCGCGGTCACAAAGATGTGCGAACGCACAGTTTTCTCGGGGTAAGCCTCCCGAGCAAAAGCCGTGCCGAACGCCCTCAGCACCGGATCAGCGCTGATCGCATCCCTCCCCCCACGGAGTGCAACGAAGTGGTGGGGAGGGTACGGGTGGGGGGCGGTTCAGATAGACGCGAATCCGTTATTCCCGCGTCACCCCTAAGCTACTCTCAACCGAATGCGGCTTCACGTCGCACCGGCAAACCCTGCGAGACCGGCGCCGAGCCGCGCACGGCCTGCAGCACGATCTCGGCGAGCCGTGCCGTCGGCGCCTCGGGCTCGGCCTCGGCCCTGAACAGCGAGAGGGCGAGCGAGGGCAAACCCGGCAGCCCCGCCTCCCCCGGCGCCAGGGCCCGCACCTTGGCGGGCAGGCCGATCTCGGTGCGGATGGTCAGGCCGAGCCCGGCCGCGGCCGCAGCCCACAGCCCGCCGAGATTGGCGCTGGTGAAGGCGAGGCGCCAGGCGATGCCGGCCCGGTCGAGCGCCTCGGCGGCGCAGGCCCGGAACAGGCAGGGCGCCTCGAAGGCGATGAGCGGCAGCTTCTCGCCCTCGGCGACGGACCAGGCGCCGGCGCCGGCCTGCGGCCCGATCCAGCGCATCGGCAGCTCGGCCACAAACTCGCTATGCGGCCCCTGCGTCCCGTCATCCCAGGCAAGCGCGAGATCGAGGCGGCCCGAGGTGACACGATCGACGAGCTCGGCATTGCGGGCGACCCTCGCCTCGATCTTCACCTTGGGATGGGCGCGCGCGAAACGCCCCAGCACATCGGGCAGCAGCACCTCGCCGAAATCCTCCTGCAGGCCGAGCCTGACCCAGCCTTCGAGCTCGACGCCATGGATCGCCGAGGCCGCCTCGTCATTGAGGTCGATGAGGCGGCGCGCATAGGCAAGCATCGTCTCGCCCGCCTCCGTGAGCGCCAGGCCGCGCCCGGATTTGCGAAAGATCACGGTGCCGGCCTGCTCCTCGAGCTTGCGCAGCTGGGCGCTCACCGCCGAGGTCGAACGGCCGAGGCGATCCGCAGCCTTGGCGAAGCTGCCGAGCTCCATGCCGGTCGCGAAGCTGCGCAGCACGTCGAGATCGAAGGTGACCCGTCTCATCGCGATCATCCTGTTTTTCAGAACCGTTGATCAAAAACTTCCTGATATTCAGGACAATGATGGCGAGTCATGCTGGCGTCGTCAAGGTCGGCGCTCGCCCGGCCCTCATCGGAATCCCGCATCATGACGCTCGGACTGCCACTTTCCGCTACCATCCCGCCGCCCGGACGGAGGATCGGATGAGCCTCGTCCTCTCCTCCCATCGGGCATCGTCCGACCAACGCAGCCATCGCTGGAAGGTCCTCGGGGTCGGGGTCGCCGCCAATGCCAGCTTCTCGGCGGCCTTCTCAGGCATCCCGACGACCGCGGTCTTCATGCGGTCCGATTACCATCTCGACAATGCCGGGCTCGGCCTGGCGCTCGGCCTTTTGGGCCTCGGCATCGCGGTCAGCGAGCTCCCCTGGGGCCTGTTGACCGACCGCTTCGGCGATCGGCGCGTGCTGCTCGCCGGCCTCGGCCTGACCGGCGCGGCGCTCGCCCTGATGGCCATGTTCGCGGCGCCCGCCCCTTCTCATGTGCCGGGCCTGCCGCTGCTGGCGATCGGCCTGTTGCTGGTCGGGCTGCTCGGCGGCAGCGTCAACGGCTCGAGCGGTCGCGCCGTCATGGCCTGGTTCCGCGAGGGAGAGCGCGGCCTCGCCATGAGCATCCGCCAGACCGCGGTGCCGGCCGGCGGCGGCATCGGCGCCCTGCTGTTGCCGCCGCTCGCCTCCGCCTTCGGTTTCGCCGCCGTCTATGCGGTGCTGGCCGGGCTCTGCGCCGTGACGGCGCTGTTCGCCTGGCGCTGGCTGCATGCCCCGCCACCGGTCGAGGCCGTCCTGCCGGCGCGTCCGGCTCCCGCGGCACCCAGGCCCGGACCGCTGCGCGACCTGCAGGTCTGGCGAGTTGCGATCGCCATCGGCGTCCTCTGCGCACCGCAACTCGCCATCGTCACCTTCGGGGCAGTGTTCCTCCATGATTTCGGCCATGCGGGCGTCGTCACCATCAGCATGACCATCATGGCGGTGCAGCTCGGAGCCGCGGTGTCGCGCGTCTGGAGCGGCGGCTGGACCGATCGCAGGGGCAATCGCCGCTCCTATCTGCGCGCATGCGCGCTTGCGAGCGCCCTGCTCTTCGCGGTGCTGGGCGGCCTCGCCATCCTGGCAAGCGCCCTTCCCGAATGGCACGGCGTCACGGTCGGCACGATCGTCGTGGCGCTGGCCCTGGGCGGCATCTGCGTCTCGGCCTGGCACGGCGTCGCCTATACGGAGCTTGCGACCCTGGCGGGTGCCGATCGGGCCGGCACGGCGCTCGGCCTCGGCAACACCTGCGTGTTCGCGGTGTATTTCCTGGTGCCGCTCGCCATTCCGGCGCTCCTCTCGCTCTGGTCCTGGCCCGTCGTCTGGTTCGCGGCGAGCGCGGTCGCACTCATGGCCGTGCCGATCTTCCCGCACCCCGAACGGGTCGCGGCGACGAGAGGATAGGCACCGCCGACGATCCGGCAGGCCGGATGCGAGCACCTGTTTCTTACCTGTATTATCAGGTGAAACAGGACGGCATCCGGCCTCTCTTGGTCCCGACCTTGGCGAAGGGCCGGAAATCCGCCATCTATAGCGCATGGCTCTGCTGGCTCCCGACATCGCCGATTCCCTGTCCGGCCTCATGGCCGCGAGCGCCCGTCCAGGCGACGCTGCGAAGCCGCGCCCGGTCGAGCGCTGGAACCCGCCCTATTGCGGCGAGATCGATATGCGCATCCGCAGCGACGGGACCTGGTTCTACAACGGCTCGCCGATCGGCCGCGCCGCGCTGGTGCGGCTCTTCGCCTCGATCCTGCGCAAGGATGAGGAACGCTATGTGCTGGTCACCCCGGTCGAGAAGGTCGGCATCACGGTCGAGGACGTGCCCTTCATCGCGACAGCAATGCGCCTCGAGGGCGAGGCTCCGCACCAGGCTCTCGTTTTCGACACCAATGTGGGCGATGCGACCAGGGCCGGGCCCGAGCATCCCATGCGCTTCGAGATGGGCGCCCATGACGGCATCAAGCCCTATGTGCATGTGCGCGGCGGGCTATGGGCGCGGCTGACGCGCGCCTTGTCGCATGACCTCATCGACATCGCGGTCGAACGCCAGGAGAGCGGCGAGGCCTTTCTGGGCATCGCCTCGGCCGGCTCATTCTTCCCGATGTGCCGAGCGAGCGAGATGGCGGGAGCCGGGGCATGATGCCCGACCTCACCTTTCCGCAGGATTCCGCCCAGGCCCGCCTCACGGCCGAGGAGTTCTCGGCCCGGGCCCTGCCGCGCCTGCTGCCGCTCACCGAGGAGGCAAGCTCGGGGCGCGAGGCGACGCAAGAGGTCGTGCTCGCCGGCGACCATAGGCTCGACGACGCGCGGCCCTTCATCCTCGATCCCGCGAATATCCGCCCGGCCGCCGTGCTGATCCCGGTGGTGGCGCGCGGCGAGGCGACGCTGCTGCTCACCGAGCGCGCCAGCGGGCTTGCAGTGCATGCCGGGCAGGTGGCATTCCCGGGCGGACGCATCGAGGAGGGCGAGACGCCGCTCGCCGCGGCCCTGCGCGAAGCCCATGAGGAGATCGGCCTCGAGCCCGACCGCGTCTCGCCGCTCGGCGCGCTCGCGCCTTATCTCACCGGCACCGGCTTCCGCGTGACGCCGATCGTCGCCCTCGTCGATCCCGCCCATCATCTGGTGCTCAACCCCAACGAGGTGGCGCGGGTGTTCGAGCCGCCTCTGTCCTTCCTGATGAACCCCGCCAATCACGAGGTGCGTTCGCGCGAGTTGCGCGGCAGGACGCGGCGCTTCTACGCCATGCCCTGGCAGGGCCATGACATCTGGGGGGCGACGGCGGGCATGATCCGCGCCCTCTATGAGCGGGTCTACGGATCGTGATCCGCTACCTCGAAGAGCTCAGCCTGTTCTTTCTGCCTTTCGGGCTGTTCTTCCTGTTCCTCGTCGCCACCAGGCGGGAGGCCTTTGCGCCCGAGCATTGGCGTGGTGCCCGCGGCTGGCTTGCCATTGCGGGCGTCGGCCTCGCCATCGCCGGCCTCCTCGCCGAAACGCTGTGGCTCGATCGTCAGACCGGCATCTATCGCCCGGCGCATCTCGAGAATGGGCGCCTCGTGCCGGGCCGCTTCGAAGCGCCAGCCGGCAAGCCGTGAGCGGGCCCGAGGTTGTGGGCACGGCGCGCCAGGCGCTGGTGGCGCTGCTCGACGGTCCGGGCATCGGCGAACTGTTCGCGGCGCTCGACGGCAACGGCGAAGAGCTGCGCATCGTCGGCGGAGCAGTGCGCAATGCGCTGATGGGCTTGCCCGTCAACGAGGTCGACCTCGCCACCACGGCTCTCCCCGACGAGGTGACGCGCCGCGCCGCGCTTGCCAATTTCAAGACCGTGCCGACCGGCATCGAGCACGGCACCGTCACGGTGGTCGTGCATGGCCGCCCCTTCGAGGTGACGAGCTTGCGCGAGGACGTCGAGACCGATGGCCGCCGCGCCGTGGTGCGCTTCGGCCGCAGCTTCACCGAGGATGCGCAGCGGCGCGATTTCACCATCAACGCCTTGTCGCTCGGCCGCGACGGCGCGGTCCATGACGAGGTCGGCGGATTGGCCGATATCGCGGCGCGGCGCGTGCGCTTCATCGGCGACCCCGAGCGACGCATCCGCGAGGACTATTTGCGCATCCTGCGTCTCTTCCGTTTCCATGCGAGCTACGCCGCAGGACCCATCGACGCCGAGGGATACGCTGCCGCAATGCGTCTGCGCGAGGGCCTGCGGCTGCTCTCGGCCGAACGGGTGCGCAACGAGCTCGTCAAGCTGCTCGCGGCGCCGGGCGCCGCCGCCACGACGCGCGACATGCTGGACGGCGGCTTCTGGCCATTGCTGCTCGGCGGCGTGCCGCATATCGGCCGGCTCGCAGGCTTCATGGAATGGCAGGGCGCGGGCACCGGACCGGCCGCTCTTCTTCCCGACGCACCGCTGCCGCGCCTCGCAGCCCTCGCGGTGCTGACGCGCGAGGATGCCGAGCGGCTGCGCCGCGATCTGCGCCTGTCGAATGCGCAATCGCTCGAGCTGTCGCGCATCGCCGGCGCACTCGAGCGGCTGCATGGCCGAAGCCTGCCCGGGGAAGGCTTGCCCGAGGAAGGCCTGCCCGAGGACGGAGGCACGATCGATCCGGTCCTCATCCGCCTGGTGCTCGATCTCGGTGCGCCGGCGGTCTGTGCGGCGCTGGCTCTCGAGGCGCGCGCCGCCCCCGGCCTCGCGGCGTTGCAGCGTCGCCTGCACGCTCTGCCGGCCTTTCCGCTCACGGGCAGCAATCTCCTGGCTCGCGGCCTTAGGCCCGGGCCCAGGATCGGGCGCATCCTCGCGACAGCGCGCGACGCCTGGGCCGAAGCCGGCTGCCCGCTCGACAAGCCGAGCCTCGAGGCGATCCTCGATCGGGCGATGAGCGCAAGCGCCTGAGCCGTTTTGGTGGGACTCGGCCCCCATCATCGAGGCCGCGTAAGGCAGGCCCTCCTTCCTCGCGCCCAGCCAGCCCAGCGACTCGCCAGCTTGGGCGAAAGCCGCTATCTTCGCCGGTAGAAAGGGTGGTTCCAATGGAAGACCGGAGCCAACGCCGTTTCGATCCGGGCGACGGCCTGCAGGACCTGAACGCCGGCGACACGCCGTCGCGGGAGATGCCGCGCGACGTGGCGCTGCGGCTGAAGCGGCGCTCGCAGCTGCGGGCGCGCACCGAAGCGCAGCGCGCATCGGCGGAGCCGCTCGGCGGTTTCCTGCGCCAGACCTACGCCCTGCCCCGTGACCAGGCCCGCGAACGGGCTCGCGACTGGTTCATCCGCTATCCCAAGGCCGCCTATATGACGGCGGTGGAGAGCTGGCGACAGCTCGAGGACGGGCGCATCGAATTCACCATGCGCCGCCTGCCGACAGCCGATTGAGGCCACCGGCCGAGGCGAACGGGCTTACCGGAGGGCGCATCATGACGTCACCACGCCTATCGGACGCAGCCAATGAGGCGGTGAAGAGCGAAATCGATGCGCTGCGCGACGAGGTGAAGCGCCTGGCCGATCTCGTCTCGGAGATGGCGAAAGCCGGTTCCGAGCATGCGACGCGCACCCTGCAAGGCGCGGTCGACGGCGCCAAGGACAAAGCTTCGGACGCGAGCGAGACGGTCGACGAGATGAAACGGCGCATCGAGCCGCTGGCGGCCGAGCTCTCGGCCAATGTCGAGCGCAACCCCCTGTCGTCGCTGTTCATCGCGGCCGGCGTCGGCATGCTGATCGGTCTGTTGACGCGGGCAGGCAGGTAGGAGGAGCTGACGGTCGAGACGACATAACAGCCGATGTGGCAGGTCCTCGAGCGCGCCGCGACCGGGTTGCGATCCGGGTTCGTGCAGGCAAGATCCGAGCTGCGCTCGGAAGTCGACATCGCCGCATCGCGGCTCGGCGCCCGGATCGCCGGCGCGGCGACGCGCGCCGCCGCCTGGTTCATCGCGGCCTTGCTGCTTGCGGTCGCGATCGGCTTTGCGACTTTCGCCTGCTACCGCCTGTTGCTCCGGCATTTCCCGGTCGAAGAGGCGGCCGCGATGATCGCCGCCGTCTTCGCAGCGCTGGCGCTCTTCGCTGCCCTGGCGGCGCTCTCGATCGGCTCGACGCGGGCAAGCCGTGCTGGGGGGCAGAGCGTTGCGGCGGCGCAAGCATCGGCTCCGTCGAGCAGTGCTCCATCGCCCGGCAGCGCGTCCGATGAGGCGAGTGGTGCAGCCGATGCCGCCTCCCCTGGCCCGCTCGATCTCGACCATGTCGCCGATCTCCTGGGCAAGGTCGGGCTCACCCATGAGCAGGCCGCGCTCTTGATCGCCAAGGATGTCGCAGAGTCCATGACACCGACGCAGCTCGTCGCGGCGGGGCTGGCGGCGGGCTTCATCTTCGGCCGCAAGCTCGACCAATCGCGGCAGAGCTCGAAGCGAGAAGACTGAAGCCGAAGAGCTGAGGGTATGAAAGCTCAAGGGAGAGCGGCTGGATCCTTCGCTCCGTCCTCCGCGGTCGCGCCAAGGTCCTGCAGGCCGAGTGTCGCAGCGAGACGTTGCCGCGCCCGGTTCACGCGCGACTTGATGGTGCCGACGGCGCAACCGCAGATCTCGGCCGCCTCCTCATAGGAGAAGCCCGACGCCCCGACCAGGATTAGCGCCTCGCGCTGCTCTTCCGGCACATGGTCGAGCGCAGACTTGAAATCCGCCATGTCGAGATGGGCGATCTGGTTCGGTTGCGTGACCAGGCCCGCCGCGTAGCTGCCATCGCTATCCTCGACCTCGCGCCAGCGCTTGCGGTAATCCGAATAGGCCGTATTGCGCAGGATGGTGAACAGCCAGGTCTTGAGGTTGGTTCCCGGCACGAAGCTCGTCTGGTTGGCCCAGGCCTTGATCAAGGTCTCCTGGACCAGATCGTCGGCACGATCGGCGCTCGCTCCGAGGGAGCGGGCGAAGGCGCGGAGACTGGGTATGGTGGTCAGCAAATCCCGACTGAAGAAATCGCCTTTCTTCATGTCGGCTTCGATTCCTTTTCCGCCAGCGCCCGCAGCAATTCGACGAATCTGTCAGGTATGGGCTCGGCCTCGAGCTGTTCATAGAGCAGGCGCAGCTTGCGTCCGATCTGCTGCTGCACCTCCTCGCTCAGCGCAGGCACTTCCGCCTGGTCGAGCGTCGGCTGCGGGTCGGAATGAGGATCGTGAGTCATGGTCAAAACCCGTAGCGGGACACGCAAGAGCCAGAACCGAGGCTCGATACCCGCTTAATGCGGACGCGCGAGACGCAATTTTGTTCCGTCCTAAGCCATTCTCATGCTTAACATATAGCACGTCGATCGTTGACGGCGAGTTGACAAGCTGCCTCCCAACGGTATTCCCACGACATCATCGCACTTGAAGGAGGAGCCTGTGTCCACCGCCGTTCAGGTCGCGCAGCATTTACCCTATCTCCGCCGCTTCGCCCGGGCGCTCGCCGGCAGCCAGGCCGCGGGCGACGATCAGGTGATGCGCCTGCTCGAAACGCTGCTCGCCGATCCGCACCCCTTGCCCACTGATATTCCAGCGAAATTGGCCCTTTATCGGGCCTTCGTGAGGACGCGCCGCGACGCCACGCAGGAAACCGGCCGCAATTCCGCTCCAGGCGCCCAACTGCCCACCGCAGAGGCGAGGCTCAAGGCGATGACGCCTTTGTCGCGGGAAGCCTTCCTGCTGCATTCGGTCGAGGAGTTCAGCACGGCCGATACGGCACGCATCCTCGATTGCAGCGAAGCGGAGGCCGGCGCCCTCATCGACCAGGCCGGGCGCGAGATCACCCGCCAGGTCGCGACCGATGTTCTGATCATCGAGGATGAGCCGCTAATCGCCATCGACATCGAGGCGATCGTCGAAGGGCTCGGCCATCGCGTCCATGGCGTGGCGCGCACCCATGACGAATCGATATCGCTGTTCAAATCGGGCTCGCCGGGCCTTGTTCTCGCGGATATCCAGCTCGCCGATGGCAGCTCGGGCCTCGAAGCCGTCAACGAGCTGTTGAAGCTGCGCGAGGTGCCGGTGATCTTCATCACCTCCTTCCCCGAAAGGCTGTTGACCGGCGAGCGGCCCGAGCCGACCTTCCTGCTCACCAAGCCCTATCGGCCCGAGACCGTGCGGGCCACCATCAGCCAGGCGCTCTTCTTCGATGAGCGCTCGCACGCTCCGCGCTGAAGCGCCGGCTCGCCGATGACGCTCCGTTCTGTGGGAATGACCGGACAGGCGCGCCGACCGCGACTTGAAGCGAGGTCGGGCACATGCCGTCGATGATCCAGGCCCGCATGGCGTCGTCGGCCGAGATGCTGGCGGTTTTCTCCGACGAGGCGCTCATCGCCCATGCGCTGGCCTTCGAGGCGGCGCTCGCCCAGGCGGAAGCCGAATGCGGCGTCATCCCGCAGGGGGCGGCCGAAACCATCGCCGAGGCGGTGCGGAGCGCCACTTTCGACGCAGCCGCTCTCGCCGAAGCGGCGGCGCGAGGCGGCACGCTCGCCATTCCGCTCGTCAAGGAGCTCGGCTCGCAAGTCGCGGCGATCGACAGGGCGGCGGCGGGGCATGTGCATTTCGGCGGCACCAGCCAGGATCTCGCCGACACGGCCCTGGTGCTGCAGCTCCGCGTCGCCTGCGCCCTGCTGCGCCGCGACCTGAGGCGCTTGCGGCAGGCTCTCGCGGGTCTCGCCAAGGCGCATCGCGGCACCGTGATGCTGGCGCGCACGCTGATGCAACCGGCCCTGCCGACCACTTTCGGCCTGAAGGCCGCCTCCTGGCTGACCGGCATCGAGGATACGGCGGCCCGGCTCGAGCGCGAAGCAGCGCAAGCTCTCATGCTGCAATTCGGCGGGGCGGCCGGCACCTTGTCGGCGCTCGCCGATAAGGGGGTCGCGGTCGCGCTCCGGCTCGCGGCGCTCCTCGGCCTGCCCTTGCCGCCCATGCCCTGGCATACGCGGCGCGACGGCATTGCGGGGCTCGCCTGCGCGGTCGGCATCCTGACCGGCGCGCTCGGCAAGATCGCGCGCGACCTGTCGCTCCTGTCTCAGGCCGAGCTCGGCGAAGCGGCCCAGCCTTCGGGACCTGGGCGCGGCGGCTCCTCGACCTTGCCGCATAAGCGCAACCCGATCGCCGCGATGGTGGCGCTCGCTGCCGCCAACCGGGCGCCCGGCCTCGTCGCCACACTGCTCTCGGCCATGCCACAGGAGCTCGAACGCGCCCTTGGCGGCTGGCAGTCGGAGGCGCCGACACTCGCCAGCCTGTTCGAGCTGGCCCATGGCGCGCTCCTCGCCATGGTCGAGGCGATCGAAGGGCTCAAGGTCGATCCGCTGGCCATGCGCCGCAATCTCGACCGCCTCAACGGCCTCGTGCTTGCCGAACGCCTGATGCTGGCGCTGGCGCCGCTTATGGGTCGCAACGAGGCCCATCACGCGGTCGAGGAATTGTCTCGAAAGGCGGTCGCCGAGAACCGGCAATTGCGCGATCTCGCTTTGGCCGATGCGCGCGTCACCGCGCATCTCGCACCCGACGCGATCGCACATCTCTTCGATCCGTCGACCTATCTCGGGGCGGCGCAGGATTTCATCGATGCGGCGCTTGCGGCCCACCGCAAGGCCGAAACGGATACGAGGAGTTGAGCCATGGCTTTCACCACGCGTGAGGGCGCGCGCCTCTATTGGCGCACCGACGGCAATGCCGAGAATCCGGCCCTGCTCTTCCTCAACTCGCTCGGCACCGACCATGCGATGTGGGATGCGGTGACGCCGCCGCTCACCCGCGATTTCCACGTGCTGCGCATGGATACGCGCGGCCATGGCGCTTCCGACGCGCCGCAGGGCGATTACTCGATCCCGATGCTCGCCGCCGACGCGCTTGCCGTCCTCGACGCGGCCGGCGTCAAGCGTGCCCATATCTGCGGGCTGTCGATGGGCGGCATGACGGCGCTCGAGATCGCGGCCGAGCATCCCGGCCGCGTCGATCGCATCATCGGGGCCAATACCTCAGCCGCCATGTCGAGTGAGGCGATGCGCGAGCGCGCCGCGCTGGTGCGCGACAAGGGCATGCCGGCGATCGCCGATGCCGTGCTCGGCCGCTTCCTCACGGAAGGCTTCCGCGCCAGGAAGCCGCCCGTGCTCGGCACCACCCGCTCGACCCTTCTCGCCACCGACCCGCAAGGCTATGCGGGATGCTGCATGGCGATCGCCGGCATGGAGCTGGAAGACTTGGCGCTCAAGGACAAGCTCTCGCGCATCAACGCGCCTCTGTTGGTGATCAACGGCGCCCATGACATCTCGACGCCGGCCGCCGAGCATGGCGACCTGATCGCTGCGGCAATTCCCGGCGCACGCACGGTCACGCTCGATGCCGGCCATCTCTCGGCCGTCGAGGCCCCCGAGGCCTTCGCAGGCGCAGTCCTCGCCTTTCTCCGCGCTCCCGAGGGCAATGCGGATGTGACGGCGGCGCGCGAGGCGATCTTCGAAGCGGGGCTCGCGGTGCGCCGGCAAGTGCTCGGCGATGCCTGGGTCGACAAAGCGCTCGCTTCGCGCAATGCACTGACGGGCGAGTTCCAGAACCTCATCACCCGCATCGCCTGGGGCGAGATCTGGACGAGGCCCGGCCTCGACCACCGCACCAGGCGCCTGATCGTGCTCGCCGTCACGGCCTCGCTCAGCCGCTGGGACGAGTTTCGCCTGCATCTGCGGGCCGGCATCGAGCAAGGATCTCTGACGCTCGAGGACGTCAAGGAGGCGCTGATGCAGATCGGCGTCTATGCCGGCGTGCCGGCGGCGAATACGGGCATGCACCATGCCCAGGACATATTGAAAGCCCTCGGCAAGCTGGATTGAGGTCAAGATGAGCGATCCCTTCGATACCATCACAAGTCTCGGCGTCGTGCCGGTCATCGCCATCGAGCGGACCGCCGATGCAATCCCTCTGGCGGACGCCTTGCTGGAAGGCGGCCTGCCGGTCGCCGAGATCACCTTCCGCACCCCGGCCGCCGCCGAGGTGATGGCCAAGATCTCAGCCGAGCGGCCCGAGCTCCTGGTCGGGGCCGGCACCGTGCTCGACCTCGCCTCGCTCGAGGCGGCGCGCCGCAGCGGCGCGCGCTTCGGCCTCGCGCCCGGCCTTGATGCGCAGATCGTCGAGGCCGCCACCGCCGCGGGCTTTCCCTTCGCGCCCGGCATCATGACGCCGAGCGATCTTTCGGCGGCGGCCCGGCTCGGCGCCAGGACCGTCAAATTCTTCCCGGCCGGCGCCGCGGGCGGACCGAAGGCGCTCGATGCCATCTCGGCGCCCTTCGCGCATCTTGGCATACGCTTCATCCCGACCGGCGGCGTCACCCCCGACACGATCGGCGACTGGCTGGGGCTGAAGAGCGTCGCGGCCGTCGGCGGCACCTGGATCGCGCGCGCCGAGGATATCAGCCAGGGCCGTTTCGCCGATATCACCCGCAAGGCCAAGGCCGCGGTCGCGGCCGCCAAGACACTGCGAGAGGCCCAAGCCACAGCCTGATCGGAGAGCCGGCCATGACGATCTGGGAATCCAGTGCCCGCTATCCCGACCCGGCCATCGAGGTTCTCGATCCGAGCTTCCTGAAATACCGGCTGCCGCTCGCCGGTGTGGACAGGCTGGCGACCGGAACGCGCTGGGGCGAAGGACCCGTCTGGTTCGGGGATGGTCGCTATCTGTTGTGGAGCGACATCCCCAATGACCGCATCCTGCGCTGGGACGAAGCGACGGACGCGGTCGGCGTGTTCCGACAGCCTTCGAACATGGCGAATGGTCATACGCGCGATCGCAGCGGGCGGCTCGTCACCTGCGAGCATCTCGGGCGCCGCGTGACGCGCACCGAATATGACGGGACCATCACGGTCCTGATGGACAGTTTCGAGGGCAAGCGTCTCAACTCGCCGAATGACGTGATCGTCAAATCCGACGGCAGCGTCTGGTTCACGGATCCACCCTTCGGTCTCTTGTCCAACTATGAGGGCGCCGTCGCCGAGCAGGAGCTGCCGGCCTGCGTCTATCGCATCGATCCCCATGACGGTCGCGCCAACGTCGTCGCCGACGAAGTGCTCGGGCCGAACGGCCTGTGCTTCTCGCCCGACGAGAGCTTGCTCTATGTCGTGGAATCGCGCGGCGTGCCGAACCGCAAGATCCGCATCTTCGACGTCGCGGACGGCAAGCGGCTGACCAAGAACCGCATCTTCATCGACGCCGGACCCGGCACGCCCGACGGCATGCGCTGCGACGTCGACGGCAATCTCTGGTGCGGCTGGGGCATGGGCTCGCCTGAGCTCGACGGCGTGATGATCTTCAACCCGAGCGGCGTGCCGATCGGCCGTATCGCCTTGCCCGAACGCTGCGCCAATGTCTGCTTCGGCGGACGCGCCAGGTGCCGGCTGTTCATGGCGTGCGGCCATGGGCTCTATGCGCTCTACGTCAACACGCAAGGGGTGGCGGGCGGTTAGTCGATCTCCCCGCCTCAGGGCACCAGCGCCGCGAGGCGTTTCGGCGCGACCAGCCGGTAGCTACGCCGGATCAGCGACCCCACCTCATCCCAATCGCAGCCGCGATCCAGCCACATGCCGACCCAGCCCTTCGTGCCGAAATAGGGAGGCACGAAGAAGCGCTCGGGATCCGCGCCGCTGAGAATGGCCTGGCTACCCTCCGGCGCCTTGCACCAGACCGACGGGCGATCGTCGACGCGCCGATCCGTGGCGAAGATCTTGTCGCCGACCCTGAAGCTCGGGCCACGCCGCATCGGCGCCTCCGACGCTTCGGGGAGCGCGAGGCAGATCGCCCGCAGCCGCTCGGAAGGCTCCTTGGACATGGCCCGACCTCGTCACCTGGGAGGCGCTGTAGCGTAACGTGGTCGGAGCGTAGCTCTTTGCCGCCGGACCAGCCATAACATCGCGCAAGTTCGGGGGGCCGAGCGGCACCTGCGCTCGATGCGGATGGCGACGATGGACGAGCATCAGGAACACAGGCCGGTCTTCCGCTTCGCGCCGAGCCCGAACGGCTATCTGCATCTCGGCCATGCGCTCTCGGCGCTGCTCAATGACCAAGCAGCGCGCGCCTGCGAGGGGCGGCTGCTCTTGCGCATCGAGGATATCGACCCATCGCGTTCCCGTGCCGAACTCATCGCGGCGATCTTTGAAGACCTCGCCTGGCTCGGCCTCGCCTGGGAAACCCCGGTGCGCCGGCAATCGCAGCATCTCCATCTCTATCGCGAGAAGCTCGACGAGCTGTGCCGGCAAAGTCTCGTCTATCCCTGCTTCTGCACGCGCGGCGCCATCGCCCACGCCGTGGCGGCCGAGGACATGGCCTGGCCGCGTGACCCCGACGGGGCAGCGCTCTATCCGGGCACCTGCCGCGAGCTTGCGCCGAATGAAGCCGCGCGACGCATCGCCACTGGCGAGCCGCATGCCTGGCGTCTGCGCATGACGGAAGCCTCGGCGGTGGCAGGGGCGCTCGCCTGGCGCGAGCATGCCACGGCGCTCCCCGATTCCGCCTGGCGCACCGTCCCGGCCGAACCGCAGGCCTGGGGCGACGTGGTGCTCGGGCGCCGTGACGCGCCGGCGAGCTATCACCTCGCCGTCGTCACGGACGATGCGGCCCAGGGTGTGACCCAGGTGGTGCGCGGCCAGGACCTCTCTACGGCAACCGCCATCCACCGTCTGTTGCAACATCTCCTGCGCCTGCCCGAGCCCACCTACCACCATCACCGCCTCGTGCTCGACGCCGACGGACGCAAGCTTTCGAAAAGCATCGCCTCGACGAGCTTGCGCGAGTTGCGCGCGGCGGGGCTGAGTCCAGGAGATATCCGCCGACGGGTTGAGCTGACGGCGTAGGGGGAATCCTTATTCGTCATGGCCGGGTCTTGGCCCGGCCATCCACGCCTTCCTGAGGTCGGCGCCTTGGGCTGGTCACCGCAAAAAGGTGCGGCCATGACGGTGGGGCTAGCAGACCCCTACTTATATTCCCATTCCGCACCCACGCCGACGCTCGTGGCACCAGTGGCATCGACGCCGCTCTGCAGGCGGATGTGGCGCGTCACGTCGAGATCGACCGAGACGCCGCTATCCTGCGGCTTGCTGCCTGCTTTGACGCCGACGCTGAGCCGGTCGCTGATGGCGCGCGAAGCCCCGACGGTCGGGCTGCCGCTCGAGCTCGTGCCGATATCGAGGCTGTCGACGCCGAGCGACCGACGCAGGCGCTCGAAGGCGTCATCGCCACCGCCGGCGAACTGCGCCGCGGCTTGCGCGAGCTGCAGCGCCTGGAAGGGCGACAAGCTGCCCGAGGGCTTCTGGAACAGGATGCGTGACAGCACCTCGTCCTGCGGCAGGCTCGGATCCGACGAGAAGGCGAAGACCGGTTGCGTGGCCGGGCCCGTAATGCCGATATGGGCCGTGACGTCGCCGGCCTGGCTGTCGGCCATGAAGTCGAGCTCGGGCATCAGCTCGCCGCTGAAGCCGATATGGCCACGGGTGAAATCGAGCCGCTTGCCGAGCACCGCGAGGCGCCCGCGCCGCAGATCGAAGCCGCCCAGGATCTGCGGATCCGCGAGCATGCCCGTCACCTTCAGCTCGCCGCCGAGCTCGGCATCAAGGCCATGCCCGCGCACGAAGATCCGGTTCGGCGCCGAGATCACGAGGTTGAGCTTGCCGTTGAAGGCGGCCTTGCGTTTCGCATGCGCCTTGGCCTTGGCCTCCATGGCGAGGCGGGCCTTGGCGGTCGGCGACGGATTGAGGTGCCTGGTGCCTTCTATGGGGCTCATCGTGCCGGGCAGGCGATCCGGCAAGGTCACGTCCATCGAGACGATTCCGATCCGCCCGCCGATCGCCGGCTCACGCCCGAGCGGACCGGAGAGGTCGAGCGCGAGATCGGCGCTCGCTGCGACGATGCTGTTCGAGACGAGCTGCGCCCTCTGGCCGGTGATGCGCAGCGTGCCCGGGAAGCCCGCGTCGGGGTCGAGGCGCAGCTGCCCGCTCATACCGACCGTACCGCCATTCGGCGTCGCGGCCGCCACATGCTCGATCGTCACCGTGTCGCCATGGGCCGCGATGCGCGCCTCGATCTTCTCGAGCTTCAGGCCGAGCTCGACATCGGTGAAGCTGCCGCCGCTCATGCTCACGCTGCCTTCGGCCTGCGGTTGCGCCGTGCTGCCGCGCAAGCGCGCATCCAACTGCACGGCGCCGGAGACACGCCGGCCCGAGGCAGCGAGGAAGCCATTCGCGGCCGCGGCATCGAGCTTGCCTTGCACCGCGATGTCGAGCGCGCCCGCGGGCGAGAGCGGCGCGCTGCCCGTGAGGTGTAAACTGCCGACCCGGCCGGCATTCGCCGTCAGGTCGAGGGAGCTGCGCCCATCCGCGAGGCGCCCCGAGCCCGCGATATCGATCGGCGGCAACCCGGAGCCGCGCGCCTGCGGCGCCACAAGACGGTCGATCTTGACGCGCCAATCCCCCGACGGGGCCTGCGGCGTGCCGGCGATCGCGAACTCCGCATCAGCCGTTCCGCTGAGGCCGAGCCCCGGCTGGGCGAGATCGGCGATGGAAAGCGGCACGGCGTTCGCCGAGCCCTTCAGCGAAAGCGTCGCACCGGCGCTGCCGTCGAGGCGCAGCCTTCCGGCGTCGATGCCGAGCACGAAACCCGCAATGCCGATTGCGTCCGGGCCGAGGCTGAGCGTCGCCGGAGCGGCGAGCGCGAGCTTATGGGCGCCGCCGCGCGCCCTGAGGCTCGCAAGCTCGATCCGGTAAGGTTCGGCCGGAACGAGCCGCGCCTGCGCCTCGATGGCGAGCCCGCGCGCATTGCCCGCGAGTGCGACATCGCTGCCCTCCGGCACAGCCTTGGCCTTGAGGCGCAATCCAGAGATCGTCTCCCCGCCAAGGATGGCCTTGCCGATGGCGGCCGTGCCGTCGAGCGTCGGGCGTCCACGCAGATCGGCCGCGGCGAGATCGGCATCGAGCCCTTCGATCCGGCTGGCGCCGAAGGCGACAGTCTGACCATGCGCCAGGAGCCGCGCATTCTGACGGCCATTCGTTGCGTCCAATGTCGCATCGACGTTGAGATCGCCAGCAAGCCTCGTCAGCAGCAGTGCCGACAGATCGTCGAGATTGGTCGCCTTGAAGGTGAGCCGACCAGTGGCGAGGTTGTTCGTGTCGAAGCTGGCATTGCCTTGCAGATCGGCGGAGCCGAGATTGAAGGACAGTCTGTCGGCGAGGACGCCGCCCTCCGGGCGCTTGGCGATATGGGCGGCGCCCGCGAGCGGCTTGCGGTCGACCTCGCCGGCCAGCGTCAACTGCGCCTCGAGCGCCCCCGTGAGGTCGCGCGCCACGGCCTCGAGGTCGAGCCGCGGCACTGGGCGATCGAGCGCCTTGCCGTCGGTGAGCGATGCCTTCAGCGAGGCGTCCGGATGCGCAAGGCTGCCGGTGAGCGCTG
This sequence comes from Rhizobiales bacterium GAS188, assembly GCA_900104855.1. Taxonomy (NCBI): domain Bacteria; kingdom Pseudomonadati; phylum Pseudomonadota; class Alphaproteobacteria; order Hyphomicrobiales; species Rhizobiales bacterium GAS188. Next base: position 1,698,759 of record FNSS01000001.1, read on the forward strand.
CCGTGATCATCGCCTTGCCGGCAAGGCGCGGATCGACCGACTTCGCCTCGGGGATGTCGATCACGGCGGCGATGGCGGCCTTGTCGGGCGTCGCCTCGCCGTCGAGACGCGCCGTGGCATGCATGCCCGTGAGGCTGAGGTTGCCGAAGCCGAAGCCGCCGCGCGGCAGGAGCTTGACGCTGCCGGCGAGCGCGAGCTTGCCGCCGGCGAGCCCATCGGCGAGCGCGATGCCGGAGGCGAAATTCGTCACATGCGCATCGAGCCCCGCCGTCAGCCGGCGCTCGGCGGGCGCCCCATCGAGATCAGCCGTCAGGCCAAGCGCTCCTTTGAGCGGCAATGAGGCGAGACGCGCGAAGTGGCGCAGCTCTGCCGCATCGAGGGCCAGCTTGCCGCGAACAAGCTTCGGGCCGAGCTCCCCCGCATAGGAGGCGCCGAGCGTCGGCGTCGTGAGGCGCAGCTCTTCGACATGGACAGCGCCCTCGGGCGAGGCCGTGCCGCGCAAGCTCATCGACAGGGACGATCCCATCGCCTCGGTCAACGCAGGGTCGGCGAGAGCCAGGCCTGCCACTTTCACGTCCCCGACAAGCGCGACGCGCGACGCGGGGTCGGTGACGACAGCGTTCGGCGTCGCCGTGAAGCTCGCAGCCAGCGAAGCAAGCTTCGCCTGTGGCGAGCGCAGATCCGCGGCCTTGAGCTCGGCCGCGATCTTCGGGCCGGCGAGCGGTCCCTTGACGGTCGCGCTGAAATCGAGGCTGCGGATCTCGGCGCCGCCGGCGACGGTTTTGGCGTCGCCGCCCGGCACCGCGGCGGCCGCAATCGTCATGTCGAGATTGCGCTGCGTATCGAGCCCGCCGGCGATGTCGAGGCGGGCATTGCGCGAGGCGACCGCAAGGCGCGAGACGTTCACCGCTCCATCATCCGCGAAGGTGATGTCGCCTTGCAGCTCGGTGGTGCCCGCGAAGATCGCTCCGGCGACCGGCGGCAACAGGCCTTCGATGCGCGATTGCAGGTTGAGGCCGAGGCGGCGGCCTGCCCCTGCGCGCCCGAGATCGGCGCCGCCAGTAGCGCCGATGGTCGGGCCTGCGTCGAAGGTGAGGCCAGCCTTGAAGGCGTCGAGAGTGCCCTTGCCGTCGAGGTCGAAAGTGACGGCCGGCAGGCCCGGAATGCTCGCCGCATGCGCCAGCACCCCGCCTTCGGGCTCCGCGAGCTTGAGCGCGAGCGTCAAGGCCTTGCTGTCGGGCACGAGCTGCAAGCGCAGCGCCAGAGCGCCTTCGGCATCGAGCCGCTTGGCGTCGAGACGCAGGTCGAGCCCCTCGGCCGGGTTGCCGAGCACCGCTGCGCCCGAGACCGAAAGGCGCGACGCGACCCCGATGACGGGTGCGCCGAGCACCAATTCGCCGATCGCGAACTCCTTGATCACAACCTTGACCGGCAGCTCCGGGAGGATCGGCCCGGCATCGGCCTTTGGCGCCGGCTGATCCGAAGGAAGAGGCTTGCGCAGGAATTCGAGCCGATGGATCAGGAGCTGGTCGACCTCGAGGCGCCGCGACACCAAAGCCAGGCGCCGCCAGACCAGCCGCACCCTGTCGATCTTCAGCCAGGGCCCGTCGCGGTCGGAAAGCACGATGTCGCTGATGGACGCGCTCGACGACAGGGCGCCATCGACAGCACCGACCGAAACCGTCGTCGTCTCCGAGGACAAAGCGCGCGAGATCAGGTCGGCGAGCACACCCTTATCGGCCTCATCGGCACGCGACGGGATGACGAGCGAGAGGCAGACGATCGCCGCGAACAGCACGGAAGCGAGGCAGGCAAGGACGCCCCTCCTTCTCCCGCTCTTTCGCGGGAGAAGGTGCAAGTTCTTGATAGAAAGACTCTGCGGAGTGAGGGCGGATGAGGGACGCTGGTGAAGCGCTCGACGGCCCCTCATCCGCCTCGGCTTCGCCTCGGCACCTTCTCCCGCAAGCGGGAGAAGGTTAGCGCACGATCGGTAAGCCCGGGCGTTCAAAAGGATTGCCCTATGCTGACATAGAGGGTGACGGGCTTGTCTCCTCTGCGCGGGTTGAGCGGGGCCGCGACGTCCAGGCGGATCGGCCCGATCGCCGTGTAATAGCGCAGGCCGAGGCCGGCCGACATCTGCAGCGTATCGGAGAATTTCGGCAAGCTCGAGGTGAAGGCGTTGCCGGCATCGAAGAAGGGCACGACGCCGATGGTCTCGGTGATCTTGATGCGCAGCTCCGCCGAGGCCTCGAGCAAACTGCGCCCGCCAACCACATAGCCGAACGGGCCGCGCGGCCCGAGGCTTTGATAGCGATAGCCGCGCACGGAGCCGCCGCCCCCGCCGTAGAAGCGCAGATTGGCCGGGATCTCGACGAGCGAAGCGCCGGAAAGCGACCCGATGCGGACGCGGGCGGCGAGCACATAACGGGCATCCTCGTCGATCGCCCAATAGGTCGAGGCCTGCGCCTTGGCGACGACCAGGTCGAGGCTCGAGCCGAGGAAGCTAGGATAGGGAGTGAAGCTGGCGTTGATGCGCAGGCCGCGCGTCGGATCGAGCTTGCTGTCCGTCGTGTCGTAGATGGCGCCGATTGGAATGCCGATCAGCGTGTAGTTGACCTTGCCCAGCACATCCGTGGTGTGGCCGATCATCGCCTCGGCGCCGATCTGCATCGAGAACGTGTTGTCGAAGCGATGACGGATGGCGACCGTCGCGTCGGCAAGCCGGCTCGAATAACCGCCGAAGCGATCGCCGCCCGTGCGCGTGTTCTCGGCGAGCGCGTCGATGAGGAGGTCGTTGCGGCTACCGCCGAGCGCCGGCTTGACGAAGCTCGCCTTGAAGCGCCCGCCGAGATCGGAAAACTTCAGGTCACGGAAGCTCGCAAGCCGCGTTCCGTTATTGCGCGGATTGACGAACAGGTCGCCTTCGAGCCGCAAGCTCTCGGCGCCGCCGAACAGGTTGCGGTCCTGCCAATAAACCTGACCGGCGGGACCGTCGGTGGTAGAGTATTTGGCGGCGAAGCCCACAACATAGGGCAGGCGGTCGGCCGCATCGACGAAGATCGGCAGATTGCCGTTCCGGTCGAGCTTCGTCGCCTCGCGGATGCGGATCGAGCCGAGCGCCGGGATCTGGCGCACCGATTCTCGCGCATCGGCGAGCGCTTTCGGCGAATAGGGATCGCCCTCCTCGATATAGATGAAGGAGCGCACCACGCTCGACGGGAATTCCTGCGGCCCGTTGACGGTCACTTCGCCGAAGCCGGCGCGCGGCCCCGGATCGAGAACCAGGGTCAGGTCCATCATATGGGTTGCGTGATCGACGACCGGCTTGATCGCCGCCACCCTGGCGAGAGGATGGGATCTCGCCCGGAAATAGTCGATCATGCGGGCTTGAGCGGCCTTCAGATCGCTGGAGCGCGCCGGATCGCCAGGCTTCAGCCCGATCACCTTGGCGGGCAGCTCGTCCGGCGCGAAGGCCCTGCGGCTCGCGGCCTCGAGCACCGCGACGGCGCCGAGCGCGAAGAGCGGCCCCGGCACGACCCTGACCGTGATCGGCACCACGGTCCGGCCGCGATGGCTTTCGGCGGCGCGCGCCATTGCGGCGGTCTCGTCCTGGCCGATCCGGAGCACCGCCGTGCCGCTCGCGATCTCGACAGTCGCGTCGTAATAGCCCGCCCCCCAAAGCGTATCGACCAGCGGCGCGAAGTCATTGACGGCCCGCCGGGCGAGCGAATCGCCGTCGGGCGGCGCATCCTGGCGCAGCCGATAGAGGCTCGAGGCATCCTTGAGCGCCGTCTTGAGGGCTTTATCGGCGTCGCCGGCGTCGAATTCGACCGTGTAGGCCAAGGCATCGGTCGAGACCGCGGGCGGCGTATCCTCCGAGCCGAAGAGCCCAAAGAAATCGAAAGCCTCGGCGCGTCCACAGGTGACGGCGAGCGCCGCGCCGGCCAAGATGTAAGGGATCAGAGATCCGAACAGGCGCCGAGATCGCGACCTCATCCCGCGCCTTCGTCGTGAATGGCGGCGAGGCGGGAGACCGATGGTGCTGGAATGGAACACGGCGCAGGCCCGCCGGCAGCAGGCCGCTTGGACTGTGTGGCAAGACCCTCCTCGATCGGCCTCATGCCGCTCTCCTGCCTCGCGCCGCAAGATCCGGGCGCCAAAGCGAAGTCCTGCATGACGGATCGCGACCTCGTCACCACGCATCACCCTGCCGCGAGAAGCCTCGGCATCAAACCTTACGCCTTCCCCTCCCCCGTCGTTCCGGCCGAGTCAAGAAAAGACGCCCGCGGCGAGGATCCCGAGAGCGACGCTATCTGCCGCCGCGTGATCGGCAAAGCGCGATCATGTGGCCCATTTCGTGGCCAAATGGGCGTGAATCGGGTTGCGATCGCCTCGGGCAACAAGCGCACCGGCCTCAGCCGGAGGGTGCGAGATACCAGATCCACAAGGTGACGGTGACCACCGATGCAGCTGTGGAGAGGGCGATCGCGGTCGCGGCGAAATCCGCCGCCTCCTTGTATTTATGGGCGAAAAGATAGGCGTTGATGCCGCAGGGGCAGGCGGCGAACAGGGTCGCGACCCCAGCCCAGACCGGGTCGATGGCGAACAGCTTCGCGGCCAGCACATAGACGATGAGCGGATGCAGGACGATCTTCAGCGCGGTGACGATCGACGGCAGCGCAATGCCGGCCTGCAGCCCGTAGCGGCGCATGGCGATGCCCATCGACAACAGCGCGCATGGCACGGCCGAGGCCGCCACCATGTCGAGCACCGACTTCACCGGCCCCATCTCGGCGACCGGCAGATGCACGAGGCGCGCCGCGGCGCCGAGCGCCATGGCGATCAGGATCGGGTGGCGCGCCAGCCGCGACAGGATCGCCATGGGGCGCACCTGCCCGCCTTCCGCCAGCACCGTCGCTGCCGTCATGGTGATCGGCAGATGGATGGCGATCAGGAGGAAGAGCGGCACCTCGCCCGCCTTGCCGAAGGCCTTGAGGATCAGCGGAATGCCGACCAGCACGGTGTTCGCCTGGCCGGCCGCGAAGCCCGCGACCACACGCGGCAAATGGCCATAGGAGAAGAAGCGCCCGGCAATCCACATGGCGAGCGACCAGACCACCGCGACGCCGGCGAAATAGGAGAGCCAATAGCCCCAGGGCTGCGCCTCGGGGATCCTGGCCGAGGACAGCGTCTGGAAGATCAGGAACGGGATGGCGATGTCGTTGACGTATTCCGACAGGCCGTCGCCCATGCGATCGGTGACATAGCGGGCGAGACGCGCCACATAACCGAGGCCGATGACGCCGAAGACCGGCAACACCACGAGAAACGCGTCGAACATGAAGGCTTAGGGCCTGACTGGGAATTCGGATGGGCTAGGCCGGAGTCCCGACCGTCCCGCCCCGAATTCCTTTGCATGACAACCGGCTTGCCGCGCAAGGCCGAGGGCGCGGCGGCAAGCGTCAGGGACCGATCAGGTGCGCGGCGAATGCTTGGCCAGATCGCCATCGGCGAGCAGCCGCAGCGCGTTGAGGGTCACGAGAACCGTCGCACCGGTATCGGCGAGGATAGCGGGCCACAAACCGGTCAAGCCGATGATGGTGGTGACCAGGAAGGCGGCCTTGAGGCCGAGCGCGACCGTGATGTTCTGACGGATATTGGCCATGGTGCGCTTCGACAGATCGATCATGGCGGCCACGTCCGCAACGCGGCCGTGCAGCGCGGCGGCATCGGCCGTTTCCAGGGCCACATCCGTGCCGCCACCCATGGCGATGCCGATATCGGCCGCTGCCAGCGCGGGAGCGTCATTGATGCCGTCGCCGATCTTGGCGACAATGAAGCCCTGGCCCCTCAGCTCGCTGACCAGGCGCTGCTTGTCCTGTGGCAACAATCCGGCGCGAACCTCGATCGCGAGGCGCTTGCCGATCGCCTGGGCGCTGCGCCGGTCATCGCCGGTCAGCATGATCGTCCTGATGCCTTTTTCGGCGAGGGCCCTGAGCCCCGCAACGGCGTCCGGGCGGGGTTCGTCACGCATGGCGATCAGGCCGGCGATCGCCCCGTCGACCAGCAGCACCGAGACGGTCTTGCCCTCCTGGCTCAGCGCCGCGACGCGGGCCTGGTGCCCGGCAGCGAGCCAGACGCGTTCCGCCGCCGCCTGCGCCGAGCCCAGGAAGACCTCCTCGCCGTCGATGCTTCCGGTCACGCCCTTGCCGGCAAGGGCCCTGGCGCCGGTCGCCGGCGGCGCCACGATCATGGCGGAAGCCGCGCGAGCCAGGATGGCGCCGGCGAGGGGATGGCTCGAGCCTGCTTCGAGCGCCGCGGCCAGGCGCAGCACATCGGTCTCGGAGCGGCCGACGCCGATCACGTCGGTCACCACCGGCTTGCCTTGCGTCAAGGTGCCGGTCTTGTCGAAGCAGGCGAGCGTGACCGTGCCGAGCTTTTCGAGCACGGCTCCGCCCTTGAGCAACAGGCCGCGTCGCGCGCCCGCCGACAGGCTCGCCGCGATGGCGGCTGGGGTCGAGATCACGAGCGCGCAGGGGCAGCCGATCAGCAGGATGGCGAGGCCCTTATAGATCCAGGCGCTCCAGTCCCCGCCGAATCCGAGCGGCCCGATGAGGGCGACCAGCGCCGCGAGGACCACGACGGCCGGCGTGTAATAGGTCGAGAAACGGTCGATGAAGCGCTCAGTCGGCGCCTTGGCTTCCTGCGCCTCCTCCACCAGCTTGACGATGCGTGCGATGGTGTTGTCCGTCGCCGCCGCCGTAACGCGGATGCGCAGCACGCCCTCGCCATTCACCGTTCCGGCGAAGACGCCGGCATCCTGCGCCTTCAGGACCGGCAGGCTCTCCCCGGTGACTGGAGCCTCATCGATGGCGCTCTCGCCCGACAGGATAACGCCATCCGCCGCGATGCGCTCGCCCGGGCGCACCAGGATCACGGCGCCGATCGGCAAGGTCTCGGTCGGCACTTCGCGCGTCGCGCCGTCCACCTCGCGCAGAGCCGTCCGCGGCGTGAGCGAAGTGAGGGAGCGGATGCCGGCGCGCGCCTTGGCGGCCGCGAGGCCCTCCAGCAGCTCACCGACCAGGAACAGGAAGACGACGGTCGCGCCTTCCTCGGCCGCGCCGATCGCTACCGCGCCAAGCGCTGCGACCGTCATCAGCATCTCGATCGAGAAGGGCGTGCCGGCCAAAGCCGCCATGACGGCGCGCCGCGCGATCGGCACCAGGCCGACCAGCATCGCAAGCGTAAATGCGGTAGCCCCGAGCGTCGGCTCGAGCTTGCCGAGGCAAAAGGCGATCAGCAGCGCCGCGCCACTGAGCAGCGTCAGCCGGGCCTTGCGCGAGCGCCACCAGAGGCCATCGGCGGCTTGGGGATCATCCAAGCCGTGGTCATGGGCATGGCTCGGAGCGGGAGACGCGTTGGCGGCCCCATCATGCGTATCTCCCGCCTGCGTATCTCCCGCATGCGTATCTCCCGCATGCGCATCTTCCGTATGGGCATGGCCGCCATGCGCGTGAGCGTGACCGTGATCTTGGCCGTGATCGTGCCGATGGGAACAGGTGGCGGCCGCCGGTGTGGGCGCGGGGCCGGGCCGCAGCCTTGCGACCTTGTAGCCAAGGCCCTCGACCTTCCTCTCGAGGGGCGCAAGATCGCTGTCGACGCCATGGCGTACCGTCATGGTGCCGGCGGTCACCGATACCGACGCGTCCGCTATGCCGGGCACACGCCGCGCCGCAGTGGCGATCTTGGTGGCGCAGGACGGGCAGTCCATCCCGTCGACCCGATAATGGCTTTGCGTCAGCGGCGCGGTCATTTGCGGCAATCCCTTGTCTCGATGCGCCATGACCCATACATCCTCTAGTCACTAGAGGAGCAAGCCCCGATGATGCGACAAGCTGTGCCGATCGGCGACGCGGCGAAGCAAAGCGGCGTGAAGGTGCCGACCATCCGCTATTATGAGCAGATCGGCCTATTGGCCGCCCCGCCCCGCAGCGACGGCAATCGTCGCCTCTATGGGCAAGCGAGCCTGACCCGCCTCGCCTTCATCCGCCATGCGCGCGCGCTCGGCTTCGAGATCGAGGCCATCCGCGCCTTGCTGACCCTGCAGGACGAGCCCGAGCAATCCTGCGCCCGCGCCGATGCCATCGCCCAGGCCCGCCTGCGCGATGTCGAGCAGAGGATCGCCAGCCTGACCGCGCTGAAGGCTGAGCTCAAACTGATGATCGAAGGTTGCAGCCATGGACGGGTCGATGAATGCCGGGTGATCGAAGTGCTGGCCGACCATGCGCTCTGCACCCATCCGGATCACCATGGGTGATGATCGGCGTCGTTAGTGGCCGGCATCCTGCTTCGGGATCAGCGCGTGGCTCGCGAGCGCGGCCAGCAGCGAGGCGAAGGCCGCCGCCGCAAAAGCAAGCGACAAGGAATGGGCCGCCAGCAGGCCGGCAAGGGCCGAGCCGAGCGGGAAGCCCGATATGTTCAGGCTGATGGAAATCGAGAGCACGCGGCCGAGGCGGTGAGGCTCGGTGCGCCGCTGACGCAGGGTCAACAGGCCGACATCGACCGGGCCTTCGGCAAGCCCCGCCACCACAAGGCCTAGGACGAGACCGATCAGCCCGAAATTCGGCGCCAGCGGCCAGATGGCGCAAGCGGTCACAAGCATGCCGAGCGTCATGACCGGCACTTCCCGGCCGAGCAGGCGCAGCTGTCCCGCGAGGATCGCGCCGAGCCCTGCGGCGATCGCGGCGACCGCGAAGGCGAAGCCCGTCAACGGGTCGCGCAGGGCAGCTCCTGCGAGGCCCGCTACCGTCACCGGCACTAGGACGACGAGAGCGCCCCAGGTTACCTGGAAGAGCGAGTAGGAGATGGCGAGCCCGCGCAAGGAGGGGTTGCGGACCACATGAACGAGCCCGTCCATGGCATCGCCGAGGAAGGATAGGGGATGCATCCGGGCCGCCGGCTCGTCCTGCTTCCGCATGCGCAGCAGGCTCAAGGTTGCTCCGACCAGCACCAACGCGATGCCGAGAAGCGCGATCCCGGCCCCCGCCATTCCGATGAGCAGGCCGCCGAGGGCCGGGCCGACGACGTCGGTCGCGGCATAGAGCGCCGTATCGAGCGCATTCGCGCGGTCGCGGGCAGCGGCCGGCACGAGGCGCGGCAACAGGGTGCGGATGCCGGCGGCGCTGAGCGGGCTCGTCAGCGAATACAGTGTGATCAGCGCGGCGAGCACCGGGATCGACGCAATCCCGAGCCGATCCGCGGCGGCGAGCACTGCCACCAGGGCGGCGCTCGCCGCCATGTCGAGGATGACGGCACGCCGCGCCCCGATGCGATCGAGGAGCGCGCCCGCGAGCGGCGAGACGACGAGGCCCGGCGCGACCGCCGCGAAGGACAGCCAGCCCGCGAGCGCCGGCGAAGCGAAGCGCCCCAGCGCATAGAGCACGATGACCAGCGTGAACATGCGTGCCGCAAGCCGCGACAGGCCGGCGGCGACGAGCAGGGCCGCAAGGTCGGGGATGACGAGGAGCTGACGATAGGAGAGAGGGGTGTCCAGGCGCATGCGGCCCGGAGCCTATCGCAGCGCTCGGCGTAGGGCGAGCGGCACGGCGGCGCTCCGGCCTGGACCGCGACCCGAGGCGCGGTACATCCGGCCGCGGCGCACGAGGCTCAAGCCTTCGGCGGCTTGAAGCTAATGACGTTGCTCGGCATCTCGGGCGGCGGAGGCAGATCGCCGAGATCGACGTGGCTGCGAGCGCGCTCGTCGGCGAGCCTTCGCACGAAGGCGGCGCGCTCGGCGAGGTAATTGGCGAGTCCGGTGGTCACGTCCAGTGCGCGGACGCTTGGCCTGATCTTGGCGACGAAGCGCAAATTGTCTCTCGCCTCTTCAAGACAGGCCAGCGCCTCGGTGATCTCGTCTGGCGTCAGCCAGGCAATGGTAAACCAGCGCTCGAACAGAAAGTTGCCGAGAGCGGCGTTGATCTTCTCCTGATCAATGGTCATGGCTCGGCGGCTTGGCGCGGTTGCGCCGGTTTGTGTTGATCATGTCGGACCACTCCGCGTGTCATAGCGAATGTAGTTGGCCGTTTTATGTAGCACATCAAATGTCCGCTTCTTCTGCTTTTGTTCTCCCGTAGGACTGTGGGCAAGGCGCTTCAGTCCACATTTCCACAGGCCCCGGCGTCGAGCGGATTTGGGCGGCGATTCTGTCGTTCCCGATGGCGCCTTAGCATCCCACCCCCCAAAAGGAGCCGGTCTCTCACCGGACAGATCGTGCGCTACCTAAATCGGTCACATCGTGTGCTACCGACACACGGCCGCGGCACTCTTGCCTCGCGGGCGCTCGCCGCGTATAGGACACGCCGCACGCTGCGGCTCTGCTGCGGCGATTGATGGCGAAGGGCGCGTAGCTCAGCGGAAGAGCACTACGTTGACATCGTAGGGGTCACAGGTTCGATCCCTGTCGCGCCCACCATCCATCTCCTTAGATTTGCTGGATTTTCTGGTGGCCGGACGGTTACCGGCCGGCTTTGGATCGCTGCGGTTCAACAGCAGCTCGCCAGCTCGACGTCGCCTTCGCGCAAACGCAGCGCGTTGTTGCGTGGCGCCGTATGCCGTGGCAAAGCTGTCGTGGGAAGAGACGTCCGATGGCCAGCCTGAAGCTCAATAACGTCGTCAAGGATTTCGGCTCCACGCGTGTCATTCACGGCGTCGATCTCGACGTGGCGCACGGCGAATTCGTCGTCTTCGTCGGGCCTTCCGGCTGCGGGAAGTCCACCTTGCTGCGCATCATCGCCGGGCTGGAGGACGCGACCTCGGGCGATATCCTCATCGACGGGGAACGGGTGAACGCGCGCAACGCGGCCGAGCGCGGCCTCGCCATGGTGTTCCAGTCCTATGCGCTCTACCCGCATATGAGCGTGAGCCAGAACCTGTCTTTCGGCCTCGAGAATGCGCGCATGCCGCGTGCCGAGATCGAGGCGCGCGTCAAGCGCGCTGCCGACATGCTGCAGATCGAGCATCTCCTGGCGCGCAAGCCGCGCCAGCTTTCGGGCGGCCAGCGCCAGCGCGTGGCGATTGGGCGCGCCATCACACGCGAGCCGAAGATCTTCCTGTTCGACGAGCCGCTGTCGAATCTCGACGCCGAGCTGCGCGTGCAGATGCGCCTGGAGCTTTCGAAGCTGCATGCCGAGATCGGCAACACCATGATCTACGTCACCCATGACCAGGTCGAGGCCATGACGATGGCAGACAAGATCGTGGTGCTGCGCGCGGGCAAGGTCGAGCAGGTCGGCACACCGCTCGAGCTCTACAACGAGCCGGCCAGCAAGTTCGTCGCCGGCTTCATCGGCTCGCCGCGCATGAATTTCGTCAGCGGCCGCGTCGAGGGTCTCTCGGCGGGCGAGGCCGCCGTCGCGATCGCCGGGGCCGCCACGGTCCGGCTGCGAACCGCCCTCGCCCTTCAACATGGCGAGACCGTCTCGGTCGGTGTCAGGCCCGAGCATTTGAGGCTCGGCGGCGAGGGCGACTGGCCGATTGAAGTCGACGTCGTCGAGCAGCTTGGCGGCGTGAGCTATGTGCATGGCCATCTGCCCTCGGGCGAGCCCCTGGTCGTCGCCGAGCCCGGGCAGAGCCTGCTGAAGCCGGGGCAATCGCTGCGGGCGGCCGCAGGCGACGCGCTGCATCTGTTCAAGATCGACGAGGCCGAGACGCGACCCACGCCACATTAGCGCCTCGGCGATGCGGCCCCGGCGGCCGCCAGGATAGTCTTTTGGGATATGGGAGGATGACATGTTCGGCAATTTGAAGCGCTTTGCGGTCGCCGCAGTCGCCGGCATCGCGGCGCTGCTCGCGCCGGCGCTCGCGACGGCGCAGACCGAACTCCGCATCATGTGGTATTCGGACGGTAACGAGGGCGAAGTCCTGCGCGACCTCCTCGACCGCTTCGAGAAGCAGAACTCGGACATCAAGGTCGTCCTCGACCGTGTCCCCTACAAAACCGTCCTCGAGAACCTGCCGCAGATCCTGGCGAGCGGCCAGGGGCCGGACCTGGCGAGGGTGACGGATCTCGGCGGCCTGTCGAAGTTCTATCTCGATATCTCGCCCTATGTGAAGGACAAGGGCTATTGGGAGGACAACTTCAAGGAGGTGCTGCCCTGGGTCCGCCCGGCCGGGGTCAAGGAGGGCATCTACGGGCTGATGACGCAGCTCACCCTGACCATCCCTCTGGTCAACACGACATTGTTTCAGCAAGCCAATGTCCCCCTTCCGGGGCCGAAGGCGAGCTGGGACGATTGGGCGACGGCGGCGCGCGAAGTGGCCAAGAAGGTCGACGCCCCCTATCCGATCGCCATCGACCGCTCCGGGCACCGCGTCGGGACGCTCATCATCGATAGGGGCGGCAAGCTGCTCGACGGCGACAAGCCCGCCCTGATCGACGACGGCTTCAAGGCGGCGATGAAGACGCTCTACGATTGGCACCAGGACGGCACCATGTCGAAGGCGCTCTGGGGCTCGGTCGGCGGCACGGCCTATCGCGGCGCCAATGAGGAATTCGCCAATGGCCAGGTGGTGCTCTACTATTCGGGCACCTGGCAAATCCCGCAATTCGCCAAGACCATCGGCAACGGCTTCGACTGGCAGGCCATGCCCAACCCTTGCGGGCCTGCGGCCTGCACCGGCATGCCGGGCGGGGCGGCGCTCGTGCCGATCAAGACGACCAAGCATCCCGAGGCGGTCGCCAAGCTCATGGACTATCTCGCGAGCGAGCCCGTCTATTCCGAATATCACGCCCGCACCTATTTCCTGCCGGCCTCGATCGGGCTCGCCAAGAAGGGCGTGCCCTACAAGAGCGATCTGCCCCAGGTGCAGAAATCGCTCGAAATCGCCGTGCAGGAGGTCGCGAAGACAGCGCCCCTCGCCTTCGCCTATCAGGGCTTCGAGCATAACCGGATCATGTTCAACGCCACGATCGCGCGCCTCAACCAGGCGATCTCGGGCGAGATGACGCTCGACGAGGCGTTCAAGCGCATGCAGGCCGATATCGTCGAGGGGCTCGCCGCCAAGGGCATCAAGCTCTAGGCGAGCGCCACGGCGCAGTTTGCAAGGAGGCGGCACCGTGAGCGAGGCGCAGGCGCCGAAAGCCCCGAAGCAGGCAGCGCTGCCGCTCATATCCGCGGCGCGCGGCCTGTCGCTGCCCGGGCGCGGCTACGCAGCCATCATGAACCTCCTCGAGGCGCCGCTCGCGGCCCTCCAGAAGCGCGTCGGCATTTCGGGCATGGCCTATGTGTTCGTGCTGCCGAACCTCGTTGTCTTCGGCATTTTCGTGGCGTTGCCGATGCTCCTCAATTTCGGCTACGCGGTGACCGGATCGAACAACCTGCTTCTCGGCGACAGGAATTTCGTCGGAACCGACAACTTCGCGGCCTTGCTCGACTGCGGCAGCTATCTCGACGTCAATAGCTGCGCCCAGGATCGTTTCTGGCGGGCCGTCCACAACACGGCCCTGTTCGTCGTGATCCAGGTCGCCGCCATGGTGGTGTTGTCGATGCTCACCGCCGTGATCCTCAACGGCAAGATCGTGGCCCGCGGCTTCTTTCGCAGCGTCTTCTTCTTCCCGGTGCTGCTGTCGCCCGTGGTGGTGGCGCTGATCTGGAAATGGATCCTGCAGCAGGACGGCGTGCTCAATGCGCTCGTCGTGGCGGCCGGCGGCGCCAAGGTGCCGTTCCTCTTGAATCCGGGCTGGGCCTTCTTCTGGGTGATCTTCGTGTCGATCTGGGCCCATATGGGCTTCTACACGCTGATTCTTCTCGCCGGGCTGCAGGCCATACCGTCCGACCTCTACGAGGCCGCGCAAATGGACGGCACCTCGCGCTTGCGCGTGTTCCGGCGGATCACCCTGCCGCTGCTCACGCCCAACCTGCTCGTCGTGGTGGTGCTCTGCCTCATCCGCGCCGTGCAGGCCTTCGACGAGATCTATGTGCTGACTGGCGGCGGTCCTGGCACCGCGACGCAGTTCATCGTGCAATATATCTATGAGACCGCCTTCGCCAGCAATGTGCACATTCTCGGCCTCGCGGCGGCCGCATCGATCCTCATCGGCGCCGTGCTGCTCGTGCTGACGCTGCTGCAATTGCGCCTGACCTATCACGGGAAGAACTGAGTTGGCCTCGTTCGCACGCATGCTGACCATCAGGCGGGGCAAATCGCGCGCCGATCTCGCCGACTGGCTCGCCTATCTCTATCTGGCGCTCGGCGTCCTGGTCATGTTCGGGCCGGTCCTCTGGCTCGTCTCCTCGTCTCTCAAGACGCAAGCGGCGCTGCAGGAGTTCCCGCCCTCGCTCCTGCCGACCGGACAGAAGCAGGCCAAGGTCGACGGCTTTGACAAACCGCTGCCGCTCTTCGTCATCAGGCGCGCCGACGGCACGACGGCCGAGCGCGCCATGGTGCGACGCATCGGCATCGAAGGCCAGTTCGTCGATCCCGGCGCGCCCTCCGCCGGCATCGAGCGCGCGCCGATGGCGAGCGCGGCGCCGGCGCGCGAGACACGCCCTGCCTTCGAGAACTACACGGTGCCGTTGAAATCGCTGAGCTTCGGCCGCTATTTCACGAACAGCCTGTTCGTGACCATCACGGCGACGCTGATCACGCTCGTCATCAACTCGATGTGCGCCTTCGCGCTATCGAAATACAGCTTCCGCGGACGCAATGCGATCTTCATCTTCATCATCTCGACATTGATGATTCCGATCACGGTGGTGCTGGTGCCGGTTTTTCTGGTCGTGACGTCGCTCGGGCTGTCGAACTCGCTCTGGGGCGTGATCCTGCCGCCCGCGGCGACGCCGACCGGCGTATTTCTCCTGCGCCAATACATGCTGACCATACCCGACGAGCTGATCGATGCGGCCCGCATGGATGGGGCGAGCGAATGGCGCCTCTACTGGCGCATCATCCTTCCCCTGACTGCGCCGGCCCTCGCGGTGCTCACCATCTTCTCGATCATGTGGCGCTGGAACGACTTCCTCTGGCCGCTGATCGTGCTCAATCGCGAGGAGGTGTTCACCTTGCAGATCGGGCTCGCCTCCTTCCAGGGCGAGCTCACCACGCAATGGCATTATCTCCTCGCCATGACGGTCGTGACCTTGATTCCGGTCGTGCTCGTCTTCGGCTTTCTGCAACGCTACGTCACAGCGGGCATCGCTTCGACCGGCATCAAATGACCGGCGGCTCGATGGAGATCGGCTTCGAGCCGAACTGGTCGCGCTTCACACCCGTAAAGCTCACGGGCGACCCGGAGGTGCGCGGCGCGAACGTCATTGTGCCGACGAGCGAAGGGCCGCTCGCCTTGAGCGCGGGCGCCGATTATTTCCGCCTGACGCTCGGCAGCGGCGGGGAGCCCGCCTACCCCATGCTGGCCGCCGAGCCGCCGACCCTTCCGATCGCTGTCGAGCCGGGTGCCGGCTCGACCGTGATTGCAGCCGGGCCATGGCGGCTCGTGCTCGGCCGTGACCCTCTGACCATCGATCTGACGCATGACGGGCGCCCGCTACAGCGCTCGGCGAGCGACGGGCATTTCGTGCGCGAGCACCGCCTGCCGCCTTTCGCGCGCTTGCCCGAAGGCTGGCTGGCGAGCCTGGAGTTGCGCTCCGGCGAGCGCGTCTATGGCCTCGGCGAGAAATGGGGAAAGCTCGACAAGCGCGGCTCGCTGATCCGGTCGCACACTTTCGACGCGCTCGGCGTGAACGCCGAGCGCTCCTACAAGAACACGCCCTTTGCCTGGTCGCCGTCCGGATGGGGCCTGTTCGTCCACACGCCCGCCAGTGTCACTCACGGCGTCGGTCACCCGCTGTGGTCGCAGCGTGCCTATGTGCTCGCCGTCGAGGAGGCAACGCTCGACCTCTTCTTCCTTGCGGGCGCGGACGGGCCGGATCTCCTGCGCGCCTATACCGGGCTGACCGGCCGGGCTCCGGCGATCCCGGACTGGTCTTTCGGGCCGATCCTCTCGAAAGCCTATTACCGCACCGCTGACGAGCTCCTGGCCACGGCGCGCGAGGTGCGCGCTCGCGGCATGCCCTGCACGACCATCACGCTCGACGGCCGCGCCTGGCAAGACACCGATACGCGCTTCACCTTCGATTTCGACCGGACGCGCTACCGTGACCCCAAGGCCGTGCTCGACGAGCTGAAGGGGCTCGGCTTTCGCATCTGCGTCTGGGAATACCCGCTCGTCTCGGTGAACGGCCCGCTCTTCGCCCGCATGGCCGCCGAGGGCTGGCTCATCAAGGACCGCAGGACCGGCGAGCCCTATCGCTATGAGTGGGACGTGGAGCCATTCGGCGCGGTGCTGACGCCGTTACCGGCCTCGGGCCTCGTCGACTTCACCCATCCGGGCGCCTTCGCCTTCTGGCGCGACAGCCACAAGGCGCTGTTCGATCTCGGCGTCGACATGATCAAGCCGGATTTCGGCGAGCAGATCGAGGATGACTGCCTCGCTCACAACGGCGATTGCGGGAAGCGGCTGCACAACGTCTACCCGCTGCTTTACAATCATTGCATTCATGAGGCGGCGGAGCGCTACTGCGCCTCGGGCGCCTTCCTGTTCAGCCGCTCGGCCTGGGCCGGCAGCCAGCGCTTTCCCGGCCATTGGGGCGGTGACCCGCAAGCCGATTTCGAGGGGCTCGCCGCCTCCATCCGCGGCGGCCTGTCCTGGGGCATGAGCGGCGCGCCCTTCCACGCTCATGATGTGGGGGGGTTCTATGGTGATCGGCGCGATGCCGAGCTCTATGTGCGCTGGACTCAGGCTGCACTCTTCTTCTCGCATCTGCGCTTCCACGGCGTCGGGCCGCGCGAGCCCTGGAGCTACGGCAAGGCGGCCGAGGCCGCTGTCATGAAGGCGCTCGGCTGGCGCATGCGCCTCATCCCCTATCTGCGGCGCGCCGCAGGCGAAGCCTCGAGATCCGGCATGCCGGTGCAGCGCGCCATGGCGCTCGCCTGCCCCGACGATCCTGCTGCCTTCGCCTTCGAGGAGCAATTCTTCTGCGGGCCGGACATTGTCGTCGCTCCCTGCATCCGCCCGGATGGGGAGGTGACCTTGTATTTGCCGCGTGGCGCTTGGCGCCGCTTCCCCGACGGGGATAAGACCATCGTGGGGGGACGAGCGCTGACGTTGCGGCTGGCGCTCGACGAGGTCGCGGCCTTTGTCCGGGAAGGGGCCGCCGTGCTCGCATAGCGGCGGCACCCTCCGCTGCCAAAATCCGCCTTGCCGAGGGCGGCTACAAGCGACGAGGTGACCTTGATGATCGACATCACGCATGATCGCGACGAGGCGGCCGCGCTGCCGCGCTCCGCGCCGGGCTACGGCAAGGGGCTGCTCGCATGACAGCGGTCTCGAAAGCGGCGCTCCTGCGCAGCCTCGATCACGGCGTCGAGCTCGACTGCGGCGGCGGCTTGCGCTGCCGCATCCTCTTGCCGACCGCCGGAATGGCCCGCGTGGTCTTCATCCCGGCAGGCGGCCTTCGCCAGGACCGCAGCTGGATGGTCTCGGCCGGCACCGACGAAGTGCCGCGGGAAGGGCGTAGCCGGCTGGAGCTCGACGCCGGTCCTTCGCCCGCCTTCACGCTCGAGCGCGGCGAGGACCGCCTCACCTTGAGGACCGACGAGGTCGCGCTCGAGATCGGCCTTGCGCCCTTGGCGCTGCGTTGGCATCGCCCCGACGGCCGCCTCTTCGCAGCCGACCGCGGAAGCCGCGCCTACGCCTTCGGCGGCCACCGTCCGGGGCTCCTGCACGCCATGGCACGACATTCCGAGGACCGCTACTACGGTCTCGGCGACAAGACCGGGCCGCTCGATCTGCGTGGCCGGCGCCTGCGCACCACCATGACCGACGCGCTCGGCTTCGATCCGAAGACCGGTGATCCGCTCTACAAGCATTGGCCGTTTCTCATCGTGCGCGACGGCGAGAGCGGCAGCTTCTATGGGATCTTCTATGACAACCTCGCCGCCGCCACCTTCGATCTCGGAGCGGAGCACAGCAATTATTACGGGCTCTATCGCAGCTACGAGGCCGATGACGGCGATCTCGACTACACACTGATCTTCGGATCTGGCGTCGCGGATGTGGTCGCGGGCTTCGCGAGGCTCACCGGCCAGATGAGTTTCGGGCCCCGCTGGAGCCTTGGCTTCTCGCAGACCGCGATGGCGCTCGCCGATGCGCCCGACGCGCAAGAGCGGATCTCCGGTTTCATCGATCGCTGCGCCGCCGAGAAGGTGCCGATCAGCGCCTTCCATTTCGGCTCGGGCTACACGATGATCGGCAAGCGCCGCTACGTGTTCCACTGGAATCGCGAGAAGTTCCCGAAACCCGAGGCGCTCGTCGCCAAGTTCAAATCGGCGGGAATGCGGGTCGTCGCCAATCTGAAGCCGTGCCTGCTCGACGACCATCCGCGCTTTGCCGAGGTCGACGCCGCGGGAGGCTTCATCAAGGACGAGACGACCGGCGCCCCGGCGCTCAGCCAGTTCTGGGACGGAGAGGGCGCGCATCTCGACTTCACCAGCGGCAGCGCCGTCGACTGGTGGCAAAGGGGCTTGCGCGAGCACATCCTCGCGACCGGTATCGATTGCGCCTGGAACGACAACAACGAATACGAGCTGTGGAACGAGGATGCGTATTGCGACGGGTTCGGGCGCCCGGTCGCGCTCGACCTCGTGCGGCCGCTGCAGGCCTTGATGATGACCCGCGCCTCCTTCGAAGAACAGGCTCGGGCGCGACCCGATGAACGGCCCTTCACCGTCACCCGGGCCGGCTGCCCGGGCATTCAGCGCTACGCCCAGACTTGGAGCGGCGACAACGCGACGAGCTGGGAGAGCCTGCGGTGGAACTTGCGCACCGGGCTCACCATGAGCCTCTCGGGCATGTTCAATATCGGGCATGACGTCGGCGGCTTCTCGGGTCCGGTGCCGGATCCCGAGTTGCTGGTGCGCTTCACGCAGGCGGGGGCGCTGCATCCGCGCTTCATCATGAATTCGTGGAAGGCCGACGGCACGGTGACGACGCCCTGGCTGCATCCCGAGATGTTGCCGGCGATCCGCTGGGCCATCCGGCTGCGCTATCGCCTGATGCCCTATCTCTACAGCCTCTACCGGCGCGCCGCCGCCGGGGGTGAACCGATGCTGCGTCCGACCTTCTTCGACTTCGCCGACGACCCGGCAACGCTCGCCGAGAATGACGAGCTGATGCTCGGCGCAAATCTCCTGGCGGCGCCGGTGGTGCAGCAGGGGCAGCGCCAGCGTCTCGTCTATCTGCCGCACGGGCCGGCCGGCTGGTACGAGTTCGACGGCGAGGCTTGGCACGCCTCAGGCCAAACGGCGACGCTCGCCGCCCCCCTCGAGACCATGCCGCTCCTCGTGCCCGAGGGCGGCATGCTGCCGCTCACGGCGGAGGCTGTCGATTTCGGGCGCCTGCACGACGAGCCTTCGCGCTGCATCAGGGTGTTCCCGTCGAAGGGCGCCGGCCAGTCGCGTTTCATCCTCTACGAGGATGACGGGATCAGCTTCGGCTATCGCAGGGACGATTTTGCAAGGCTCACTTTCAGCCTCGAATCGGACGCGGCGACGGTGCGGGTCGGCTTGTCGATCGAGGGCGGCTACAGGCTGCCCTATGATCGCATCGCCATCGCCCTGCCCCGTGCGGAACGGCGGCGCCTCGTCTTGGAAAGCGGGCCGGGCGCACCGCGCCTCGTCGCGGGTGAATGGACCGCGCACGCCATGTGATCAGGCGGGCGCCCGCGCAGGAACCTCGGGAGATACGCGGGTTCCGGCCCCTTCGACAACCTGGCATCCTGCGGCAGTGAGCAACCGCTCTGTCACCCCGGGCTGATGCTCTCCAGCCCGCACCAGCCGGCGATCGTCAGCGCCAGGGCCGCCGTGACATCGGCGACGGATTGCAGTCCCACGCTCTCGTCGATGCCGTGGATGCTGTCGGAATCCGGCCCGTAGCAGGTGGCTTCGGTGCCCTGGTACAACACATAGAACCGCGCATCGGTCAGCCCCGTGGCGGCGTAGTGGCGCAGCTCCTCGCCGGTGACCTCGCGATGCGCGGCCATGATGGTTCGGCTGATCGCCTGGTCGGGCGGAAAGACGCAGCCATCGGCCATGAAGCCCTTGAACTCGGTGCGCACGGTGGCTCCCCGCAGACGCGGATCGGCCGCAACCTCGCCGACCAGGCGCTCGATGTCCCGCGCCACCTCGCGGCAGGAATGGCCGGGCATCACGCCGACGCGCATGCCGATGCGCGCCCGTGTGGGCACCGAGCTGTTCCACTCCCCGCCCTCGATGGTGCCGAAATTGACGTTGATCGGGTGGTTGTCACGGGCGAAGGCGGGATGGCGGCGCTCGCCGGCATTCATCTTCTCCTCATAGCTCTTGAAGGCGGCAGCGATCACGGTCGCGGCCTCGATGGCGTTGACCCCGGTATGCATCTCCCGCACATGCACTGGACGGCCGGTGACCGTGACCCAGGCCCAGACCACGCCGACCTCGGCGGTGTACAAGGCCGGATAGCCTGGGCCGGGTTCCGGGATCAGGCAGGCATCAGGCTTACCCAGCGCCAGCATCACCGCCAGTGCGCCGTTGCCGGTGCATTCCTCCTCGATCACGGCTGCCATCTGCACCTCGGCCGCCGGCTGCAGCCCGGCGAGCCGCAATGCGCGGAACGCGGTGATAGAGGCGGCAAGACCTGCCTTCATATCGGCGGTGCCGCGACCATACATGCGCCCGTCGCGGATGCTCGGCTCGAAGGGCGGCGTGACCCACAGGTCGGCGGCACCCTCGGGCACCACATCGACATGGCCCTGCAGCATGAGGCTGCGCCCGACGCTGTTGCGCGGCCGGTGCAGCGCGACCACCGGATCGCGCCCCTCATAGCCGATCAGCGGCGGCGAGAACCCTTGATGCGCGGCGAGCGCGGCCGGGCTGACGGGCACCCGCCAGGGCGACAGCCCGATGCTGCGATAGACCGTCTCCATCTCGGCGAGGCAGGATTGCTCCTGCCCCAGCGTGCTGGGATGGCGCACCAGCTGCGCGATCAGAGCCTCATTTTCGGCGCGCAGCGATTTCACCGCATCCAGGATGGCACGCCGCGCGCCAGAATCTATGGGAAGACCTTGGTCGATGGGAAGACCTGGTTCGATGGGAAGCGTGGTGCCGGCCATCTGCGATTCCTCTCCGCCCTGCGGGGCAATCGCCATAGCACGGTGCCGAAACACGACAAATGAGCGTCGTGCCTCCTTCTCGATCATCAAGCGCCTTGCAAGTCGAGCTACGACGCCTCGTCCTGCCAATGCTCGCCCTCTCCCTCTTCCTGCTCGCGGGCGATGACGAAGAAGACCTCGTCCAGGCTGTCGCATTCATAGCGACGGATGAGTTCCTGCGGCGTCCCGATTTCGGCGATGCGCCCATAGCTCATGATCACCACGTAATCGCACAGCTCCTCGACCTCGTGCATGTTGTGGGAGGAGAGAAGGATCGCGGCGTTGCGGCGACGCTGATATTTCCGCAGGCAGCCACGCACCCATTCGGCCCTGTCGGGATCGAGCGAGGCGGTCGGCTCGTCGAGCAGCAAGACCTCGGGATCGTTGAGCAGCGCCTTGGCGACCGAGACCCGCGTTTTCTGTCCGGCCGAGAGCTGGCCAGTGGCCTTATCGAGCACGTCGCCGAGATCGAATTCCTCCACCAGCTCGGTGATCCGCGACTTGAGCTGCGGCACGCCGTAAAGACGCCCGAACACGGTGAGGTTCTCCCGCACGCTGAGCTTGGCCGGCATCGCGACATAAGGGCTCTCGAAGTTCATCCGCTTGAGCACCTTGAAGCGCGAGCGCGCCATGTCGTGGCCAAGCACGCTGGCGCGGCCGATGGTCGGGATGACGAGCCCCATGATCATGGCGATGGTCGTCGTCTTGCCGGCTCCGTTACCGCCGAGAAGACCGACGGTCGCACCGCGCGGCACCGAGAAGCTGACATCGTCCACGGCCCATTGGCTCCCATATCGCTTGCCGAGATTCTCGACCAGGATGGCGGGCTCCGCAGCGGGTTCTGCCGCGACCGGGAGATAGCCCGGCACGGGAACCGGGAGATTCTGCGTCACGGGAAAGAGTTCCCCCTGACTCTCCCATCCGGCTTCGGCGAGGGGCATGCTGACGCCCTCATCCTGTCGGAATTCTTCGATGCGATCCATGATGCGGCTCCTTGTGAAGCGCGATTTCCAGATGTTGCCGTCATTCGCCCATGGTGAGCAGGGCGCCGTTATGGCGCGCGCTGCGCAGCAGCAGGACGAAGGCCGTGAAACCGAGGCCGAGATAGATGAGGTTGAGCGCCAGGCATTCCAGCATCAGGTCGCCGCGGAAAGCGCCCTCGAGCAGGATGCCCCTGAGGCCCTCGAACACATAGGTCGTCGGCAGGCACCAGGCGACAGGTTGCAGCCAGAAGGGCAGGACCGTCACGGGGTAGTAGACGCAGGAGACCGGCAAGAGCACGATCATCATCGAATAGGCGAGGCTTTCGGCGCCGAGCCCGTTGCGCAGCACCACGCCGGAGACGAAGAGCCCGAGCGCCCAGCCGAGCAGCACCAGATTGGCGAAGAAGGCGATGAGCCCGAGGCCGAGACCGAAGATGTTGAAGCCGAAAAGGAGAGCCGCCAAGATCGTGACGGGTATCGTGCCGATGATCAGCCGGACCAGGCTCATCACCATCAGCGCCGCGGCGAGCTCCGCCGGCCGCAGCGGGCTCATCATCAGATTGGCGATGTTGCGCGACCAGATCTCCTCGAGGAACGAGAAGGTGAAGCCGAGCTGTCCGCGGAACAGGATATCCCAGAGCAGCACCGCGCCGAGCAGCAGCCCGGCCGCGCCTGCGAGCGTCGTCTTGTTCTCCGACAGATAGAGCTGCAGGAAACCCCAGACCACCATGCTCATGGCGGGCCAATAGACGAGCTCGAGGAGCCGCGGCCAGGAACCGCGCAGCATGTACCAGTAGCGCAGCGTCATGGCGGCGATGCGATCCAGCGACTGGTGAAGCGACTCTTGCATTGGAATGCTCCTCGTGAGGTGCCGGCCGCAGCATTCGGGGACAGCATTGGGAGGAAGAGCCGGTTGGCTCTTCCCTAGGCCGTGAAGTCGCGACGGATCGGCCGACGCTTGCCGGTCTTGGGCGGGAAGGTGTCGACCACCTTCGCCAGCACGCGCACCGGATGTTCCATGCACAGCGACAGGAGATCCTCGAGATGCGGCACCACCTTCTGCAGCCGCGCTTCCGAGACGCCGTTGCCGAGCACGAAAGTGGTCTCGATCAGCTCGGGTGTCTTCTGCACCAGCTCGAACTGGGCGAGATGCAGGTCGCTGTCGAACATCCAGCGATAGGTGACGTCGAGCATGCTGCCGGCCGGGACCTTGCGGCCGAACTTGTTGATGAACGCATCATTCATGCGCCCGTCGATGCTGGCGATCTGCGACCATTGCACGTCGCAGGGCTCGGGATCCGCCGGCTGCGTCAGGTAATCTCCCTGGACATACCTGATGAAGGGCATGGCCTCGTTGAGGAGATTGGTGATCACGGCGAGGCCCGATTGGCCGACCGTCTGCGGGCGCATCGTCTCCGGATCGAGCACGTCGAGATGCACGGTGTCCTCGCAGACGTGATAATGCCCGCAGGGGAGCTCGAGCGCGATCCTGGTCGCTTCCTCCGAAGAGTATTCGTCGAGCACCGGGAAGCCGAGCTGCTGCGACCAGGCCTGGCGAGCCGCACGCGACGAATATTCCGAATGCGTGACCGCGAGATACATGGACGACTTGAATTCGTCCGCATAAGGCATCAGCGCTTCGAGATTCGACGGGTAGAGCGAGAGGACCTTGGGCGCGAGTTGCTGCAGATGCTGGGCGACACGCGAGGGCGGGATGACGTTCGAGATGAACGCCGTCTGATAATCGCCATCGACCGAGGAGAACCACCACGGCACCGTATAGACATGCGCCAGCAGGTCGTCGGCACTGTATTTCCTGCCGCTCTGCAACGCGAACTGCCGGATGCCCTGGATCGTGTCGGTGAGGATGGCATCGTAATCCACGCGGATCAGCAAGGTCTGGCCGGAAGAGCCGGAGGAGCGCGTCGGGAACAGGTCCTCGCTGCGGTAGCGCTGGTTCACGCAGCGATCCGGGAAGGCCGCGATGAGCTCGGGCTTGGTGATGACCGGGATCTTCTGGATGTCGTCATAAGTCTGCAGGTCGGACGGGCTGAAGCCGGCCGCCTGATACTTGTCGCGATAGACCGGGATCTCATCATAGGCGAGCGCGACGAGCTGCTTCATGCGCGCCAGCTGCTGCTCCTTGATTTCGGCCTGGGGCAAATAGGGATGCTCCATGCAGCGCTGCAGATAGGCCTTGGAGGATTCCGGAAATGGTTGGGGCTTGCCGCCCGAGCTCAACGTGTGCGCCGGTCGCGTGCGGTCCGACTCCCAGAATTCGAGGCAATCGGGGCGGGCGCCGCTATTTTCGTTGGCGGGCGTGATCGTCAGCTCGTCATGGCTGATTTGAGGCAGCGACAGCAAGGCCAACTCGCCATCTTCGTCGTCTTGAGCCACGCGCTTCAGTGCCGAATCCATGTCCAATCTCCAACTTTGCTGAACAGTTCTTCTTGCGTGCCGCGGAGCGCCTGCACGGCCAGTCTGTCGCTGTCGGAGGCATTCGGGTTCACGGCAGCTTCGAGGGAGAGGCAGGGAAGCCCGATCGTGCGCTATCCTTCTCCCGCCCTTCGCGGGAGAAGGAGGAGCGCCCAGCGCGATCACATCTTCGAATGAACCCGATGATGGATTGCCGCGACCAAGCATTGGAAGCGTTCGGGCCAGCTCATATCCCCATGACTGGCATCGACGCGATGTACATCAGAACGGCGCCGCACCTGCCATTGCCCCAGGGCCGAAGGCTCCTCTCGCCGAACGCCGAACGCCATCCGCCCAAAGAACGCAAAGGAGCTTTGCCATGCTTGATCGCCCGCCGACCAGCCGATGGACGCAGGAAAACAGGTCGACCTGGGATGAGCGCGCCGCGATCCACATGCGCGATGCCAATGGCTTCTACGCGCTCGATCGCTTCCGCGCCGGCGAGGACATTCTGCTCGACATCGAAGGCAACGAGATCGGCGATGTGGCGGGCCGGCATGTGCTGCATCTGCAATGCCATCTCGGCCTCGATACATTGTGCCTGGCGCGCCGCGGGGCCATCGTCACCGGGCTTGATTTCTCCGGCACGGCGATCGAGGCCGCCCGGACGCTGGCGGCCGAGGCTAAGTTGCCTGCGAATTTCGTCCAGGCGAACGTCTATGACGCGCTGGAAGTGCTGGATGGCGGCTTCGATGTCGTCTTCGTGAACTGGGGGTCGCTGAACTGGCTGCCCGACATCCGGCATTGGGCCGAGATCGTGTCGGGCCTGCTGCGGCCTGACGGATTTCTCTACCTCGCCGAGCAGCACCCGCATATCTCGACCATGCGCGAAGTCGACGGGCGCCTCGAGCCTGGCTTTCCCTGGCGCACGCCGCCCGACGATCCTGTCGTAACCGAGACCCCCACGAGCTATAACGGCGACGAGACGCCGCTCGTGAACCAGCGCCTGCATGAATGGGAGCACCCGCTATCCGACATCATCGGCGGCGTGCTGGGCGCGGGGCTGCGGCTCGATTTCTTCCATGAATTCGAAGTTCTGCCCTGGCAGCGCCTGCCCATGATGGTGCCGTCGGGTGATCGCTTCTTTCGCCTGCCGGACGGCCAGCCGCCCATGCCGCTCGCCTTCTCGTTGAAGGCCTATAAGGGCTATCACGACTCGTGGTGAGACGGGATGATCCGCATGCCGTGGCTCCTCCGTCGCGTCCCGGCCCTGGCAGCGATGAGCGGATGGTATGCCGCTTACGGCGCATCTGTGGTAAGCGGCAGGAATGACGAACGCATCGCACGCCCAATTGACGATCTGCGGCCTCGAGGAGCTCGACGCGCACAGTGCCCGCTCGGTCACGCATGTGCTCTCGATCCTCGATCCGGGTTGGCCGGAGCCCGAGGCCTTCTTCGCCTATGATCCGCATCACCGCACGACCTTGCACTTCCATGACGAGATCGAACCGAGGCCCGGTGTCCAATTGCCGAAGCCTGAGCATGTGGAGCAGATCCTCGCCTTCGGCCGCAGCCTGCAGCGCGACCTCGTCGAGCGCCCCGATGCGCATCTCCTGGTGCATTGCCATGCGGGCATCTCGCGCTCGACGGCCGCGATGACCGCCTTGCTGGCGCAGGCCGATCCCGGCCTCGCCGAAGAGGCCATCTTCGAGCGGTTGCTCGCCGTCCGCCCCAAGGCCTGGCCGAACTCGCTGATGATCGGCTTCGCCGATGATCAGCTATCGCGCGGCGGCCGGCTGACGCAGGCGCTGCGGCACCTCTACGGCAAGCGGCTCGCCGGTCGTCCCGAGCTCGCCAAGATCATGCACGACCTCAACCGTGTTCGCGAAGTCGAGATGGCGGTGATGCCGGGCTAAGGGCCTAGGCGGGCGTCGGCAGCAGCGCCTTGAGCTCGGGGATGCAGGAGCCGCAATTCGTCCCGGCCCGCAGCGCCCTGCCGATGGCGGCGACGCTGTCGAGGCCTTCCTCCGCGATGGTCTCGACCAGGGTGTCGCGCCCGACCCCGAAGCAGGCGCAGATGGTGCGGCCGGCGCTGCGCCCTGCCCCCGCCCTTCCCGAGAGCAAGCGGGTCCTGGCGGCAGGCGCGAGCGGCGGCGCGAATATCTGGGCGAGCAGGTCAGGGGCCGGAAGCGAGGCAGATTCGCGGGCGACGAACAGGCAAGAAGCGAGCAAGCCCTCATCGAGCACGCCCTCGACGAAGCTCGCATAGCGGAAGACGCCGCGCGCAGGGTCCGCGTAGACGACGAGATCTCGCCGCGCCTGAATGCCCAGCATGGAGGCCACCCAATCGGGTGACGGCCCGTCTCCTGTCGCCGCGAGCGGGGCGCATCCTGCCAGCGCATAGGCAAAGCCGCCATCGATCGCGGTCCGGCTCCAATAGGTATCGTCCGGCGCAAAGGCTGCTTCCGCACGGCGCAGCAGCAGGCCCTGCCAGAGAATGGGGCGCGGCTGCAGCGCCACCGGCGTCGCCTTGAACTCGGGCTGGCCCGACACCGGATCGACATGGGCTCCGACCAGCCGGTCGATCGGACCCGTCGAGGCGAAGCGATCATTCCAATGCATGCTGGCAAACACTTCGCCGCGGCGCTGATCCTCGCTCAGGCGCACCCGCATCACGGCTGCACCATGCCGGCTGCCGATTTGCGCAAGGCCGCCATCGACGAGCTCCGCCGCTTCCGCATCCCGCGGATGAATGTCGAGGAAGGGCTCGCTCGTGTGCTGGGCGAGGCGCGCCACGAGGCCGGTGCGCGTCATGGTGTGCCATTGATCGCGCTGGCGTCCCGTATTGAGCGAGAGCGGCCGCACTGCGTCCACGGCGTCGGCGGGAGCGCGCCAGGGTGTCGGCACGAAGCGGGCCTTGCCATCCTTGTGCATGAAGCGGCCACCGCCGAACAGGCGGCCGCCGCGGCCAGCCCCTTTCGGCACCGGCCATTGCGTCGGCTCGAGGCGCTCATATTCGGCCAGGCTCAATCCGGCGAGGCCGCCGAGATCAAAGGCACGGGCGCCGTCATTCTCGAAGGACGAGAGCGCCGCGTGCTCGCGAAAGATCTCGGCCGGATGCGAATAGGCGAAGCCCTCGCCAAAGCCCATGCGGCGGCCGACCTCGCAGAGCGCCCACCAATCGGGCCTCGCCTCTCCGGGCGGCGGCTTGAAGGCGCGCTGGCGTGAGATATGGCGCTCGGAATTGGTGACGGTGCCGTCCTTCTCGGCAAAGCCCGCGGCCGGCAGCACGAGATCGGCATGCGCGGTCGTATCGGTCGGCCAGCAATCCGAAACGACGACGAATGGGCAGGCGTCGAGCGCCGCCCGCACGCGATCCGAGCGCGGCAGGCTTACGGCCGGATTGGTGGCGAGGATCCACAGCGCCTTGACCTTGCCGTCGAGGACGGCGTCGAACAGCTCGACCGCCTTCAGCCCCGGCCGCTGCGCCATGCGCGGCGCCTGCCAGAAGCGGCGGACGCGATCGACATCGGCAGGCTCGGCGAAGCTCATATGTGCGGCGAGCTGATTGGCGAGCCCGCCCACTTCGCGCCCGCCCATGGCGTTGGGCTGGCCGGTCAGCGAGAAGGGCCCCATCCCCGGCCTGCCGATGCGCCCCGTGGCGAGATGGCAATTGAGGATGGCGTTGACCTTGTCGGTGCCGGCCGAGGATTGGTTGACGCCTTGCGAGTAGAAAGTCACGACGCGTTCGGTCGCTCCGAACTCCGCGTAGAAGGCCAGGATCGCCTCGGGCGGCAGATCGGTCATCGCCGCGACCTTGTCGAGACTTGGCGCGGTCTGATGCGCCTCGGTGAGCGTCGCGGCGAAACCCGAGCTGTGCGCCTCGATGTAGCGCGAGGCGAGCGCTTCCGTCTCGGCGAGATGCACGAGCAGGCCCGCGAACAGAGCCACATCGCTGCCGGGACGCAGTGCCAGATGCAGGTCGGCGCCGTCGCAGCTCGCGGTGCGGCGCGGATCGATGACGATGATCCTGGTACCGCGCTCTGCCTTGGCCGCCATCATCCGCTGGAAGAGCACTGGATGGCACCAGGCGGCGTTGCTGCCGACCAGCACGATGAGATCGGCGGCCTCGATATCGTCGTAGCAGCCGGGCACCACATCTTCGCCGAAAGCCCTGACATGGCCGGCGACCGACGAGGCCATGCACAGGCGCGAATTGGTGTCGATATTGGCGGTGCCGATGAAGCCCTTCATCAGCTTGTTGGCGACGTAATAATCCTCGGTGAGGAACTGGCCCGATCCGTAGAGCGCCACCGCATCCGGCCCATGCTGCGCAATGGTGTCGGTGAAGTTCCGGGCGATGAGGTCGAGCGCCTCGTTCCAGCCGATGCGCTGTCCGCGCCAAGTGGGGTGCAGGAGGCGCGAGGCGTCGCCGAGCGTCTCGGCCAGAGCCGATCCCTTGGAGCAGAGCCGCCCGGCATTCGCCGGATGATCCGGGTCGCCGGCGATTGTGCCGTCGGCACGCGCCACGATGCCGCAGCCGACGCCGCAATACGGGCAGGTGCTGCGGACGGGCGGCGGCTCGGGCGCGACGAACATCGGCTCAGGCCGCGATGGCGGCAGCAGCGTCGCGCCCGAACATCAGCTGGTCGCGGAAGGCTCCGACATGCGTGCGGCCCTCGATGAGCTCGACGAACCAGGGACCGTCGGCAGCGTCGCCATAGAGAACCGCGCCGACCAGGCGGTCCTGGCGCAGCACGAGCTTGCGGTAGACGCCGCCCGCGGCGTCGAGCAGCGTGATCTCGTCCTCGGCATCGTCGGCGGCTTCGAGCGCGCCGGCCTGGAACAGCTCGACCCCGGTGATCTTCAGGCTGGTGAAATCGGGCGGCGGCACATATGCATGCGACGTTGCTTGCGCGAGCGACGCCGCCTGCGCGAGGCTCGCCGCACAAGCTCGCGCCTGGCCCCAAAGCGGCGCCACGAGGCCGAAGATACGGCCGTGATGCTCGACGCACTCGCCGACCGCGAGGATATCGGCATCGCTCGTCGTCATCATGTCGTCGACGATGACGCCGCGATTGACGTCGAGCCCGGCCCGGCGCGCGAGCTCGATATCGGGACGCACGCCGATCGCGAACACCACGAGATCGGCCGGAAGCTCACGCCCGTCGGCGAGGCGAAGCGCCTCGACGCGACCGTCGCCGATCAGGCCTTCGGTCTGGGCATTGGTGAGGATGCGCAGGCCGCGCCCGGCGAGGTCGCGCTGCAGCATCAGGGCGGCCGCCTCGTCGAGCTGGCGCTCCATGACGGTGCGCGCGAGATGCACGACCGTGACCTCCATGCCGCGCCGCTTGAGGCCGAAGGCCGCCTCGAGGCCGAGCAGGCCTCCACCGACCACCACCGCCCGCCCGCCTTTCGTCGCGGCAGCGATCATCACCTTGAGATCGGCGATATTGCGGAAGGTGGCGACGCCCTCGAGCTCGAGGCCCGCGACGGGCGGCACCAGGGGCTTCGACCCCGTCGCCAGGACGAGCTTGTCATAGGCGACGCGCTCGCCGCTCGCCGTCTGCAGCGTCCTGGCTGCCGGGTCGAGAGCGACCACCGGATCTCCAACGCTCAGCGCGATGCCCTGCTCCTCGTACCAGGAGAGAGGATGCAGGACGATGTCGTCGAGCGCCTTATCGCCGGCGAGCACCGAGGAGAGCAGGATGCGGTTATAGTTGGCGTGGGGTTCGGAGCCGAGGACGCGGATCTCATAGCGATCGGGCCCAAGCGCCAAGAGCTCGTCGATCATGCGCATCCCGGCCATGCCGTTGCCCACGAGCACGAGCCGCGGCTTGCGCGGCGACGCCAAGGTAGCTCTCGCAACGGCGGCGCTCACAACCTGGCGACGCCGAGCTCGATTGAAGCGCCCCAGGTCCGCCGCCAGCGGGACTTGACGCCGGTGAGCATGAGCAGCGCTGCCGCCGCCAGCAAGGCGAAGATCAGGAAGCCGGGGTGATAGCTGCCGGTGATCTGCTTGGCGTAGCCAAGGCTCGAGGCGAGGTAGAAGCCGCCAATGCCGCCCGCCATGCCGACGAGGCCGGTGAGGACGCCGATCTCCTTCTGGAAACGTTGCGGCACGAGCTGGAAGACCGCGCCATTGCCCATGCCGAGCGCCAGCATGGCGACGACGAGAATTGCCAGCGCCGGCGCCGCCGTCCAGACATCGAGGCTGGTCAGGCCAAGCGCGACGACGACCACGGCGAGCATGATCGACAGCGAGCGCACCCCGCCGATGCGGTCAGCGACGGCGCCCCCGATCGGGCGCACCAGGGAGCCTGCGAAGACGCAAGCCGCCGTGAAATAGCCGGCCGTCACCGGGCTCAAGCCGAACTGGTCGTTGAAATAGATGGTGAGCGACGAGGACAGGCCGACGAAGCCGCCGAAGGTGACGCTGTAGAGGAACATGAACCACCAGGTGTCGCCGACCTTGAGGACGCTCAAATAATCGGCAAGGCGCTGCGGCGGCGGGCAAGTCGGACTGTCCTTGGCAAGCCACAGATAGACCGCGAAAGCGATGGCGAGCGGGATGGCGGCGAGGCCGAACACCGTGTTCCAGCCGAAGGCGAGCGCCAGCGACGGCGCGAACAGGGCGGCGAACACCGTGCCGGAATTGCCGGCGCCGGCGATGCCGAGCGCCGCGCCCTGATGCTCGGGCGGATACCAGCGCGAGGCGAGCGGCAGCGCGACCGCGAAGGAAGCGCCGGCGACGCCGAGCACGATGCCGACGATGAGCACGGCCGAGTAGGAATGCAGGCCGATGAGCCAGGCTGCGACCAGGCCGGCGATGACAATGACCTGCAGGATCGCGCCGGTCAGCTTCGGTTTGAGATGGTCGACCATGACGCCGGTGACGATGCGCAGCAGCGCGCCCGCGAGCACCGGCGTCGCCACCATCAATCCCTTCTCGGCAGCCGAAAGGCCGAGATCCTTGGCGATCTGCACGCCGAGCGGCCCGAGCAGGACCCAGACCATGAAGCTCATGTCGAAATAGAGGAAGGCCGCAAACAAGGTGGGGAGGTGACCCACCGCCAAAAAGCTCTTCTTCATCACCGAGGCCTCGTTCAATGGAACGGGGTCTCGGAGGCAACCAACGTGCCAGCTCTTCGATTGCAACAGTTATGTGCAGATGCGTGACTGGGTTTTGGGCAGATGACCAGGATTTCAGCATTCGACCGAAGGTTGTTCCAAGTATTGAGGTTGAATGCCCAAAGCGCGCATTCCTTCTCCCGCTCTTGGGCGGGAGAAGGTGCCCGAACGTAGTGAGGGCGGATGAGGGACGCCGGTGAAGCGCGCGACCGCCCCTCACCCGCCTCGACTTCGTCTCGGCACCCTCTCCCGCCTCAAGTGGCGGGAGAGGGAAGAGCGCCTCACAGATCGGCGAGCAACTCCGCCTTGATGGCGCCGATGCGATCCTCGTCGCGGCGGTAGAAGATCCATTGCTTGATGCGCTTATGCCGCAACAGCCCGGCCTGCACGAGGATGCGCAGATGCTCGCTCAAGGTCGCCTGGGTGATCCCGAGCTTCTCGGCGATCAGCAGCGCGCACACCCCATCGGCGACGAGATCGCCATCGATTTGCGGCGGGAAATGCCGGCGCGGCTCTTTCAGCCAGTCGAGGATCTGGAGGCGGCGATCATTGGCGAGCGCCTTGATGACATCCAACCCTTGCCCTTGCATTTCGTCACTTTGCTAAGTTACTAAGCAATGTCAACCTGAAATGCGGAGTTTTGTGCGATGGCCACCGATATCCTGATCAGCAGAGAGCGCATCGCCGAGACCGAGGCGATCATCAGGCCCTATATCCGGCATACGCCGAGCGTCGTCATCGACCTTGCCGATTTCGGCCTGAAGCCGAAGCAAGCCATCTTCAAGCTCGAGCTTCTCCAGCATTCGGGTTCCTTCAAGGCGCGCGGCGCCTTCGCCAATCTCTTGACGCGCAAGGCGCCACAGGCCGGCGTCGTGGCGGCGTCCGGCGGCAATCACGGCGCGGCGGTCGCCTATGCGGCCATGAGGCTCGGCATCAAGGCGACCATCTTCGTGCCGAGCGTCACCTCGCCGGCAAAGAGCGATCGCATCCGCCGCTACGGCGCCGATCTCGTCATCGCGGGCGATCGCTATGCCGATGCGCTCGCCGATAGCGTGGCTTTCGCCGAGACAAGCGGGGCGCTTGCCATCCATGCCTTCGACCAGCCCGAGACCCTGCTCGGCCAGGGCACGCTCGGTCTCGAGATCGAGGCCGACAGTCCCGAGATCGACACTTTGCTGGTGGCGGTGGGCGGCGGTGGCCTGATCGGCGGCATCGCCTCCTGGTTCGCGGGCAAGATCAAGATCGTCGCGGTTGAGCCCGAGGCCGCCCCGACGCTCTGGCGCGCCTTCGCGGCGGGCCGTCCCGTCGATGCCGAAACCGGCGGCATCGCGGCCGATTCGCTCGCGCCCAAGCGCGTCGGCGAGTTGATGTTCAAGGTGGCGCAAGCTCATATCGAGCGGCCGATCCTGGTGACGGATGACGACATCGAGGCGGCGCAGGCGGCGCTCTGGGAGACGCTGCGCGTGGTCGCCGAGCCGGGCGGGGCCGCCGCCTTCGCGGCGCTCTCCTCGGGCAAATATGTGCCTGCGAAAGACGAGCGCATCGGCGTGCTCGTCTGCGGCGCCAACACCACGGCGGTCAATTTTGGGCGGTCGATACCCGCTGAGCATCCCGCGAGCGCGAGCCCGAACGGAGGCTTCGCCCATCTTGCGGCGAGCTGAGGCGTAGCGCAGTCTCGGCACAGCGCCCGCGCGAGAGGGGTCGCGCGAGCGCAATACCTGGGAGGATCGATGAACGCCGCTCGCAGCCAACCTCGCTATACCGGCGTCTTCCCGGTCGTGCCGACCATCTTCGACGATAGCGGCGCGCTCGATCTCGAGGGGCAGAAGCGCGCCGTCGACTTCATGATCGCGGCCGGGTCGAACGGGCTCGCGATCCTCGCTAATTTCTCCGAACAGTTCGTGCTCTCGGACGAGGAACGCGAGCTGCTCACCGCGACCATCCTGGCGCATGTGGCGGGGCGCGTCCCCATCATCGTGACCACGACGCACTTCTCCTCGCGCATCTGCGCCGAGCGCAGCCGCAAGGCGCAAGATGAAGGCGCCGCCATGGTGATGGTGATGCCGCCCTATCACGGCGCCACCATCCGGGTCGGCGAGGCCCAGATCCTCGAATTCTTCCGCGCCGTGTCAGACGCGATCGCGATCCCGATCATGATCCAGGACGCGCCCGTCAGCGGCACGCCGCTGCCGCCCACCTTGCTGGCGCGCCTGGCGCTTGAGGTCGAGCAGGTCTCCTATTTCAAGATCGAGACACCAGGCGCCGCCGCCAAGCTGCGCGAGCTCATCCGGCTCGGCGGGGAGGCGATCGAAGGTCCCTGGGATGGCGAGGAAGCCATCACCTTGATCGCCGATCTCGATGCGGGCGCCACCGGCAGCATGACGGGCGGCGGCTATCCGGATGCCTTCCGGCAGATCATCGACGATCATCTCGCGGGACGGCGCGACGCGGCGGTCGCCCGCTATGAACGCTGGCTGCCGCTCATCAATTACGAGAACCGCCAATGCGGGCTCCTCGCCTGCAAGGCGCTGATGAAGGAGGGCGGCATCATCGCCAGCGAGGCACCGCGCCATCCCTTGGCGCCTCTGCACCCGGAGACACGCAAAGGGCTGATCGAGCTGGCGCGCCGTCTCGACCCCCTGGTGCTGCGCTATGCCAAGTGAGGGGCGTCCCCTTCTCCCGCCGCACACGGCGAGAGAAGGAAAACAACGCTATTCCGCCGCGACTGCGCTCTTTCGCGCCGGGGCAGCCTCGCGTTGCGCGGCAGCGGACGGAGCCGCGATCGCCTCGGCGAGATAGGCCATCGCCGCGTCGACGCCGCCTTTGCCATGCGGGATGGCGAGCGCCTGCAGCGCCGTCTCGACCACGGCGAGCGTGCCGAGGATGGTCGGGGCGCTGACATCGCCCATATGGCCGATGCGGAAGCCTTGGCCATCCAGACCGCCGATATTGACGCCGAGCACCACGCCGCAGACATGCCGGCAGAAATCCAACAGGCGCTTGGCGCTCTCCGGCTCCATGCGCACCACGCTGACCGAATCCGAACGCTCCTGTGGCTTCTCGATGTTGAAGGCGAGCGCGCCGCCTTGCGTCCAGGCCGCGATGGCGCGCCGCGTCGCTTCAGCCAGGAGACGGTGGCGCCGGTGCACGGCCTCGAGCCCTTCGGCCAGGATGAGGTCGAGCGATTTGCGCAGGCCGAACAGGAGATGCTCCGGGCAGGTGCCGCAATAGCGCTTGTAATGCTCCGGGCCGTCGCGGAACTGCCAGTCCCAATAGAGGGTGCGCAAGCCGGCCGAGCGGTTGGCGGCCTTTGCCTTGGGGTTCGCCAGCACGAAGGCGAGGCCCGGGGTCATCATCAGGGCCTTCTGGGCGGCACCGACCGCGACATCGACGCCCCATTCATCCATCTCGAACGGGATGGCGCCGAGCGAAGCGATCACATCGACCATCAGCAGGGCCGGATGGCGTGCCGCGTCGATCGCCTTGCGGATGGCCACGATGTCGTTGCGCACCCCCGAAGCCGTGTCGACCTGCACGGTGAGGATGGCCTTGATCGCATGCGCCTTATCGGCTTCGAGGCGCGCCCGCAGCTTCGCCGGATCGATGGCGGCGCGCCAATCGCCTTCGAGCGTGTCGACCTCGAGCCCGAGCATCTTGCCCATCTCGCCCCAGCCCTTGGCGAATTGCCCGGATTCCAGGACCAGCACGGTGTCGCCGCGCGTCAAGCTGTTG
This sequence comes from Rhizobiales bacterium GAS188, assembly GCA_900104855.1. Taxonomy (NCBI): domain Bacteria; kingdom Pseudomonadati; phylum Pseudomonadota; class Alphaproteobacteria; order Hyphomicrobiales; species Rhizobiales bacterium GAS188. Next base: position 1,734,262 of record FNSS01000001.1, read on the forward strand.
GAGAGCGCGGCTTCCCAGGCCCCATGACCATTCGCCGCATAGATGTAAGGGTCGCCCTTGCTGCGGAAGATCAGGCGCAGATCGCGCAGGCAGCTCAGTGTGACCTGATGCAGCTCTTCCGAATAAAGGTCGACGGTCGGCCGATGCATGGCGCTGAGCACCTCATCGGGGATCATGGTCGGCCCCGGCGTGACCACGACTTCTCGTCTCGTTCTCAGCGACATCGCTTCGCCATCCTTGCTGATAGATTTTGCCTTGCTGATAGAATTTGCCTTGCCGATAGAATTTGTCTTGCTGGGGAAGTTTGGGTGTTTCGCCCCGATCCTGTCGCCGCATGGCGGCGCGACAGGGCTTGTCCCATGCCTCGCGCCTTCGCGCCACTCCAATCCGGCGCCGATCCGCATCAAGAAGGGGTGAAAGGACGAATCGAACGGAACGCCGAGCTTTGGCGAGCCTCATCTGCCCCAAAGCCTGATCTTGCCCCAAGCCTGATCTTGCCCCAAGCCTGGTCTTGCCCAAAGCCTGATCTTGCCCAAAGCCTGCCTCGAGTGGGCAGGCCTCTTCGTGTGGGAAAGTTTCTTACAATCCGCCAATCTCGCGGCCCATCAGGCCCGCTTTTGTCGGGTCTTGCATCCCAAAAGCCGCGCTGACGGTCCTGCCCGCATGGCTCCAGAGCGAAAATTTAGTGGGACCAGGGACAGAAACGAGTGATTGGCACCCCATACCCGCCCCGGGCGAATCGCGACATATCGCGAGCGAACTGCCGGTTCGCCTGGCGATACGCCTCAATAATGCGTGAGTTTGCCCTAATCTCCGCCTTGCGGCGAAGATATCGCCACTTCCGGCACTGTTTTCCGACCTCAAGCCGAAACAAAGTGGCCCTCGCCATGGCGAACCATAACGAGGGCCGGGCCGCAGCGTGATTGGGGGGCAGTCACGCCGGGGCTGATGTGCTTACAACACTGCTGGCGCCGCAGTGCAAATGGCTGCAACCCAAAAGATCGTCGATTGCTCGCGAGGTTGCGCCACGGCAATGGGCAAGGCGCGCTGCCGAAGATGGGATGAATCCCACAGCCTCGTGACGGCGCTTTTTTCGCGCCGGCGGCGGCCGAAATGAGCGCCCGATCAACCATTGTCGCCGATCAATCATTGTCGCTTTTGGCGGCACCTGCCCCGCTGATGCGCGATTCGAGGCTTGCAGGCACATAGGTGCGCGCCTCGAAGCCCTGCAGCTTCGACCAGGCCGGCAGGTCGACGCTCACCCCGCGTCCCGGCAGGACGTCGAGGCTCTCCAAATCATGGCTTTCCGGCGGGCCTGCGGCCGGCGAAGCGGCCAACTCGACGATCTCGGCCCTCGGCGCGCGCAGAGACGGCGAATCCTGCGGCCTCACAGCGAAGGTCGCGGCGCCGATCAGCACGCTCACGCCTGCCCAGGAAAGCTCGAGCGGATGAGCGCGACGCGCCGCGAAGGGCAAAAGCAGCAGCGGCTCGAGCACTCTTTCGATTCGCAGCGGCGCCCACTCGCCGAGATCCGACAGCCAGGCGCCGGCGCGGATCGGGCACAGCCAGGCGTCGCCGCGTCGCGGCCGCAGACAGACTCCGTCGCGCCGAGAACCGTCCAACCAGGCATCGGCCCGCCAGGCCTCGGCTTCGAGCACAGCGAGGAGCGGCACCTCGAAGGCCAGTCGCCGCCGGGCGAGCCAGCGCCCCGCCTGCGCCGCCTCGTCGGCGAGACCCCATTCCATGCCGGCGCCGCGCGCCGCCTTGAGGATGGTCGTCTCGATCTCGTTCAGCGAAACGATCATCCCCCATAGGCCCAGAGATCGAAGCCGCCCGCGCCGAGCTCATCCGGGAAGGGCGCTCCCTGGAACAGGGTGATGCGCAACCATCTATCCGAGCGCGGATCGAAGCGCGTGGCGCCGAAGAAGGCGAGCTTGCAGCGCAGGATGTCGATCGGGCGCATGCACGAACCGATCAGATTGTCCCTGATCTCCGAATAGGGGTGATGCGCGGCGATCTGCACGCGCCTGACGCTATGGCGATGCTCGGGATGGGCGAGCAGGAAGGCGGCGAGCAGGGTCTCCGGCGGTTGGTCGTCGAGAGCCCGGGCGAGCGCCGCGATGTCGCGTGCCACCGCGAGGGGCTGCTCGCGCTCCATGCCGGGCTCCTTGAAGCGCTCGCCGAGGCGCGGCTCGAGCTTCTCCTCGGAGACGTACCAGAAGCGGGACAGGGCCTGCGCATCCGTGAAGTCGTGGGCGAGCGCAAAACCGCAATGCCCGGCGATCAGGCACCTGAGATCGCCGCAGCTCGAGCTGCCGTCGATGCGGAAGGATGCGGCCTCGTCGATCCCCATGGTCTCGGCGAGCTCATCGACCAATTCGCCATGCGGCTCGATGAGCAGCGTCACCGCATATTCCTGCGCCTCGATCGAGAGATGCTCCTCGGCGAAGCGATAGATCGCGTCGAACGGCCTAGGGCCTCGCAGGACCGCATCGGTCGCGAAGCGCTCGAGGTTCTGCAGATCCCGGCGCAGTTGAAGGATGCGACCCCCCTGTACCGCATCATCCGTCAGCCAATTGGCGATGAGGTGATGCGACTGCGCGAGCGCTGCGCGGAACAGGGCGATCTCGGCCGCCTGCGCCCTCTCCACGCCGCGCACACGGGCGAGCGCCGTCTCGCGCGCCGCGATCCAGCGATCGATCAGGGCCGGATGCTTCACCAGAAAGGGCGCCATGCCGAGGCCGGTCGCATTGCCGATGCCGAAGCGCCGGCGCAGGCCGGGCCCGAGCCGCACGGCGCGGCTGCCGCCGGCGAACCTCGCCAGATGTTCGACGAGGTCCAGCGTGAAGGTCCGGATCAGATAGACAGTCAGCATCTCGGCCCGGAAGGGCGCGCTGAGCTCCGGGCGATCCCTGATCAGCTCGCGATCGGCGATGCCGAACTTGCCATTGCCATAGACCGCGGTGGTGCGCATCAGATAGCCGGTGGCCTCGACCGCAGCGGCATCGGGCTGGCGGCCTTCGGCGAGCGCCGACACCACCTGATCGAAGAGGCGCACGCTCCGATTGGCGCGGGCGAGCACGAGCTCGCTTGCGAGATAGCGGCCGGCTTCCTGCAGCGGCACGTTGTGCCGAAGCCGCGTCAGCGCCGCCTCGTCCGGGATGCCGTCATGGAGCACGAAGGTCGCGTCCCATTCCTCGGCGATGACGCGATCCGTCCGCTTCTCGGGCGCGAGCTCATGGCCGAAGGCGACGAGGCTGTAGCGGCGCGTTCCGACATCGACCGTGTAGATCGCGGTTCCGACCCCCTTGGCGTCGATATCGAATCGGCTGCAGGCGACGCGCCAATGCTCGGCCTGCATACGGCGTAGCAGCGACCGCAGGAAGCTCAGCCGCGTCTGATGCGCACAGCCCAGCCGCTCGAGCCGCATCACCAGCTGCGCCGGACGCAGCGCGACCGTCGCCTCGGCGAGCGCCTCGCTCATTGCGGGTCCTTGCGGCAGACCAGATGGATATGGACATAATCCATGCCATGCCCCTCGGGCGCCGTGGCGACTGCTTCCTCGTAGCGGTTGAAGAAAGTGTCGAGGATGGCGAGGCGCTCGCGCGCCGGGCGCGCCGGCGACAGGCCGGACGCGAAGGTCGGCTCGCTCCAGGAGCGCAAGGTCGGGATATAGTCGCGCGCGAACTTTGCAGCATCGCGGTGCTGCGCGAAGGCCCTGGCATAGGGGCAGACCAGATGCCGGGATTCGACATGTTCCAGGCGCAGCCCGGCGCGGTAGGCGGCGCTTTGCGGATCGGTCAGCGGGGCCGTGAATTCCTCGGTGGTGCGATAGACCTGCGGGAAATTGGTGCTCGCAAATTCGTCCGCCGTGATCACAGCTTCGTCGGCGAGCCCCTTCCAGAGCCTGCTGAACGTATCGAACATGCTGACCCCGCCCGTATGGCCGAGATAGCGCCCCTGTTCGTCGATGCCGAAATTGAGGAAGACGAGCCGCCCGCCGGCGACGAGCTCGCGGGCCCGCAAGGCGAGGAGATTATCCCATTCGCTGCGCCCGACCGCGTCATAGGCGCGCCGCTCCTGCCCCTTGGCCCCCACCATATGCACATGATCGGTGATGTTGCAGGGGACCTTGGAGATGTAATGCGAGGCGGTCGCCGAGAAAGCGAGGTTCAGGCTCTGCGCCGGAAAGATCTTCTGGTGGAAGGAAGTGCCCGAGGCGAAGGGATAGACCTCGTCCAGCTCGCCATAATAGCTCGCAATCTCCGTCTGGTTGTGGACGGTGCGGAACAGCTGGCTGAAATCATTACGCGGCAGATCCGTGTAGACGATTTCGATCGGCCGGCTCGGCAGGTCATGGCGCAGCTGCGCCAGGACCTTGCGCCACATCTCAATCGAGGTGCCCCCATCGGCGCAGCCCATATCGGCGATGCGAAACCGCGTACCGTCATCGGCAAGGCCCATCCGCGCGATCGCCTCGAGGATCAAGGGCGCGGCGAGATTGATCACCTCGCGGGCGCCGGTCGTGGCCCTCGAATAATAGCCCGCCCCCTTCATGGCCATGAAGCCGGCCGTATCGCTCATCTCGACGACGTTCTCTCTGGCCATGATGTCCTCTGCGTTGGGGAGCGCCGCGCGATGTCGCTCAAGCCCTGCCGGGCTCGGCGAGCGCCCTGACCTTCTCGAGCATGGCGTCATCCACGAGGACGCCCCCGCTCTGCGCCCTGGCGCGCGCGGCTTTGCGGCCGGAGCCGGGCAGATGCGTGCCGGGCTCGGCCGACAGAATCTCGACCAGGGTTTCGAGGCGCGCCGCGAATTCGCCGCCCGAGCTCGTCGCCGGCGCGATGGCGATGAAGAGCTGGCCGGTCCGGGGCGGGCCGCCCGCCGTTCCCGAGAAGGGGCTCGCCTTGGCGCCGAGCGTCGCGCCGCTGAGGCAGGCCGCCATCAATTCGACGAGCAGGGCCGAGCCCACGCCCTTATAGCCGCCGGCCGGCATCATCGTGCCGCTGAGCCCGATCTTCGGGTCGGTGGTCGGCTGCCCGTCGGGGCCGAGGGTCCAGCCGAGCGGGATGGCCTCGCCCTGCCGCGCCTTCTTCATCACCTCGCTTTTCGCCACCACGCTGGCGCTCTGGTCGATGACGATGGCGGCCCCGCCCTTGCCGTCGGGCGCCGCGACCGACCAGGGATTGGTGCCAAGCGCCGGCTTGCGCCCGCCGGAGGCCGCGATCGAGGCCGGCGCATTGGTGAAACCCAGCGCCAACAGCCCTTCGCAAGCGAGCCTTTCGGTATGGTAGCCCAGCACGCCGCAATTATAGGAATTGCGGATGGCAAGCGTGGCGATGCCTTGCTGGCGCGCCAGCGGGATGAGCGCCGCGAAGCCCGCATCGATGGCCGGATGGGCAAAGCCCGAGCCCGCATCGACGGTGATGACGGAAGGTGCCGTCTGCTGCAGCCGCGGCAGCGCCGAGCCCACCACCTTGCCGCAGCCGAGATGCTCGCAATAGGTGCCAAGATAGGCAAGGCCATGCGAGGCGATGCCGTCGCGTTCCGCCGCCGTGATCGCCCGCGCCAGGCTCGCGGCCGCTGCCGCATCGGCGCCGGCCCTCGCCAGGGCGTTGCGCGCCAGCTCCTCGACAGCTTCGAGGCTTAGCCTGGTCATGGATCACCTGCATGCATGCGCGGGTCCTCTACGTTTCACGGCGCCTTGGCTTGCGTGAAGGAACGCCTGAAGAGATCATACCAATTGCCGCCCATGATGCCGTCGATTTCGGCATCGGCAAAGCCGCGTTGCGCCAGCCCGGCGCGCAGCTTGCCGAAGTCGCGATTGTCGCGGAACCAGTCTGGCGGCTTTGGGAAGACCGGCTTGCCGAGCCCGATATTGGCCGCACCTGTCGTCCAGCGCCCGTTGCGCATCCATTCCACCACGCTGTCCGGCTGGTCCTGGCAGAGATCGGAGCCGATGCCGATATGGGCCGCGCCGATCAGCTCGGCGAGGCGCGCCACCATCTCGGTGAAGCTCGTCAGCGTGCAATCGGAGCCGCCCTTCAGGTGCAGCGGATAGAGCGAGAGCCCGAGCATGCCGCCGCGCGCCGCGAGCGCCTTCAGCACCGTGTCGGACTTGTTGCGCGCCACCTGATGCCAGGCGGACGGACAGGCATGCGTGATGGCGATCGGCCGTGCCGACAGATCGATCGCCTCGAGCGTGGTGCGCTCGGCCGAATGCGACATGTCGATCAGCACGCCTAAGCGATTCATCTCGGCGATCACTTCGCGGCCCATGCGGGTGATGCCGGCATCCTCGGCCTCGTAGCAGCCCGCGCCCAAGAGCGACTGGTTGTTGTAGGTGAGCTGCATCACCCTGATGCCGAGCTCGTGCAGGATCTCGAGGAGGCCGATATCGTCCTCGATGGCCGAGGCGTTCTGCAGGCCGAGGAAGATGGCGGTGCGCTGCGATGCCTTGGCCGCGTCGATATCGGCGACGCTGCGCGCAGGCTGGATCAGATGGGCGAAACGCGCGAAGCGGCGCTTCCAGTCGATCAGGTTCTCGACTGTCTCACGGAAATCCTCATGGTAGCAGACGGTGACCTGGACGGCGTCGACGCCACCTTGGCGCAGCTCCTGGAAGATGCTCTCGGACCAGTTGCAATATTGGCAGGCATCGATGAGGTAGGGCAGCCGCGCCGCAGGGTCAGGCAATCAGGGTCTCCCTTCCGATCAGGCGCGAGGCGCGGTGGCGTCATCCGCCGCAACCGTGCTCGTCTTCTCGATCCGAGGCAAGTCCCCATGGCGGGTGGCTCCCTTCTCCCGCGAAGGGGCGGGCGAAGGGAAGCGCAGTGCAAAGATTACACCAAGTTCATATAGCCGCCATCGCCGCTTAAGCGACACCATGATGTCGTCGGGCCGCTGATCGCGTGACGCGAGCGCGTGTTGATTTCGTCCAGCCTTGCGAGTGAGTGTTGATGTCCTTCGATCGCAAGCTGACATTGCGTGAGCTGTTCGGCTCGCTGAGCGGCCGGCAGGCTCGGCTTGTCGGGCTGTCCGGCCTGGTGCTCCTCTCCGTCGCCTATATCGCCGGCGCCCTCATTCAATCGGGACGCGACGAGCACAATTTCTCCGGCAAGCAGCAACACTTCTCGACCATGATCGAGGAGCTGCAGGGCAGCAACCAGCGCAAGGACGACAGCCTCGCCGAACTCGCCATCCGCAATGGCGAGTTCATGCAGCGCCTGGCCGCGCTCGAAGCGAGCTTCGCCGGCGCGCGGGCCGATAACGACATGCTGTCCCGTGAAATCACCTTCCTCAACCGCTATATCGCTTATGGTCAGGCCCAGGGCGACCTCGCCAAGGAATCCCCGGCCAAGCAGTCTTTGGTCGATAGCCTCTGCGCATTGTGGAAGAACGGCGAGAAGCTGCATGTGCGGTTCGAGCGCCAGCCGCTCGACATCACGCTCGCCGACATCGCGCAAGGGCGCGTCACAGCCGAGATCAAGGCGCTGCTCGTGCAGAATTTCATATCGCTCGAGCCCCTTCAGCCCGTCCGCATGGGCGATGTGGTCGCCGCCGCAACCCCCGCGACCACGGGTGTGAAGGCGGCTACCCATCAACTGGGTGCGGTCGCGGCGAATGCGGAGCAGGCCTTCGCATCCCTGCAGAAGCAGTTGAGCACTCTCAAGATCCTCAAATCGATCAGCTTCTCGGACGGTGCCCGGTACGACGTCCCCAAAGTTGTCGCCGTCGCTCTGCAGATCCGGCGGGAATGCGCGCCATACTGAGTGCACACTGAGTGCACAGACATATGCGAAGCCGCCGGAATGGCGCCACACTCCGGCCATCGGGCCTCCCGATCCTCGAGGCGGGAGGCGCATAATGGCCGAGCAATTCGATCTCGTCATCATCGGAGGAAGCTTCGCGGGTCTCGCCTGTGCGCGCACGGCAGCCCTGCGCGGCCTCAAGGTCGCGGTCGTCGATTCGAAGCCGGAGCCGGGCGTGCGAGTGCGCACTACCGGCATCGTCGTCAAGGAGGCGAGCGACGATTTCGATCTTCCGGCCCATCTTATGCGCAAGGTGCGAGGCGTTCGCCTCTATGCGCCCGACGATCGCACGCTCGATCTGCATGCGCCCGGTTATTTCTTTCAAGCGACCGACACGCCCGCCCTCCTGCGCTGGATGGCCGAAGAAGCCGGGCGCGCCGGAGCCTCGCTGCGCTTCGGCCAAAGCTTTGAGGGCGCCGTCGCTCATGCGCGTGGGATCGAGCTTCCGGCACTCGGACTGCAAGCCTCGTTCGTGATCGGCGCGGACGGCGCTCGGTCGCGTGTCGCGCAAGCCCTAGGCCTGGAGCGCAATCGCCGCTTCCTCGTGGGGCTCGAGATCGAGTGCGAGCCGCTCGAAGGCCTCGATGCACGCTTCCTGCATTGCTTTGCCGACAGCCGGATCGCTCCCGGCTATATCGCCTGGGTGGTGCCGGGCGTGAACGCCACCCAGATCGGCCTCGCCGCGAGCGGGGCGGCACGTCCGGATCTGAGGCTCTTGCTGCGCCGCCTCGACGCCCTCCACGGCGCCGGCAAGCTGCGTGTGATGGGGAGGCGTAGCGGACTGATTCCCTGCGGAGGCACGTTGCGGCGCCTCGGCTCCGGGCGGGCGATGCTGATCGGAGATGCAGCCGGGCTGGTGTCGCCGGTCACCGGGGGGGCGGCATCCACACGGCATTGCATTTCGGGCGGCGCGCCGCCCAGCTCGTGTCAGGCTATCTCGGTGACCGCGGCCCCCATCCGGTCGAGGTCCTGTCGCGGGAGGTGCCGAGATATCGCGCCAAGCGCTTGCTGCGACGCGCCCTCGACTTCGCGCCGCCGAACGCCCTCATCAACGCCATGCTGCTGACTCGACCGATGCGGGCCTTGGCGCAGCGGCTCTATTTCCATAGCCGGGGCGGCGACGCCGAAAGCTTCGAAGCCTGGTCCGAGACATTCGCGCGCCAAGATTTCGGGCGCCAAGATTTCGGGCGCCAAAATCTCGCAGCCCAAGATTTCGAGCCCCGCCCGCCCGATGGTCCGGCGACGACGCTGCCCCTGATCTGATCGGAGCGCGTCGCACCTGTTGGCTGGAGCAGTTCCCCGGCGTGGGGAGGCACCCCGGGGCTTGCTAGTCGTCATCCTCCTGGGGGCCGAAGCGACGGCCGCCGCCCTGCCCGCCTTGCCCGCCGCCTTGCCCATCACGCCAGCGCCTCTCGCCATCGCCGCCCCGGCCGCGATGCCAGAGATCGTTGAACTCGGCCTGCTGATCCGCGGTCAGCGCCGCGTAGAAGGCTTCGAGCTTGGGTTGTACCGACCTCATCCCGTCAAGGCGAGCCTGAAGGCGCTTCTGCGCGAAGGCCATGCGGGCCGGCAAGGTGGAGAGGTCGGGCTTGCTGCCGCACAATACCGTCTTGGCATCGCCTTTCGCCTTGGCGATGGCGTCTTGCAGGGCCTTCAGTGCAGGCTTCTGCTGCTCGGTCAGGTTGAGCCTCCCCGAGAGGCGCTCGCCCATGCGCTCGGTCGTCCATTGCTGGTCGGTCGCGCATAGGCGCTCGATCGAGCGGAAGCCTCTGCCGCCTTGCGGTCCCATCCCCTGGCCGAAGGCAGTTGCGGCAGCGGTAAGCGATATAGCGCCCGCAGCCATGAGCACGATCAGCCGGTTCATCTTTGTCTCCAGTGTCGGATCGAAGAGGTCGCCACTGCGCACGACATTGGGAAAGGCGAGGCTCTTCTTCAAGTTACATTTCGGTCACAGTCTGTTTAGTTTCCGGTGAAACGAAAATAGTGCCCGCCCGATTCCGGAAGCCTGCGGCAAAGCGCCATCGTCGCCATGGCGGCCCCTTCAGCGATGCGTGTTGCCCGGCACGCAGTCCTTGTGGGCGGAGCCGATCATCTTCTCCATCTCGACAGCAAAATCCGGATCGGCCGCGTAGCTGGGCGCTCTCGCGCTCCCCAGAAGATCGCAGATATTGGTCCTGAAACGCCCCATGGCGAGCGGATATTCGTTCAGCCGGTGCAGGGCCGCGCTCGCCTTGAGGGGATCGCCGCTCGTCAGCGCCGCCATCTCACGCCTGATCCACACGGTCTCGACACCTTGCAACGCCGTCGGCGGCAGGATCACGATGAGCGCGCCGATCAGGCCGTTACCGAACCGCACCCGCCTGAGACGCCGTGACAGCGCCAGGAAGCGGCTCCAATAGGCGCCGGCGGTCGCGAGCGGGATCAGGCAGAGGAGACCGAGTCCGTAATAGGGCAGCTCGTAAATGCCGAAGGGCAGGAGCACTGCCCCGATCAGCGTCGCGCCAAGCGCGCAGACGAGGATCGCGCCCCTGATCGCCTGGCCGATGGCGTCGTCATGCCGGTAGCGCGCCGACAGCACCATGGCGGCGGCTCCAGGATCGTATAGCCCCAGAGCGCCCAAGGCACCTGCAGGGCGAGGCGCACGACCAGCGTATCGACCGCGAAGGCGATGAGCGGCAGGATGATCGCGCCGATCACCTGGCTCAAGCTCAGCGGCAGGGGAGTCTCCTCGGACACGTTCGCTCCGTCACTCGGGACTGGGCTTTGTGGCGAACCGATCATAACCGAGAGGGGACGGAAGCAAACTGCCCCCGGCCGTCGATCGGCTCGCCTGGGCAACGATTCGTGTTGACGCGCCGGGCAAGCGGAGAGATGGCTTGCTGCAGCGAGCTCGTCTCGACGAAAGATCGAGGCTCACCAACATGTCCAGCCGGGTCCCCGAACGCGAAGCCCGCTCGACGGGCCGGCCTGTCATCCGCCGGGCGCTCATTTCCGACGCCGAGACGCTCGGCGTCATCGGCCCGGCTGCCTACGCTGCGGCCTACGCTGATCTCTGGGACGACGGCGCCGAGTTGGCGAGGCAGCTTGATACGTTCGGTGCAGCGGCCTTCGCGGAACTGCTTCGCAGGTCCGACGCCCGGGTATGGGTTTCGGAGATGGAAGGGTCGCTGGTTGGTTTTCTGACGATGATCGTCGGCGCGGCCAATCCGATTACGCGCGAACCGAACGGAGCGGAAATTCCAAGGATCTACATCCTGCCGGGAGCCCAGCATCTCGGTCTGGGGCGGCAGCTCCTGGAGGCAGCCATCGCAGAAGCCGTCGATGAGAACCTCACTCATGTCTGGCTCGACGTCATGGCGTCGGCTGATTGGGCGAGAAGTGCCTATCTGAAATGGGGCTTCGCGGAGCTGGGATCGAAGGTCTTCGGCAGGTCGGTCAAGACGGGTCGAAGCGACATGGTCGTGCTGATCAAGCGCCTGCCTCGCGGTTGAGGCCCATGTTTTGGAAGGTTCTCAACTGCGGGAGAACGCAACCGCACAACCGCTGGCCCGCATCGCCTCAAACGCACACCACGATCTTGCCATTGGCCTCGCTCGATTCCATCAGCCGATGCGCCGCCTGGATCTCTTCGAAGCGGAACACCTTGGCGGGCTTTGCCTTGTAGGTGCCGGCCGCAACCCGATCGACGATGGCCTGGAAGGGAATCTCCGAGAGAGGAAATTCCGGCGTGCCGGTGACGAGCGCGCTGGCAAAGACGCTGAGATGAGTGCCGCTCGGTATCTGGAAGACGGGCTCGAGCGCGAGCGGCCCGCCGCCGCCGAGGAAGCCGACGAGACAGACATGCCCGCCTCGCCGCAGCATGGCGAGCGAGTCGAGGACCGTGGTGTTGCCGACGATGTCGAGGACGGCGTCGATGCCGTGCGGATGGCGCTCGCGCAGGCGCTTGCACAGCTCCGGCGATTCCAGGAGGACTTCCTTGGCCCCCAGCCCCTCCAGTAGCGAGGCGCGCTCCGCATTGCGCGTCGTCGCGATGACGCGCGCCCCGGCATTGGCCGCGATGTTGACGGCCGCCTGGCCGAGCGCCGATGTCGCGCCGCGGATCGCCACGCTCTGACCTTCCGCGATCGCCATGATGCCGCAGAGCGCCGTCCAGGCGGTCGCATAGGATTCAGGGATCGCGGCCAGCTCTTCCCAGGAGAGATCGGTCGTGATCGCGACGACATTGCCGGCCGGCACGCTGGTCAATTCGGCATAGCTGCCATTGAGGCTGCGGCCCATGCCGCCGACCACCGCCACCACCTTCTGGCCGGGACGGAAGCGCCCGTCGGGATCGGCCTTCACCAGCCCGACGCATTCGATGCCGCTGATCTCGGCGACATCGCCCCAGGCGCCTTTGCGGAAATAGATCTCGGCATGATTGAGGCCGAAGGCCTTCACCTCGATCAGGACATGGCCGGGTTCGGGCTTCGGCGCCCGGCGCTCCTCGAGCGCCAAAACCTCCGGCCCTCCATATTGCTTGATGACGATCGCACGCATGGCCAACCTCCATTGTTTGAGGAGGGCTAGCTTAGGTTCGGTTTCATCGATAAAAAGAATGAAATATTGATCAACATCATAGGATTGCCAAATCATGATGGATGGGATCACGCTCCATCAGCTCCTCTGCTTCGAAGCCGTCGTCAGCGAAGGCGGCTTTCAGGCGGCTGCGGAAAAGCTCATGCGCTCGCAGCCGAGCGTCTCCGCGTCCGTCAAGAATCTGGAAGGCCAATTGCGGCTGAGCCTGTTGGACCGCGGCGGCTACCGCGTCGCGCTCACCGATGCGGGGCGATCCTTCTACGAACGCACCCGCGTCTTCCTGCAGGATTTGCAGGGCTTGCGGGATCACGCGGCGCAATTGGCGATGGGCGAGGAGAGCGAGCTCAGCGTGGTCATCGGGGATGCTTGCCCACTGCCTGAAACTCTCGGCCTGCTGCGCCGCTTCTTCGATGGCTGCCCCGGCACGCGGCTGCACCTGCATTTCGAGGCGCTCTCCGGACCATGGGAGCGCCTGTTCGACCACGAGGCGGACCTCATCTTGCATCACATCGACAAGGCCGATCCGCGCCTGGAATTCATCGATCTGTTCACCGTGAAGTTCGTGCCCGTGGTCGCGCCGAATTTCCTGCGCTTTCCGATTTCCAGATCGATCACGCCCGAGCACATGCGCGACTATGTGCAATGCGTGATCCGCGACACCGCAAGGCGCTCGCCCCCGCGTGACTATTATCTGATCGCGGGCGCGCGCAGCTGGACCGTGAGCGATCAGCTGATGAAGAAGGAGCTCATTCTGCAAGGCATGGGCTGGGGGCATATGCCGCGCTATCTCATCGAGCAGAATCTCCAGGATGGGAGCCTCCTGCCCATTACGGGCAGGCATTTCAAAGGCGGACAGACCGAGCTTGTCGCGGCGCGGCGGCGCAACGCCCCGCATGGTCCCATCGCCAATCGCCTGTGGCAGTATATCGAACAGCAGGCGGCGAATTTCGTTGCAGCGGTCACGTGACGGCAGCGCGCCGGTAAGCCTGGATTAACCACGATACCTGTCAATTTCCGTTCCTGATTAGCGATCCTGGAACAGGAATCCGTCAAGATGGGGAGACGCGGTCACGTGTCGAAGACAACCGAGGCCGCCTGGTAACTAAGGTTTTACCATGAAATCCTCGACGAGAAGCGAACTTGATGTGGATCAACCAGGATTAGTCCGGCACGATCACCGCCATCGCCTACGGCTCTGTTGAGGTTAACCAAAATACTTGTCAATTTCTGTTCCTGATTAGCAATGTTGGAACAGTTGTTCCCACAGGATGCAGCGATCGCCGTCGTCTGTCGAAGACAAGCAAGGCCGCGCGGGAACTGAAGGCATCTTACCTATGAAGCCCTCCATGAGAAGCGCGGCTAATGTGGTTCAACCAGGACCGGTCCAGCCCGATGACGGTCGTCGCGCAGGGTCTTTTGGCCGTGTCGCTCTCGGAAATCAGCGCGCAGGCGCGCCTTCGCGCAAGGTTAGGTTCATCGGCATGAAACGAGCTCGTATCGCCATTATCGCTGTCGCGCTCACGGCGGGGATGGCCGCGGCCTATCTTTCGAGCAGCAAACCACAACCTCTTCCGGCGGCCCAGTTGGCGGCCGAGCCCGTCAAGGTCCCGGCGACCGAAGTGCTGGTCGCGGCAACGGATCTGGCATTGGGCGCGAAGCTCGGTGCCGGCAACCTGAAATGGCTGCCCTGGCCGGTGGACGGCCTCGCCAAAGGTATGATCCGCAAAGGGGACAACCCGGACGCCATCGCCGAGAACGCCGGTTCGATCGTCCGGGACGGTTTCGTCGCCAACGAACCCATCCGCAAGGAAAAGCTCGCCAAGACCGATACTGGATTTCTGGCCGCCATCCTGCCGGAAGGCAAGCGGGCGCTCGCGATCACCATCGACCATTCAGGTTCGAACAGCGCCGGAACGCTCGTCCTGCCGAACGACCATGTGGACGTGATCCATGTCTACAAGGACTGGCAGGCTTCGAAATCGCAAGAGGTCGAGATCTATACGAGTGAAATATTGCTGCGGAATATCCGCGTGCTCGCCATCGGCCAGAATACAGAGGGCAAGGATGGCCAGCGGGCCGCGATCGGCGAGACGGCGACCCTCGAACTCGATCCCGACCAGGCAAAGACCATCGCTCTCGTGCAGCGCTCCGGCTGGCTGACGCTCGCCTTGCGCAGCTCTGCCGACGGCAACACCCAGCAACAGCAGGTGCGGCCGCCGGAGACCGCGACGGTGACCATCATGCGGGGAGCGAAACGCGAGGCCTATGCGGTGCTGCTGGGCCAGGACACGGCCGCCGCGCCGCGGGTGCCCGCCACGCCTGCCGGAAGGAACATCGCTCCTATCCGCGATTTTCCGGCGCTGGCGCGGCGCTGAGCGAACACTCGCCGCCGGCCTCATGGCGCCGGCGGCTTGGCCGAAAATATCGGGATGGGGATGAGGGGTGGGTGATGTGACTGACTCAGGGGAAAAGAGAGCGTTGTCCGGCGAAACGACCTCCGTTTCGGCGCGGAAAATGCCACAAAAACAAAGAATCGGAGCCGCGGCTCGATCCGCTCGAGCGACGGGCGGCTTCGCGGCCCTGGTCGCCGTCGCGCTGGCAATCCCCTTTGGCGTTCAGCCTGCCGGAGCCGAGGGAGCCCGCACCTTCGAGAGCCAGGGCGGCCAGGTGCGCCATGTCGTCGTGACCCTGTTCAAGTCGCGGACCTTCAAGATCGATCAGCCGTTCTCGACCGCGATCGTGGCCGCGCCGGAGATCGCCGACGTGGTACCGATGACCGATAATTCGATCTACATCCAGGGTAAGAAGATCGGCACCACCAATCTGTCGGTGTTCGACCCCAAGCAACGGTTGATCGCCGTGCTCGACCTCGAGGTGGCGCCCGATACGGCGAACCTTCGCGACAAGATCAAGTCCAGCACGGGCAGCGGCAGCGTCCACGTCACGAGCTCCAACGGCCAGGTCGTGCTCAGCGGGGAAGCGACGGACGCGGTATCGGCCGAGCGCGCCGTCGCCGTGGCCAGGGGCTTGGCGCCCGAATCCCCGGTCGTCAACGCGATGAAGGTCTTGCCCTCGCAGCAGGTGATGCTGAAAGTGCGCTTTCTCGAGGCGAGCCGCGAAGCCGGCAACGCGCTCGGGGTGAACTGGTCCGTCTTCAACAATAAGGGGACACGCGGCGGCAGCACCGGGCTCGGGGCCGGCAGGGCATCGGGTCGCCCCTCGCTCGGCGGGGTGAATGCGGGCGGCGACGCGAATCTGACCAGCGCCGGCGTGCCCTCGATCGGCACCATCGGAACGCTGGCCGGCGCCGCATCGACCTCGCAGCCTTTCGGCATCGTCCTGGCCAACCTCGTCAACAAGGGCACGAGCATCGATGCGCTGGTGACCGCGCTCGAATCGAAGGGGGTGGTGCGCCGGCTCGCCGAACCGGATCTCATTGCCCTCTCCGGCGACACGGCGAGCTTCCTGGCAGGCGGCGAATTCCCGGTGCCCGTGGCGCAAACGTCGTCAGGTTCCGCGCCCACGATCACGGTCCAATACAAGCCTTTCGGCGTCCAGCTCACCTTCATGCCGACGGTGCTCGCCAATGGCCTGATCAATCTGCGCCTCGCACCTTCGGTGAGCGAGATCGATTCGGCCAACTCGGTGCAAGTCTCGGGCTTCTCGATCCCGGCGCTGACCACACGCGAAGCGCGCACCACCGTCGAGCTGCGCGACGGTCAGAGTTTCGCCATTGCGGGCCTGCTGCAATCGACCAATGTCGAGGACATTTCGCAGCTTCCATGGATCGGCTCGGTGCCGGTGCTCGGAGCCATGTTCCGCTCGACCAGCTACCAGAAGCACGAGACCGATCTCGTCATCATCGTCACGCCGCATCTCGTGAAGCCGGCAGCGCCCGGAGAACATCTCGCGACGCCCTTCGATCAGCGCCTGCCGGGCAATGATCTCGACATCTTCGCCATGGGCCAGCTCGAGCGGAAGAAGAAATACACCGAATATGTGACGGGCGGCGGCGACTTGCAGGGACCCTATGGGCACATCCTCCAGCTCGACCAGAGTCCCAACGCCTACATGACCAAGAAGTGATGGGTGTCCCAATGAATATCGGATCGCTCATCATTGCCGTGATCATCGCTTCGGCCCTGGCGGGCTGCTCGGGGGGACCACCTTTCGACGATCCCTTCGAGCGTTATGCGCAACGCAGCAACACCATCACGCTGAGCGCCGGCAACGCCAAGGAGGCGAATGCCGCGATCCATGTGATCGACCCTTGGCCGCGCTATGTCTATGACACGCATATCCCGGGCGACGGCCAACGCATGGCCGACGCCGTCAATCGCTATGAGGATGTGAGCAAGCTGTCGAAGGCGCCGAAGCCGATTTCTCCTATCTATAGCGACACAGTGGGAATTTCGGCCGGCGGCGCTGCCGGCAGCCCATGATCCGGCCCGGGTCTTGATCGAGCAAGGGTCTTGGCCTCACCCCGAGACCCGATCAGCGATCACATCCGGCGGGCGAGATCGTCGGCGCGCGCGCAGATGCATCTTCGTCGCTCTCAAGCCTTGACAACCCCACGACAAGACCGATCGTACGGTTCGCAGGTGCACTATACGACATGTGGCTTGATAGCCCCCTAAGCGACGCACATACTCCTGGTCATCATCCATGATTCGATTCTCGCCCTGGATTGCGCCTGATGCATGAGCCTTCAGACCCAACCGCAAAGGGCGCCGACGACATCGCTGCCGCTCGCGCAGCCGAGCGCGTCGCCAGGGGGCGCAGCCTCGTCGCGGCAAGCCTATTGGCCTTCGGCCTCGCCGCTTGCCAGACATCCGACCCCGGTCAGGCGCCGGCAGCGGCAGTCGAGGTGCCCGAAGCTTCGCTTCCCGCCACGAACGCGACCGTGGAGCAGCCCGCCGAGGTGAAATATTTTCCTTCCGACGAGCCGCTCCGCCTCGGCATCGAGCATTTCAAGCAGGGCAATTACGGGATGGCCCAACGGTATTTCCGCGACGCAGTCGAGAGGGCCCCACGCGACGCGACGGCCTGGATCGGTTTGGCCGCGAGCTATGACCGCATCGGGCGATTTGACCTCGCCGACCGGGCTTACCATTCGGCGATCAAGCTCACCGGCGAGACGACCCAGATCCTGAACAATGAAGGTTATTCGTATATGCTGCGGGGGGACCTCTCCAAGGCTCGAGCCAAGTTCCTGAGCGCCTATCGACGCGAGCCGGATAACCCCGCGATCACCAATAACCTGTCTCTTCTCGACGCCAGCTCCAAATATATCCAACGTCGTCCCGAATAGATCCCGTCGAGGCGGATGGGCTCGTCGGGTTGCGGGGGCTGTGCGTATCGGCCTTCATTCATCATGACCGGTTTGATCCCGCATCGATGATGGGGACAGCCATGACGAAGGGGACCGAAGGGCGGACCCGACATGGAGCCTCACATTGCGGTGTGGTGCCGTGCACCACATTCGCAGGCTTCGGCCGGCGTGGTAGGCTCCGCGCATGTCGCACGTCATCATTCCCCGACTCCACCTCTTCGGCAATCCGAGCAAGGCACAGGCCCAGATCAGTCCCGACGGGCAGCGCCTGTCCTGGCTGGCGCCGGTGAACGGCGTGCTCAACCTATGGGTCGCTCCATTCGGTGCGCCGCAGGATGCTCATCCCGTCACCGACGACCGCCATCGCGGCGTGCGCATGTACGGATGGACCTATGACGGCCGCCATCTCGTCTACCTGCAGGATGAGGGTGGCGACGAGAAATTCCACGTCTATGCGGTAGAGCCCGACAGCCGTGTCACACGCGACCTGACCCCTTTTCCGGGTGTCACGGCGGGGGTCGCGCGCATCAGCCGCGTGGTCCGCGACCGCATCCTCGTCGCCTTGAACAGCCGGGATGCCAGGTTCCACGATCTCCACAGCATCGATATCGCCTCGGGCGAGATGACGCTCGTCGAGGAAAATCCAGGCTTTGCGCATTTTATCACTGACGACCGCTACAAGGTGCATCTGGCGGTCAAGACGACACCGGATGGCGGCCGCGACATTCTCCGGCGCGACCCGGGAAGGGGCTGGGCCCCTTGGATACGCTTCGAGCCCGAGGATGCCCGCGTCTCATTTCCCGATCACCTGGACAGGGCGAGCAAGACCCTGTTCCTTCGCGACAGCCGTGGACGTGAGACCGCGGCCCTCATCCGCATGGATCTTGCGACCGGCGGGACGACGCTGCTCGCCTCGCATGACAAAGCCGATATCGGTGGCCTGCTGAACGACCAGGATACGCTGGAGCCGCTCATCTACAGCGTCCTGACCGACCGGCTGCAATATGTGGCCCTCGACCCGCGCATCCAGGCGGATCTCGATTTCCTGAACGGCCAGGACATCGGCGATTGGTATGTGCAGAGCCGCACCGAGGCGGACGATCGTTGGATCGTGGCCGCTGCCTCCGACACGCGGCCCGGCATCGCCTATGTCTATGATCGGTCTGCGCGGAGCTTGCGCGAGCTGCATCAGTCGCGCCCGGAACTCTCCGGCGCACCGCTTGCCCCCATGAAACCCGTGACCATAAAGTCCCGCGACGGGCTTGATCTCGTCTCCTACCTCACGGTGCCGAAGGGCGCGCCGCAAGGCAACCCGCTGCCCATGGTGCTTCTGGTGCATGGCGGCCCTTGGGGGCGCGACCAGTTCGGCTTCCATCCTCAACATCAGTGGCTCGCCAATCGCGGCTATGCGGTCCTCAGCGTCAACTTCCGCGGCTCGACCGGCTTCGGTAAGAGCTTCGTCAATGCCGGCGATCGCGAATGGGGGCGGCGCATGGACGACGACCTGCTCGATGCGGTCGCCTGGGCTATCGACGAGAAGATCGCCGATCCGCGGCGCATTGCGATCATGGGCTGGAGTTATGGCGGCTACGCCACATTGGTGGGGCTGACCCGCAACCCGGATGTCTATGCCTGCGGCGTCGATGTCGTCGGTCCCTCCAATCTCGAGACCCTCATGCGGACGATACCTCCCTATTGGGAGTCCATTCGCGCCCAGTTCTACAAGGCGGTCGGGGACCCGGATACCGAGGATGGCCTGCGGCTTGCCAAGGAGCGCTCGCCGCTGTTCCAGGCGCATCGCATCACCAAGCCGCTGCTGATCGCGCAAGGCGCCAATGATCAGCGCGTGAAGCAGGCCGAATCCGACCAGATGGTCGACGCCCTGAAGGCGAACGGCATCCCGGTCACCTATCTGTTGTTCCCCGACGAGGGCCACGGTTTCGCAAGGCCCGAGAACAGCATCGCCTTCTACGCCGTCGCCGAAGCGTTTCTCGCCCGCCATCTCGGCGGCCACGCCGAGGCGACCCGGCCCGAAGAGCTCAGCGCCGCCACCATGCAAGTGGTGGAAGGCGCGCCGGCATCCTTCGGCCACAAGGCTTAGCGCGCCATCCAGGCTTCTGGCCATGGCGGCCCCTCAGCCCTATGGTTGCGCCATGGCAACTTTGGGCGATGTGGCGCGACATGCGGGCGTCTCCCCGGCCTCGGTGTCGCGCGTCTTCAACCATCCGGCGAAGGTCAGCCCGGAGGTGCGCGAGCGCATCATGCGCTCCGTGGAGGCGCTCGGCTATGTGCCGGATGGCGCCGCGCGGGCGCTGGCCTCGCGCCATTCGCGCACCATCGGCAATGTCGTGCCGACGCTCGGTATCGGCATTTTCGCGGCCGGCGTCGGCGCCATGCAGCGGCGGCTCGAGGAATGCGGCTACCAGCTCCTGGTCGCAGCCAGCGATTACGATGAGGCGAAGGAGGCCTCGCAGGTGCGCGCGCTCATCGAGCGCGGCGTCGAGGGCATCGCGCTGGTCGGCCATCGGCACGCGCCCGAGCTCTATCGCCTGCTGCGCTCGCGCCAGCTCCCCTATGTCAATACTTACGAGTTCGACGGCCGCAATCCGCATCCTTGCGTCGGCTTCGACAATCGGCATGGCGCCTTCGGCCTGACGCGATATCTGCTGGAGCTCGGGCATCGCGCCTTCGGCATCATCACGGCGCCCCCGACCCTCAATGATCGCATCGCGGCGCGGCTGAAAGGCGTGCTCGACTGCCTCCACGAGCACGGCATCAAGGTGCCGCCTCAACATGTCGCCGAGGTGGCACAGACCATTCCGGCAGCGCGCCAGGCAATGCGCGCCTTGCTGACGCAACATCCCGACCTCACGGCGATCTGCTGCACGACCGATACGCTCGCGATCGGCGTGCTCTTCGAATGCCGTGCGCTCGGCATCCCGGTCCCGGAGCACATCTCGGTCACCGGCTTCTCCGATCTCGAGATCGTGGCGCATCTCGATCCGCCGCTGACGACCGTGCATATTCCGGCCGATCGCATCGGCTCGACCATCGCCGACTTCCTCCTCGATCGCATCGACGGCCGCGCCGGCCCCGACAAGATCGAGCTCGAGGCCGAAATCGTGATCCGGCAATCGACGGGCCCGGTTCGTCCAGCGATCCCGGCCCGCCGCTCGCGCCGCACGGCGTGAGTGAGTGGGCGCCGTCGAATCAGGGATGACAAACTGCGTTGGCCGTGCGAAGCTTGCGAGCGTGAAAGCGCGGTCATTCGCGTCTTATCAATGAGTTAGGCGAAGGTGGATTGATCCGCCGGGCAAAATCGAGCCTCTCCAAAATCGAGCCTCTGAGGGCGACAACAAGAAAGCCTTGCCGACATAACAAGACAGACAGGGAGAAGACGCCATGAAGGTCTGCGCAAGATTGCTGGCTCTCGTCATGCTGATGGCCCTGCCCGCGACATTGACGGCGCATCAGGCATTTGCCGAGACGACGCTCGACAAGATCCTCAAGGAGAAGAGGATCCGCGTCGCCATCGATGTCGGCAATCCGCCCTTCGGCATCCTCGACAAGGACGGCCAGCCCGACGGCTCGGATGTCGCCGTCGCCCGGCAGATGGCGAAGGATATGGGCGTCGAGCTCGAATTCGTGCAGGTGCCGTCGACCGGACGCATCCCGGCGCTGCTGGCCGGACGCGCCGATGTGACGATCGCCTCGATCTCGGTGACCACCGATCGCGCCAAGGCGGTGATGTATTGCCATCCCGACGGGGCGCTCGCGATCGTCATCTTCGGCCCGAAGAGCGTCGCCATCAAGACGCCGGCCGATCTCGTCGGCAAGCGCATCGGCATCACGCGCGCCACGCTCGAGGAGGCGACGGTGCCGAAGATGGCGCCGCAAGGCACCAATATCGTCTGGTTCGACGAGATCGGCGCGACCATCCAGGCGCTGCTCTCCGGCCAGGTCGATGCCGTCGCCATGACGTCCTTCGCCGGCAAGACGGTGGCGGACGGCAATCCCGACAAAGGCATCGAGACCAAGCTGACCGTCACCACCGCCTATTATGCACCCATCGTGCGTCCGGGCGATTTCGAGCTCAGGCAGTGGATCAATACCTGGATATTCCTGAATACCCAGAACGGCACGCTCGCGGCGCTCTACAAGAAATATACCGGCGTCGACCTTCCGCCCTTGCCCATCTTCTGAAGGCACGACCGTCTTCCCGGCATCCGCCGCTTGCTGTGCCGGAGATGAGGAGAGTTGCGACACTCGACTAGTCGGCTGACGGAAGAGATCTCGCTTGCACTATGTCTTTCAGTTCAACGTCGTCTGGGAGCATCTGCCGGAGCTCCTGAACGGCGCGCTCCTGACCATCGAGCTCTCGGCCTCAGCCATGGCGCTGGGGCTTGGGCTTGCGGTGCTGTGCGCCTATGGCAAGGCAGCTGGGCCGCGGCCGTTGCGCCTTCTCGTCTCGGCCTATGTCGAGCTGATCCGCAACACGCCGTTCCTGGTGCAGATCTTCATCATCTATTTCTCGTTGCCCGTCATCGGCGTCAGGCTCACCGCCAACAGCGCGGCGCTCTTCGCCATGACGGTCAATCTCGGCGCCTATGCGAGCGAGATCATCCGGGCCGGTATCGATGCCATCCCGCAGGGCCAGGTCGAGGCGGCGCGCGCGCTCGGCCTCAAGCGCCTGCAGATCTTTCGCTTCGTCATCATCTTCCCGGCCCTGAAGACGGTCTATCCGGCGCTTGCCAGCCAGTTCATCCTCCTGATGCTGAGCTCGAGCGTGGTCTCGACCATCTCGGCGGTCGAGCTGACGGCGATCACCAACTCGCTGCAATCGACCACCTTCCGCTCCTTCGAATTCTATTTCGTGGCGACCGGCCTCTACCTCGCCATGGCGCTCGGCTTCAGGGCCGTGCTGAGTGCCATCTACTGGAATGCATTCCTGCGCGGCCGGACGGCCTGAGGTCGAGATGGGGCGAAGCTTTGGGACCGCGGAGCTCATCTACCTCCTCAAGGCGGTGCCATGGACATTGCTCCTGTCGGCGAGCGCCCTCATCTGCGGCGGCATTGTCGGCCTCGTCGTCGCGATCCTACGGACCGCGCCCTCACGGCCCCTGCGTTGGATCGCCACCGGCTATATCGAGCTGTTCCAGGGCACGCCCGTCTTGATGCAGCTCTTCCTTGCCTATTACGGGCTGGCCGTCCTCTTCAACATCCAGTTCGATGCCTGGTCGGCAGTGCTCATCGCCTTCACCCTCTATTCGGGGGCTTTTCTCGGCGAGATCTGGCGCGGCTCGATCCAGGCCATCCCGCGCTCGCAATGGGAGGCTGGCGAATCGCTCACGCTCAGCTTCGCTCAGCAGCTGCGCCACATCATCTTGCCGCAGGCGGCGCGCATCTCGATCCCACCGACGGTCGGCTTCGCGGTGCAGCTGATCAAGAGCACCTCGGTCGCCGCCATCATCGGCTTCGTCGAGCTGACCCGGGCCGGCCAGCTGATGACCAACACCACCTTCAAGCCCATGATCATCTACCCGATCGTGGCCTTGCTCTATTTCGTGATCTGCTGGCCGCTCTCTTTGCTGGCGCAGACACTGGAACGGCGGATCGATGCAAATCTCGGCGTCAAGAGGGACGTCTGACGGCAGCGGTGAAACGCTTCGGAGTATCCCGCCGCCGACACAACCTGTGCCGCGGCTTGCCCGCACCGGCTCATTCAGGCCACAGCGCGCAGCTATCATGCGGCCGCATATGCGGCAGGAGCGAAGACCGTGCTGGAATGGGATGATCTGCGCTATTTTCTGGCCGCCGCCCGGAATGGAAGCTTGTCGGGCGCCGCGCGTGTGTTGGGCACGACCCAGCCCACCATGGGCCGGCGCGTCGAAGCCTTCGAGGCACGGATCGGCGCCAAGCTGTTCCGGCGCACGCCTTCCGGCCTGGCGCTGACGGCTATCGGCCAGGCGATCCTCGACCATGTGACGCGCATGGACGAGGCTGCATTGGCGGTGGAGCGCGTGGCCACGGGCCATGATTCGGGGCTGAGCGGCAATGTGCGGCTGACCGCGCCCGAATGGTATGGCGCGCGCGTCCTCAGCCCGCATCTCGGTGCGTTCTGTGCCCTGCATCCCGATATCATGATCGAGCTGGTCACCGATGCCCGACCGATGAGCCTGACCCAACGCGAGGCGGATATCGCATTGCGGCTGCGGCGCTTCGAGCAGGATGGGTTGGTGCAACGCAAGGTGGCCGACATGCCGTTCGGCCTTTATGCGGCGCCGAGCTATCTCGATCGGCACGGCGCGCCCGATTTCGCCAGCGGCGCCATGGGATCGGCGTTCGTCGCCATGAGCGAAGCGCTGACCGAAGCCACGGCGGAGACGGCGTGGCTGGACGAAGTGGCGCCAAAGGCTCGGATCGCCTTTCGCAGCAATAGCCGCGACGCCCAGGCGGTGGCGGCCGCCGCCGGTGCGGGTCTCGCTTGTCTCGCGCGAACGCTCGGAGACGGTTGGCCGGGCTTGGTGCGGCTGGAGACGCCGACGCCTATTCCCATGCGCGAAGTCTGGCTCGGCGTGCACGCAGACACGCGCACCATACCGAGAGTGCGCGCCCTGATCGACTTCCTCTGTGACGAGTTGCAGCAGATGCACCAGCCTGCGGGCGTATAGGGGGTAAACGCCGGCTGCGGATCGTTCCTGGAGAGAGCCTCATCTATCTGTCCGGACGGGGACAGAATCGGCGCGGTGCCTCGCGGCGCGCGCCCTGAACGAGAGAAAGGCCACAGCCATGATGCTCGATTGGAACGGATATCAGCAACAGCTCCTCGCCCGCATCGGGGAGTTCGGCAAGCTCAGCCCCGACACGCTGAAGGGTTACCAGGCCCTCGGTGCGGCCGGAGACCACACCGGACATCTCGGGGCCAAGACACGCGAGCTCATCGCGCTCGCCTGCGCGGTCACGGCACGCTGCGACGGCTGCATCACGGTGCATGCCGCCGCGGCCGCCAGGCATGGCGCGTCGCGCGAGGAGGTTGCCGAGGCGCTGGGCGTTGCGGTTGCGCTGGGCGCAGGCGCGGCGCTCGTCTACTCGGCTCGCACGCTCGACGCCTTCGCCATGAAGGCGGTTGGCGCCGATCAGCCAGGGCCTGCAGGAACCGCCAAGGTGCAGCCATGACCCTTCAGGAGAACGGCACCGCAATCGCCTATGCGGCTCCTGGCGAGGCGGCCGGCGCATTTCAGCGCGCCCGGAGCTGCGATCTCACGGTCGAGGACGCGGTCGCACGCTTGCGAAATGCGATCATCGCCGACGATTTGTGGGTCCTGCACGAAATCGATCCGCAGGCGGTGCTTCGCCGTGCCGGCTACGCCATTGCGGCCGCCCGGCAGATCCTGTTCTTCCACCCGCGTTTCATGGCGCGCATCCTCGCGGCTGATCCCGCCGCTCTCCTGGAAGCACCGCTGAAATTCGCGATCCTGGAATTGCCGGGCGGCGGGGTTTCGCTGCGCTGGCTCGATCCGGCCGTCGCGTTCGGGCGCTACCGGAGCCCTGCTCTCGACATCCTCGGGCAGGAGCTCGCCGCAATCTGCGAGCGGATCGTCGGCGTCGCCCTCGACCCGAGCGTCGCGGCAGCCCGCATGTAGCGAAATATATGCGCCCGGCGAGTCGTCGGGCGCCGGCGTCCCTGGCAACCAAGGCGCCAAGCCTTGAGCGTCGGCGTCGCAACGCTATCCGCCGCGCCGGCGGTGCGAAGCTTCCGCTGCCTCCGCCAGGCTCGACCCGTCATTCCAGCGGCGGCCCTCGAACATCCAGCCGATGCCGTCGATCCACAACTTGCCGGGCTGCAGCGTGCCGGCCTGCATCGCGGTCGGCCGCTCGCTGCGATGGGCGCGCAATCTGTCCGGCTGCGGCGGCGCCTCCTCGATCAGCGGCGGCTCGGCGTCGAGATCGCCGAAGGCCTTGAGCACGGCGTTCAGGCTGCGGTCGATGCGATTGGCGATGGTGCGCTCCGAGCAGCCCTCGCGCCGCGCCATCTGCCATGAGGGCACGCCCATCGACCAGCCGATGATGCGCTTGAGCGCGAGTTCCCCCTCGGTGCGGCGCAGCCAGGCCATCCAGTGCATGACGACCTCCATGCGCGACACGTCCTGGCTGCTCGGGCGGAAGCCGCGCGCCTGCGCCGAGGCATAGCCATAGGCCTGGTTCACGTCGTGGACGACCGAGAACAGCCAGCCGCCGCGCCGGAAATAATGCAGATCCGGATCGCGCAGCGTGGCGAGCGTCTGCCAGGCGCGGCGGACCACCTCACGCAGGGCCGCGAGCATCGATCTCGCATCCGGGGGCGGGGCGGCCGCTTCCGCCGCGTCGCGGGCGCCGTCGCTCGAAGCTGCGCTCCGCCGGCCGCTCACATCTTGGGTCCCGGTCATCTCATGCCTCCCATCTCATGCCTCTTTGGCGATCCGGCGTTCCGCGTCATCCGGCTCGTCATCGAGCACCGCCTGGATGAGCCCTTCGCGAATGCAGGTTCCGAGAAGGCGCAGGCAGAACTCGCCGAGCGGCAATTCGCGGCGCTTGGCCTCGAGCGTCGCATCCGCGGCGAGCCGCGGCGGCAATATGAGCAGATGGTCGAACGTCACCGCGCCCGCGCCGCGGCGCGACACGGCGCGCGGATCGCCGCGCAGGCGCGCCCGCCCCACGATCTTGCGTGCCGTCTCGGGCCCCTTGAGGGACATCCGGCGCGCGATCTCGACGCTGTCATGGCCCGCGGCCCAAAGCCCGAGCACCTCGTCATGATCGATGCGGCGCAGCGCGCTCATCGCCGCCTCCCGGCGATGGAGAGCCACGCCGCGGCGGCAGCGGCAGCGGTGATGGGGGCGATGCGGTTCATGACGCAATCACTACATAACGTAGCGATCAATGTCAATACGGCATGTAGCGATTGTGTCGCTACACTAGGTGGCGTGAACAAGGAAGAACGCCTTCGTCGGGATCAGGGCCGGCGCCTCACCGAGGCGCGCCAGGCGGCGGGCTATCGTTCGGCGCGCGCCGCCGCCATGGAGAATGGCTGGCCGGAGAGCTCCTATCGGGCCCATGAATCCGGCACCCGCACGATCGGCCAGGACGATGCCGAGCGCTATGCGCGCCGCTTCCACCTGCGCGGCGCCCAGGTGACGGCGCAGGACATCCTGTTCGGGGCGGCCGACGAGCCGGTGCACGAGGCCGAGCCGAACCCGCATCAGGTGCCGGTGATGGGCTATGTCGGCGCCGGCGCCGTGGTCGAGCCCGATTTCGAGCAGGTTCCGGAGGACGGGCTCGATGCCATCGACCTGCCCTTCGTGGTCGAGGACGGCATCATCGCCTTCCGGGTGCGCGGCGAATCGATGCGCCCCTCCTATCGCGACGGCGATGCCATCCTGGTCTGGCGCGAGCAACGCATGGCGACCGACAGCTATATCGGCGAGGAAGCGGTGGTGCGTACAGGGGACGGGCGGCGTTTCCTCAAGGAGATCCAGGGCGCCGGCAAGCGCGGCATCTACAATCTCTACAGCCATAATGACCGCATGATCGAGAATGTGCGGCTCGAATGGGTGGGCGAGATCCACCTCATCATCAGGGCGCGCCAGATTGGCCGGCTCGGGGTCGGTCAGCGCAATGCGGCCCGCAAGAAGCGCCCGGGTGAACGAGCGGCTTAGCGGTTGCCGCGCGGCAGGCGCTCCACCACCTGCCGGGTGAGCTTGCGCAAGGCGGCTGTGCGGTCCTTCGCGTCTCCCAATGGAAGCTGCCCGTCGAGCGCGAGGCACGCAAAGCCGTGCACGCTCGACCAGGCGAGGACGAGATCGGCCTTGGCGCTGTCCTGCGGCACGCAAGCCCGGCCCGGCAGGGCGGCGATCGCCGCAGCCAGCATCTCATAGGCACGCTTGGCGGCCGCTGCCAGCGCTGCATCGCCGCGATCGAGCGGCAGGCTGCCGAAGACCACGCGAAAGCGCGCCGGATGGGCGAGCGCATAGGCGATATAGGCGCCCCCGATCGCCTGCAGCCTCGCCTGCGGCGAAGCCCCGGCCTGTCTCACGGCTCTCTGCATCGCCACCGCCAGCCCCTCGAAGCCGAGCGTCGCGATGGCCGTGAGAAGCCCGGTCGCATTGCCGAAATGATGCGCGGGCGCCGAGGCCGAGACCCCGGCCCGTCGCGCGCATTCGCGCAGCGAGAAGCCTTCGACGCCACGCTCGGCGAGCAGCGTCTCGCCCGCCTCGATCAGGGCCTGGCGCAGATCGCCATGGTGATAGGAGCGCTCGCCTGCCCCGGCGCCCGCGTCCACTCCCGGCTTGCTCGCCCGCGCTGTCCTCACGGCTTTCGTCCCCACAGCATCCTGCCGGTATCCTCGCCCGTCTTGACGCCGTCAAGATAGCGACGGAACGCCCTTGGGACCGCGACCATCCTGGTCGCCCTTCCTCCCGGCGTGAAGCGCTCGCCCTGCGCAAGAGCCGGCGGGACGCCGGCGGTCCAGTGGCGCTACGCCCTTACTTGATGAGCCCCGCGGCCTTGGGAAGGAAGAGCGCGAGCTCCGGCATGAAGGTCACGGCGATGACGATGGCGAGCATCGCCAGGATGAAGGGCGGGATCTCGCGGAAGATCTGCGACAGCGGCGTGCCGGTCAGCCCATGCATCACGAACAGGAGCAGGCCATGCGGCGGCAGAGTGAGGCCGACCATCATGTTGAGCACCACCAGCACCCCGAAATGCACGAGATCGACCCCGACACTCGCCGCAATGGGCACGAGCAGCGGCACGATGACGAGCAGGATCGTCACCTCGTCGAGCACGATGGCGAGGAGCAGCATCAACAGGTTGACGCAGAACAGGAAGGCGATCGGCGCGAGGTTCCAGGCGATGAAGGTTTTTGAGATGAGCTGCGGCACGTTCTCGTTCGCGACCGCGTAGTTGAACACGAAGGCGCCCGCCATGATCATGGCGATCATCGCGGTCGCGCGCACCGTGTCGCCGATCACCGTCAGGAGCTCGCCCGGCGCCAGGCTGCGATACACCAGGAAGGCGAGGATGAGCGCGTAGGCGGCGGCGATCGCGGCGGCTTCCGTCGGCGTGGTGACGCCCGAATAAATGAGGCCGACGAGGAGGCAAGGTAAGGCCAGCGGCAGGATGGCCCGGCCGAGCACCGCCGGCACGGATGCCCAGGGCGTCATCGCCTCGCGCGGGAAATTGCGGCGCTTCGCCATCAGGGCGACGACGCCCATCAGCGCCGCCGCCTGCATGAGGGCCGGCACCAGGCCGCCGATCAGCATGGCGCCGACGGAGACATTGGCGATCAGCGCATAGAAGATCATCGGGATCGAGGTCGGCATCAGCGGCCCGAGCGTCGCCGACGCCACCGAAGTGGCGGCCGCGAACCCGGCCGGATAGCGGCCGTTCTTGGTCATCATGCGCGCCACGATCAGGCCGGGCCCCGAGGCGTCGGCGACGGCGCTGCCGCTCATGCCGGAGAAGACGAGGTTCGAGACGACATTGACCTGGGCGAGGCCGCCCGGCAGATGCCCGACCATCGCGGCCCCGAAGCCGAGCAGCCGCTCGATGACGCCGCTGGCATTCATGATGTTGGCGACGAAGATGAAGAGCGGCACGGCGATCAGGAGGTAGCTGTTGTAAAGGCCGTTCAAGGTCTGGTCGACGACGAGGCCGACATCCTGATGGGTCGCCATCAGATAGGCGAAGCCGGCGGCCAGCATCGACAGGCCGAGCGGTGCACCGAGCAAGGCCGCCGTGAAGAAGAAGCCGATCAGGACCCACAGGCCGAAGGACATGCGCTCAGCGCCTCGCCATTCAGACGCGCTCGCGCCAGTTGCGGCCGGACAACCGGCCGATCCCCCACAGGGACCTGACGATGACGGCGATGAGGAAGATGCCGAAGCAGGAATAGACGAGGTCGAGCCGCAGGCCGAGCACCGGCGTGCGCTCGCGCCACAGGAAGCCGATATAGTCGAGCGCACCGGGCAGCGCCGCGGCCATGATGCCGCCGATGAGGAGCTGGCGCAGGATCGCCATCAGCCGCCGGCCGGCCGGCGGCATGCGGTGATAGAGGAGATCGAAGCTGATCTGCTCCTTGTCGCGCAGGATGAAGGCGTTGGCCCAGAAGATGATCCAGATGAACAAGATCACCGAGACCTCTTCGCCCCAGGCCAGCGCCTCGTGGAAGGCGTAGCGCATCACGATCTTGTAGAGGAAGACCAGGAACACGCCCGCGAACATCAGCCCGGCCACCAGGCGCGCGGCGCGCTCCAAGGCGCCGCCGGCCTGTCGCAAGACGCCGCCGGCCTGTTGCAAGGCGGCGCCAGCCCGCTGCGGTGCGTCGGCGCTCATCGCGCTTTCACCTCAGCGGGTCTCGACGACACGCCGCATGGAGGACGCGTCCCAGGCCTTGGCCGGGGCCGCATAGACCTCGTCGGCCTTGGCCCGGAAGGCGTCGAGCTCGATCGCCTCGACCGCGAGCCCCCTGCCCTTCAGGCTCTCGATGATCGTCGTCTCGTCGGCGAGCCGCCCTTCGTCATTGGCCTTGGCGCCCGCCCGGCAAGCAGCCTCGAGCCCGCTCTTCTGCTCCGGCGTCAGCTTGTCGAAGACGGGCTTGGCGATGCTGAAGAAGACGGGCTGCACCATATGCGAGGTGAGCACCACCTGCTCGGTCACCTCGTAGAGCTTGGCGGCGCCGAGGATCGATAGCGGGTTCTCCTGCCCGTCGATCGAGCCCGTCTTCAGGCCGAGATAGACTTCAGGCATGCCGAGCGGCACGGGATCGACGCCGAGCGCCTTGCCGAGCAGCAGCCATTCGGGGCCGGACGGCATGCGCATCTTGACACCGGCAAGATCGGCCGGAGTCTTGACCTTGCGCTTCTGGCGCAGATTGACCTGGCGCGTTCCGAGATGAGCGGTCGACAGGATCTCGATGCCCATCTTCGTGGCGACGGCGTGCCGATACTCGCCGCCGATCGGACCGTCGAAGACCTGGCGCAGATGCTGGTAGTCGCGGAACAGGTAGCCGCGATTGAAGAAACCGAGCTCGGGGATCTGCTGCGCCACCTCGAAAGTGGTCATGGTGCTCATCTCGAGCGTGCCGCGCTGCAGCGCCGGCACTTCCGTCCCCTGGCGGAACAGGGTCGAGGCCGGATAGGTCTCGATCGCGAGGCCAAGGCCGCTCTTGGCGATCTCGGCCTTCACGAGCTCGAGCCCCTTGGCCAGGAAATCCGAAGGCGGCGCCGCGGTGGAGATGCGGATCTGCAGCGGCGCTTGCGCGAGAGCTTGGCTTGCGATGCCTGCCAGGGCGCCGGCGCCGAGGCCGGCAAGGATCTCGCGGCGCGTCGTCATGGTCGTCTCCTGCGGCTCGCAACGGGGTTCATCGGGGGCGACCTCATCAGGGCGCGTGCTCTCACGCTTCGCCCGCGACCACGACCGAGAGCGCGCCGATGCCTTCGATCTCGGCGTCGATGCGGTCGCCGACCTTGAGGAAAGTGCCCTTGGGCACCCCGACGCCAGCCGGCGTGCCGGTCAGCACCACATCGCCCGGATCGAGCGTCATGATCTCAGAGGCGCGGGCGATCTGCTCGGCGACCGAATAGATCATCTGGCCGGCATCGCTGTCCTGCTTGAGCTCGCCATTCACCGACAGCTTGAGCTTGGCTTGTTGCGGATCCCCGAAGGCGGAGGCAGGCACGATCCAGGGCCCGAGCGGGCAACAGCTGTCATTGGCTTTGCCGGCGACCCAGTCGAGCTTGTAGAACTGGTCGGGAGCCTGGTTGAAGTCGCGTGCCGAGAGATCGATCGCGACCGTATAGCCCGCCACATGCGAGAGCGCCGTCTCGGGCGTGACATAGCGCGCCGTCCGGCCGATGACGGCCGCGAGCTCGACCTCCCAGTCGAATTTCTTGGTGCCGCGCGGCATGCGCACCGTGGGGCCAGGCCCGACCACGGCGTTGCGCGGCGGCTTCATGAAAAAGAACAGGCGCTGCGTCTCTTTCTTGACGCCCGGGAAGCCCATCTCGGCCATGTGGTCATAGTAATTGGCGCCGGCGCACAGCACCTTCCCCGGATAGAGGATGGGCGCCAGCAGCTCCGCCTCAACCGCACCTTGGGTGCCGAGCGTCGTCGCGAGCGCCGCGAGCTTTGCTTCGTGGCGCGGCCAATCGGCCAGGATCTCGACGACCGAGCCGGGCAAAGCCTCGCCCTTCGCCTGAGCCGGCAAGGGATGCAATCTGCCATCGACCCGCAGGCAAGGCGTCGCCCGCCCGTCGATCCGCGCCGTCGCCAATGCCCACATCTCGTCCTCGATCTAAAATCGTGTTGTGCGATGAGACTGCGGCCTCGTTCCAACAATGTCAAGATTTTGGAAAATCGATCTTACATTGGAAATTTGCCTCGGGCCTGCTAGAGAGGCGTGATGACAGACGCCCATCTCGTCTCCGCGCCGGGCCGCACCCTCGCCGAGAAGGTCTACGAGACCATCAAGACCGATCTCCTCTCGGGCGAGCTCGTCGCCGGCTCGGCGCTGCTCACGCGCGATCTCCTCGAGCGTTATGGGAGCGGCATCAGCCCGCTGCGCGAGGCCCTGGCGCGCCTCGTGGGCGAGCAGCTGCTCGAGGCGACCGGCCATCGCGGCGTGCGCGTGCCGCTGTTCTCAGCCGACGACCTCGAGGACATCTACCGCATCCGCATCGCGCTCGAGCGCGAGGCGCTGGGGCTCGCCATGAAGCGGGGCGACGATGAATGGGAAGGGGCGATCCTCGCCGCCGGCCATCGCCTCGAAAAGGCGCCGCTGCCGGAAACGGCCGGCGATACGCGATTGGCAGTGACCGCCTGGGAGGCACGCCATCGTGCCTTCCACACTTCCCTGATCTCGGCCGCGCCGGCGCCCCGGCTGTTGCGGCTGATCGCGCAGATGGTCGATCAGACCGAGCGCTATCGGGCGCTACGCCTCGCCTTCGGCGATCAGGGCAAGCTCAGCCGCGATATCGTCAGCGAGCACCGGGCCTTGATGGAGGCGGTGATCGGGCGCGATCCCACAGCGCCCGACCTGCTCGCCCGGCATCTCGACCGCACCTGCCGCATGGTGGCGTCGATGCTGCGCAAGGCGGGGACGCGCGGCGGACGCGGGTGAGGGTCGGCGGAGAGGGTCATTCGGTTTGGCGGCATTTAGTTAGCCGTTCTGACGGAGACCCGAATTCGGCCCCATCGCCTCAGAACGGATGTGCGTCCATCTTGTCTTTCTGCCGGGGCGATGACACATTAGCGGCATGGCTAAGCAGCGCACCCAGAGAACTCCCGCCAGATCCTCGAAGACCGGCTCTTCGGGGTCTTATGAGGTTGCGGGAAAGCTATCGGATGGAGTGACGATCCTCACGCCAAAGAGCAAGCCGAAGCACTTCACATTGAAGCAGATCAAGTCGACCATTCAGGAACTCAGAAAGAATTCCAAGACGGGTCGCCTTATGGAAGTCCAGGCCCAACGCGGCTAGATGGCGAAACAGAACCGCGACGTCTTCGTCAATTGCCCGTTTGACGACGAATACAAGGTTCTCTTCAACGCCGCCGTTTTCACGATCATTCGTTCCGGCTTCGTGGCGCGTTGCGCTCTGGAGACGGACAACGCCGCCGATAATCGCTTCGTCAAGATCTGCCGGATCATCAAGGCATGCCGCTACGGCGTTCATGATATCTCACGGACCGAGGTCGACGGGGATCCTCCCCTCCCGCGCTTCAACATGCCCCTCGAGCTCGGCGTGTTCCTGGGAGCCAAGAAATATGGCGGCCCCAAGCACCGGCTGAAATCCTGCATTATCTTCGACCGTGAGCGCTATCGTTTCCAGCGCTACATCTCCGACATCGCCGGTCAAGACATCCACGCGCATGGCGGAGTAGTCAGGACATTGATCACGGAGCTCGCGACATGGCTTCGTGCGCAAAGCCGTGACCCGAATGTTCCCGGCGGCGTAGCCATCGCAGATGAGTTCGAAGCATTTACGGCGGCCTTGCCCGAAATCTGCGGCGCTCGACGCCTCGGTCCCGGCGAAATGACCTTCGGCGACTACAACGCAATCGTCGTTCAATACCTGACGTCGGATTGACGTCGCGGTGCAGCGCCGGCGCCCACCTCTCCCCTTGCGGGATCGGGTGAGCTGCCTTGGCCCGGCTTCCGAACGCTGAAGTTGCCCCCCTCACGATGCCGGCTGGAAGCCGGCGGTCCGACCTTCCCTTGGACCGCCGGCTTCCAGCCGGCTACTCGGCGGCCGCGCCCTTCACGTCAGCATGAACTCCGCGCAGCGCTCGGCGATCATCACCACGGGCGCGTTGGTATTGCCCGAGATCAGCCCCGGCATGACCGAGGCGTCGCAGATGCGCAGCCCCTCAATGCCCCGCACCCGCAATTTCAGATCGACAACGGCTTGCGCATCCGAACCCATGCGGCAGGTGCCCGAGGGGTGGTAGACGGTCTTGGCGTGGCTGCGCACATGGGCTTCGAGAACATGGGCTTCGAGAACATGGGCTTCGAGAACATGGGCTTCGAGCACCTCGTCGCTCGAGGCCGCCGAGTAGCCGGCTGGAAGCCGGCGGTCCAAGGGAAGGTCGGACCGCCGGCTTCCAGCCGGCATCGTCTCCTCGCCGCTTCCCGCCAGCGCGCCCTCGACCGGCGCGATCTCGCTCTCGATCAGCGCCGCGAGCGCCGGCTGGCGCAGGATCTGGCGGGCGAGCTTGACGCCGCGCAACAAGGTCTCGACATCCTCGGGCGCCGACAGGGCGCCGCTGTCGAGCTTGATTGTGTCAGCGGGGTCGGGCGAGCGCAGGGTGAGCTGCCCGCGCGAGCGCGGCTGCAGCAGGCAGGGGTTGAGGGTGATGCCATGTCCACCCGGCGCCTCGCGGCCGACATCGCCGACCAGCACCGGCAGCACATGGAACTGCACATCCGGCCGGCCTGTCCTTGCCGTATCGAAGAAGCCGCCGCTCTCGACCACGTTCGAGGTCAGGAGGCCTGAGCCCAGGCCGAGCCACTCGACGCCGTGGCGCAGCGCCCTGAGACCACGGTCCTGGCCGAGCAGGGAGAGCGGCTGGCGGGCGCGGCCATAGACCGGCACTTCGAGATGGTCCTGGTAATTCGCGCCCATCTCGGGAGCATCGTGCAGCAGCGTGATGCCGAGCGACGCGAGCGCGGCAGCAGGCCCGATGCCCGACAGCATCATCAGCTTCGGCGTCGCCAGCGCGCCGGCGCAGACGACGACCTCGCGCTCGGCCAGCGCCTCATGGCTCGTCCCCTTTTGTCGCCAGGCGACGCCAATGGCGCGCCCGCCCTCGATCAGGATGCGCGTCACCTCGGCGCCGGTGACGACGGTGAGGCCCGGGCGGCCGCGCACTGCCGCGAGATAAGTCGCGGCTGTCGAGGCGCGGCGCCCCTCCATGGTGGTCGTCTGGTAGAAGCCGACGCCCTCCTGGCGCTCGCCGTTGAAGTCGTCATTGTAGCGATAACCCGCCTGCTGCGCGGCGCGCACGAAGGCGAGCGACAAGGGATGCCGGTAGCGTGGATCGCTGACCCGCAACGGCCCTTGCGTGCCGTGCAGCGCGCCTGCGAGCCGTTCATTGGCCTCGGCCCGCTTGAAGGCCGGCAGCACCTCGGCAAAGGACCAGCCTTCGCAGCCGGAGGCCGCCCAGCCGTCATAATCCTCCTTCTGGCCGCGCATATAGACCATGGCGTTGAGCGAGGAGCCGCCGCCCAGCATCCGCCCTTGCGGGATATAGAGCGCGCGCTGATCGGCCTCCGGCGCCGGCTCGCTTTCATAGACGAAGCTGCGCTCGGTGCCGATGACGCGCACGAAGGTTGCCGGCATGCGCACGAACAGGATGTCGTCGCCGGGACCTGCTTCGAGCAGCAACACGCGCCGACCCGCCTCGACGAGGCGCATGGCGAGGACGCAGCCGGCCGAACCCGCCCCGACAATGATGTGATCGAACATCCGGCGCTCCAAGAGACTGCGAAGTGGCTGCGACGTGACTGCGGAGTCATGAGGTTGTCCCGCGCTGCCGCGAGATGAGCCGCTCACGATAGGAGTGGCGCGATCGCGCCTTCAACCGCGCCGGGCGCTCGGTTCACTGTCGGTCAAAACAATTTTCCCGTTCGGGCAAGACGGATCGCGAGCAGTCGAGGACAATCGGCATCATGATCTTCAAGCTTCCATGACCTTCAAGCTTTCTGGGGAGCGATGATGCGTTTTGCGTCGAAGACCATCCTGATCACGGGGGGCGGCACCGGAATCGGTGCGGCGCTGGCGCGCCGCGCCGCGCGGGAAGGCGCGAATGTCGTCGTCACGGGGCGCCGCATCGACAAGCTGCGCGAGGTGGCCGAGGAGACGCAGGGCTTGGCGGTGGCGGCCGATGCGGCAAATGCCGCCGAAATTGGGGGCGTGGTCGCCGCCGCCAAGCAGCGCTTCGGCTCGGTCGACGTGCTGATCGCCAATGCCGGTGGCCATGGGGTCGGGCCGACCCTCACCATGTCGGATGAGACGTGGTCGACCGCGACGAGGCTCAATCTCGGCACCGCCTTCGTGTCGGCGCGCGCCTGCCTGCCCGAGCTCATTGCGAGCGGCGGCAATATCGTCGTCATCTCCTCGATCGCCGGCCTGTTCGCGGGTCCGGACGCTGCCGGCTACGTGACCATGAAGCATGCGCTGATCGGCCTCGCGAAATCGCTGGCGCGCGACTATGGCCGCAAGGGTGTGCGCACCAACACCGTCTGCCCGGGCTGGGTGACGACCGCCATGGCCGATGAGCAGATGCAGATGCTGGTCGAGAAACACGGGCTCGCCGACATCGCCGAGGCCTATGCGCTGGTCACCAAGGACGTGCCGCTCGGCCGGCCGGCGACGCCCGAGGAAGTCGCCTCGGTGGCGCTGTTTCTCGCCTCGCCCGACGCCGCCATGGTCAATGGCGCGACCGTCACGGTCGATGGTGGCGCGACCGTCGTCGACCTGCCGACGCTCGCCTTCGTGGACTGAGAGCCTGACTGGAATCCGGATGGAGGACGGCGATATGAGTGCCATCGAGAGGCCGGCCGACTGGAAGAATTACGATGATTTCGCCGCCGGCATCGCCACCAACCGGCTGCCCTCCACTCAGGCGCTGACCGGGACGACCCATAAGATCAGCTTCGATGACGGGCGCGTGCTCGACCTCGCCTTCGCCAATAATGGCAGCGTCGCCTGGTCGGATGCGAGCGGGGCGGGAGCCGAGAGCTGCGATGTGGTGCTGGTCGCGCCCGACACCTATTTCGTCGACATCGCCTTCGCGTCGCGGCCGCGCCAGGCCGAGACCCTGATCATGAACGTCGCGACGCGCCGGGTGCTGTCGGTGCTCGCCGTGATCCGCGACGCGGCGCTGGCGCGCGGCGAGCCGCAAGTGGCGCAGCTCTTCCGCAGCGGCATCTTGGGCGAAAGCTCGATGGAGCCCGAGGCCATGCGGCCGGCGCCGAGCCGCGACCTGATCGGGCTGCGCGCCCATTACACCTACAGCCCGAACCATACTTACGAGCACACCTACCTCTCCTCGCAGCGCTATTGCTGGCAGTGCCTGGTCGGCGTGCAACGTGGTCACGGAGATGTCGATCTCACCACGACCTACAAATTCGACGACGACCAATACGTCTTCACCTTCCGCGAATTCAAGATTCCGGTGGCCTCGGTGTTTTTCTACAACTTCAAGGACATGCGCTCGACCGGGAAGTTCTTGGGCCTGACTGGGGCGGGCGCGGTCGAGAACCAGAAAGCCGGCGCCTTCATCCGCAAGGCCTCGATGACCCATTACGCGCCGGGTCAAGAGCCTGTCTGAAAACAAGAACCTGTCTGAATAACCGACCTGTTCGATAACCGGCCTGTTCGAACACCACACCGACAAGCGAAAGCGCGATCGCAGATCATGACCAGCAACTACGATATCGTGAAGGCCCATTACGCCGCCTCCGACCGCAAGGACCTCGCCGGCATGCTGGCCGATGTGGCGCCGGATGCGCAATGGACCGAGATGGAAGGATTTCCCTGCGCCGGCACCTTCGTCGGGCCGCAGGCCATCCGCCAGAACGTCTTCGAACGTCTCGGCCGCGAATGGGATGGCTATTCCTTCACGCTCGAGGCCTTGCTCGACGCCGGCGAGCGGGTGGTCGGCATCGGCACCTATCGCGGAGTGTTCAAGGAGACCGGCAAGGCCATGAGCGCCCGCGTGGCGCATGTCTGGCGCCTCGCGGACGGCAAGATCCGCGCCTTCGAGCAGTTCACCGACACGCTTCTCGTGGCCAACGCCATGCGCTGACGGCCGCGCCTCGCCGCGCGACCCTTCGATAAGCAAGGCCGGCAGCGGCCGCGCCTCATGACCAGACGGAGGAAGACCTATGCGCCTCACTTCGCCCATCGCCTCGGCATTCCAGATTCTTGTTCCGAGCCTTCTCCTGATCCTGAGCCTGTTCCTCGCAGCGAGCCCAGCCATGGCGGCCCCTGCCTGCGGGGACATGACCGGCAAGCCCGCGAGCGGCGAGCCGATCACCATCGGCGCCATCGTCGGGCGCACCGGGCCCGATGATTTCAGCGCCTCGGCCAAGGCCGCCAAGGCCTATTTCGATTGCGTCAACGCCAATGGCGGCATCAAGGGCCGCCCCATCCGCTACATCATCGCCGACGATCAGTGGAACCCCGAGACCGCCGCTCAGCTCGCCGCCAAGATCGTCAATGACGAGAAGGCGGTCGCCATGGTCGGCAGCGCGAGCTTCGTCGAATGCGCCGCCAATGCCAAGCTCTACGAGCAGGCCGGCATCGTGGCGCTCGCCGGCGTCGGCGTGCCGCGCGAATGCTTCACGGCCAGGAATTACGCACCGACCAATGCGGGCCCGCGCATCTCGACATTGGGGGCTGCCGAATACGCGGCCGAGACGCTCGGCGCCAAGAGCTTCGTGTGCATCGGCCCCAACATCCCCAATGTCGGCACCTGGTCCTGCGACGGCGTCGCGCTCTGGGCCAAGGCCAAGGGGCTGACCTCGCAGACCATCCTGATCGATCCGGGTTCGGCGGATGCGACCTCGGTGATCCTGCAGGCCGCGAGCAGCAAGCCCGACGCCATCGTGCTCGCCTTGCCCAAGGGGTTGATGATCCCGCATCTCGTGGCGGCCGAGGAGCAAGGGCTGATCGATAAGATCAAGTTCGTGTCGGCGGCCTCGGGCTATGACCTGTCGGTGCCCGGCACGCTGGGCAGCGCCTGGTCGGGCAAGTTCTACGTCAACATGGAGTTCAACGCCCTGACTTCGGCGGGCGAGGATAATGGCAATTGGCGCGCCGTCATGGACGCCTATGCCAAGCCCGAGGATCCGCGCGACACCTTCGCCCAGGCCGGCTATCTCGCGGCCCGCATCGCCACCGCGACGCTGCTCGGGCTCGACCCCGCCAAGATCGACCGCAAGAGCGTCACCGCGGCCTTGAGCGCAATCTCGGGCTATAAGAGTGACATCTTCTGCGCGCCCTGGTTCTATGGCGCCGAGCTCGCCCGCCACAATGCCAACACCACGACCCGCATGGCGGTCACCGACGGCAAGGAATGGAAGGTCGTCTCGCAATGCCGGACCTCGAGCGACCCGGAGCTCGCCGATATCCGCGCCTATGAGAAGGCGCATGGGATCAATCAGTGAGGGGCGCTTACGCCCACCTCTCCCCCTGCGGCAGAGGTCGATCCGAGCCGCCAGGCGAGGATCGGGTGAGCAACTGTGATTTTGGGCTCCCGATTATGTCATTGGGCCAGCGGTCTCGGGACCGTCAATGACGCTTCGCGCCGCCTGCGGCGGTGGCCTGCGGCCATCATTGACCGTCCCTGCGAGCGCTGGCCTTCGGAGGCGCAGGTCGGGACGAAGGGATGGTCGCTCGCCGGTCGAACCAAGGGATGGTCGGGGGTCATGCGGTTTTGACCTGCCAATCCATTCCATCGCGCACCATGGCGTTGAGGATGACCAGGAGCTTGCGCATGCAGGCGACGAGCATGACCTTGGGTTCCTTGCCGGCAAGCCGCTTGGCGAATTCGGCAATGATCGGATTGTGGGTCCTGGCCGAGAGGGCGGCCATATAGAGCACCTCCCGCACCGCCCCCCGTCCACCCTTGATGTGGCGCTTGCCGCTGCGCTGGCCGCTGTCATTGTCGAAAGGAGCGACACCGACCAGGCTGGCAATGGCGCGCCGCGACAAGTGGCCGAGCTCGGGCAGGAGCGCGATCAGCGTCTGCGACAGCACCGGGCCGACGCCGGGCACGGTGCGCAGCCGCCTGGCGAGCACGTTCCAGTCGGCATGCTCGGCAGTGAGCTTGGCCAAGGCCTTGTCATGGGCTGCGAGCGCGCGTTGGAACTTGACCCGCAACGCCTCGGCCGTGCGGCGCAGCGCCTTATCGCGCAGGTGCTCAAGCTGGTTGGTGCAGTCGTCGATCCAAGCGCGCAGCTGACGACGGAACGTCAGGTGCTCGCTCAACGAGTCCAGTTCGCGCCGGCGGCCGGGTTGGGGAGCCTCGATCATCACCGCGGTGAACTGCGCAATCGTGCGGGCGTCCACACGATCGTTCTTCGCAAGCCTGCCCTTGGCCTGGGCGAAGCGACGCACCTGCAGCGGGTTGAGGAGCGCGACCTCCAAGCCCTGCGCCTCCAGCGCGTCGATGACCTCGCGCTCATACCCGCCCGAGGCCTCAAGGCCAACCCGCACCACCTGGCGCTCCCTGAGCCAGAAGGCGAGCTCTTCCAAACCGGCAGCATCACGCTTGAACCGCGAGACCTCGTCACGCTTCGGCCAAAGCGCGACGTCGAGCCATTGCTTGCTGACATCGATGCCGGCATTCGTTACCATCTGTGCCATCTTCCGATCCCTTCCTTGCGGTTCGGCCTTCGTGACCGTGCAACTGTTCGGGCTTGTGAAGATGGAGAGAAGGCACCTTGCTCACCCACGGTCTTAAGCCAAGGGGGTAACGGGCTCTCCTCTCCAGGGCCGGCGCGGCGGCCTACCGCGCCGGCCCAGTCCTTTTTGGCACATTTTCAAGACACAAGGGGGGCAGCACCTGTCTTCGCAAGCTGGGGCAGGGCAGCTGTTCCGCTCGAGGATGAGAGGCCTCCAAGCCGGAGCTGCCCCCCTCACCCGGAGCCTTCGCTTCGCTTCGGCGCCCACCTCTCCCGCAAGGGGAGAGGTGGGCGCTGGCGCTCAAGCAATAACGCCGCATGAACCTGCTCCCTTTCATTGCCTCGGGCCTCGGCATCGGCGCCGTCTATGCGCTGTCGGGCGTCGGCCTGGTGCTGCTGTTTCGCGCAACGGGCGTCTTCAATCTCGCCTTCGGCGCGCTCGGCGCCGTCGGTGCGCATCTCGCCTGGTGGCTCGCGGAGCGCATCGATCTTTCGCTCGCCTGCCTCTGCGGCATCGCCGCCACCACGGTGTTGTCCTTCCTCTACGGACGGCTGATCGCGCCGCTCGTCGCCTATCGCGACATGGTGGTGCGCTGCGTCGCGACGCTCGGCCTCGCTCTGATCCTGCTCGGCGCCATGGGTTATGTCTGGGGGGAGACGCCGCGGCGCCTCAGCTTCCCGACCGATCGCCTCTATGTCGATCTGTTCGGCACGCGCCTGACCTATACGCGGCTGATCGCGCTTCTCCTGGCGCTGGCGACGGTCTCAGGCGTGACGCTCATCATGGCCCGCACCAGGCTCGGCCTCGCCATGCGGGCGCTCGCCAATGATCGCGATCTCAGCGCGCTCATCGGCATCCGCATCATCGAGGTCGAGACCGCGGCCTGGTTGATCACCGGCGTGTTCGCCGGGTTCTCCGGCCTGCTGCTCGGCAATCTGGTGCGCCTGCAGGGCCAGCTCCTCACCTTCCTGATCGTGCCGGCGATCGCCGCCGCGATCCTCGGCCGGCTGCGCTCCTTGAGCCTGACGGCCGCCGCGGGCATCGCCATCGGCGTGGTCGAGGCCATGCTCAGCGCCGTCCCCGAGATCGCGCCCTTCCGCAGCGCCGCCCCTTTCGTCATCGCCCTGATCGCGGTCGCCCTGCAAGGCGCGTCGGGCACCAGCCTCACGAGCAACGCGTGAGCGTTGTGGCGGCCACGGCCGGCACGCCGCAAGGCGGCATCAGGCGGACGCTGATGGGCCGCTATGGGCGCCTCGCCGCCATCCTGCCGGTGATGGCGGTGATCGCCGTGCTCGTGCCGCTGACGGCGAGCGCCTATTGGCTGTCGGCCCTGACCTCGGCGCTGGCGCTCGGGCTCGCGGCGAGCGGGGCGGCGCTGCTCTACGGCCAGCTCGGCCTCGTCTCACTCTGCCAATTCGCGCTGGTCGGGGTCGGCGGCTGGACGGCGCTGCGCCTCGGCCATGCCTTCGGCCCCCCTTTCGAGCTCGACATTCTCGCCGCCGGTCTTGCGGCCTCGCTGGTCGGCGTGCTGTTCGGCCTGCCGGCGCTGCGCCTGCGCGGGCTCTATCTCGCCCTCGTGACCTTGATGCTGGCCGGCGCCTTCCAGGTGATCATCGGCGCCACCGGCTATCCCGATGGCGGCCCCGGCTTTCTCGGCCGCGCCGACGCCACACAGCGCCTGATGCTGCAGCGCCCCGAAATCGCGACCTCGGCCGGCGCCTATTTCGCCTATGCGGCGATCATCGCCGGCCTCGGCTTTGCGCTCGCCGAATGGCACCGCGTGGCGAAACCCGGCCGCTCCTGGGCCCTGATCCGCAAGGGCGAAGACATCGCGCTCGCGGCCGGCGTCGATCTCCTGCTCTACAAGGTCTGGGCCTTCGCGCTCGCAGGCTTCCTCGCCGGCCTCGGTGGGGCTTTGCTCGCCGGCAATGTCGGCCAGCTCGACGGGCGTGCCTTCGGCGCTTCCGAATCTCTCAGCCTGTTCGCGCTCGCCGTGGTCGGCGGCGTCTATCACTGGTTCGGCGCCCTGATCGCCGGGCTGCTGCTGCGCGCCGTCCCAGCGCTGCTCGTCGATTTCGGCGTCGACGGCTATGTGTCGGTCGGCATCTTCGGCGCGGCGCTGTTGCATGCGCTGATCACCGCCCCGCAAGGTATCGCCGGCCAGATCGCGGGCCTGATCCAACGTCTCGCCTTTTCGCCCGAGGCACGCCCATGATGCGGATCCGCGATCTGACAGTGCGCTTCGGCGGCGTCTTTCCGCTGGACGGGCTCTCGGCCGATCTCGAAGCACCGATCGCCGGCCTCATCGGCCCGAACGGCGCCGGCAAGACGACGCTCCTCAACGTCATGTCGGGTTTCGTGCGGCCGGTGGGCGGGCGCATCGATCTCGATGGGCTCGACCTCCTGGCGCTCGCTCCGGCGGCCCGGGTGCGCGCCGGCCTGCGCCGCACCTTCCAGACCGAGCAGGTTGTCGAGGATTTGTCCGCCTTCGACAATGTACTGGCGCTGATCGACCATGTGGGCGGCGAGCGCCGGGAGCGCCGCCGCGCCGTCGAGGAGGCGCTGGATTTCGTCGGCCTCGGCAAGGTCGCCTCGACGCTCGGCCAGCGCCTCAACCTGTTCGAGCGGCGCATGCTGGAGCTCGCCAAGGCGGTGGTCGGCAAACCCCGCCTGATCCTGATGGACGAACCCGCCGCCGGGCTCAACGACATCGAATCCGAGGCGCTGCGGCAGCGCATCCTCGCCATCCCGGCGAGCTTCAAGGCCAGCATCCTGCTCATCGACCACGATGTCGAGCTGATCAGGGCGACCTGCGAGGAGGTGCTGGTGCTCGA
Source organism: Rhizobiales bacterium GAS188 (assembly GCA_900104855.1). Lineage (NCBI taxonomy): Bacteria > Pseudomonadati > Pseudomonadota > Alphaproteobacteria > Hyphomicrobiales > Rhizobiales bacterium GAS188. The sequence goes on from FNSS01000001.1 coordinate 1,777,760, forward strand.
TTTCGGGCGGCGCGTCGCGCTCGGCCCGACCGCCGCCGTGCTCGCCGACGAGGCGGTGCGCAAGGCCTATCTCGGTGTCGCCTGAGGTGAGCTCACAAGACGCCATCCGCATCGAGAATCTCGTCGTGCATCGCGGCGGCAAGCGCGTGCTGCACGAGGTGTCGCTGCGGCTCGAGCCCGCCCGCATCACGGCGCTGGTCGGCGCCAACGGGGCCGGCAAGTCGACGACCGTGATGACGCTCGCCGGCGCCTTGCCGGCAAGCGCTGGCGAGATCCTCTTCCAAGGGGCCTCGCTCATCGGCCTGTCGCCGCAACTGGTGCGCCGGCGCGGCATCGCGACCGTCCCCGAAGGCCATCGCGTGCTCGGCGCCTTGACCTTGCGCGACAATCTGCGGGCCGCCGGCAGCCATCTCGGCCGGGCGGAGCTCGCGCGCAGCATCGAGGAGGCGCTGGCGATCTTCCCCGAGCTCGGCGAGCGGCTCGACGTGCTGGCGCATGCGCTGTCGGGCGGCCAGAAACAGATGCTCGCGACCGCGCAGGCTTTGCTCGCCAAGCCGCGCTTCCTGGTCGTCGATGAATTGTCGCTCGGGCTTGCGCCTTTCATCGTGCGCCGCCTCGCCGGCATCCTCGCCGAGAAAGCGCGCAACGGGCTCGGCATCCTGATCATCGAGCAGTTCACGGCGCTGGCGCTCGAGCTCGCGAGCGACGCCTATGTGCTGGAGCGCGGCCGCATCGTTTATGGCGGCAGCGCTTCAGAATTGCGCGAGCGCCCGGAGATCCTGCACAGCGCTTATCTGGCGGCCGAGAAACCCTCCTCGACGCGATAATCGCGCGGCGAGCGGCCGAAGCGGCGGCGGAAGGCGCGCGAGAAATGTGCGCTCGAGGAGAAGCCGCAGGAGAAGGAGATCTCCGAGATCGAGCGATTGCGCAGCTCCGGCCGCCGCAGCCGCTCAGCGGCGCGTGCCAAGCGCAGCTCCCAGATGAAGCGCTCGGGCGTGCTGTCATCGGCCTCGAAGGCGCGGAACACATAGCGCCGCGAGCAGCCGACCCGCTCGGCGATCTGCTCGACATCGAGGTCGGGCCGGCACAGATGCGTCTCCACATAGGCCTTGATGCGCTCGCGCAGCAGGCCGAGCGACGGCAGATGCCGGGCGAGGCCGTCCTCGCCCGCGACGATCAGGCTGGTGGCAAGACGCGTCAGCGTGTCGCCGAGCCTCGTGCGGGCCGGTTCGTCGAGCCGCGCCGCATCGTCGATGGCAGCCCGCATCAGCCCCGCTATGATGCGCGGCATGCCTTCCCATTCGCCGTCGAACAGATAGGGCCGGCTGAGATGGCCGAGCTGGGTCGGGGAGAACTGGGTGCGCGGCACCTGCAGCAGCAATTGCGAGACGCTGGTCGTGTTGTTGAGCACATAAGGGCGCGTCGGATCGTACATGATCCAGGTCCGCGGCCCCATGATCGCCGCGTGGCCGCCCTGCTCGAAGGTGGTGCGGCCCTCCATCTGCAGCACGAGCTTGATGGCATCGACGTCATAGGACTGGCGCGCCACCCTGTCGGCCGTCACGCCATGGGCCGAGGCCTCGATGCGGCTCAGCCGGCAGGGACCGAGCGCCGCCGAGACGAGGCTCGCCCGGCGCGCCTCCTCGTCATGGAAACGCAGGCTCAGCCGGCCGAACAATTCCCGCGCCATCGGCGCGAAGCTGCTCCCGGCACCGAAGCTCATATGCGCGGCGGCCATGCCCATCTCGTCCTCCCAGATGCCGCGCCGTTATCCCGGGCTGAGCGGAAGCTGCGCAAGGCCGGGGCCGGTCAGGTTGCGACACTCGCGGCAAAGAGTATTACGAATGCGCCCGCCGCGAAAGCATGGGGGCAGGCGAGGCGCACTGGGACCGCGACCATCCTGGTCGCCCTTCCTACCGGCGATGGCGGCCTCGCCATTCGCAAGTGCGGGCGAGAGAGGCTGTGAGTTTTTGGGCCGCCGATATTGTGGGGAGATAGGAATCCCCAGATCGGAGGAATGCGACGACCTTGAAGTCGGATTTGGCTGGCGGCCGAGCGGACGCGGGCGATCGGCGCTGGCCGGCTTGCTACGCTCTCCAAGAAGGGAACGACAGGGCGACCGTGCGCTGCTCTTTCAGGTGGTGGCGGCCGCTCTGAGCCGTGCGCCGCACAGCATGTTGTGAGCCAGAAGGTGGAGAAGAACCTCGGCTTTGACTTTGGTGCGTCCGCGCAGGCGCAGAAGCCGCAACCCCCGGTTGCGGAACTGGGCGAAAACACATTCGACCATGCCGCGCGCCTTATAGGCTACCTTGGTGGCAGGCTCGACCATCCTGCGCCGCCATTCCGCTATGCCGGGCATGTGACCCTTGTAAGTCGTCGCATAAGCCAGATCGCCCCGGCGCGCCTCATTGTTGCTGGGGACAATGGTCGTCACCCCGTGCAGGTGCGACCAAGAGATGTCGTCTTTGCTGCAGAACCCGCAATCGGCCAGAATGACCGAAGGGCGCTTCTGGTAACGCCTCTCAATCTGCTCGAGGGCCGGCCGAAGCTGTCCGGCGTCGACGCCGGTGTCGTGCACCGACATGGCGACTGCCACCAAGGTGTCGGGATCACAAGACACCTGGATGTTGTAGGCCGGTCGGTATTCTCCCGCCGCCATCCGCATCACTCTCGCCTGCGGATCGGTGACGGAGACACGTAGCGGTTTGTCCTCGCCGGTTTTGGGATCGACCCGGTCCTTCTTCGGCAGCTTGGCACGCTCGGCCTCCAGCTCACGCAAGCGTTCTTGCGCCTTCCGGCAGCGCTCCAAGCGGTCGGCCGTCGCCCGTGCGGCTCTGTCCAGCTTGCGCTTCTGGCTGGCGTCGGGCGCGCTCTCGAGCTCGGCGCGAAGCGTCTTCACGCGATCTTCCATCTCAGCCCGGATCTTGGAAAGACGATCCCCGCGGCGAAACGACGACGCTCCCGCCGATGCTCGCACCCGCACGCCGTCATGGGCCAGCTGTTCCAGGCTCACCAAGCCATCCGCCACAAGAGCCGTCACGCTGTCGGTCAACAGCCGATCCAAAAGCTCGACATGAGAGCTGCGAAAATCACTCAAAGCGTGGTGGTTCACCCCCACGCCACCGCAGAGCCAGCGATAGGGCAGATCCTGTGTGCAAAGTCGCGCCAGCTCCCGTGCACTGCCCACGCCCTCAACCGTCGCGAACAGCCAAAGCCCCAGCAACAGCGCCGGGTCGATCGCATTGCGGCCAGGCCCGTCTGCCCGCGCCTGGATCGCCGAATACAGCGCCGACAGGTCAAGGCCCGCCACAAAGCTCACCACCAGACGAACCGGATGATCCTGCGATACCAGCTGATCGAGATCGACCATCTCCCAGCCAATCTGATCGCGAGCGGGCCGCGATACGCGCGCCTCGGCAGCGCTTGACCCAGCCTGCCGCGGAGCCTCACCTTCAGGGAGATCGTCAAACAAACCGTCCGTCGTCATCCCGAATCCTCCGCGCCCTCCGACGAAGAGAATCAGCAAGACAAACGCGGAGCAATCAAAAACTCACAGCCTCAGACGCCCGCGGTCCCAGGCAAGCGGCCCCAACCTCAATCGCACTCGATCTGCCTCGCCGATGTCGAGACGAAGGGATCCCGGCAGACCTCTTCGCCGTTCTGGATCACCGACCAATTGGCCAGATAGCCGCTTTGTAAGGTGATCTCGGCAGCGAATGCCGCGGCGGCACCACCGAGCATCAGGCCCAGAATCAGGCCGGCCATAAATTTGCGCATGTCGCCCCCACCCTCCGGGAACGCGGGCGCCCTCGCCCGCTCTTCCTTCACATCCCTCTCAATATCGGCTTTCGCTTGCACGATGAAGAGCGACCGAGACGGTCGCGGTCCCACGGGAGAAGCCCTGTCAGATCACCGACGGGGACGGCGCCTCGGCCTCGTTCGCCATGATCGACGCGATGATCCGCAAGGCGCGATCGAGCCTCGCCCGGTCGGCGGGGGCGCCAAGGCACAGGCGTAGCCCCGACACAGATCGGCCAGCGACCGCAAGCGCCGAGGGCGAGGTCAGCAGCACGCCCTGGCGCAAGGCCTGGCCGGCGAGGCGCTCGGCTTCGAGCTCGCCGAGCGGCAGCCAGGCATGCAGGCTGGTCGGCGCCGAGGGCGTCTCGAGCGCCGAGCCCAGAATCTCGCCGGCGAGCACGACGCGGCTTGCGGCTTCGCGCGTCACCTCGCCGAGGATCATCTCGGCGGTCCCGTCCGTGACCCATTGCGCCGCAATGAGAGGCCCGAAGGTCGAGGCCGAATAGCAGACGGCCCGCATCGCCAGGCATAGCCGGTCGAAGCGCGCCATGTCGGGCGCCACCAGCAGGCCGACGCGCAGCCCCGGCGCCAGGGCCTTCGAGACGCTGCTCACATAGAAGACCCGTTCCGGCGCCAGCGACGCCAGCGGCAGGAGCGCGCTCGCCGCTGCATCCGAGCCCCATCCCGCATGGGCGAGCGGCGCGTAGAGATCGCCTTCGATGATCCAGAGCTCGCGGCGCCGCGCGATGTCCGCGATCGCCTCGCGCCTCGCCCGCGACATCGAGCGCGCGGTCGGGTTCTGCAAGGTCGGCTGCACATAGAGGATGCGGGCCGAGGTCTCGGCCGCAGCGCGCTCGAGCGCCTCGGGCAGCAATCCTTCCCGGTCCATGGGCAGGCCGAGAAGTGAATAGCCGCGATACTCGGCCAGCACCTTCATGCCGTGGAAAGTCGCTGCCTCGGTCAGGATGGTGTCGCCGCGCCGCCCGATCTCGTCGAGCGCCAGCGCCATGGCCTGCTGGGCGCCGGTGCAGATCAGGAGTCGGCGCCAATCGACGCCCTCATAGCGCGCGGCGCGGCCGAGCCATTCGGCGAAGGCCTGTCGCTGCCAGTCGAAGCCGGGCTGCGGCGCGAGGCCGACATAATCGCCGAGATCCGGCCGGCGCCGCAGCCGCGCCAGCGTCTCGGCGAGCCGCGAGGCCGAGGGCGCAAGCGCCTGCAGGTTCATGGTGAGCTCGATCGGCCCCTCGCCGTGACGGCGCGGCGCCCGCTCGTCCGGGAGGCCGGCGACGAAGGTCCCGCGTCCGACCCGGCTGGTCAGCAGGCCGGTCCGCTCAGCCTGCGCATAGGCCTTGGTGACGGTGCCGATACCGATGCCGAGCGACTGGGCGAGATGGCGATGCGTCGGCATGCGCGCCCCCGGAGGCAGCTCACCCGAGCCGATCTCGCGGCGCAGCGCCTCGAGGATCTGCTCATGCAAGGTGCCACGATGCGGATCGAGACGAGGGGTCCAGATTTCGGTCATGAGGGTCATCATATCGATCGATTGTCATAGTGGCAATATATGAATTGACTCCATACCGATTATAGGACAATGCGACAATCCGGAGTGTATCTGCAGTGGAGAGCCGTGGCATGGCCGAGATCGGGTCGATCGATTGGGAGAGCGCCTTTGCGGGGCGGGCGGAGGGCATGCGCGCTTCGGAGATCCGCGAGCTTCTGAAGCTGCTCGACCAGCCCGATATCATCTCCTTCGCGGGCGGCATCCCCGATCCGGCCTTGTTCCCGAGCGAAGCCCTGCGCAGCGCCTTCGCGACCATCCTGGCCGACCCGCAGCTCGGGCCGAAATCCCTGCAATATTCGGTGAGCGAAGGCTACCTGCCTCTGCGGCGCTGGGTGGCCGAGCGCATGGCGCGGCGCGGCATCGCCTGCGGCATCGACAATGTGGTGATCACGGCCGGCTCGCAGCAAGGGCTCGACCTCCTCGGCAAGCTGTTCCTTTCGGCAGGCGACACGGCGCTGGTGACGGCCCCGACCTATCTCGGCGCCCTGCAGGCCTTCAACGCCTATGAGCCGCGCTATGACAGTTTGCGGCTCGAGGACGGCAATCGCACCCCCGCCGCCTATCGCGAGGCCGCGAAACCCAATGGCGGCCGGGTGGCGCTCGCCTATGTGGTGCCGGAATTCGCCAACCCCACAGGCGAGACCTTGAGCCTCGCGGCGCGCCGGAATCTCCTCGAGCTCGCGGGCGAGCTCGACATCCCGGTGGTCGAGGACGCGGCCTATGAGGCGCTGCGCTTCGAGGGCGAGGCGCTCCCCTCCTGCCTCGCCCTCGACATCGAGCGCGCAGGCTCGATCGAGCACAGCCGGGTGGTCTATTGCGGCACCTTCTCGAAGACCATCGCACCCGGGTTGCGGGTCGGCTTCGTCTGCGCGGCGCGCCATCTCGTGCACAAGGTGGTGCTCGCCAAGCAGGCGGCCGATCTGCACAGCGCTACCCTCAATCAGATGGCGATGCACCAGGTGGTCGAAGCCGTCTATGACCGGCAAATCCCCAAGATCGTCGAGAGCTACCGCCGGCGCCGCGACGCCATGCTCTCGGCGCTCGCCCGGCACATGCCCGACGGCGTGAGCTGGACGCGCCCGCAAGGCGGGATGTTCGTCTTCGTCACCTTGCCGGAAGGCCTCGATGGGGCGGCGCTGCTGGCCGCCGCCTTGGCGCAAGCCCGCATCGCCTTCGTGCCGGGAGGGGCCTTCTTCGTCGATGGCTCGGGCGCAAACAGCATCCGCCTGAACTATTCGCTGCAATCGGAAGCCGGCATCGAGGAGGGGATCGCCAGGCTCGGCCGCCTCATCGCCGGCAAGCTCGCCTCGCCACGAGCCGCGTGAGCTCGATGACGGAGCTTCTCTTCTCCCTCATCGTCTTCGCGGTGGTGGCGACGGTCACGCCGGGAGGCGCCAATCTCCTGGCGGCAGCCTCGGGCGCGCGCTTCGGCTGGCAACGCAGCCTGCCCTTGCTCACCGGCATCGCCATCGGCCTCTCGCTGCTGGTCGCGGCGACGGCGGCCGGCCTCGCGGCGCTGCTGCAATCGGCCCCTGCCCTTCAGCTCGCGATGCGCATCGCAGGCTCCGCCTATCTCGTCTGGCTCGCCTGGCGCATCGGCCGCAGCGGCGCGCCCGACATCACATCCGGCAGCTCCGCTTCGCCCTCGGGCTTCCTCGCCGGGCTCCTCCTGCCCTTTCTCAATCCCAAGGCCTGGAGCATGGCGCTCGCCGCCGCTGCCGCCTATGCGGGGCTCACCGTCGACCCGTTGCGGCTCGCGCTGCTGCTCGCCGCGGCCTTCGGGCTGGCGGCGCTGCCGGCCCTGTCGCTGTGGTGCGCGGGCGGCTCGCTGCTGGCCAGAACCTTGAGGACCGAGCCGCAATGGCGGGCCGTCAATGCGACGCTCGGCCTGCTGCTTGCAGCCTCGATCGTCCCGATGTGGCTGTAAGGCCGTCGCAGGGGGAGGGATGCGACCAGCGCTGATCGCCTCCCTCCGCCACGAAGCCGGCTGGAAGCCGGCGGTCCAAGGGAAGATTGGACCGCCGGCTTCCAGCCGGCTTCGTGGTGGGGAGGGTACGGGTGGGGGGCATTTCAAACAGACCCCAACCGATCGAGCATGTTATTCCCCGACGGGCCAACTCGTTTTCGCCGAAATCGCTTCCAAGAGTCGTTTCCTGGAGTCGATGCATCACCAAAATCACTACACCATGTATTGATAAAGATCGCCACACGATGTAGCCATCGCTGCGAAGCCGCCGATTGCGGCGAAGGAGCGACGCGATGGCGACCCTGGAGTTCTTCAACCTGGTGCAGGCCGAGGCCGGTGACGGCGGCGAGGTCTGGCTGCATGGCGGGGCGGGTGAAGCCGGCCTGCATGTCCGCTTCCCGGCCGGCAGCGCCGCGTTGGCCTCGCGCATCGCCGCCATCGTCAATGATGGGCCAGATCACCGCGCCGGCGGCCTCGCAGCAAGCGCCGGCGAAGCCGCCATGGCGAGCGGACCCGCCTCGTGACGCGCTTGCGCATTCGCCCTTCTTCGCTCGCCACCCTCACCTGGGCACACCCCGGAGCCGCCGAGCGGGCGCGCCGCAACGAGGCCTGGGCGCGCGTGAAGGCCGAGATGGACAGTGCCGTCCGCAAGCTCGCGCGCGACATCGTCAAGCGGCGCGCCCGTGCCCTGCTCGGCGATCCGGGGCAGCTCGAGATGATCGCGCTTGACCTGTCGCAGCTGCCGCCCGCCGCCATGATCGCGAGGATCAAAGAGGTGCGGCGCGCCACACGCTCGCTGCGGGCAAGACCAGACCCGCTGGTCGGAAGGGTCGATGCCCATAACCTCAATGCGGCAGAGCTCGCGGCGCGATGGTTGCGACGGGCCGAGCGGCGCGAGAGGCTGAGGCGCGAAGCGGCGTGAAAGGCTCAACCTTCTCCCGCACTTCGCGGGAGAAGGTGCCGAGACGCAGTCGAGGCGGATGAGGGACGGTTGAGCACTTCACCGACGCCCCTCACCCGGCTCGACCATAGCTGTGAGCGAACGCTCGCAGCGTGCTGCGAGCTATGGTCTCGCCACCCTCTCCCGCCTCAAGTGGCGGGAGAGGGAAGCGAGGCGGTGGATCGCGGGCTACGCGCGAAGTGACAGAATCTCGATCCAGCCTTATCCTGACGCGGCGAATCTGAGCATGCATTCGACTGAGGTGGCGAAGGAAAACGGCCCGTGCCGAAGCGCCTTGAAGCCGTGCTCGTGCTGACCGCGATGGTCGCAGCCGCGATGCTCGTTGGGATCGTGCTCGCCAAGGGCGGGCATTCGCTGTTCCGCGAAGAGCGGATTTCGGTGCCACACGGCAAGGGTTGAACGGAGGCAGGCGAAACCGGAGGAGGCAGGCGATGAAAGCGGGTGATCGCGTCAGATTCCGTGACGGGTCGCGGGCATGGAGGTCGCGCAGCCTCGACGCCGCCGCGCGCGGCCGGGTGGTCGATCTCTATCGCGTGCCGCCGCTCGGCGAGATCAAGGCGGATGTGCGCTTCGATTCCATGACGGCGCCGGAACGCGGCATCTCGGTCGACGATCTCGAAGTTCTGAAGGACGCCGAGCCGCCGGTCCGGCGCTGAGCGAGCCTCAGATGCGCGTCAGGGCGCTCTCCGCCCGATAGCGCTTGCCTGCCCGCTGCCGAGCCTCGCATAGATAGGTGACGGCCTGCAACGCCTCGGGCTTGCGCGCGCCCGGCTTGAATTCGCTGCGCACCAGCCGGTGCAGCTCCTCATTGGTCAGGCCCATATGCGCGCATCTCGGGCGCACCAGCTCCACGAATCTCGCTTCGCGCTGCGCAGCGCGCGCCGCGAACAGCAGCACGAGGCTGATCGACGCGGCGAGCCCGACCGTGACCGACCAGGCGAAAATCTGCGAGCGCTTCGGCGCCTCCGGCATGCACAGCTCCAGCTCGTTGCGCTGGCAGGATTATAGCCGCTTGGGCGCGGTCCGGCCAAGTGGCGACGCCTGCCCGATGAGATCGTGCGCCGCTTCAAGGGCTTGAGCGTGATCTCGTAGCGACGCACCCTGCGCCGGCGACGCGGCTTTGGCGCAGCCGAGAGCGCGAAGCGTTAATTTTTCGTGATTTGGGGGCGTCGTGGCGCGGCGGGGTCTCCGGTAGATCTTGTGGAGGATTCACAGTTGTGCTCTGTCGACGAAGCTCGTTCTGAGCGAAAAGCATATCCGAACACTGCACGCTGGGGGCATTGACATGAGCCGTCTCGTCAGAGCCGCGACAGATGCCGCGGGACCCATCACCTTCAGCGCCAGCCCGGTGACGGTGCTCACCGGGGCACCGGGCGCTCCCGCGGTCGCAGGCGCCGCCGCGGGACAAGAGACGCAAGTCGATAATTACGCGGCCCGCATCGTCAAATACGTCCCGGCCGAAGTCATCGCCTTCTATCTGGCGGCCGACAAGCTGTTCGTGCCCGTCTCCGTCACTCCGTCGGCGGAGACGAGCACCGTGATGATCACCAAGTTCATCGATACGCATGGGAACTATTTCGGCATTGGGATCTTCCTGCTGGCGCTGGTGGCAACCCCGATTTACATCTGGCAGCAAGCCGAGAAGGACCAGAATTGGATCGTCAATGGGGTCATGTCCACGATTGCCTTCGTGATCTGGGCCTACACGACCCAAGGGAGCGTTTTTTACGGCAACGGATTTTACGATCCTCGACTCGCGAGCTTCGCTGTCTTGATCTACACCCTGCTCAGCGGCTTCGTGGTCCCGGCCAAGGGGAAATAGCTGGCCAAATCTTCGTAAGCTGCAAAATCTTCGTAAGCTGCTGGAAGCCGTTCGCAATCTCGCCATCATGAGGTAGACAGATCCTTCCTGCTTGCCTCAGGAAGGGCTTCTACCATGGTTGCAAACGGTAAGGATGACGGGCAATCCGCCCCCGAGGAGGGGTTGCCGGTCGATAAGGTCCGCAATCTCGTGCGCGACATCAAGGAGCATGCGCAATCGCTCGAAGAGGCTGCGCATGCGGAGGAGCTCGAGGGCCATGTGGCGCGCATCGAGACCGAGCTCGCCCGCGAAGAGCCGCATCACGCGACCCTCGCCTCGCTGCTCGATGGGCTGCGCGGCCTCTCGGTCGAGGCGAACCAGGTGCTGGTCAAATCGGGCGCGATGACGCTCCTCAACGAGATTCTCGGCACCGGCGTGCCTCCGACGGGACCTTGAGTGGCTATCAATGCTTCGGCCGGAACCGAAGCATTATCACGCGTGGCTGGCTATCGTGAGCGGGCATTCCACACCAATGGAGACCCGCCATGGCCGTCACCTGCTGCATCCGCTACACGCTCGATCCCTATAAGCGCGACGCCTTTGAGGCTTATGCGCGCAACTGGCTGACCATCATCCCGAAGAATGGCGGCGAGCTTCTCGGCTATTTCATGCCCCATGAGGGGACCGACAATATCGCGCTGGCGCTGATCTCCTTCGAGAGCCTCGCGGCCTATGAGGCCTATCGGGCAAGGCTGAAGGCGGACGAGGCGGGCGCGGCGAATTTCCGCAAGGCGCAGGCGGAGCGCTTCATCCTGAGCGAGGAGCGGACCTTCCTGAGGCCGGTGGAGCCGCTTGCGTGATCGGCGTCGCGTCGCCCGCTGGTGAGGCCCTTGCGGTGCACTGGCGGTCGGTCACGATAGAATTTATTAGCCGGCTTTGCAATGTGGCGTCCGGGGCGTCTGGATGCTACTTTCCGCTACCTCTCAGATGGCGCTGAAATCGCCGCCTCGCCCCAACCCTGCGGCAAAACGGGCAGCGCCCTTCACAGCCTCCTCGCGAATGGGCCGCTCGCCTTCGCGTCCTTCGCGGCGCAAGGCGGTGGCGAGGTCGAGGCCCCATTGCGCATAAGAGGACATGCGGTCCGTCTTCAGGCAGAGCTGAGGAAAGCGCGCGATCTCCCTCGCCAGCGCCTGTGCGGCGGACAGCGCCTCGCCGGTAGCGACGACACGATTGGCGAGGCCGAAGCTGAGCGCCTCCCCGGCTGCGACCGGCCGGCCGGTGAGGATCATGTCGAGGGCGCGGCTATGGCCGATGAGGCGCGGCAGCCTCACCGTGCCGCCATCGACGAGCGGCACCCCGAAGCGCCGGCAGAAGACGCCGAACACCGCGGTCGTCGAGGCAACGCGGAGATCGCACCACAGGGCGAGCTCGAGGCCGCCCGCCACCGCATGGCCTTCGATCGCCGCGATCACCGGCTTTGTCAGCAGCAGCCTCGTCGGCCCCATCGGGCCGTCGCCTTCGGGCTCGTAGCGGCTCTCGCGGGAAAGCGCCTTGAGATCGAAGCCGGCGCAGAAATCCGTGCCTGCGCCGCACAGCACCGCCGCGCTCGCCTCGTCATCGGCCTCGAAGGCGAGGAAGGCCCGGCGCAACAGCAGGCTCGTCGTCGCATCGACGGCATTGCGCCGCTGCGGCCGGTTGAGGGTGATGGTGGTCACCGGCCCCGCTTTGGCAACGAGAACTTCCGGTTCTGAAGGCATGGCCGTTCCTCCTCTCCCCCTTGTGAGTCCGTGCCTCGCATCCTATCGACGTCCCTCGGCAAGTCGACATCGACGCTGCCGCCAGACCTTCGAGCGAGGTGACGGGACGTGACTCTGACGCAAGAGGAATTGCGGCGCATGGAGGAGCTGCATGTGCGGGCCTGGCCGGCTTTCGAGACGGCGCGGATCGGCGGCTGGCTGTGGCGCTATTCGGGCGGAGGCTCGCAGCGCGCCAATTCGGTCTCAGCCATCGCTTTCGACGGCGCCGATGCCGCGGCCGCGCTCGAGGAGGTGGAGGCCCGCTATGCGCACAAAGGCGCACCGTCGCGCCTGCACAGCTCCTCCATGAGCCGACCAGCCGATCTGCCGGAGCTGTTGCAGGCGCGCGGCTATAGCGACGGCGAAACGACCCTCACCATGGTCAAGCGCATCGGCGGCGGAGGCGAGGCGCAGGGCGTGGAAACGAGCGATGAGCCGGGTCCCGAATGGCTCGACATCTATCTCGGCGCCGTCACCGAGAGCCGCCGCGCCGTCAACCAGCGGATCCTCGCCAGCGTGCCGAAGCCGCGGGCCTTCTTCGCCTGTCGCAAGGACGGAGAGGTGATCTCGACGGCGCTCTGCGTCGCCGAGCCCGGAGCGGCCGGGCGCTGCGCGGTGCTCGAATGCGTGGCGACGCGCGCCGATGGCCGCCGCCAGGGCGGGGCAAGAGCCGCGCTCGGCGCCGCCGAAGCCTGGGCGCGAGGGCTTGGCCGCGATCTTCTCGGGCTACAGGTGAGCGAGGCCAATGCGCCGGCGCTGGCGCTCTACGGGTCGCTCGGCTTCACGGCCGTCGACCGCAACCGCTTCTGGATGCGCGGCTGAACCTCGCGACATTGTGGCTGCGGCGCGAAGCGGGCACTATCGCGGGCGAGCCGCGAAGGCGCCTATCCGGCGACTGATCATGGAGGTGATTTTGAGAATTCCTGCTGCCCTGACCCTCGCCATCGGCCTGGCGATCTGCGTCGCTCCCGGTCAGCATTCAGCGAGCGCCGCGCAATCCTCCTCCGTGCCTCCGCCGCCGACGGAGCTCGCCAAGCTGAGCTATGCGTTCGCCAATGCCGCCGCCTCGGGCGACGCCGAGGCCGCCGCCAAGCTGTCGCGCTTCCCCCTCGACAATGTGGTGGAGCATGGCGCCAGGACCCTCTCGAAACCCGAATTCCTCAAGCGCTTCAAGACCGATTTCACCAAGCACAAGGATATCGTCGACTGCCTCTTGGCCAACAACCTCGAGATCGAGCTCAAGAACGGCCAGACAAATTTCAAGAAATGGTCGATCAACTGCAACGGCAACGTCTATCATTTCGGCTTCGCGGCCGACCATTGGAGCTATACGGGATACGAGAACATCAACGAGTGAGGCGAGCGACGCCGCTCAGGCGGCACGCTTCGCCGGACGGTCGAGGCCGCGCCCGATCTCGGCGATCAGCCCTCTAAGCCAGATCGAGGCAGGATCCACCTGGGCCCGCGTCGGGTGGAACATGAATTGCTCGTCGATGCCCGGATCGACGGGCGGCGGCACGGCGATCAGCCCTTCGGGACCGCCGAGCGCCGCGATCAGGCGGCTCGGCACGAAGGCGACGAGGTCGGTGCGCGCCGCCATGCGCATCGCCTGCAGATAGCTCGGCACCACGAGCGCAATGCGCCGCTCGAGATTGAGGCCGCGCAGCCAGATGTCGATCAGGTCCTCGCGATGTCCCGGCCCGATGACGGCGACATGGCGCGCCTCGAGGAAGGCTTCGAGCCGCCTGAGGCGCATGCCGATGCGGTGGCCGCGCCGGACCGCCACCATGTCGCTGTCGGCATAGAGCCGCTGCCGGTGGAACCCGGCAAAGGCGTCCGGCGTGCAGGCGATCACGATGTCGACCGAGCGCATCTCCTCGTCGGTCACGATCGCCGGGCCGCGCCAGGGCGTCACGTCGAGCCTGATGCGCGGAGCGAGCGCGCCGATCCGCTCCAGCAATGGCGGCACCACGACATCGACGACGAGATCGGGCGCCATCAGCGCGAAGCGGCGCGTGCTGGTCGCAGGCTCGAAGCCCTCGGCGACGAACAGGCCGCGCAGCTGCTCGAGCGCCTGAGTCAGCGGCACCCGCAGCGATTGCGCCCGCGGCGTGAGCTGCATGCGAGCACCGACCCGCACCAGCAGCGGATCGTCCATGATCTCGCGCAGGCGGCGAAGCGCGTGGCTGGTGGCCGGCTGCGACAGGCCGATGCGCGAGGCGGCCCGGCCCACATGGGCTTCCGCGACCAGCGCATCGAGCGCCACCAGGAGGTTGAGATCGAGCGCGGCTAAATTCATGGCGCGAAGATACATCATAACGCGCATCGATTGGAAGAATGATCGGTGATGGGCGATGATCGGGTCGAAACGGCATCGGAGAGACCCATGCAATCCCCCCTCGATCGGCTGACGATCACGCTTTCGATCAACAGCAAGCAGCATGAGGCGAATATCGATGCCTGCACCACCCTCCTTGATCTCTTGCGCGACACGCTCTTCCTGTTCGGCACCAAGAAGGGCTGCGACATGGGCGCCTGTGGTGCCTGCACGGTCCTCGTCGACGGCAGGCGCGTCAATGCCTGCCTCGCTCTCGCGGCGATGCAGGACGGCAAGGAGATCACGACGATCGAGGGTGTCGCTGACGGGGGCGAGCCGCATCCGCTGCAGACCGCCTTCATCGCCCATGACGCTCTGCAATGCGGGTATTGCACGCCGGGCCAGATCATGTCGGCGCTCGGCCTGATCGCCGAAGGCCGCGCCGGCGACGACGCCTCGATCCGCGAATTCATGAGCGGTAATCTCTGTCGCTGCGGCGCCTATCCCAATATCGTCGCCGCCATCGGCGACGTAGCGAGGCGCTGAGCCATGTTGCCTTTCGCGTATTGGCGTGCCGAAACGGAAGACGCCGCGAGAGCCATGGCGGCCACGCGGCCGGGCGCTGTTTTCATCGCCGGCGGCACCGATCTGATGCAGCTCTGCAAGAGCGGCGTCTGCGCGCCCGGACTCGTCATCGACATCAGCCGCCTGCCGCTTGCCGCCATCGAGAGCAGCGATGACGGCATCATGATCGGCGCCCTCGCCTGCATGAGCGATGTGGCCGAGCATCCGGCGGTTCGCCGTGACTACCCGGCGATCGCCGAGGCCCTCGAGGCGAGCGCCTCGCCGCAGATCCGCAACGCCGCGACCATCGGCGGCAATCTCATGCAGCGCAGCCGCTGCCTCTATTTCCGCAACGAGACGTTGCCCTGCAACAAGCGCCTGAAGGGCTCGGGCTGCGGGGCGCTCGCGGGCGAGAACCGGCCACACGCCATCTTCGGAGCGAGCGCCCATTGCGCCGCCACGCATGCATCCGATCTCGCCGTGGCGCTGGTGGCGTTCGACGCGCGCCTTCGCTTGCGCGGCCCGGACGGCGAGAGGCGGGTGGCGCTCCAGGAGTTCTACCTCCTGCCCGGCGACACACCCGAGCGCGAAACGCAGCTCAGCCCGGGCGAGATGATCGTTGCGGTCGAGGTGCCGCGCAGCGCCTGCCGCTCGCGCTATCTCAAGCTGCGCGACCGGGCCTCCTTCGAGTTCGCCGTCGTCTCGGTGGCTGCGGCCCTCGAAGTCGAGGGCGGGATGATCCGCGAGGCCCGGATCGCGGCCGGCGGCGTCGGCACAAAACCCTGGCGGCTGCGCGCCTGCGAAATGGCGCTGATCGGCGAGCGTCCCGGCGAGGCTGCCCTCCGGCTCGCCGCCTCCCGGGCAGCGGATGGCGCGCGCCCGCTCAGCCGCAACGGCTTCAAGCTCGAGCTTCTCAGGCGCGCGGTGCTGCGCGCCCTGATGGAATTGGGAGACGCCGCATGACCGTGTCCGACGCAAATGCGGTGCCGCGTCTCGAGGCCATGCTCAAGGTCACGGGGGCCGCACGCTACGCGGCCGAGCGGCACATCGAAGGCATGCTGCATGCCGCTCTCACCGTCGCGCCGATCGCGGCTGGCGAGATCCTGCGCATCGACACGGCGCCGGCTCTGGCGCTCGACGGCGTCGTCTCAGTGCTGACGCATGAGAACGCGCCGCGGATCGCGCGGCCGGGCTTCCTCATCCCGCTGCAGGAGAGGCGCGTGCATTTCGCCGGCCAGCCGGTGGCGCTCGTCCTCGCCGAGACGCCGGCGCTGGCACGGCGCGCCGCCCACCTCGTCGCCGTCACCTATGCGCCATTGCCCGCGGTCACCAGCGTCGCACAGGGGCTCGGCGAGACCTTCGCGCCGAAGATGGCCGGCCGCGTCGAAACCGACAGCCGGCGCGGCGATCCCGAGCGCGGCTTCGCCGCAGCCGAGATCACGATCGCTGAGCGCTACACGACGCCCGTCAACAACCATCATCCGCTCGAGCCGCATGCGGTGATCGCCGACTTCGAAGGCGGCCGGCTCACGGTGCACACCACGACACAGGCGGTGTTCGCGCATCGCCAGGCGCTTGCCGATTGCTTCGGCCTTACGGTCGACAAGGTGCGGGTGGTGTCGAAATATCTCGGCGGCGGCTTCGGCACCAAGGGCGGCGCCTGGTTCCCCTGCCTGGTGCTCGGCGTGATGGCGGCACGCGAGGCCCGCCGCCCGGTCAAGCTCGAGCTCAGCCGCGCCGAGATGTTCACCTTGGTCGGGCGCCGCCAGGAGACGCTGCAGGAGCTGAGGCTCGGCGCGACACGCGAGGGGCGCCTGACCGCGATCACACACGACACCATCGCGCAGACCTCGACCTATGCGGATTATGCCGATCCGGTCGGCACACCGGCGCGCATGCTCTATGCCTGCGCCAATGTCGCAACCTCGCACCGTCTGGTGCGGGTCAATGCGCCGCAGCCAAACCCCATGCGGGCACCTGGCGAAGGGCCTGGCAGCTTCGCGCTCGAATCCGGGCTCGACGAGCTCGCTCATGAGCTCGACATCGACCCGCTCGAGCTTCGCCTGCGCAATCATGCGGATCACGACCAGTATGCTGGGCTTTCCTGGTCGAGCAACTCCTTGCGCGAGTGCTGTCGCGTCGGGGCCGAGCGCTTCGGCTGGGACAAGCGGCCGCGCCAGATCGGCGCCGTGCGCCAGGGGCGAAACCTCCTCGGCTGGGGCATGGCCTGCGCCGCCTATCCGGTCTATCGCATGGCGTCAGCGGCCGGGCTGCGCATTGATGCCGAGGGCGCCGTGCAGGTCCGCTGCGGCACGCAGGACATGGGCACCGGCACCTATACGGTGCTGGCCCAACTGGCCGCGTCGGCGCTCGGCGTGACGCTCGCCAAGGCATCGGTCGAGCTCGGCGACACCGAGCTGCCGGAAGGTCCGTATTCGGGCGGCTCGATCGCGACCGCGAGCTTCGCGCCGGCCGTCGAGGCGGCGGCGCGCCTTCTGCGTGCACGCCTGATCGCGCTTGCGATCGCCGATCCCGGTTCACCGCTGCACGGCACCGCGGCGGAGAGCCTGACCATCGCCGAGGGCCTGATCCGCGGCGAGGCCGGCAACCGTTCGGAAAGTCTCGCCGAGCTTCTCGCCCGCGCAGCGCCCGGCGGCCTCGAGACCATGGCGCGCGCGGCGCCATCGGAGAAGCCGCAGCATAGCTCTTACGGCTATGGTGCGGTGTTCGCGGAAGTGAGCGTCGATCCCGAGCTCGGCGAGCTGCGGGTGGCGCGGATCGCCGCTGCCTATGCGGCCGGGCGCATCCTCAACCCGCTGCTGGCGCGGAGCCAGCTGGTGGGCGGGCTCATCGGCGGCATCGGCATGGCGCTGCATGAGACGGTGCTGATGGATGAGCCGCAGGGCCGCATCGTCAACGACAACCTCGCCGATTACCTCATCCCGGTGCATGCCGACATGCCGCATTTCGACATCGACCTCGTCGAGGAGGACGACCCGCATCTCGGCAGCGGCGTCAAGGGCATCGGGATGCTCGGCACGGTCGGCATCGCCGGCGCCATCGCCAATGCGCTGTTCCATGCGACGGGACGGCGTGTCCGCAGCCTGCCGATCCGGATCGAGCACGTGCTCGCGCCTCCGTCTCCCGCTTGCGGGCAAGGCGCCTGACGGAGTGAGAGCGGATAGGGACGAAGGTGAGGCGCTTTGCCCTCAATAGCTGATCTTCGCCACGGCCCGCAGCTCATCGGCGGTCGAGGCGCGGCGCTATATGCGTCCCGACGCCATCCCACGCCTGGTTGGGACTGGGGATGCGACGCGTCGATCTTCGCTCTGGCGCAATCGCCATGGAAAACCCATATTACGGCGATGATCCTCGTTCATCCCTTCGCAATCAAGATCGATCCCGTCAGATCGAGCGAACGGCGATTCTCCTGGACGGTGTACGAAAACGGCGCCCTGCGCAGTCAATCGCCGGTGAGTTACGCAACACGACGCGAGGCTGAGGCCAACGCGACGAAGGCGATGCAGAAGCTGATCGAAAATTGGCGCTCTCGCAAATTACCAGGCTCCCCGGACAGTCGCGCGAGCTGAGCTCGTGGGCCCACGTCCCGGTATCTTCCAGCGCCCGTTCGTCCGAGGAGTTGCGGCCTCCGGTTCAAGTGAGTGACTTGAGGGCAGCTTGGGGTGCGCCTCGATGATCTTCCGCCCATCTCCTGCCGGCTTGCGCGCGCCACTCCGTCGGATTCGCTCCCATCAGGCGCCGGAAGCGCCGGTTGAAGCTCGACAGATCACCGAAGCCCATGTCGAAAGCGATGCTGGAGACCGGCCTATCGGATGAGCGCAGCTCCACGGCGGCGCGCTGCAGACGGGTGCGCAGCACGAATTGATGCGGCGTCATGCCGATGCAATCTCGAAACACCCGCAGGAAATGGAACGGGCTCATCTGCGCCTCATGCGCCAGATCCTGCAAGGTGATTTCGGCGTCGAACCCGGATTCGATCCGGCGCAGCGCCTCGGCGACGCGGCGCTGGTCCCGCGCGCTCGGCGCGGAATGATGCGGCCTCGTGTGGCGCAGCGTCGCGATGACCTGCGCCGCGAGGCTCAAGGCGATCTCTTCCCATTCGGCGGGGTCCGCGTCGAGACTCGCTGCTTCCGCGCGGGAGGAGAGCGCGACCAGGCTCTGAAGCGGTGGCAGATGGGCACGCCCGAAGCCGAGCCGCGTGGCGCCCGGCAGGGAGGTGACGACCGATTCCAGTGTCTGCGGCGTGAAATGAAAGGCGATGCAGCGATCACCGCGACCATATTCATGGCCGCACTCGAAGCAATGCCCTCCATCGCCTAGGAGGATGCTTCCGGGAGCGAGGCTCGCCGAACCCAAAGTCGATCGGTAATTGAAGGTACCCCGCGTCACGAGCGCGATGCAGGCGCATCCATGGCGCTCCTCGAAGGGCTCGTCTTCGGGACCGGCCCTGCAGCAAAAATCCGTGACGCGAAAGCCCGAGCCCTCGGCCAGAATGCGCCAGCTATTGGTCATCTCAGCAGCTTTCGATCAAGGCCTCATGATAGCAAAATTTCCCAAGCTGCGGAGAGCGTTTTGGGCTTTTCTGGTCCGCACGAAAGTTCAAGGAGTTTGCCGTGACCGACATTCTTCCATCAGGTTTCGCTTCGGCCCTGCATGCCGGCGGGGCGGCGGCCGACCGCAACGACAAGCTCGATCTCTATGGCCAGTTCATCGGCGATTGGGAGGCCGATATCGTCACCCATACGCCGGATGGCGTCGCGCATGGCGGCGAAGGGGAGATCCATTTCGGCTGGATCCTCGAAGGGCGCGCCATCCAGGATGTCTGGATGATCCCGCGCCGCAAGGATCGCCGTCCCGACGGACCCGTCATGCCGCTCGCCGGCAATTGGTACGGCACCACTATCCGCGCCTACGATCCAACCCTCGATGCCTGGCGCATCTACTGGATCGATCCGGCAACCAACGCCTTCTACCAGCAGATCGGCCGCCTTCAGGGCGACAACATCGTGCAGGACGGCAAGACCGAAGCCGGCGCGCTCAGCCGCTGGAGCTTTACCAGGATCACGCCGCGATCCTTTCATTGGCTGGGCGAGGTCTCGATGGATGGTGGCGCCACCTGGCATCTCGCCGTCGAGGTCCTGGCGCGCCGGTCCGAGGCGGAGAGCGGGGCCAGGTGATGGCCACTATTCGCCGTCAGGGCGTGCGCCGCGCCATATGGAGATACGTTTCGTAGTCGAGCTCGAGGGGCGCTTTTCACGCCTCCAGGGCAAGCACTGCGAAGCTCGCGAGCCAATGTTCGCCCATGTAATCGCCGGCGATATGGGGCAGCCCGGCGGCCAGATGGCGCTCCGCGGCATCTTCGGCGACGGCGCGGCGCAGATCCTGAGGTGGCAGCGCCCCGGCGAGCGACCGCCAGCACCAGGCGCGGCTGAGATTGAGCCCGTCGAGATGGGCGATCTTGCCATCGCTGCGGTCACTGACCGTCGCCGGCTGGAACAGGGTCATGGGCTCTCTCTGCGCGAGGCGGGGAAGGAAGCGCTCGAGCCAGGGCGGGAAATCTTCGGCCGGCAGCAGGCACCGCATGCATTCGGCTTCGACCAGCGCGGAGGACAAGAAGTCATCGCCGCTCGGTTCGCCCCAGGCCGGGCAGCCGGCATCTTCGCCATACCAACGCCTTCCGGTTTCGGAGAAAAGCGCGGCAAGACCCGCATCCCCGATGACCGCCGCGTAGTCGGCAGCCATCCGAAGCCCGAAAGCCGTGTTGAAATGCGTGCCGACGCGCACCGGATAGGTGGCGAGCGGCAAGAAATCGCGAAAGCGTTGCGCGAAGATCCCGGCAAGCGGCGCCAGGCTTTGCGACCAGCACCGATCATCATGGAAAGTAAGTTCCTCGGCGAGCTTCAACAGCCACGCCCATCCATAGGGACGCTTGAAGCCGCGGGCGGTCGGCGCCGCGAGATAGGCGCATTCGGCCGCGACCTTCTCGGGGATGAATTGCGCCTCGAACAGGGCGCGGATCTCGGCGGCGACAGGAAGCACCGGGAAGCGACGCAGCAGCCGCGCCAGCATCCAGTAGCTGTGGACGCAGGAATGCCAGTCATAGCTGCCGTAGAACACGGGATGCAGAGCGCTCGGCGTGCGGGCATCGTCAGGGCCCGCCAACACATGCTCCGGCTTGTTCGGATATTCGCGCCGGACATGCCCAAGCGCGATGCCGGCGAAGCGGGCGGCGAGTTCGGCGGTGAGGCTCAATCCGGGCATCGGGGTCCCTAGTCTAAAGCCGCGCTTCGCCCTTGAAAACCGGCACGCAGCTCCCGCCGACCTTTGCCCTGACGCCGTCGGGCGCGCGATAGGCGCTCAAGGTGAGGGCGCTCGGACGGCCCATCTCGACGCCCTGGGTTATCTTGAAGTCGCGGCGCTCCTGCGATCCGAGCGATAGGAGGAGTGCTGCGAGCGCGGCGTTGGCGCTGCCGGTCGCCGGGTCCTCATAGGTACCCGCGAGCGGCGAGAACATGCGGGTTCGGAGACGGTCGAACCCGTCCTGTGTGCCGAGATCTTGCGTGTAGAGATGGATCGCCAGGCGGCCATCCAGGGCGGGCAACTTGCCGAGAAGGCGCCTGAAGGCCTCGAGACCAGGCGCGGCCCGGCTCAGCGCCGCTCCCTCGACTTCGACAAGCACGAAGCCGATGCCGACCGAGGCCACGAGCGGCGGATGGGCCCGTAGCACGACGTCGGAGGCGGTGAGCCCGATACAGGCAGCGACATCCTCGACCGGCAGTTCCGTCCCGAGCGAGAGAGGCTGCGGCGCAGCGATTATGGCGCCCGTCAAGGCGCCGCCACGGTCGCGCTCGACCTCGACCTCCACGAGGCCGGCTTGTTCCTCGAAAACCAGCCTATCGCCGCGCCCGAGCCCAGCCAGAACATAGCCCGTGCCGACATTAGGGTGCCCCGCGAAAGGCATTTCATAGGTGCGGTTGAAGATGCGCACCTTCGCCGTATGGGCCGGGTCGTCCGGCGGCAGCACGAAGGTGGTCTCGCTGTAGTTGAACTCGGAGGCCAGCGCCTGCATCTCGGCATCTGAAATGCCGCGAGCATCGGTCACCACGGCAAGCGGGTTGCCGCCGAAGCGCTGCTCAGTGAAGACATCGACGGTCACGAAGGGATAGAGGCGCATTGGGTTCATCCGCTGGAGATTGCGGCTGGAAACTTGCGGCAATTTGCACTATGGTTCAATCGAAATATCGGACTAGTGCAATGTGGTCTCCGAAACAGCTGGATAGCGACGGGCCTCGGTTCCTGGCGATCCTGCGCGCCCTCGAACGTGACATCGCGGACGGCAAGGCGATCGCGGGCGACCGTCTCCTGCCGCAGCGCGAGCTCGCCTATCGGCTGGGCCTGAGCGTCGGCACGGTGGTGCGCGCCTATGCGGTGGCGGAGCAGCGCGGCCTTGTGGTCGGCAAGGTCGGGCGTGGAACCTTCATCGCCGGGCCGGAGCATAGCGACGAGGGTGGATTTTTTGGCGACGGAGCGCGTCCGCCCGGATTCGCCACCGGCGCACCCATCGATCTGAGCCTGAACGTTCCGCCGCTTGGCAGGCAGGCCGAGGTGCTGGGAGCGGCTTTGCGAGCGCTCGGCTCGTCGCCGGAGCTTGCCGAGCTGCTGCGCTACAGCCCTCATCGCGGCATCGTCAGGCACAGGACCGCTGTGGCGGATTGGGTGGCCCGCGGCACGGCCGGCCAGTTCAAGCCGACGCCTGAGCAAGTGGTGATCTGCAACGGTGCGCAACACGCGATGGCCACCGTCATCGCCAGCCTCGCGACGCCTGGCGACGTCATCCTGACCGAAGCTCTGACCTATGCGGGCATCAAGGCCATCGCAGGCAATGCGCGAGTGAGCCTGCACGGCGTCGAGATGGACGCCGACGGCCTCTCTCCCGAGGCGCTCGATGCGGCATGTGAGCGAAGCGGCGCCCGCCTGCTCTACACGATCCCGACATTGCATAACCCGACCGGCACGACGATGCCCGCAGCGCGGCGTCAGGCGATCGCGGCCATCGCCAGACGGCGCGGGCTGACGATCATGGAAGACGATGTCTATGGGTTTCTCATGCCCGATGCGCCGCCGCCATTCGCGGCGCTGCTTCCAGCGCAGACCTATTATCTCGGCAGCTTCTCGAAATGCCTCGCGCCCGGACTGCGCGTCGGCTTCGTGATCGCGCCGTCGCACGCAGTCGAAAGGATCGTTGCCGGCATCCGCGCGACGAATTGGATGACGACGCCCATCCTGGTCGAGGCGGTGGCGCGCTGGATCGTCGATGGCACCGCGGAGCTTCTGGCGGCAGAAAAGCGAGGCGAGGCGAGTGTCCGGTGCCGGATCGCCAAGGAGATCTTCGGTGCTTGGCTGAGCGGCAATGTGAATGAGAACACGCCCGCCTTCCATATCTGGCTGAGGCTGCCGGACGCGTTGACGACGGCCGACATTGTGGCGCGGGCAACGGCGCTGGGCATCGCGGTCACACCGCCTGAGGCCGTGACCGTCGGATCACCGGCAATGCATGGCATTCGCATCTGCCTCGGCGCCGCTCATGGCCCGGCGCAGCTGCGAGAAGGGCTCGGCCGGCTGCGTGGGCTCTTCGAGACTTCGGATCAGGCTCCCATGCCCATGCCTTCCGTGATTTAACGAAGCCCTAGCGGCGAAGGCTCGGTGCCGCCCTCAACGCGAGACGGGATTCTGGTGGCCCGCAGGCTGTACAGGTTGCGCACCGGCCAGCGCGTCGATCGCAACGGCTCCGCCCTGCTGCGCGTTGGCGCCTTGCGTCGATTGCGCGGCCTGCAGCAGGGCGAACAAATCCTGGCCGAGCTCGGAGCCGGCGCTGCCGCCTGTGAGGTTCTGCGCATCCGACGCGAAGCCGTTCGGATCGCGGAGATTCAGATCGTGGAGGTTCAGATCGTTCTTGGCACCCACCATGCCACCGGACTGAATGGCGCCGAGCAGAGAGGCGAGCACGGATTGCGGATCGCCCGGCTGATAGCCACCCTGCGCGCTCGCCTGCGATCCGCTGACGGGGTCGATAGCCGCGCCGTCCTGCCGATAGGCCGTCAATGCCTTTTGAGCATTGGTGAGGTCGCCGGACTCGACGGCACTCTCGAGCGAATTGAGATCCCGCTTACGTTGCCGGTAATAGCTGGCGATGGCCGAGCTTCCGGTGCCGATTGTCGAGACCGACATTCCGTGTTCCTTCGTGGCTCGATCGTGATCGCCCACGACCGGAGAGAAGCGGCGTGCCGCGCCTCCCCCCTCCAGCCTCCGCATGTCGCCCGATTCCTTTTGAGCGCTCGGGCCTTGCGTGAGGCTGGAGGGGTTCCTTCTCCCGCTCCTTCGTGGGAGAGGGAAGAAAGTGCGCGCATTGCAGCCCCTCGCCGAGCTCGCGTGATATCGGGTCAGGGCTCCGCTATGCTGCATCGACGGCTGAAAATTTACAGACCAAAAACTGCAGGCAAGGAACAAAAGATGCGGAACTCCGAGGATGTCTGGCGGCTGGTCGAGGCCAAGGAACCTCTCTTTGCCGATCTCAGCGACCGGGTCTGGGCGACGCCCGAACTGAACTACCAGGAGCAGCGCTCGGCCGCGGCTCATGCGGCAATGCTCGAGCAGCAAGGCTTCAAGGTCACGACCGGCATCGCCGGCATCCCGACCGCCATGATCGGCGAGGCAGGCGAAGGCGGCCCGGTGATCGCCATCATGGGCGAGTTCGACGCCTTGCCGGGCCTCAGCCAGGCGGCCGGCATCGCAGAGCAGCGCCCCTTGCAGCAGAACGGCAATGGCCATGGCTGCGGCCACAATATGCTGGGCTCCGCCTCGTTGCTCGCGGCGAGCGCGGTCAAGGATTGGCTCGCCGCGCAAGGCGTGAAGGGGCGTGTCAGATATTATGGCTGCCCGGCCGAAGAGGGCGGCTCCGGCAAGGGCTTCATGGTGCGGGCCGGCGCCTTCGACGATGTCGACGTCGCAATCTGCTGGCACCCTTCGTCCTTCACCGGCGTCAATCGCGCCTATTCGCTCGCCTGCGTCGAGATCGAGTTCCATTTCAGCGGTCGCGCCTCGCACGCAGCGGCCGCGCCCCATCTCGGGCGCAGCGCGCTCGACGCGGTCGAGCTGATGAATGTCGGCGTCAACTATATGCGCGAGCACATGCCCTCCTCGGCGCGCGTGCACTACGCGCTGATCGATGGAGGCGGCGTCGCGCCCAATGTGGTGCAGGCGCAAGCGACGGTGCGCTATCTGATCCGGGCCGAAACGCTCGGCGAGATGTGGGTGCTGGTCGAGCGCGTCAGGAAGATCGCCGAGGGCGCCGCCCTGATGACCGAGACGCAGATGCGCTCGGTGCAGCTCAGCGGCGACGCCAACCTCGTCGGCAATGCCCCGCTCGAGGAGACGATGTACGCCACCATGATGCGCCTTGGCCCGCCGTGCTTCGACGCGGCCGACAAGGAATTCGCGGCCGAGATCCAGAAGAGCCTGCGGCACGAGGACATCGTCACCGCCTATGGGCGCTTCGGCCTGAAGCCGAAGAGCGCCGAGACGCTGAGCGAGGAGATCTATCCGCTCGGTAGCGGCGTCAACTCGCTGGTCGGCTCGACCGATGTCGGCACGGTGAGCTGGGTGGTTCCGACCGTGCAATGCCGCGTCGCCTGCTACGCCATCGGCACGCCGGGCCATTCCTGGCAGCTGGTGGCGCAAGGCCTCGCGCCCGCGGCGCATAAGGGCCTCGCCTATGCGGCAAAGACCATGGCGGGCACCGCCGTCGCGGTGCTGAGCGACGAGGTGCTGCTGGCGCGCGCCAAGGCGGAGCACAAGGCATTCCGGGCGCAAAACCCCTTCGCCAATCCGATCGCCGAGGATCTGGCCGTGCCACTCGACATGGCGGCGCATTGAGGGTGGCGTACTGTCCGGCCAATAGGTCAGAGATTCGCCTGCGTCGCCTGCTGCTCGTCGCGGTGAGCTTCGCCGCTTTCGGCGCGGCATCCCAGGCACTCGCCGCGACGCCCGAATGCGATGCCGCAGTCTATCGTTTCACCGCGGCGGTGAGCGGCGTCTCCGACAAGCTGCAGCACTATTCGTTGTGCCTGTCGAGCACGACCGGCCGCGAGGACTGCTCCTTGGATTTCCGGTTCCTGCGCTCATCGCAGACCGCTTTCGAGGAGGCCGTCGCCGGGGTCCGCCGCGCCTGCCCATGAGGCGCGGGCTCTAGGGTAGCGTTTCATGAGCCCGCTCTTCACCGAACGGCGCGCCCGGCCCTTGACTCGAGGAGCGCCGCGCTGGAACATGTTGGGAACATGCCCCTGCCCGATACCGACCTTGCGGCCCTGCCGGATGACCTCGACGACGCCGTCGCGGCCGCGATCGCGGTGTGCGACAACGATGCGCGGGCGGCCGTGCGAGCCCTGGCCGTGGCCAACGCCTATCTCGAAGAGGAGCTCAAGCGCCTCGACGCCCTGATCTCGCGCGGCTATGCGCGCGAACGGATCGGATCGGAAGGCCGTCACGGCCGGAGTGGTGCCAATGGACGATGACGGCGTGCTGATCGGCGATGGCCAATGCCGGCTGCGCCTGAAGCGCGCCGGCCCGCCGGACGAGGCCGGCTATCCGACCCGGATCGAGGTCGAGGCAGGGCCCTTCCGCGGCACTGTCACGGATGACACGGTCGGCAGCTATCCGCGCTTTCGCGACCAGTTGAGCCGCTTGAACGAGACGCTCAGGGGCACGGCGAGATTGACGAGCCGGGAGGGGTTCGAGCTCGCGCTCGACGGCAACGGGCGCGGCGCCGTCGAAGTGAAGGTCGCGCTCGAGGGCGGGCATGAAGCGCCGATCAGCCTCAGCTTCGCCTTCGCGATCGACCAGAGCCATCTCGCGGCGCTCATCACTGCGATCGAGCGCGAGTTTCTCAAACCCTCGCCCGCGGGAGGGTGAGGTCGCAGGCGTCTCGCCCACAGCTGGGACTTTTGCCCAATTCTGAGAGACCCCCCACCCGTACCCTCCCCACCACGAAGTCGCGGGGGGAGGGGTTCGATCAGCGCTGGCCGCCTCCCTCACGAAGTGGCAACGTAGTGGCGGGGAGGGTACGGGTGGGGCGTTTCGTTCCGAAAGCCAGCGAAAGCTGAGCTCCGCGAAGGCCCCAGCTTCGAGAGAGGATGGGCGCGTGTCCTCCAATGCCCGGGATTCATGTTTCCCAACCAGCCAGTCGAGTTGAAGAGTCATGCGAGTCAATGAATCGACACATCTCTACAGATTATCGTCTTGACCCTTTCGGCGATTTCTGAAAAAATACCGTTCTATTGGATAGAGATGAGATTTGCGCCTGGAGCTGAAAAGCCCGGGCGCTTTGCATTTCGGGCCGCCCGCACAATGCGGTGTAGCGATACACGCTCACCCGCCCTCTCCTGCGCGAAGAGCGCGTGAGAGGGAAAGTACAGCGACGCCCAGGCCTTTCTCGGCGCGACGTCCGGGAGTCAGCAGAGTCGTTGAAATCTACCCCTCTACAGAAAAACGACTTGACCCTTGCGTCGATTTCTGAAAAAAGACGTATCTATTGGATAGAGATCAGATTTGCGCCCGGAGCCGAGAGGCCCGGGCGTTTTGTTGGAGGCGACGCGATTTTCCCTCTCTCGCTTGCGTGAGAAGGTGCAAGTCTTGGACAAAGAGACTCTGCGCGAAGCGAGCGGCAGATGCGGGACGGTCGAGCGCTTCACCCGCGCCCCCTCACCCGGCTCGACTGCGTCTCGCCACCCTCTCCCGCGAAAGAGCGGGAGAGGGGAGAGAGCGCCCACTCCACCTCAATTCCCGGAGGCATGATCATGAAGCCCTGCACGAGCTGCATTTTCTTCAAGAAGGATATCGGGGAGGCGGAACAGAAGAGCGGATTTTGCCATCGCTATCCGCCGAGTGTGTTCCTGATCGGCCAGGATTTCCGCAGCCTGTTCGTGCCGGTGCGCGGCGACTTCAGCTGCGGCGAGCACAAGGATGCGCGCAAAGTCAAAGGAGCTGCCTGATGCCCAGACTCTTGAACCCCAAACATGAGCGCTTCGCGCAGGAGCGGGCGCGCGGCAAGTCCTTGACCGATGCGTGGCAGCGCGCCGGAGGGAGCGGAAGGCGGAATTATGCATGCGCGCTGACACAGCGTCCTGAAATCGCCGAACGCATCCGCGAGCTCCTCACCTTGCGCATCAAGCAGGAGCCGGCCGCGATCGAGAGGGCGGCCCGGGCGCTTGCCATCGATAAGCTCTGGGTGCTCTCCGGCCTGGTCGACAACATCAATCGGGCCATGCAGGCCGAGGCGGTCAAGGTGCGCGGCAAGCCGACCGGCCAATACCGCTATGATGGCAACGTCGCCAATCGGTCCTTCGAGCTCATCGGCAAGGAGCTCGGCATGTTCGTCGAGCGCAGCGAGAACACCACGGTCCGGCACCTGATCAGCGACGAGCCGCTCACTCCCGAGCAATGGGAAGAGCGGTATGTCCGGAAGGATAAGTGATGGAAACGCGATGCGACAGCTGCCGCTTCTGGGTCGGGCTGACGCAAGACAGCGGCAGCTGCCAGAGGCGCGCGCCCTTGGCCCCGCCGCCCTTGCTCTACGAGATCGCCGACTATGTGTCCCGGCTTGGCAGCAAGCTGTGCGGCGCGGCGGCGGAGGCCGATTGGGAGAGCTTCGCCGATATCCGCGCCAGCGAGACGGTGTGGCCGACGACGCTCGCCGAGGATTGGTGCGGCGACTATCAGGAGGCACGCTGAGGACACCATGAATGCGGCGGCACGCGCGGCACGCGAGGCTCCAGCTGTGGAGGACCTCTTCTGGAGGCCGCTGGCCGGCCCACAAGATGAGTTGGTGAAGTGTCCGCTCTCGGAAATCTTCTTCGGCGGCTCGCGCGGCGGCGGCAAGACCGACGGCGTGCTCGGCAAATGGGGCGTGAAAGGGCTGCAATTCGGCGAGCACTTCAACGCCGTGATGTTCAGGCGCACCACGGTGTCGAGCACGGATGCGATCGACCGCTCCAAGCAGATATTCGGGCCGCTCGGGGGCAAGTTCAACGAAACGAAGCTCACCTGGCACCTGCCGAATGGCGCGCGCATTGCCTTCGCCTATCTCGACAGCGTCGACGACGCGCAGGAATACCAGGGCCGCAACCTCACCGATGCCTGGATCGAGGAGGCGGGTCAATATCCATCGCCCGAACCGATCTTCCGGCTGTTTGGGGTGCTGCGCTCTGCGGCGGGCGTGCCGGTGCAGATGATCCTGACCGGCAATCCGGGCGGGCCGGGGCAAGGCTGGATCCGCGACCGCTACGAGCTCGTGCCGTTCCCGGAACGGACGCGCATCCTCGTCAAGCCGTTGCCGGATGGATCGCTGCACAAGGTCGCGGTGATCCCGTCGCGGTTGGCCGACAACCCGTTCCTGACCGTCATCGATCCGGCCTATGCCGGCCGCCTGCAGCTGGTCGGCTCCGCCAAGCTCGTCCGGGCCTGGCTGAACGGCGACTGGAATGCGATCGAGGGGGCCTTCTTCGACGAATGGGACGAGGCGAGGCATGTTGTCGCGCCCTTCGCTATTCCGGCAGATTGGCTGCGGTTTCGATCCATGGACTGGGGAAGCGCTTCGCCGTTCTCGGTCGGATGGTGGGCGGTCTGCGGTGACGGTCATGCGTTGCCGGATGGTCGCGTCATCCCGCGAGGCGCTCTCATTCGCTATCGCGAGTGGTATGGCGCCTCCGCACCCAATGTCGGCCTGAAACTCTCGGCCGAGGAGGTGGCGTGCGGCATCAAGGAGCGCGAGGCGGGCGAAAGCATCGCCTATGGCGTGCTCGACCCTTCGGCCTTTGCGGAGAGCGGCGGCCCCTCGATCGCCGAGATGATGGCGAGGATCGACGGCTACAAAGGCCCGCGCTTTCGCAAGGCCGACAATGCCCGCGTGGGCCAGCGCGGCGCCATGTCGGGCTGGATGGCCGTGCGCGCCCGCCTGAAAGGCGATGGCTTGCGCCCCATGCTGTTCGTGTTCTCGACCTGCACGGCGCTCATTCGCACGCTGCCGCTGCTGCAGCATGATCGAGACAGGCCTGAGGATCTCGATACCGAGATGGAAGACCATGCGGCGGACGAGACGCGTTATGCCTGCCTGTCCCGGCCCTATATGCCGGCGCCACGCACAGGGGGACCCGAAACCGACCGCTCCGGCTATTCATCATTCAAGAAGCCGGAGCGCCCGAGCATCAAGACGTTGTGAGGTGGTTCTCCTTCTCCCGCCTGCGGGAGAAGGTGCAAGTCTCGAACAGAAAGACTCTGCGCAGTGAGGGCGGATGAGGGGCAGTTGAGCTGCATCCACGCTCCTTTGCATGCCCGGTTCAGGAGCACTTCTGATCGAACCGCACCCCGATCCACCCTCACCCGCCTCGACTTCGTCTCGGCACCCTCTCCCGCGCGAAGAGCGCGGGAGAGGGATGGCGCACTGCCGGCAGCGCCTCTTTGGCCGGCCATGACGCGCTGGAGAATATCGTCATGACGCTCATCGAACGCCTGGAGCGCATCCGACTGCTCAAGGAATGCTTGAAGGTGGCGAATGACGATCTCTTGGAATGCGTCGCGCTCGACCCGTTGTCGATCGCGAGCCACATGGCTTCGATGACGACGCGCGAGATCACCAAGGAGCTGCAAGCGCTGGAGACCGGCGCGGTGCTCGAAAGCTTGTCCTGATCCGAAACCTTGGCGCGATCCAAAACCCTGGCCTGATCCATGTCAGCAACCGTCCTCCCCTTCGGCGCGCCGGCAGGCGGCTGGCAGCCTCCCTTGGGCTCAGGCCTACCGCCGCCCAAGCTGCCGCTGCCGAACACGGATTATGCCGGCGACAAGCCGGCGATCGAGGACGAGGACGGCCTCGACATCGTCGAGCTGCGCAAGCAGTTCACCGACTATGTGACGATCAAGCAGAACGAGATCCTCGAGGCCCGCACGGCGCTGCAATATTACCATGGCGACCAATGGACCAAGGAGCAGACCGATACGCTCGGCGCGCGCGGGCAGCCGGTCATCACCTTCAATCGGGTGGGGAGGAAGATCGACAGCCTGATCGGCGTGCTGGAAAAGCTGCGCACCGATCCCAAGGCCTATGGCCGCGTCGAGAACAATGAGGCGGGCGCCGAGCTCGCCTCGCAATGTGTGCGCTATGCGCTCGACGCCTCGCGCTGGGCGCCCCAGGAGACTGAAGTTCTGCGCATGGGCGCCTGCACCGGCATCGTGGTCGCCGAGCTCGGCATCATCCCGGACGACAAGGACGATCCGGATATCGACATCGCCCCGGTCGATGCCACGACCTTCTTCTACGATCCGCGCTCGATGAAGCTCGATTTCTCGGATTGCCGCTATATGGGCGTGTCGAAGCTGATGACGCAGGACGAATTCGAAGAGATGTTCCCCGGCAAGTGGGACGGTGCTCTCGGCTCGATCGACGATACCGGCCTCACAATGTTCGACCAGGACCGTTATTTCCTGTGGGCGCTGGGGCGCACCAAGCTGCGCCTGGTCGAGCACTGGTATCGGTCCAAAGGGGACTGGCGCTTCGCCTTCTATGCCGGCATGGAGCTGCTGCAATCGGGTCTCTCGCCCTTCTTCGACGAGAAGGGGCGCACCATCTCGCGCTATGACGCCTTCGCGGTGCATGTCGACAATCTCGGCGATCATTACGGTTTCGTGCGCAACCTGATCGGCCCGCAGGACGCCATCAACCAGCATCGCTCCAAGGCGGTGCACATCATGAACACCCGCCAGCTGATCCTGCATCGCTCGGCGCTCGGCGGCGACAACCCGGATATCGAGACGCTGCGCAAGGAAGGCGCCAGGCCGGACGGCGTGGTGCTCTGGGACGGTCCGCCGGAATACAAGCCGGAATTCACATCGCCTGCCCAGGAATTCCTGCAGCAGACCCAATATTACCAGGACGCCAAGGCGGAGATCGAGCAGTTCGGCCCCAATCCGGCGCTCGCTTTCGCGGGCGGCCAGCCGGCCGATGTGTCGGGCCGTTCGATCGCCATGCAGCAAACGGCAGGCATCGCCGAGCTCGGGCCGTTCCTGTCGCAATGGAAAGGCTGGAAGCTGCGTCTATGGCGCAAGATCTGGGTGGCGCAGCAGCGCAACTGGACGGCCGAGCGGATCTTGCGCGTCACCAATGATCAGGGCACGGCACAATATGTCGCCGTGAACCGGATGCAGGTCGATCCCTTTGGCCGGCCGATGCTGGTCAACGCCATCGGTCAGGTCGATGTCGACATCATCATCGACGAGGGCCCCGACACGGTGAACGTGATGGGCGACGCCTATGACCTGCTGCAATCGCTCGCCCGCAACGGCGCGCAGGTGCCGGCGCCGGTGATGATCGAGGCGAGCGCCCTGCCGCAAAGCGAGAAGAAGAAGCTGATCGGCATGCTGTCGCAGCCGAAGCCGGCGCAGATCGCGGCCCAGCAGGCGGCGATGGCCAAGACTGCCGCCGAGACGGACAGGACACATGCGCAGGCGGCCTCGGCCCGCGCCAGCGCGGTGCACAAGATGGGTGAGGCGCGCCACGAGGAGGTTCGCGCCCACGCGACGGCGATCGGGGCGCAGGCGGACGCGATGCAGGCGTTGGGGGTGCCCGGGCAGGGGGCGCCGGGGGCTGCGGGGGTGGTGCAGGGCATGGGAGGGCAGCCCTAAAGGAGCGCTCTAGCTCATACAGGTTCCTATGCTCCTGCGTCTCGGTTAGCGAGGGCGCGGAATGCTTCAACAATGCGCTCGACAAGCTGCACGAGCTCATGAAGCGTGGGTAAGAGTTCCTGCCCTGCCGGTCCAACTTCGCTTGGGAAGACGATTTTGATTTCGGTGGGAGCGTTAGGATCTCCGATGACCCGAGGATTCGGGGTGCCGTCGTCCTCCCACATTTGGATGATTGGAGAGGCGGCGCTCATTACATTGGGAATTAGCGCTCGATGTTTGTCGTGAATATCGAGGTCGTGAATACTGCGCAGAGAGGTATTTCCATTTCGGTAGGGCTTGAGGCTTTGCAATAATGCGACTGCCTCCGCGCCAGCTCGATCAAAATGACGACGGCGGATGATGCCGTCCAATTCTTCGGCGCTTTCGCTAAATGGGAAATACACGCCCACGTCGCTTTGTTGGGCTGCTCGGACCATCTCACACGCTGTCAGATCGAGGGCCGCCCTCAGGTTGTGGATAATGTCCCCAATGATTGCCCCCAGCGTCTCAGGCACAGCGCCCATGTGCATGTTGAATATGAAAGTGCGCTCACCGTTCGCCTCGATAGCTTCAACCGTGAATTTGATTGGCTTGCCGATGATAAAAGACGCTACCTCGGCCTCTAGTTCTGCTAGGTGCTTTCGAGCGCGTTGAATCTTCACGCTCGGTGCTGAGAGAGGGTGTTTCAGCGCCACTTGTGGGAGGATTGGGGCGGGATCGTCAGGAGCAGACATCGCGGACTCCTCCAAGGGCAAGGAAGCAGGCTCTCTGGTTCGCATCATGGCCATCATGGCCGAGATGTTGCGCATGCCGCCCATGCCTCACTCGGAAATGGAACGCGGGATGGCGAAGCCGTCGAAGTGGCCTCGAAAGGAGAAGCAATCAGATGCACGTTAGTTTCGATCTTTCGCCGGGGGAACGGATATCGTTTGAGGTGAGCCGTCCGGGTCAGGCCAGCCCATCATCTTCTTCGCTTGCTGAAGTAGCAGCATCAGATTCATTGCCGCGGCCGGTGTCATGGAGAGGTGGATATATTCTCCGCTGCGTTGCGGGCCGTGTGGTTGTTGGTCGACTATCTGAAACTGAAGCAGCGCCGCTGTCATCTGTCGATTGAGTACGACGTCCGGGTCAGTGACGTCGAGCTTGATTTTCGGATTCATTTCGCCCCCAATTGCGCCAGCACAGAAAGCGCGACGTCTCATGGGCGCCGTGCCCTGAGGTTTTGCTATAGCGCAGTTTGAACTCGGTGGGCTGGCGACACAAGTGACGACGTCGACTGTGTGATCGACGGCGGTGATCGCGGTTCGCCAATGCGAATAGCCATGAAAGCCTGGACGGGATCCTCGAGACGGTTCTGACCACACCGCAGGATCGGCAGGGCGGGCGCGATCACCTTAGCCCCTCACCTTGCCCTCTCCCCGTGACCCTCGGAACAAGTCCGAGGAGGGCGAGAGGGTCGCCCGGCGCGCCTCCTTCTCCCGCCCTTTCGCGGGAGAAGCAACTATCAATTTTGGGCGATCCAAGGTGTGCCTCTGGCGAGGACGGTGTTGGCGTAGATGATTAGCTCTCGGGCGCAAGCGACGACGGCGACGCTGTGGTGTTTTCCTTGGGCTTTGATGCGTGTGTAGAGAGCGACGAGGGCTTTGTTCCATCGCTGTGAGGCGGCTTGGGCTGCGGCAAACACCGCCTTGCCGACCCTGGCGCGACCGCCCTCGACATGGCTCTCTCCCTGCCATCGACCAGACTTGCGCGTGAAAGGCGCCATTCCAGCAAGGGAGGCGGCTTGCTCGCGGCTCACAGTGCCGAGCTCTGGCATGCGAATGACGAGAGTGAGAGCGGTGGGTCCGCCCAGGCCCTCGATCGTGATCAGGAGATCGAGCTTCTTGGCGAGGTCGGCATGAGCGCGCACCGCCGTGCGGAGCTTGGCGAGTTCGGCTCGTTCCAGCTTTTTCAGGTGAGCGATCTGGTCCCTGATGGCGGTGATGAAGCGCTTGTCGCGAAAACGATCGAGCCTGGTGCGCAGGCGGGCGATGTCCTCCTTGATCTGGTCGATGAAGGTCAGATGTTCGGCCAAGGGGGCCAGGCGCGGATCGGGGCTGTCGCGCATCTCTTCCTGAGCCGCCGCGCAGCGAGCAATCAGTGCCGCATCGATGGGATCGGTTTTGGCGCGCAAGTTCCGGAACGTCGCGTAAGCGCGCACTTGGCGTGGCTGGAAGACGATGTCCTTGAGACCGGCTGCGCGGATGGCGTCGACCATCTCGAACTCATAACTGCCGCTCGCCTCGATGCCGATGAGCGTGACCCCGTGCTCGATGAAGAACTCGATGAGCGCTGCACGGCCCTGCGGCGTGTTGGGACGACGCAATGGTTTGGCGGCAATTCCATGAATCGCCGCATCGAGCCAGTCCTTTCCGACATCGACGCCCCCCACCCTCATGGTCTTGGTAGTAGTGGCCTGGCCAGGCTTTTTTGTGCGTTTCTTCGTGGTAGACTGGCTGCGCTTCATCGATCCCTCCCTTGTCAATCGAACCTGAAGTTCTGGCAACTATCCGGGTCCGATCAAGAGGCCGGTCGCGATCTAGCTTCTCCCCAGCCCTCAAGGCTCGGGTGCCCACGATCCGACGACCGGCCGGCCGGCCCCGGATGGCCATCCGGGGCAGGCCCGTCCCTCACGGAACAAGCGCCATTGTGTACTGATTCGCTGTTACAAGGTGCCCGAACGCAGTGAGGGCGGATGAGGGGCGGTCGAGCGCTTCACCGGCGTCCCTCATCCGCCTCGGCTTCGCCTCGGCACCTTCTCCCGCGAAAGAGCGGGAGAAGGGAAGTGCACGATCGGTGGCGCGGCCCTTGATACTGTTCTGACAAACTGCAGGCCGCCGGCGCGCGAGCTCACCCCTGCCCCCTTCCCGCCAGTGGGACCTTTGCGGAATTGGGGGTCATCCCGTGCGCACTGCAGCACGATAGTGATGCGGAGCAGACACGGGATCAATGATCAGCAGGTCAAGGATGGGTCCCGGATCTGCAGCGCATCATTTCATGCTGCGCCGCGTCCGGGATGACCGCGCGCGGGTGTTCCGCAAAGGTCTCACTAGCGGAGGGGGG
Organism: Rhizobiales bacterium GAS188; assembly: GCA_900104855.1. Lineage (NCBI taxonomy): Bacteria > Pseudomonadati > Pseudomonadota > Alphaproteobacteria > Hyphomicrobiales > Rhizobiales bacterium GAS188. The sequence continues at coordinate 1,813,413 of FNSS01000001.1, forward strand.
TGCCTTTGGCATGGGGTTTGCCCTTTCGTCCGGGACACGAGCTGGGGGGCACGAGCGCCGTACGATTTTGAAGCGCGAGGACCCGAACATTGGCTCAAAACGATCCAGACCCAGGGGCAACGTGGCCAGCCGTAGATCGCCGGCGGCCGATCATCAATCAGGCTTATCCCGCCGGCGCCAGCACATATGCCGGTGCCGGCGCCTATGAATCACCATGGTGCGGAGCGGTTGCGGCGCAGCGGCAGCAATTCGCGACAATACTCATCGGGCCGAGCACATTGATGCTCGAAGGCCTGAAGCACGTCCTCGGCAAGACCGATTTCCAGGTTGTGGCATCGGGCAGAACTGTCGATGAGGTGGAACTGCGCTGCGCCGACCGGCACCAAAGCCTGATGCTCATCTTGGATGCCGGCCATGATCTGTGGTCGGCCATCCGGCAAATCGAGCTGTTCAAGCGGCAGCGTCCGGATGGCCGGGTCGCCGTCCTGGTCGACACCCATCAAATGGCCGGCATGGAATCGGTGTTCCAGGCCGGTGCCAATGCTTGCTTCCCGAGGGCAGCCTCCGCCCCGACATTCCTGAAATCGCTCGAATTGGTGATGATGGGCGATACGCTCTTGCCGTCGAGTGTCTTGCCATCGAGCGTGTTGTCATTGAAGACCTTGCCGTCAAGCACTTGGCCGTCGAGCACCTTGCCGTCAAGCAACGGGTCTTCGGTTCAGGATCGCGAACAGGCGCCGACCGCGGCGCGGCCGGCAAGCGGCTCCGCGGCGCACCTATCGGCTCAGGAAGAGCGCATCTTGAGCGGCCTGGTCGAAGGTCATCCCAACAAGCTCATCGCCAAAGAGCTGGATATCGCCGAATCTACCGTCAAGGTCCACGTCAAAGCGATCCTCCGCAAGCTCGGCATACACAACCGCACGCAGGCTGCCATTTGGGCGATGAGCCGTGCCGGGCTCGATGCCTCGATGCGCGAGGTTTCTCCTTCGCCTTCGCCTTTGCCTTTGCCTCCGCCTCCCCGTGCGGCGGCCGAGTCGCTTGCCGCGCCTCCTTCAGTCCATGACCAAACACCTGCGGAGCCGCCTATTGCCGGAAACGGGTCGCCTGGTGGGGTCGAGGAGGAAATGACCACCGCCGACACCGGTGAGGTCGATTGCTCGATGCACGAAGACCCTCCTTCGCCTTTGCCTCCGCTCATCCTGGCAGAGGTCGAGCAGCCGTTGCTTGCCGCGACTCCTTCAACCCGTCACGAAACGCCTGCGGGGCGGCCTGTTGCCGGAAGTGCGTCGCTCGAGGACGTCGGGGTGAAACTGGCTATCGCCGACACCGGTGAGGTCACCCCCAGGGCGACGTCCCGCAACGGCATGGCGCAACTCGCGAGCGTTTCGCGGTTCGAGCGGCGGATCGCCGAGGACGAGGAGCGCCGCGACGCGATGCTCGCCAATGTGGAGCGCTTGCGGGCGCTTCGAAACGCGCGGGATACAGGGTCGCGATAAGCGGCCTTGCCAGGCGCCGACGCGGCGCGCTTGCGATTGCCTTCTGAAGGTTCAATCAAGGCGTGGATGGCCGCTGATCCCCGGGACAAGCCCGGGGACGGCCATGACGTGCTTCGACGTAAGCTGCCGCCCTCACATCAGCGGCGTGAACGTGCCGGTCGAATCCACGACGCCGAGCGTCCCGCCGACGTTGCAGATTTTCAGCCCGGCTCCTGTGCCTGCGGGAGGGGCGTCGAGCGGGCGAAGCAGCAGCGATCCGTCCGGGAGCAGGGCGAAGATCGTCACTCCGGTGGAATCGACATAATTCACAATCTTCCCGGAGGTGCCGCCGGTGGTGGATTTCAGGAAGATGCCCTGCCCGGCAGTGCCGCCGGCCTTGCCCGCCTGCAAGTCGATGCTGATGGCGGCGGCGTTCGCGTCGGAGTCGGGGTTGGGGCCGGGATTGACGTGCGAGATCTTGAGACTGCCATGGCCTATTTCATGGCCGGACACCTCACAGGCGCTGAACGAGGTGTTGGCCGACACCACATTCAGGCTGGCGTTGTTCGTTCCACCGTCAGCGGCCAGATTGAAGACGACGACATGGTCGCCGGGCGTCGTGGATGTGGATTTGGCGCTGATAGCGACGCCTGAGGACACGCTTACAGAAATGGGCTTGGTCATGAGTCCCTCCTGTTTCGAATTGTGCCCGTCTGCCATTCGTCCGGTGTGGTTCGGCGAGGACGGGGCGAGCAGGCCCGGAGGGGAAGCTGCTCGCAAGCTCGAGCAGCCACCCACTCGACATGAATCTCCGCCTGGGATCCGGATCAAGCGCAATTCGATCGAAACGGGCGCCGCAAGCCGTAGAGGCCGGCCCGCAAGCTTTGGCGCTGCTCGCGCTCCATGGCGGGCAAGGCCAGCTAGTGGATTGAATCCAACACTTGGTGCCCACGGTTCGCTGCGGCGATGATTTTGTCGGGGTCGGCGGTCCAGCTGAAGGGCTTGGGGTCATTGTTGTGATCGACGATGAAGCGATTGATGGCGGCTTGCAGATCAACGACGCCCTTGAAGACGCCGCGCTTCAGGCGCCGCTTGCTGAGGATGGCGAAGAAGCCTTCGACGGCGTTGAGCCAGCTGGCGGAGGTCGGTGTGAAATGGAAGGTCCATCGCCGATGACGTGCCAGCCATTCGATCACCTTGGGGTGTTTGTGGGTGGCGTAGTTGTCGAGGATGGCGTGGACGGTCTTGCCGGCCGGGACCTGGCGCTCGACGGTGTTGAGGAAGCGGATGAATTCCTGATGCCGGTGACGTTGCATGCAGCGTCCGGTGACCTTGCCGTCCAGCACATCGAAAGCGGCGAACAGGGTGGTCGTGCCATGGCGCTTATAGTCATGGGTCATGGTTCCGGCCCGGCCCTTCTTCAGAGGCAGACCCGGCTGGGTGCGATCCAGGGCCTGGATCTGGGACTTCTCGTCGATGCTGAGGACGACCGCATGGGCGGGCGGATCGACATAGAGACCGGCGATGTCACGGACCTTGGCGGCGAACTTCGGATCATTGGAAAGCTTGAAGGTGCGGATACGGTGCGGCGCCAGGCCATGGGTCCGCCAGATGCGCTGAACCGAAGTCAGGCTGACGCCCGCCACCTTGGCCATCACGCGACCGGTCCAGTGGGTCGTCTCGCCCGGCGGTTCGCCAAGGGTCAGGGCCACGATCCGCACGGCCACTTCGTCGGTCAATTTGGGGATCCGCGCGGGGCGGGTCTTGTCGCGCAGCAGGCCATCGACACCCTCGTCCATGAACCGTTCTTGCCAACGCCAGACGGCGGTCTTGCTGACCTTGGCAGTGCGCATGATCATCGCTGTGCCCAGCCCCTCGGCCGTGCCCAAGATGATCCTGGCGCGCCAGACATGCTTCTGGGGGCTGTTGCGGTTGTCTACGATCGCCAGCAGGCGCTGACGATCAGTCGGGTTCAGATGGACGGTGATACCTGTGCGCATCCCGCAGACTCGCACGCCCACAAAGCCACGGGAATCCCAAAAAGGATTCTTATGTCAGCATCAATCCACTAGTACCTCCCTCAGGGAGCAGCAACCATGAGCGAAAACGGAATCGAGCTTCCAAGCGATAAGGCGTTGGCCGCCAAAGAGTTGGCCGCCAAGGAGTTGACAGCCAAGGCTTTGGACGCCCGCTCGCAGGAAACAACGCGGAGATTGGAAATGGGAAGGATTGGGGCTTTCTTGGGAGGGCGGGACAATGCCGTCATTTATCTTGCGTGGTTCGTGATCATCGGCGCCAGTGCTGGAGCGACCATCCTCGCCATCCTCGACCCCGCACTACGCCCCGATATGGAAAAGGCGCTCGTGGGGCTGATGATCTCGGCGCTGGGGTTCATGTTCGGCTCGTCGGGCCGCCGGGAGAGAGAATAGACATTACGGTCGCGCCAGCTGCGGGAGGAGGAAGGGCGCGTTGACGCAACCAGTCGGGCCCGCCAGGCGTTGGTCCCGGTCATCTGCGCCAAGACATCACTGCGCCAAAATATCACTGCACCAAGACAACCCTGCGCCAAAGCATGACCGGAGCGACAATCGATGAGCGTCACGCGAAACATTTTGATGCATGTGTTCGGCCGCCCTCGAGGGATCCTGGGACGGTTGGGCGGCATGGTCATGGCGCGCACAAACGAGGATTGCGGCGCCTGGGTCGCGGACCTCCTTCAAGTCGAACCGACCGACAGCGTGCTGGAGATCGGCTTCGGACCCGGTGTGATCGTCCGGCGCCTGTCGAAGCTGGCGTCGGCGGGGCATGTCACCGGTATCGACCCGTCATCGGAAATGGTGGCGCAGGCTCGCGGGCGAAACGAAATCTCCATCAAGAGCGGCCGGGTCGAGCTGCTGCGCTGCTCCGTGGAGAGCTTGCCCTTCGACGACAATACGTTCGACAAAGCGCTGACCATCAACTCCATGCAAGTCTGGCCGGATGCCGCCGCCGGATTGAGGGAAATGCGACGGGTCCTGAAACCCACCGCCAGAGTCGCGCTCGGCTTCACGCCTCATTCGGGGCAGCCGAACGCAGGATTGACGGACATCCTCACGGCCGCCGGCTTCATGGAGGCAAAGGTGGTCGAGAGAGACAAGTGGTTCTGCGCCCTGGCGTCAAAACCATGAGGGACTGCTGATTCCCGCCCTGGCCGCTACGAGGTCGGGCCGCCGGGCAGAAGATTGAACCAGCCCTGGCTGAGCGGCGGGCTCGGCGGGTCACCCCATGAGTTGAGCTGCGCCGGCGCGCCGAAGTGGCCGGCATATTGGAGCCAAGCGGTGGCACCCGGCGCCACGACCTGGACGTTCGGGAGGACGGGGTTCCAGGGCCAGCCGTCGGCCGTCTGGTCGGTGCCGCGCCCCACCGAGTAGGGCCACCCCCTGGCGCTCGGGTAGGACGCATGGCCCCCGTACGAGGAATAGACTTTCGGGCGGGTGGTGCTGCCGCTGTAGTAATCGAAGCAGTTCTGATTGGGCGTATCCGGCGGATAGTACCAACCAGTGTATTTGTCCCCCGCGCCGTGGGCTTGCATATAGACACCCAATATATGCGTTTGATCGGCGGAAACCCGAACGACGACATGCTCGAGATCTCCCTGATGGGTGCCGACCCAGCCGGGGTCGTTCATCGACGGGCCATTATAGGCGTAGACGAAGATGTAAAGCAGGTCGTAGAATTGCAAGTTATTCGATGAATCGAGCCGATCGATCACGGCGCCGTAGAACGGCGTGCTCGTATATGGCGAGTTCGTGTATGGCAGGCTGCTCGAGCTCGGCGGCAGGCCGGGATAAGTCGATGAATCGGCGATCGGCAAATAGAAGGGTGCCTCCGGCCAGTTTCCGTCGACCGTTTGGATGAATTGCGAGTAGTAGGTCTCGGCGTAAAGACCATCCACGTATCCGGTCTGCGTCGCGGCGACAAGGTTGGCATCCGTCACGTTCGTCTGCAGAGTGTGCGAGACGTTCAGGCCAGTGCCCACCATGGGCGTATAAGCCGTCAGCGTCGTCTTGGTGAAGTACCACTCCATCGGGCAGGGGAAATACTTCTCCTTGCCGTGAAGCATCACGACCGGAGCGAACTTGTCCAGGAGCAACTGCGACGCCGCGGCGCTCAAGGCGGTGTAGGCCGGATAGACCGCCGAATAGGCTTCCAGGCTGAAGGAATTGATCGCATCGATGACGAGGGTGGTCTTGATGTTGTTGCCGGCCTGATTGAGGCCCGGTATCAACTGCGGCGTCGGGGGATACAGCAGATCACCCTGCAAGGCGTAGATCTGCGAACCCTGCTTGAACAGGTTGATAAACGCTTGCGCACCAGTTTGTGGCCCGCCTGTGATGACCATGCGGCATTCGGTAGGGTCGCTCGCCGTCCAGGGGCCTGGGTTGCCCCACCATTGCTGTCCGGTGCAATCGGGGATGTCGCAGCCATCGCCATTCTTCCCGAGCGTCAGGGTCACCCCGTTCGGGGCTATCGGCTGGCTGTCCGAGGGATATTCCCGATTGGTGAATTGCAGCTCGTAGGGCGTATTGTTCTCGATGGCGAAAAGAAAAGTCTGGCCACTCATGGCGTATCCCCCCTACGAGCTTTCCCTGTCGAGCTCGCCGGCCCGGCCGCCGCAACGGCGAGGATGAGCTGACGCTAAGAGGATAACATCGGCCCGATCGGAGGGTCAATATTTCGACGCCGATCGGCGGCCCTCATTTTCCCGCAGCTGAGGGCTGTGCATAACGCTCGTGCAGGTCCCTTCTCCCGCTTGCGGGAGAAGGTGGTTGAGCGAAGCGAGACCGGATGAGGGTGACTCCACGACAGCAATCGCTCGTTGGGTCGCTCCTCGCGAATTGACCATTCAAATCTCCAACGTAACCGCGAACCACCCTCACCCGCCTCGACTTCGTCTCGGCACCCTGTACCCTTGGCGTGTCTGAGGGCCAGTCTGCAGTGTAGACTGGTCGGACCGGGTCGACCTGCCGGGAGCAACCGAATGGCACCTGCGCCCGAGCACCTGGAGAGGACATGTGCCTCGGCAGGGAGACCGCGACTCAGGTCCGGTGGAAGGTTGCGCCGTGAGCGCCGGTACAGGGATCGACACAAGTCGCGGTGACCCGAACCTAGTGGAGAAGGGTCATGACCGATGACATCGAATGGTATGTCGGCTTCGACTGGGCCAGCGAGACGCATTGCGCTTGTCTCATGGACCGGGCCGGCCGGGTGGTCGGCAAACGCGAGGTGGCGCACGCGGGCGCCGATCTGGCGGAGCTGTGCGACTGGCTGATCCGCAAGACGGGCGCCGAGCCCGGACGGATCGGGGTGGCGATCGAAACGCCGCATGGACCGGTGGTCGAGACGTTTCTGGAGCGCGGCTTTGCGGTGTTCGCCATCAATCCCAAGCAACTCGACCGCTTCCGTGACCGCTTCACGGTGGCGGGCGCCAAGGACGACAGCCGTGACGCGCAGGTGCTCGGGGACTCCCTGCGCACCGACAGCCGCGCCTTTCGCCGTCTCGTCATCGATGATCCTGTGCGCATCGAGCTGCGGGAGTGGTCGCGGATCGAGGATGAGCTGAAGCGGGAGCGAACCCGCCTCGCCAACCGGGTCCGCGACCAGCTGTGGCGCTACTATCCGCAAATGCTGCAGCTGAGCGAGGATCTCGCCGAGGACTGGCTGCTGGCCCTGTGGCGGCGGGTGCCGACCCCGGCCAAGGCCGCCAAGGCCTCCGAGGCCACGATCCAGCGCATCCTCAAGGCGCACCGCATCCGCCGCATCGAGGCGCCGGAGGTGGTGCGCATCTTGCGCCAGACGCCGCTGAAGGTCGCGGCCGGTGCCAGCGAAGCGGCGAGCGCCCATATCCGCAGCCTCGCCGAGCGCATCGGGCTCATCAACCAGCAACTGAAGACGGCCGAGCGCAAGCTCGAGCAGCTCCTCACTCGGCTCGAACAGGCGGCGCAGGACCAAGCGGGGCAGGACCAAGCGGGGCAGATGTCCGAGCAGCGCGACGTGACCATCCTGCGCTCCATGCCGGGGATCGGCAGGACCAATCTCGCCACGCTGCTCGCCGAGGGCTCGGAGCCCCTGGGCCGCAGAGACTACCACGTCCTGCGGACCCTGTCCGGGGTCGCGCCGGTGACACGCCGCAGCGGCAAGGCCTGGATGGTGCTGCGCCGCCTGGCCTGCAACCGAAGGCTGAGGAATGCCCTCTACCATTGGGCCCGGGTCGCCACCCAGCACGACCCGGTCAGCCGCCAGCGCTATGCTGCGCTGCGCGGGCGCGGCCACAGCCACGGCCGGGCCCTGCGAAGCGTCGGTGACCGCCTGCTCTATGTCGCCTGCACCTTGCTGCGACGCCAGGTTCTCTTCGATCCCGACCACAACAGCCTGGAGGCCGCGGCATGACCATCCCTGGGTTCGACCGCAGCGACCATCCCTTCGTCCCGACCTGCCCACGGGCAGAGCGCCGCGCGCCGCGCACGTCACCCCGAAGGGGGCGAAGCGCAGCGCAGCACCGCGCCCTTGCGCGGTTGACGCAGCCAGCGCGGCGCTACGCTCGTGCCCAGAAGGGACACTACACTCGCTACCGTGCGGGGTTACCGCCCCGCAAATTAGGGCTTGCAAAAGGGTAGAAGGTCCTCTCCCGCGCGAAGAGCGCGGGAGAGGGAAGCGCGCCACCTTCCCAATCCTTCCGACCTCGGAGAACATCGATGCAGATCTTGAAGGCGCTCGGCGTCATGGCGGGGCCGTGCTTCATCGCGGCTATTCTCACCTTGGCGCCGGGCCGGCCGGCGCAAGCCCAGCAGCAGCGCCAGCAATATTACACCAACCAGTCATCGGGGAACGTCGCGAACGCTGCGGCGACCGCGACGCTGACGGCGTCGAAGCTGAACCTCTATGTGACGGGCTTCGAGATCACCGGCGCCGGCGCGGCCACGGCGTCCTGCGTCAACGCCACGCTCACCGGGCTCGTCGGCGGCACGCAAACCTATAACTTCTGCGCCCCGGCAGGCGCCGCGGTCGGCATCCAGCCCCTCCTGGTGCAGTTCACCTCGCCGATCCCGTCGAACTTCAACACCGCCGTGGTGCTGACCTTGCCGCCGCTCGGCTCCGGCAACGTCAATGCGGCGGTGAATCTGCATGGGTATTATCAGTAGTGATGGGTGAAGAGTGAGTAGTGAATGGCGAGTGGCGAGTAGCGAGTAGCGAGTAGTATCGACGCGCATAGCACCGGACTCGCCAATAACTATTCGCCATTCGCCATTCGCCATTCACCATTCGCTATTCGCTATTCGCTATTCGCTATTCACTATTCACTATTCACCACTCGCTACTCGCTACTAGCCCTATCGCACACTGGAGAGCGCAATGGCCGCTGAAGACGACCTCCCCCAACCCAACTCCGATCTCGCCGTCTCCGAGCTCGCTTTGGCTGACGCCGCGCTGGCAGCACCGGACGCCGGCCAGATCCCCGATCCCGCGCCCGTCGCGGACCAAGCGCCGGACAAGACGCAGGAAGCGGAGGCGCGGGCGACGCAAGCGGACGCCAAGCCGGAATCGACGCCGAATATCTCGGCCGCCGGCGTTCTCCGAGAGCTCATGGATGAGCGCGACAAGCGCCAGGCTCTCGAAAGGCAGCTGAACGAGTATCTGGCGAGGCAGAAGCCGGCCGATGCGCCAGATCCGTTCCTCAACCCCGAGCAGTTCGCGCAAACCCAGATCCAGACCGCGATCGCTCCGATCGACCAGCGTCTCACCGTCGCGCTCGCCCGCATCAACTTCGCGGAAGCCCGTGCCGTGCACGGAGCCGAGCTCGCCGAGAAGGCCTATCAGGAATTCGACAAGGCCATGCCGGAGATGACGCCGGCCGAGCGAGCAACTGTGATGGGCGCGCCAAATCCGTTCGTCGCGGCCGTGGCTTGGATGAGGCGTCGAGATGCCTTGGTCGAGGTCGGCGACGATGTGGGAGCCTATCGCGAGCGTCTTCGTGAGGAGTTGCTGAAAGACCCGGAATTCCTGGGACGCGCCATCGAGGCGGCCCGTTCCACCGCCGCGGGGGGAAACTCCGCTGCATCCCAGCCCCGCACGCAAGCTGGGCAGTTTGCCTCACCGACTGCCAAACCCGCGAGTCTCCCATCCGTCAATCGGGCCGGAGCCGGCACCAACGCCGCGCTCGTCAGGCACGATCCGTCGGACATGGAGCTCGTCGACGAGGTCCTTACCGGCCGAGAAATCTCTACCCGGTGAGAAGTCTTACCAGGTGAGAAGTCTTACCAATCGAGAAGTCTTGGCCGGACGTTAGAAGCGCAGGCCTCACTGAAAGGGCGATGAGATGGCTTTGACCGTCAATAACGTTAACGAGGAACTGATCAAGTTCCGCAAAAAGGCGATTTTCACCTTCCTTCGCGACAGCCGCTTCGATCGCTATACCGGGACGGGTCCGAATTACATCATCCAAAGGGTGATGGACCTCGAGGCGGACGGCAAGCAGATCAATATCCCGCTGCTCGACCAGCTCCGCGGCGATGGCGTCGCCAGGGGGCAGCTGACCGGCCGCGAGGAATCCCTCGACAATTACGGCTACCCCATGTGGGCCGATTGGGCCCGTCACGGCGTGCTGTTCAACAAGGCGAACAAGAAGGAAGCCGCGATCAACATCCGCGAATACGGGACGCCTGTCCTGACCTCGTGGACGAAGCGCTGGCGCCGCGACGATATGATCGATGCGCTGCTCGCCATCCCGACCGCGGCGATCCCGGCGAATTACGGCCAGGATCCGACACCCACGACCCCGAGCGCACGCGTCAACGGCATACGCTGGGCGGCCGCGACCTCGACGCAGCGCAACAACTGGCTGACGGCCAACAGCGACCGCATCGTCTTCGGGCATCTCGCCGGAAACCTGGTCGCCGGCAATTTCTCGTCGTCCGCAGCGAACCTCTCCTCGGCCGCCGACAAGATGTCTGCGGCGATCGGCCTCCTGGCCAAGCGTACCGCCATGGCGACCACGAACATCGCCAACTGGCCGGCGATCAAGCCCTATATGATCGAGGGCGGCGGCGACGAGGAATGGTATGTGTGCTTCGTCGGCTCGCGCAGCTATCGCGACCTGTCGCAGGACTCGGCGATGCAGACGGTCAACACGACGGCCCGCCCGCGTGACAGCGGCGACCCGCTGAAGGACAACCCCATCTTCACCGGCGCGCATCTGCAGAAGGACGGCATCATTTACCGGGAAATCCCGGAGATCGATCAGCGCTATATCATCGGCCCGACGGGCTCCGTCGCCGCGCCTCTCGGCCCGCTCGCCGGCATCGGCTCGGCTGGCGTCGACGTCGCGCCGTTCTTCCTCTGCGGCCAGTCGGCGCTCGGCTACGTCATCGGCCAGCTGCCGCAGGCCAAAAGGCGCGACGAAACCGATTATCAGTTCCTCGATGGCATCGGCATCGAGATGCAGTACGGCGTCGGCAAGATCGCCAAGGACAAGCCGGGCAATGCCGGCTCGGTCGGCACCCTGAAGGATTGGGGCATGCTGACGGGCTTCGTCGCCGCGCCGCCGGACGCTTAGCGCACGCGCTTTCCTTCTCCCGCTTGCGGGAGAAGGTGCCGAGACGCAGTCGAGGCGGATGAGGGGCGCCGGTGAAGCGCTCGACCGTCCCTCACCCGGCTCGACTGCGTCTCGCCACCCTCTCCCGCCTCAAGTGGCGGGAGAGGGGAAGAAAAACGCCCTTCCCCTTTTTCCTCATCGCAAGGAGCCATTCCATGGCCAGCAATCGCGTCGCCTATCCGGCCACGCAAATCGTTCCCTATCACGGCTGGAACCGCACGCCGAAGATCGTCGGCAGTCCGGTCGCGATCACCACGACCGATCTCGGGACCATCAACAACACCGTGCAGCTCTTCACCGTCCCGAAGGGCTTCACGATCATCGGCATCGTCATCGACAACCCGCAGCTCGATTCCTCGACCGGCCTCACCGTGTCGATCGGCGACGCCGCGACGGCGAGCCGCCTTCTCGCCTCGAGCACGTCCTTTCGGGCAGCGGCCTTCTCGACAGCGCTGCCGCAAGGCGTCGCCGGCTTCAGGTATTCGGCGGACACCGACATTCAGCTGACGATAGTCGCCGCGGCGACGACGGCCGTCGCCGGCAATCTGACAGTCTATCTGATCGGCTACATCGACAATTGATCGCAACAACAGCGGCGCGGCAAGTTCATGCACCGCTGTTTCCCTGTGGAACATTGAAGGAAATACCATGGCGAAGATCGTCTATACGGATCACGAGCGCTCCGCGCCCTATGTGAAGTGGCATGGCGTCGAGTTCGTGCACGGCCAGGAAACGCCCGTCGACGAGCGCGAGCACGGCAACCTGATCCGCGCCGCCAAAGACAATCCGTGGTTCAAGGTCATTGGCGATGGCGGCAGCCCCGCAGCTGGGCCGACCACGAAGGCCACGGCGCGCGGCAAAGCCTGATCCAAAAACTGATCCAAGAACTCGAACTGGAACCGGACCTGACACATGACCTTCCCGGTTGGCGCGACTCGCAATTCGACCTGGATCGGGACGTCAGCGCTCACGCGCATCGGGGCCGTCAGCGTGGACAATCCGGCCTCGGCCGAAGATCTGGCGCTGGCGCTCGATCGCCTCGACGTGATCGTGCAGAACTTGCAGGGGCGCGGCATCCTCTATCTCGGCGACGTCGACAACACGCCGTCCGCGCTCGCCGAGGAGATCGCCAAGGCGCTGGCGCTCTCGCTGATGCCCGATTTCGGCGACAATGCACCGCCCGGCTCCGGTGCGCTGCCGACGCAGGCGCAGATCGACACGAATATCCGGCGCATCAACTCCGATCTGCCGAGCTATGGACCGCAGCAGGCTTCGTATTGGTGAGTGAATGGTCGACATCCCCTTCCCTCGCTCGTCTCAGCCCGGCTCGCAGCCAGGCGAAGGCCTCGGGCGGCTGCTCAACCGCTATTTCGAGCTCGACGGCGATATCCAGCAATGGAAGACGGTGCCGGGCCTCGTCACCTTCGCCGACACGCTGGTCGCAGGACCGCGCGGCTCGTTCGACGTCAACGGCACACTCTACGATGCGAGGGCGCAAACCGCAGTGACAGTGACCTCCGGTGGCGCCGTCACGGCTCTCGCCGGCACGTTGAATGGAACTGCTGCCGTCACTTGGGCCAAGAATAACCGCGCGACCGGCGGCTCGCCGACGCCGGACGTCGTGTGCGTGACCGAGGCCGGCGCCTTCAGCGTCTCGGCGACAGCGGTTTCGAACTATCCCGACATCAGCCTGCCGCAGCCGAACAGCGTCGCTTTCCTCGACGGCTATTTCCTGTTCACGACTGGCGACGGGCGTATCTTCGCATCCGGCGTCAACGACATCTGGGTCAATGATTCGGATCACACTCAAAACGCGCTCGCCTTCACGACGGCTGATCAATCTGGCGGCCTGGTGCGCGGCACGAGCTGGGGCGGCCAGTTCTTCGCCTTCGGGCAGAAGGCCTGCACGGTCTACCAGGATGCGGGCTTGTCGCCCTTCCCACTTTCGCGCACTTCCGTCATCCCGATCGGGCTCGCGAGCCTGACCGCGATCACCGGCTTCGAGCCGGGCTGGGGTCTGGCGCAGTTCTTCGTCGCCACGGATGATACCGTCAGGCGCCTCGACGGCTATACGCCGACGACCGTTTCGAACAAGGATGTCGAGCGTGCCATCTCGGCGCAGATCGACAAGACGCGAATCGAGATGAGCTGCCATGTGGTCGGCGGCCGGCCAGTCGTCGTCGTCAAGGGCCCAGCGTTCACCTGGGAATACAATGCCGCAACCGGCTATTGGAATGAACGTCAGAGCGCGAACCTCACGAATTGGCGTGCCTCGCGCTCGGTCTATTTCTCGAAGAAATGGCTCTATGGCGACACGCTGACGACGCAGATCGTCCAGCTGTCGGCCTCCGAGGTCGACGAGCTCGGGACGCCCTTCACGGCGCGGCTCGAGAGCGGGCCGGTCAAGCAATTCCCGAACCGCATCCGCTGCACCGCCGCCTATTTCGATTTCACCTCCGGACAAGGCACGGTCGGCGGAACATCCGACTCGATGAACCCCTCGGTGCTGATCTCGTCCTCGCTCGACGGCGGCGGCAATTGGTCGACGCCGCAGCTACGGCGCGATCTCGGTGCGCAGGGCTATTTCAACAAGATGCTGCGGGTGAACCGCATCGGCGGTATCGCGTCACAGCACGGAATCCGCTTTCGCCTCGATTCCTCGTCTCCGGTCTATTCGAGCTTTCGCGGCGGCCGCGCCGATATCCAGATCCTCGGGGCGCCGTGATGGCCGGTCCTCCACTCGGTTCGGCCTTCGTCGAGAAACCGCCGCAGCTGCTCGATCCGCATGTGCAGCGTTTCGACGCGCAAGGACGGCCGACGCCCGACCAGGTGCTCTATGAGGGGCGCCTGCAGCAATATCTCGTTCGCCTCATCGCCGGCTACGTGCCGTTGAACGCGAGCGGCCTGCCGACCGCCGACCCGCATGTGGTCGGGCAGGTCTGGCGAAATGCCGGTGTCCTTACCGTGAGCGCGGGGTGATCCGATGAGTTCTGGCGAGACCGTTACGCAGCTCGTGCCGCCGATCGATGTTCGGACGCCATGGGGCTGGGCGACATGCGTTGCGTGGATCCATTGGGGGGCCGAGCAGGAGCCGCAGTGGAAATGCTCAGTCTATGACGGCGAGCGCGCGGGCCATGTGATCGATATCCCGCAAAAGGATATCAGGTTCGGCCGAAACTACAGCGTGTCGCGCACCGAGACGACGCTGCCGCCGGACGTTCCCGATATGATGAAGATGGGGCCACGCTCATGAGCATCTTCGACGTTTTTTCTGGAAGCCCCGGGCGCCAGGCCGGCATATTCGACGCCAACGCAGGTGTCAGCAATGTCGGTCTCGGCAACACCGTCATTGCCAATGGGGAAGCCAACCAGCTCGGCAGTCTGGCGAATGGCGCAAATGCAGCCAGGGGCGCAATCAATGCCGGCGCGCAGGGCGGCCTGGCGGCGCTGCTCGGCGGCTACAACACCGCCACCGGCGCGGTAAACCAGGGCTATGGCGCAGCGCAAGGAGCTTCACAGGCTGGCTATGGGCAGGGCAGGTCGGACATCATGTCCGGATTGCAGCAATCCCTCGGAAACCTGTTCGGCGGCTCCGGGCAGGCTGCGGGCCTGATCCAGGGCGGCGCGAACCAGGCGTCTGGCGACATCTCGGGGAGCTTAAGCGCTTCGCTCGGCGCGCTCAATCAGGGATATGGCGGCGCGCAAAACGTGCTCGCCGGGAACAATGCGATCTTCCAGCCCTATGTGGGGGCTGGGCAGAACGCACAGGGCACGCTGGCAAATGCGCTCGGCCTCGGCGGAGCCGCCGGGAACACGCAGGCCCAAGGCACCTTCCAGTCCGGACCCGGATACCAGTATCAGGTCCAGCAGGGCCTGGATGCGATCAACCGGGCGGGCGCCGCAACGGGCGCGCTGGGCTCCGGCAACACCCTGGCCGCTCTGCAAAGCCGCGGCAACGACCTCGCCAACCAGAACTGGCAGCAATGGCTGTCGAACCTGTCGGGCGTCGGCTCGACCGGGCTCAGCGCCGGCAATTCGATGGCGTCGAACAATGCCAATCTCGCCTCGAGCCTCACCGGCCAGGGGCAGGCCAATGCCGGCGCGATCACCACGGCTGGACAGAACCTCGGCAACATTGCGCAGTCGACCGGGACCAATCTCGGCAATCTCGCCAATCAGACCGGGCAGAGCGCAGCCGGGCTCAACACGAATGCCTTCAATGCGCTCGCCGGCAATGCCACGGCCGGCGGGAACACGCTGGCAAATCTCCTCGTCGGGCAGGGCAACCAGCTCGGCAATCTGGCCTCGAGCCTCGGCACGCAATCGGCCGGCATCGACACGAGCCAAGGTTCGCAGCTCGCGAGCAGCTACAACCAACAGGGCGTGAACGACGCCAACGTGTTCGGCACCGGCATCCAGCAGCAGCTCGGGCTCAACAACACCGCCTTGAATGCAATGACGCAGGGCGGCAATTCCGCGCTGATGGCAGGACAGCAGGCCGATGCCACGAGCCTGAATGCCCTGCTTCAGGGATTGGGCGGCCTCGCGAATATCGGCAGCATCGGCACGGGCGGCGGCGGGACGGTTGCCGGCGGGCTCGGCGGTCTTTTGAAGGGCCTGTTCAGCGGCGGCGGTGGCGGCCCCAGCAGTGCCGTGACGAGCCTTACCTAGGAGGCGCACCCATGCCCATTTACGATTTCAGCTCCGGTTTCAATGCTCTCAATCAGGGCATCGGCAATCTCAGCTCATCGCTGCAGAATGCCGACAAGCAGGCGCGGCTGCAGCAGCTCGGCGCAAAGCTTCAGGCAGGCGACTATGACGGCGCGGCTTCGGATGCTTTTGCGATGGGCGACGTGCAGACCGGATTGGCGCTGCAACAGCAGAAGCTCAAGACAGCGGCTCTCGGCCCCCTGACGGCCGGCCTGAATGGCGGCGCGCCTACAGGCGCCCTCGGCCCCTCGCTGAATCCTCCCGCGCAGGATTCGGCAACCACCGGGCCCGCCCCGACTTCGCCTGCGACCGGCTACGAGAACGCCGGCATGTCGACGAGCGATATCGCCGCCTACATCACGCAGGGGGCGCAGGCTCGGGGTATCAATCCAGGCACCGCGCTCGCGGTCGCAAAGAGCGAAGGGCTCGGGAGCTATACCGGCGACTCCGGTTCGTCGTTCGGGCCGTTCCAGCTTCACTATGGCGGCGTTGCCAGCGGAGGGAATGCGACGACCGGACTCGGCGACGCCTTCACGAAGACAACCGGGCTTGATGCGCGCGATCCACGCACCGTCAGACAGCAGATCGATTTTGCGCTCGACCACGCCGCGCAGAACGGCTGGGGGCCGTGGCACGGCTGGAAGGGCGACCAATGGGCCGGCATCGGCAACAATGCCGCGCCTCGTGGCGTCAGCGTCGCCAATCCGGCATTGCCAGGCACGACGCAGGTATCGGGCGGATTCGCGCCTACCGCTTCCGGCATGGGCGCGCCGTCGCCGGGCGGCGTACAGGTCGCGTCGGCCAATCCAGGTTCTGCGCCGCAGGGGGCGCCGCCTGTGAGCGGCAGCATCGGCTCGCCGGGGCCGGGCGGCGTTCAACCGCAGTTCAACCAGGTTGGCGTCGGTGGGAATAGGCCGATTGGGGCTGGCATTTCTCCGCAGCCGATCTCGCAGGGCGTCCCGACCAATGCGGCCGCCGGGGGCGCCTCCGCGCCTGCCGACGCCGAGCCTCCTGACCCTCCCGTCACGATAAAAGGCAAACAGTGGACGCGCGCCAGCGCTGCAGCCGACAACAGCGATGCGTCGCCTGAAGTCGCGGACGTGGCGAAGGCGCAGGGCATCCCGTGGGTTGCCGGCGTCGGCGATGAAGATCCCGGCCACGTCGACCCGAGCTGGAAGCCCGCGCGAGGTCCGGGAGCTCCCCCAACCCAGCAGGCCCAAGCGCAGTTGACTGCGCAAATCCCCGGCCGACCGGGCCAAGCCACGGCGGCTATTGAAAATTCGGGCGCGTCCAGCCAACAGAAGATCGATTTCTACACCCGCATGTGGGCGCTCGCCGCTCAGTCGGGCAACACGGCGTATGCCGACATCTACAAGCAGAAGATCGATATCGAGCAGAAGAATTTGGACTTCATCCGGCAGCAATCGGCGCCGACCACCTATCGCAGCCTCATCGACCCCGCTGCCCGCCAAGCGGCCGGCATCGCGCCGGATGATACGGGGATCTATCAGCAGGATTCGCATGGGCGTCTGTACTCGTTGGGAGCGGGGAGGGCCCGGGTGGGTCCGGCTGGCGGTGCAGTCGGGCCATCGCTCCAGAGTGGTCCCCCAAATGGAAGCGGCGGCGCCGCAACGCCCGGCGGGTCTCCACCGCAAGGGGCGACGACTCCGAGCCTGCCGGCCGGGCCGCCGCCGGGGATACCCAGACTATCGCCCAGGGAGGCAGCGCGATTGCCGCGCGGCTCGCACTTCATCGACCTCCATGGTTTCGACCGATTTGTTCGGTGAAGCCGAGCTCTCGCTACGCCAATATTGCAAAACAACCACGAAGGTCATCCCGGACGCGGCGCAACGTGACATGATGCGCCGCAGAGCCGGGATCCAGGACTGAACCACTCATTATGGATCGCGTGTCTGCACCGCATCACTGCGTGCTGAAGTGCGCACGGGATGACCCCCATCCCGCAAAGGCGTCAGCTGCGGGAGAAGGGGCCGCGCCCAGCGCCAGGCGCGTCGCCAAGCTCGGTCGGTGACGTGCCGGGCGAAGCAAAGGCCAGGCACCATTGAGCGTGCCAATCGGCATAGCCTTGCGACGATGAGCCGAGCCGGTCGGAGCTGACCGCGCTCCTCACGGAGTGCCGGGACCACCGGCAAACCCAAAGACCATCACTCACGACACCGCGAAAGCATGCCCCGCCGGAACGGTCGGGTCGCGCGCACCTCATCATCACCACTGATCAGAGAGGGACCAATGGCAGGTCTCGACGATCCCCTGTCGCGAGACGGGAGCTGGGGCAACGCGCCCTATGTCCCGCCGGCGCCATTCAGCGACGGGCAGTCTCCTTACTCGTCGCCAGCGGCCGGGCGAGCGGCCGATACGCTGACCTACGACGACTTCTCCGATGTAGTGCCGGGCGGCCTGCAGCTCATCTACGATACATTTTCCGATCGCGTTCCGGCGTCACAGCAGGCTCAAAGCTCCTACGGCAGGAGCTTTGTCACGGGTCCCGGCTCGCAGGGCAAGGGTGACGCGCCCCATGTCCCGCCGGCGCCATTCATCGACGGACAGCCGCTCTATTCGCCGCCGGTTACGCCATCGACCGGCCAAGCAGCCGATGCGCTGGACTATGACGACTTCTCCGATGTCGTGCCGGGCGGCCTGCAGCGCGCCTATGACGCATTCTCCGACAGGGCCGCCACTGCGCAGCAATCTTGGAGTTCTTACGACACAGCCGTCAGCGGGTCGAACGCGCCGCTGGTGACGGACCAGCAGCAGAGCGCCAGCCCCTCCTTCACAACCCTCGCTGGCAAAGCCCTGAGCTTTCTTAACCCGATCGGCTCGGCTCAGGCTGCCGAACCAGGCAAGCCCCTCAATTTGGAACACGTCGACCCCGAACGCGCCACGCCCGACGGAGCCGGCCATCCAACGCCCTTGGCCGGATATCCGATCGAAGTCGACATTCACGATCCCGACCGGTTTCAGCGCGCAGTCGACATCCTCAGCGGCGCTTATAAGCCGGGCAAGATCGAATCGGCCATCCGTGGCGAAAATCACGGAGCGAGCTTTGGCCTCGCCCCGCGCTTCCGCGCGACAGCAGCTGCCTCCGGCATGTCGTCCCTCTTCCCTCTGTCGGGGCCCTTCGGCGCAGCCCGGATGGAAGCGGAAGCGATCGCTCCTTCGATATTCGGCCACTCGGCGACCGATCGCTACAACCAGGTCCGCTCCATGGAAGAGGCGGCCGATGCACTGGCCGCAAGAGAGAACCCCGGCACCTACACATCGGCTGCCATTGCCGGCGGCTTGGGCACGACGCTGCTCATCCCCGAAAGCGCCATCGGCCGGGTTGCCAGCGCAGGCAAAACCGTTGCCACGCGCGCCTGGCAAGTAGGCCGGGAACTGTTCGCAGGCGGCAAAGCTGCGGAGCAGGCCGGCAGCATTGCGAGGCCGCTCCTTCGCGAGGGCGAGGAACTATTGGGCGGAGAGGCTGCCACGAGCGAGGCCGCGGGCGCCGCGAACCCACCCGTTCCACGGAGCGAAACACCCGCTGATCCACTGGCTATACCACGCGCGATTGCATCCACTGCCGAAAAGATTGCCCAGACGCAATTTCAAGGGTCGGGGAGACCTCCTCAGGACACCCAAAAGCCTGCGAAGGATGTTGCTAGCGTCCTTGCGCGGTTGCAGGTCCATTTGGAGAGCGCAGTCGCCAAGTTCGAGGAAGAAGGATACACCTACAAACAGCGGGACAGCTTGAAAATAGAACCCTGGCGCGCCGCTCAATTTCGGGGTACTCGAATCCATACCTTTTTCAACAAGCTTGTCGAGGACGACCCCAACGTCAATTGGCTCGAGATTACACCGTTATTCAACGAAGGTCCTGACCTAATTGATCGCGAAAACAAGATCTGGTACGATGTGACTACCTATGGCCAATGGGATAGAAATGAGCACGTAAGAAGGTATACCCAAGGATATGGGCAAGGTTACCCTCTCCTCTATAAATGAGGATTACATATGAATACGGAAGCATGGATAAAGCTCATTCATGGCCATCCCCTCGCTGGAGGTGAGCCGCGAACACCCGAGGGCAGGTTGGACATGCGTAGACTTCACCTCGATGATCCCCGGACCGTCAAGACAATACGGACGGATATTGCGCAAATCAATGTCCTGGCGGGGATCACGGAGATACGTGGAGCAATCTGGCAATCGATCGATTTCTCATCGTCCCGCTTGCCGGGATTGCAATTTTTCGACTGCCGGATTCGCGATTGCCTGTTCGATCGCTGCAAGCTTACGCGGTTGCGTGTCTGGGCCACCGAGTTCTCGAATGACAGCTTTCGCTACGCGGATCTGCGCGACTGCTCCTTGGGATCCTCATGGCAAGGGAGACCAAGCATCTACCGCGACGTCGACTTCACGAATGCCGACATGCGCCGGAGCGGCAATCACCCCGCCGAATATATTAATTGCATGTTCAAGAATACCAAGCTCAGTGGATGTCATGACATTCGAAGTTCTTTTATCAATTGCTCTTTTGAGGGAGAATTGCGCGACGTGACATTCCAGGCCCATGATTGGGAAAACAAAGCCGCCCCTCCAAAGGTGATGAAGGGGGTCGATTTCAGTCGCGCCAAATTCTGGCATACGGACTTCCGCGGCTTCGACCTCGACGATGTGCGCTTCCCCGAGGACGACGACCATGTCATCGTTGACAATATCCGCGATTGCGTGAAGAGGCTTCACGATTATTTCAACCCAAGGCCAGATGTCGGGTCACAGCGGGTTACTGCAGGGCTAGAACATCAGCTCAGATGGATGGGCGCAGGGCGAAAGACCGGAGTCTTCAGGAAGTCGCTCATTTTGGAGATGGCAGGCGAAGAGGGGCTGCGGGCCCTGCTCCGGATCATCGGCAAGGATGCTCGCGGCCGCGCGACCGGAACATAGAGCGAGTGTGACGGAGCCCTGACGGGCGACACACCACCTCAGCTCTGCCTCAAGGTCCTCGCTTCGAGGAGCAGCAGAGATCAATCGCCCGCAGCAGTCTCAGAGAAGTTCGAGCAATGGAGCCTCGGTCAGAATCTCGATCAGCTCGCGGACCTATTGGTCAACCTGGAGGCGGCGCAACGCTTTGCCCAGCTTGTGAATGCCCCGATCGGGAGCAACCGCGCGCTCGCGCTCGCCGCGCGTCTCGGTGCCATCGCCGGGCAGGGCCTCCGGCACCGTTCGCCACCGGGCGACTAGGCCGACGCACCAATCCCAGAAAGCTGTCCTAGCATGGTAATGCCGATTGCCAGCAGCCAACCATAAATGACGATGCCGATCGGCCCTCCTACGTCGGCGGGCGGGTGACCCTCCCACGCAATGACGGCAAACAACCCGACAAATAGACCTGGAAGACAGCCCACAATACGCGCCCAATTGTCCAACGGCTCGGCAGCTCTCGCAGCTCCGAGCTTGGAACGTTGCGATCTTCACGGAGGCCCATTGCCACTTCTACCACGTCACGCCATTGGTTTTCAAACTCGGGGCGGCTTCATTGAGAGGAAGGCCGTGGGGTTACCATGTTCTGCCCTCTCTCGCCGGCGCCCCGCCCTTCTTCCAGGGACGGGTGTAGGTCGATGTACACCTCTCGTCAAAGGATTGCGTTTTCGATGGAATTGATAGACAAAGATATGGCGAGGTGGCTCGCATCGCACGCTGCACGTATATCACAGATTCCCATGCCGCAGATTTTCATCTCCGACGACGCGATCGCTAAAATAAAGAAACATCACGAATACGTAACCTTGTTGAATGAAGCGGATGACATGCGGTTCAAGATTCCGCTGTTGTGGTTTGCTTTCCGAACGTATTCGACCCTCAAGAGCGGTGAAATAATTGAACATGGACCTATATTTACCTTGCGATCGATAAATATCTCGGAGGCGGGCGAGCATATTCTCATTCAACTGAAGGACGGCTTTCGTATGGCCTTGCGGCCCGCGGAAACATTCGTTCGTGGAGTGCATCGCATCGGCGTGAAGAACGGAACGCTGACAACGATCCCGGAACATGAGCTCAAAGGGATGGGCAAGGGATGCGAAGCCGTAGTCTTCAGAAGGACGTTTCAGAGCAGATGACAAGTGATGACGGGCTGCAGGCCTGACGATATATACGCACCTGGAATTGTGGGGTATCCGAAATGAATCGCGATCTCGACTCCGTGTTTCGTTTCATTTCGGCGAGGTGGGCTGAGCAATCCAAGCATGACGACTATAGTTCAATTATAGATAGCTCGATCGCTAGCCTGCTTTTGGCGAGATCATGGCGCGGACTTGACGGCGCTGGTGAGGCGGAGCGAGCCAGCCTGACATCCCTATATTTTTCGATCGGCAAGATTCTTCCGGAGATCACTGCTGCCGCAAGTGTTGGACGCACTGATCAGGCATGCTCATTTTGCGGAAGCAAGCCCCCCGAAGTTCGGATTGGTGCGGGACCGGATGCGTTTATTTGCAACGAATGTGTCGATACGTTCAGCAAAATCTTTCACGATCCAGTGGGATCGAAATAGTTTCGCGTTGCTCGGGCGTCCGGCGCTGACATCGAATGAGCCCCGCGCGTGAGATGCGGGCGCCGGAAAGACTTACACCGCCTCGCGGAACGCGCCGGACGGTCATGACATAGCGGAGCATTCGGGATGCGGGATGATGGCAAACTGCTTGCTGTCATCGGCCGCCATCTCGCCAAGACGGACAAGGCAACGCGCGACCAGATCCTCGACGCCATCCGCAATCTCTCCGTCGACCCCAATGCGGAAACGGCGCGAACTTTCGCCGAGCGGATCCATGCGCTGCCGTTGAACACGGGCGTGCGCCGCAGCGTGATCGGGGCGGTGATGAATAGCCTGTCGCGTCGGATCACGACCATATCCGCGTAAAGCGAAGCCGGCGCGAGACGCCAGTAAAGTAGAGCCGATACTCGACGCAGAGGCTGATAGGGGCGGCGATCTCCGCGATCCGGCCTTCTGCCACATCACGCCATCGGTTTTCATAGGCGCTCCTCGGGGCGCCTTTTCATCGAGAGGAGGACGGCACATGACCACATTCTGCCCTCTCTCATCGCAGCCCGTGTTCTACAACGGCGTGGCGCAGGTCGGTGCGAGGATCACGGTCTATGACGCCGGCACGCTGACGCCGCGGACGGCCTTCAGCGACGGCCTGGCGCAGCACGCTCTGGCGCAGCCGATCCCGTCGGACGGCAATGGCTGCATACCGCTCTTCTGGGTGGTCGGGAACCCGTATCGGGTGCGTGTCGTCTCGCCGGGCGGCGTGCTGATCCGCGATGTCGACAACTTGCCGGGCGACGTCGCGCAAGGCGGCGGGGGCGGAGGAGGAGGCGGTTCGACGCTGAAGACGGGCGATTACGTGCCGGCCCACACGACCGCGGTGATCACCGGGCGAGTGCGCGCCAACGGCAAGACGATCGGCGATGCGATCTCGGGCGCGACGGAATTCGCCGATCCCGCGACGCAGGCCTTATTCATCTTCCTCTGGAATGCAGATAGCTCACTATCCGTGTCCGGCGGCCGCGGCGCCTCGGCGCTCGCCGATTACAACGCCAACAAGACGATCGCGCTTCCGGACATCAACGGGCGGACGCTGTTCGGCATCGATGGCATGGGCTCGAGCCCGACCGGGCGCCTGGCCAACGCGACCTTCGCGAGCGGCAATGCGACGACGATCGGCAGCGCCGGCGGGACCGGGGCCGAGACACTGCTCACTACGCAGATCCCGAGCCACACGCACACCGGCGCCACGCAGAATTCGACCGCGCATAGCCATACCTTCACGACGGCGAGCGCGGGATCGCACAATCATGGCGGGGCGACTGGGGTTGAAAGCGCAGGCCATACGCACTCCGGCACGACGGGCATCGAGAGCGTCAGCCACACACACTCCGGATCGACGGATCTTCAGGGCGCGCATTCCCATCCTGGTAGCGTCACCGACACGCAGGGCAACCACCAACACACCTATAATGGCCCGCCGTCGAACACGATCGCCCTCGGCGGCAATGGCTCTGTCAACGCATACTGGTTTGGAGCCTCCGTCGCTGCGACTGACAGCGTAACCGGCGCGCATGCCCACAATCTCGCCATCAACAGCGATGGCACGCACAACCACAACGTCAGCGTCGGGACCGAAAGCGCGAACCATACGCACTCGATCACGACCGGCACCGAGAGCGCGAACCAAACTCACGCAATTTCTACCGATGGGGCGCACACGCACACCGGCGTGACCGATGCCGGCGGCGTTCATAACCACAGCTTCACCTCGGACGCGACGGGCGGCGGCGGCACGCACAACAACATGCCGCCCTTCCTGCTCGTGACCTGGTATCTCGTGCTGTGAGCGAGGCAATCCGATGATCACCGCCCGCTTCAAGCCGATCTCCAACCAGTCGGACTGGTCGACGACGATCCTGTTCAACGACAAGGCGTCCGACACACCGATCGATCTGACAGGGCTCACCTGGACGCTGCAGCTCCAGCTCCAAGGCGACATCAACAATGTGGCGCTGCTCGGAGCAACCGGGACTGGCGAGATCACCAATCCGTCGCTCGGCATCCTGCAGGTCTATTTTCCGCTGACCCGCATGCAGTCGCTGACCGCCGGCAGCTATCGGCTCGGCCTCACGGTGACGAACGGCATCTACACCACGCAAGTCATGCTCGGGCTGGTGCCGATCGTCGCCGGCATCGTCGGTCAGACCCCCGGCCCCAACTGGGATTATTCGTGATGGGACTTTTCGATTCCGGCTCGCCCTCGATCACGGTCGCGGTCGACGTTCTCTTTCCGTCGAACGTCACGTCTGGACCCGGCATCACCGTCAACAAGACGACCGGGGTCTGGTCCGTCAACGTCGACATCGTCGATCTGACCGAGAACACCTCGATCTCGACGCCAAGCGGCTATTTCGCGATGGTCTGGGATACGGCCCTTTCCCGGCTCGAGAAGGTTCGTCTCGACAACCTCAACCTGCCGACGCTGGTCGACTTCCGCTCTCCGATCGGGGATGCCAATTACGCGGTTTCCGTCAATGACCGCTATGTGGGCTTGACGGCGACGCTGAGCGCCATCCGCACCATCACCTTGCCGGCGGCGGGCACAGTCCCTGCAGGGCGCCAGGTGGTCATTCAGGATGAAGTCGGGGGCGTTTCCTCGAGCTTCTACCATTCGATCGTCCCGACCGGGGCAGACACGATCAATGGCGGCGGATCGTGGATCCAGAAGACCACGCGGGGTGGTGTTGTCCTTCGTTCCAATGGCTCGAACGCCTGGAATGTGCTCGTCGTCCCGCAGCGCACGGCCGTCGCCGATGCCAATTACACGGCGACCTTCGGTGACAGCCTCATCGCGTATACGTCGATCACGGCGGCACGCACTGTCACGCTTCCTGCCGCCGCGTCCTATCAGAAGGGCGCGCAGCTCACCATCATCGATGAAAGCGGTTCTTGCTCGACGACGAACACAATCGGCATCACGCGGGCTGGCGCCGACACGATCAATGGCTTGACGAGCCTCACGCTCAACCAAGCTTATGCCTATGTCGCGCTGGAAAGCGATGGCGTCTCGAAATGGACGATCGCGGATTCGTCCGTTCCGCTGACGGCGGCGGCAATTTTGGGCAGCCGCATCGCGCTCGGCATCGACGCTCAGACCAGCATGGTCGACGCGAACTATACGGCGCTGACGACTGACTACTACATCGCCACGACGGTCGTCTTCACCGCTGCGCGCACCATCACCCTGCCGGCCGCGAACAGCGTCCCGGCTGGCCGCGAGATCATCATCTACGATGAAAAGGGCGGCGTCACCGCGACAAATACGCTGACCATCGCGCCAGCGGGCACCGATACGCTGAATGGCGTAGCGGGCTCGTTTGCGCTCGATCGCGCCTATCAAGGCGTATCGCTTCGCTCAAACGGGACGAACGGGTGGGCTTTCAGCGATCCGGCCGGCCCCATCGACGGAACGCCCATCGGGCAAGTCACGCCGGCCGCGGGATCGTTCACGTCTCTGTTGGCCTCGACTTTCGACATTCCGTTCGGCGGCTTTCCCGTTGGCGGCCGGCTCACGCTTACGAGCGGCACTCCGGTTTTGACGGGCACCGTCACGGCCGCAGGGACCGTCTACTTCACGCCCTACCTTGGGCAGCTCATCCCGATTTGGAATGGCACCGATTTCCTTTGGACTGCGATGGCCGAGCGCAGCAATGTGCTCGCCAATTCCGCAGTGGGGAATGCGGGACCATCCGCCGCCGCAGCGTCACAGGTCTACGACCTCTATGTCTGGAACAACGCTGGCGCGCTTACCCTTACGCGCTCGCCGGCTTGGAGCGCAGGAGCGGGCGGTTCGAACAACGCGCGCGGCACTGGGGCGGGCGGCTCGGCGCAGACCCGCGTCAATGGCATACTCACCAACACAGTGGCGATCACCAATGGCCCCGCGGCAGGCTTCGGCACCTATGTTGGAACGATCGCGACGGACAGCGGTGGCGGGACAGTCTCGTGGAGCCGTGGCGGCTCGGCATCGGGCGGCACGCCCGCCACGCTCAACGTGTGGAACATGTTCAACCGCATCGCTGTAACGGCCTCGGTTATCGATAGCGGCGCTAACTACACCTATACGTCGGTGACCGTGCGCCAGGCTAGAAATAGTGCCGGAAACCAAATCAGCATTGTCGCAGGCCAGCAAGAAGATGGCGTGCAGGTTTCGTATGGTGCCCGCGGCGCCACGGCGGCGGTGAGCGCAGCTGGGGCAATTTGGGGTATTGGCCTAGATACCACGACCGCCTTCAGCATCGCGTTCGCCGAAGTCACGTCTAATTCGGCGGCGGCAACGAACATGGCCTTTGCGTGCGCGGGGACTCTGTTCCCCGGCCTTGGCGTTCATGTGATCTCGGCCAATGAAGAATCGGACGGAGCTAACGCCAATACTTTCAACTTTAGCTCGAACGGCACTCTCAGCGCCATATTGAGGATGTGACATGGCAGCTATCCAAAACATCGCCGCCCTTCATGCTGCCGTCGCCGCAGTTTGCCCTATCGTTGGTGTCGGTGGGGATGGCGCGATTTTCTATGATCCGATCAATCCAGCGACCGCTGCTCAGAAGACGGCGGCTCAGGCGGTTGTTGCCGGCTGGGTCGATCCGGTTAGGCCGCGCGAGGCCACGGGCAAGCAAATCTGTGCTGCGCTATCCGACCTCGGCCTCCTGGCGGCCTGGGATGCCGCTGTGATGGCCTCGACCAAGCCAGAGGATCGCGCCTACTGGCTGAATTCATACCGCGCTGCGGTGCCGGAAAATTCCCCGAAGATCGCGCGCATCGCCTCGAGGGTCGGCGTCACGATATCGGCGCTGTTCACGAAGGCTCTGACGGAACCGGCGGTTTGACAGCGATCTCGTGCGCCCATGGCGTAAAACGCGGCGACGGACCCCTCGAAAGACCTGGATAAAAGACAGTTTCGGAGCCGGCCGCCGTTTGGGCTGGCGCCTTCGGATCTGGTGTCGCGACGGGGGCCACAGGGGCGACTTTGGGCGTCTCGCTCATGGCGTCTCTTTCCTCTCACTGCCGGATGGCGGGTCAATCTTACCGATCGGCTGAGTTGCAAGTAAGGAGCCCACCATGCGCGCCATCGTGCTGCTGTTCATGCTCTATGCCGGCGCGCAGCCGGTGCGGGCGCACGATTATTGGTCCGACGGCAAGCGCGTCGATCCGATCACCAAGAACCTGTGCTGCTCGGGGTCGGACACGAAGGAACTAGACCCAGCTGTCGTCAAGCCAGTCGCCGGCGGCTTCCTGCTCACCGACACGCATGAGTTTATCCCGGCCGATCGCGTCCAGCCTTCCCCGGACAGCGCCATTTGGGCGAGCCGCTGGGGCGGCGAGACGCGCTGCTTCTTCTATCCCTTCAGCTTCTGAGGCGACCATGCTCGACCGCAACCATTTCTTCGCCGCCATGCGCGCGCCACTGTTCGGCGGAACGCTCTCGCAAGGCCAGGTCGCCGGCATGACGCGCCTCCTGGATGTCTGGGAGGAGTGCTACGCGGGCAAGTATCCGGATCTGCGCTTTCTCGCTTACACGCTCGCGACGACCTTCCATGAGACGGCGCGGACGATGCAGCCGATCGAGGAGATCGGCAAAGGCCGCGGTCGCGCCTACGGGCACCCGGCCGGGCCCTGGCACAAGGTCTATGACGGGCGTGGCGATGTGCAGCTCACCTTCGAGCGCAATTACAAATTCGCATCCGCGCGGCTCGCCGCGGAAATCGGCATCAAGGCTGATCTCGATCAACATCCCGATCTCGCCATGGATCCCGACATCGCGGCTCACATCATGTATCTCGGCATGATCGAGGGATGGTTCACCGGGCGCCGGCTCGGCTATTATTTCAGCTCCAGGCTCGAGGACGCGCTCCACGCCAGGCGCATCATCAACGGCCTCGACAACGCGACGCTGATCGCCGGCTATTTCCGCGCCTTCCTGTCGGCGCTGGTCCTGCTCGGCGAGGCCAACGCGGCGTGACATGCCATCTGTTCCGCGCATCGTCCTGGTGATCATCGCAGCGATGGTCGCGGGCATGGGGGCGGCATTCACCTTAGCCGCGCTGCTCGGCCGTTACTGACCCGCGCGGCGCGGCACGCCGCAACCCCTCGCATCATCGGAGACTGCCCATGCGCAAAGCTTTTGCGATTGCCCTCGCCTGTCACGCTGAGCGCCTGCAACACCGCGAATTGGTCACTTGCCTTAAATGCATCGGGTGAGCTGGCCGGCGCGCTCGCCGTTCCGGCCTGCGGCCGGATCCACAAAACGGCATCGGCCGCGACGCGTTGCGTGAACGCCGCCAATGCCGTCATCACGGTCGGCGAGGCCGTCGTGTCCGGCGCCCACTGAGGTCACCGCTCCCTTCCTCGAGGGGCGGGTCCAATCCCCCCAACCTCACTCCCGAACCACAGGACATATCGATGTTTGCTTCGTTGCAAGGATTTCGCACCTTCGCGGTCGGCCTCACGCTCGCTGTCGCGCCATCCGCGCTCAGCTACCTCTCGGGCCTCGACTGGAACCAGCATGTCGGCGCCACGGGCGCCTTCTTCGTCTCGGGCCTGTTGATGCTGGCGATGCGCTTCGTCACCAGCACGCCGCCTGGATCGAAACCGTGACCAGCATCCGTTGAGGAGGACCGACAGATGAGCGAGCATGACCCACCCGGCGAAAGATTGGTCCGCCTCGAAACCCAAGTTCAGGGAATCGTCTCGGACGTCGCCTTCATCAAGGGCGAGTTGAAGCCGATCACCGAAGCGCTTCAGCAAGCCAAAGGCTTCAAGGGCGCGGTCTATCTGTTCGGCATCCTGATGCTGCTCGCGATCGGCGCGGGCTTCAAGGAAGTGGCCGGCTGGATCGTGACCGCGCTCAAGCCCTGATCGCGGCGCCGCTACCGCGCCTACGCCCTTCCCGTCCTGTCCCGCCCTCGTCTCGCTCAGGCGGGTCGAGGGCGTTTTTTTGCGTATCAGGGCCGAGCAAGTCGGCGAGCCGACCGACGCGACGCGCGCCGGCTTCGCCTCCGAAGGCACCTTCGATCTCCACACATAGCTGAGAGTCCGCTCAGGCTCGCCTCGAGGACGCCATTCCGATGGGGCGGGATTTCGACGCATTCCTCAGGACTCTGTACATTGGTAAGTATTGGGACTGAAACCGTCAGTCGCTCCGCGCGGCAGGTTGGAGCGCCGGTGCTCCGCTTTCGCCGGGAAGCTGGTCGAAAGTGACGATCGACAGAGTTGTCCCGTGAGCGGATTTGCCGTGCCGCGCCTTAGTCAGCTCTCAGAGCAGCCTGGATCGCGTCGCGAGACCCACGGAACATCCCTGCACCTGCGCGTAAGTTTCCTCAGCGGCCACGGCTACACAGGTCATTCATGATGCCCTAAGCTCATGTCCAGGGTCAGGTTCGAATCCCGGCCCGATCGATGAGCCATAACGCGACAGCTCGAGGAGGATAGGAATGACCGGCTTGCCATCCCCCGCAGCGCCGGTCTCCCGGTCGGCAATGGCCTATATCCTGGCAGGGGGGCGCGGCAGCCGCCTCATGGAGCTTACCGACAAACGGGCCAAGCCCGCCGTGTTCTTCGGCTGCAAGTCGCGCATCATCGACTTTGCGATCTCGAACGCGCTGAACTCGGGGATACGCAGGATCGCGGTCGCCACGCAATACAAGGCCCATAGCCTGATTAGGCATCTGCAGCGCGGCTGGAACTTCCTGCGCCCCGAGCGCAATGAGAGCTTCGATATCCTTCCGGCAAGCCAACGGGTGAACGACAGCCTGTGGTATGCCGGCACTGCCGATGCGGTCTACCAGAACATCGATATCATCCGGAGCCATGGCCCCCAATATGTCGTGATCCTGGCCGGCGATCACATCTACAAGATGGATTATGAGCTCATGCTGCAGCAGCATGTGCAGAGCGGAGCCGATGTGACGGTCGGGTGCATCGAAGTGCCGCGCCTGGAAGGCAGCGCCTTTGGCGTGATGGCGATCGACGAGACGGACCGGATCGTCTCATTTCTGGAAAAGCCCGAAGATCCGCCCGGCATGCCCGACAATCCGGACATGGCGCTCGCCAGCATGGGCATCTACGTCTTCGAAACGAGCTTCCTCTTCGATCAGTTGCGCTGGGATGCGGCCCATCAAGGCTCGAGCCGCGATTTCGGCAAGGACATCATTCCCCATCTGGTGCGCCAGGGAAACGCCGTGGCGCATCGCTTCACGCGCTCATGCGTTCGCGAGAACTCGCATGCGGAAGCCTATTGGCGGGATGTCGGAACGGTCGACGCCTATTGGCAGGCCAATATCGATCTGACCGAGGCTGCCCCTTCGCTCGACCTTTACGACCGCAATTGGCCGATCTGGACATTTGCCGAAGTCACGCCGCCCGCCAAATTCATCGGAGACGGAAACGGCAACCACGGCACGGCAATGAACTCGCTGGTGGCCGGCGGCTGCATCGTCTCGGGTGGACAGGTGCGCCGCTCGCTCCTCTTCACGGGGGTACGCCTGGATCATCGTGCCGAGGTCGACAATTCGGTCATCCTGCCGCATGCGAAGATTGGGCGGGAGGCGCGCCTGCGCAATTCGGTAGTGGATCGCGGTGTCACGATACCCGATCGCCTCGTGGTCGGTGAGGACCCGGACGCCGATAAGCGCCGCTTTCGTCGCACCGAGAAAGGCATCTGCCTGATCACGCAACCGATGATCGATCGCCTGACCAATCGCTGACCGGAGATGAGGATGCGAGGCGGTCGATGAGGGTCCTGTCGGTCACGCCCGAGATCTACCCTCTGGTCAAGACGGGAGGACTTGCCGATGTCGCGGGAGCCTTGCCGCGCGCCCTGGCGCGCGAAGGCATCGCGGTCCATTCACTGATCCCGGGATACCCCGCCGTGCTCGGCGCGCTCACTTCCGTCAAAACCGTGCACAGCTTCGGCGACCTCTTCGGCGGACCGGCGAAACTGCTTGACGCCAGCGCCGCGGACCTTGCCCTCTTCGTGCTGGACGCCCCTCATCTCTACGGGCGCGACGGCAATCCCTATCTCGACACCGCGGGGCAGGACTGGCCCGACAACGCCTTCCGCTTCGCTGCGCTTGCCCGAGTAGCGGCCGATATCGGCCAAGGCCTGCTGCCGGCCTTCGCGCCGGATATCATTCACGCCCATGATTGGCAGGCCGGATTGACCCCGGCCTATCTGCAGGTTGGTCCGGGTCGGCGCCCAGGCACCGTCATGACAGTCCATAACCTCGCCTTCCAGGGCCTGTTCGCCCCGGAGGTCCTCGGCCGACTGGGACTGCCGGCCGAAATGATGACGATGGAGGGCGTGGAATATTACGGCCAGATCGGCTTTCTAAAAGCTGGGCTCTGTTTCGCGGACGCAATCACGACCGTTTCGCCGAGCTATGCGGCCGAAATCTGCACCCCCGAAAACGGAATGGGGCTCGACGGGCTGTTGCGGTCGCGCGCATCGATCCTCACGGGGATCTGCAACGGCATCGATACCGAGGTCTGGAATCCGCGCACCGATGCCCATCTCGCTGCGCCATTCGACGCCGAGAGCCTCGAAGCCAAGAGGATCAACACGACCGCGCTGCGGGAGAGGTTCGGCCTCGCCCATCTCCCCGATGCTCCGCTCTTCGGGCTGATCGCCCGCCTCACCAGCCAGAAGGGCATCGACCTCGCGATTGCCGCGATACCCGATCTCGTGGCCCGTGGGGCTCAACTGGCGCTGCTTGGTTCCGGAGATCCCAAGCTCGAGGCGGGGCTCGCACAGGCTGCGTCCAAGAATCCAGGCCGCGTCGCAGTCGCCTTCGGCTATGACGAGCCGCTGGCGCATCTGATGCAGGCCGGCTGCGACGCCCTGATCGTCCCGTCGCGCTTCGAGCCGTGCGGGCTGACACAGCTCGCCGCGCTGCGCTACGGAACTTTGCCCGTGGTCTCCAGGGTGGGCGGCCTCGCAGATACGGTGATCGACGCCAATGAGGCCGCTATAGCCGCCGGAGTGGCGACCGGGTTCCAGTTTGGCCCTCCAACGGCCGACACGCTGCTACAGGCGCTGCATCGCGCGCTCGCCCTCTGGCAAATCAAAGGCGTCTGGCAACGCCTCCAGCGCAATGCCATGAACAGCGATGTCGGTTGGGGTCGCTCGGCGCGCCTCTACGCGTCGCTCTTCAAATCCGTGGCGAGGAACCCCGCTTTCGCGGCGCGCCCGTAACGCCTCACCCGATCGCGCAGCGAGAGGAGACGTGTGAAGGCGCCATGCCGATTGAGCGAAAGCCGCACAAATCCAGCATGATGGGAGGCATTTCCGGCTCGGGCGTCATGTCGGCCGCCTGGAGGAGGTTCAGCCGGCCGCAAAGCGCGGAGCCCATGACGCGTGCCCTCCGAGGTAAGATCATCCGATTGGCTCCGTCCGAGCCGAACGTCCCGGATTGATGTTCCGCGCCCCTCCACAGCTTCACGTTGCCGTGAGTTGCTTCGGAGCGGGCTCGGTGATTGTATACAAAGCTGCAAGAAGTAGGGCATCGCGGCGTCCGGCGAGATGCGCGCATGCCGAGATCCTATTTCAACGCATTTTCTAGGTGCGAAGTGGCACCCGCTTCGTGGGAAAATGCGATGGGGCTTTGCCATTTGGAGGGACGACATGAAGACGGGAATTCTCCTCGCCAGCGCCTTGATCCTCTCCGCTACCGCCGCCTCCGCGCAAACCTTGCGGATCGGGCTTCTCGACGATCCTGATCTCCTCGATCCTGCGCCAGGCAAGAGCTTCGTCGGGCGCATCGTCTTCCAATCCCTATGCGACAAGCTCGTCGACATCTCGACCGATCTCAAGATCGTGCCCCGCCTTGCCCTGTCCTGGGATACGACCGAGGACGGCAAGGTGATCACCTTCAAGCTGCGCGACGGCGTGACCTTCCAGGATGGCGAGCCCTTCAACGCCGCGGCCGTGAAATACAATATCGAGCGTGCGAAGACGATGCCCGAATCGATCCGCAAGGCGGAGCTTGCCTCGGTCGACAATGTCGAGGTGATCGATCCGCTCACCGTGCGCTTCAATCTGAAGAAGCCCGATTCGACCTTGCTGGCCGCGCTCACCGACCGGTCCGGAATGATGGTCGCGCCCGAAGCCGCCAAGCAGGCTGGCGCGAAATTCGGGCTCAATCCCGTATGTTCGGGCCCCTACAAATTCGTCGAGCGCGTGCAGCAGGACCATATTACGCTGGCGCGCAACCCCAATTACTGGAACGCCAAGGCCTTTTCCTTCGACAAGATCGTGTTCCGCACCATCCCGGATTCGACGGCAAGGCTCGCGAGCCTGCGCTCGGGCGACCTCGACATCGCGGAACGCGTTGAGCCGACCGACGTGAAGGAGCTCGAAGCCCAAAAGGATTTCAAGGTCGTTGGCATCGTCTCGCTCGGATATCAGGGCCTGACGGTCAATGTGGCCAACGGCGCGGCCTCGAAGGCATCGATCGGCCAGGACAAGCGCATTCGCCAAGCGCTGTCGCTGGCGATCGATCGGCAGGGCCTGATGGACGCCGTCTTCGACGGTCAATTCGTTCCCGGGAGTCAGGCCGTTCCGCCCGTCAGCCCTTTCTATTCCGCCAAGTTCCCGCCTCCCGCCCGCGATCTCGACAAGGCGAAGGCCTTGCTGAAAGCAGCCGGCGTCGAGCATCCCGTAGTCAATTTGCGCTATACCACCTCTTCGCGCGGCCAGAAGGTCAGCGAGGTCATCCAGGCCATGGCGGCCGAGGCCGGTTTCGACGTCAAGCTCATCTCGACCGAATTCGCCACGCAGATGAAAGTGCAGACCGACGGAGATTTTGAAGTCTCGTTTATCGGTTGGTCCGGACGCCCCGATCCCGACGGCAATATCTATTCATTCTATGTCTGCGGTGGTGGCCTGAACGACAGCCATTATTGCAACCCAGACGTCGACAAGATCCTGGGCGACGCGCGGCTCACGACCGACGTCGCGGCCCGGAAGGCCCTCTATGAGAAATTCGACGCGATCGCCCTCGACGAAATGCCGATCATCTATATGTATTTCGAGAAATGGATCTGGGGGATGACGGCGAAGCTGCAGGGCTACGCGCCCTATCCGGACGGCATGATACGGCTCGAAGGGATCAAGTTCGCCCAGTAAGGATCTGAACTTGAGAGCCACGGAGCATCGGCCTGTGGGCCGCAGGGCTGACGTCACCCGATCGATGACGCGGGCACGCCTCGCATGAGCGGCATGTTCCCTTATGTCGCAAGGCGCGCCCTGACGGCGCTCCCGACGATCATGATCTTCGCCTGCTTCGTGTTCCTGCTGCAGAAGCTTTTGCCAGGCGATCCCGTCCTCGCCATGGCGGGCGAAGATCGCGACCCCGCCACCATCGCGGCGTTGCGGCTGCAATATCACCTGGACGATCCCCTGCCGCTGCAATTCCTGCGCTGGGCGAGCGGCGCGCTCGCGGGCGATCTCGGCGAGTCGCTGCGAAACCACGACACGGTCATCCACCTCATCTCACAGAAGCTGCCCGTGACGCTCGAGCTCGCTTTGTTGTCGACCTTGTTCGCGCTCGCGATCGGTATCCCGACGGGCATATTGGCGGCGGCGAAGAAGGGCTCCATCTGGGACAATCTGGCGCGGGGCGTCGCGCTCTGGGGCGTCTCGATCCCGACCTTCTGGTTCGGGATCGTGCTGATCATCATCGTCTCGGTGAACCTGCATTGGCTGCCGGCCTCCGGCTATGCGCCGATCTCCGAGGACCCCTGGCAGAATATCCGCACCATGATCCTGCCGGCCTTCGTGCTCGGCAATGCGCAAGCCGGCATCCTGATGCGCCATACGCGCTCTTCCATGCTCGAAGTACTGCGCCAAGACTATGTCCGCACGGCGCGCGCCAAGGGGCTTTCCGAGATGCGTGTGGTGATGGCGCATGCCTTCCGCAATGCGCTCGGGCCACTCGTGACGGTAACGGCCGTGCTGCTCGGCCAGTTGCTGGCCGGAGCCGTGCTGACCGAGCAAGTGTTCTCGATACCGGGCTTCGGGAAGATGCTCGTTGATGCCGTGTTCAACCGTGACTACGCCGTCGTTCAGGGCGTGGCGCTCTGCACCGGCGTCGGATTCATCGTCCTCAACCTTCTCGCCGATATCGCCCAGCTTCTTCTCAACCCAAGGCTGAGGGCATCATGACGCTCGTGCTCGCGCGCCAAGAAGTCATCGAGGTCGAGGCGCCGAAACAGCGCGGTGTGCTTGCCAAGCTGATGGCCAATCGATCGGCCATGCTCGGGCTGGCCATCGCAGCCATATGCGTCGCCTGCGCAGTCCTGGCCCAATGGATCATGCCCTATGATCCGATCAAGCCCAATTATGCACTGATCCGCAAGCCCGCATCAGCTTTGCATTGGCTGGGCACCGATGAGCTTGGACGCGATATCCTGTCGCGGGTGATTCTCGGCGCCCGCACCTCGCTCTCCGCCGGGCTGGTCTCGGCCGGCATTGCGGTCGGCCTCGGCTCGTTCTTCGGCGTGCTCGCCGGCTATATCGGCGGGGCCGTCGACATGGTCATCTCGCGCATCGCCGATGCGTTGCTCGCCACTCCCTTCCTGATCGTCGCCATCGTGCTCGCGACCTTCCTCGGGCCGAGCCTCGTCAATGCGATGATCGCGATCGGGCTTGCGGCGGCACCTGTCTTCACCCGCATCGCCCGTTCTCAGGTCATCGACATCAAGGCGACCGACTATATCGAAAGCGCCCGCGCCCTGGGCTTTCGGGATTGGCGCATCGTCGTGCATCATATCCTGCCCAATATCGCCGCTCCTTTGATCGTGCAGGCGACTTTGACGATGGCGCAGGCCATCACGGCCGAAGCCTCGCTCTCCTTTCTCGGCCTCGGCGAACAACCTCCAATCCCGTCCTGGGGGGCGATGCTGAACTCAGCGAAGTCCTATCTCACCCAGGCGCCCGGGATGTCGCTATGGCCGGGCCTCGCGATCTTCCTGACCGTCCTGGGCTTCAACCTGGTCGGCGACGCCTTGCGCGACGCGCTCGATCCACGCCAGGAATAGCGGGCCGACTCGGGTCGCGCCCTTCTCGGCCCGCCTCTTCTTCCTCAAGGATGACCGGCTACCCGAGACCTCAAAGCCGCCTGCGTGAGGTCGCACGGCATTCGCATCCCCTCAGCCATGGACCGGCCTCAGTGCCATCTCGGCCTCCGTCATGGCCGAGCGCATCGGCTTCACAACGAAGAGTGCGAGCAAGGCGGTGGTGACATCCATGGCGATAATGAGCGCGAAGACCGGCATCCAGCTGCCCGTCGCTTCCTTGAGCAGGGCCGCCATCGGTCCGCCGAGGATCGAGCCGATGCCCTGCGCCATATAGAGGAAGCCATAATTCGTGGTGGCATTCTTGGTGCCGAAGCTGTCGGTGAGGGTGGAGGGAAACAAGGAGAAGATTTCCCCCCAGCCGAAGAAGACGAGACCCGAGAGCACCACCAGCGCCGCGGCATTGTCGCGATAAGTGAGCATCAACGCGATCGCCGCCGCTTCCAAAAGGAACGCAAGGCCCATCGTGTTCTCGCGGCCGATACGGTCCGATACCCAACCGAAGAACGGCCGTGTGAGGCCATTGGTGATGCGGTCGACCGTCAAGGCGAGCGGCAAGGCCGCGAAACCCCAGACGACCATGTCGGCAACGCCGAAATCCTTGGCGAAGGCTGAGAATTGCGAAATCACCATCAGGCCGCCGGTCGACATCATGGTCATCATCACGAAGAGCAGCCAGAAGAGCGGTGTGCGCAGCATATCGCTGGGCCGGACATTGCGCCGATCCGGGATCCCGACGATGGCCGAAGGGGCAGGCGCGTCCTCGTCGGGAGGCAGGCGCAGGAACAAGGATGCAGCCACCCCGACAAGGCCGAGAATCAACCCGAAGACGACCAGGGTGTAGCGGTAGCCGGACGCACGCAACATGGTATCGATCGGAAAGGTGGTGAGGATCGCTCCGAAGCCATATCCCGCCGCCACCACGCCGGTCGCGAAGCCGCGCGCTTTCGGGAACCAGCGGACCATCAGGCCGACGATCCCGATATAGACAATGCCGGTACCGATGCCACAGAACAGGCCGTAGGTCGCATAGAGTCCCCAGAGGCTGTCGATCCATGCCGACAGCACCCAACCCAACCCCGACAACGCGGCACCGGTGGTGATCAACCGGCGCGGGCCGAAGCGCTCGATCAGCCATCCTTGGGCCGGCGAGAAAAAGGTCTGCAACACGATCAGGAGCGAGAACGTGATCTGGATCGCCGGCAAACCGGCGCCCGTAGTCGCTTGGAACGGCTTGACGAACAGCGTCCACACATATTGCGGACTCGAGATCGCCATCATGGCCACCAGGCCGAGCCCGAGCTGCACCCAGCGTGCCCGAGCGGCATCGGGCGATGACATGGTCGAAGCCACTTCCATCCTGTCCTCCCCTTGGCGATATCAGTCGTGAGAGTACGCAAATTGCGTGCCGGAGCCGCCACGATCGAGGAATCGACGAGGCCCCGATGCCCTAACCTATGCGAGATTCGCCGGCTAAGAGCGGCCTCGCGAAGACTTGATCGAAAGGGTGAAGACGACGGGGACGCCGTTCACGCCCGTAGCCGGCCACCGCACTTGACAGGATCAAACCTGCCACGAGAATGAGGGTCGAGGCGGGTTGCAAGCACAACGCGCAAGCAATGGGAGAATACCGGGAAAGAAACCGAAGGATAGGGAGGAAGAGCGTGTCGAAGACACTTCACGAGGAAATCCGTCAACGCCACGGATACGAGCCCGAACATCGCCGGCCCCGGGATTTGCGGCGCTGACGCGGCGCGTGAGCCCAATATCGACAGCAAAGGAGGTGCGAGGAGCCGCGCCTTTATTGTCGGTCCGCGACCTCGCCGTCCGCTTCGGCGGCATCGTGGCTCTCGACGGCATCTCCTTCGATCTCGACCCTGGATTGATCGTCGGCCTGATCGGGCCGAATGGTGCCGGCAAGACGACGCTCTTCAATTGCCTCAGCCGCCTCTATACGCCGAGCGCGGGCGATATCCTGTTCGAGGGCGCCTCCATCTTGAGCCGATCCGCCCATCGGATCGCCGAGCTCGGCATCGGCCGCACCTTCCAGAACCTTGCGCTCTTCCGCAATCTTTCCGTGATCGACAATGTGCGCATCGGCGGCCATTGCCGCGGCCGAGGCGACTATTTGAGCGACGCTCTACATTTGCCCTGGACGCGCCGCGGCGAAACCACGCTCGAGGCACGCTCGCGCGACCTCATCGCTTATCTCGGCCTGGAAGGCGTCACACAGAAGCGGGTCGCCGATCTGTC
This sequence comes from Rhizobiales bacterium GAS188, assembly GCA_900104855.1. Lineage (NCBI taxonomy): Bacteria > Pseudomonadati > Pseudomonadota > Alphaproteobacteria > Hyphomicrobiales > Rhizobiales bacterium GAS188. The sequence continues at coordinate 1,852,165 of FNSS01000001.1, forward strand.
TTTCGGCACGCAGAAGCGCGTGGAGCTGGCGCGTGCCTTGAACTCGTCACCGAAGCTTCTGCTCCTCGACGAGCCGGCTTGCGGGCTGAGCCATGAGGAAGTCGAGGCGCTCGGAGCGACGATCCGCCAGATCCGCGATGATCGCGCTTTGACCATCCTGGTCGTCGAGCACCATATGAGCCTCGTGATGTCGATCTCGGATCGCGTCGTGGCGCTCAATTTCGGACGCAAGATCGCCGAGGGCCCACCCGCTCGGGTGCAGCACAATCCCGACGTCATCGATGCGTATCTGGGCACGGGGCGCACATGACGGCGCTCCTCGAGGTGGAGGGGCTGCAGGCCTGCTACGGGGCGACGCAAGTGCTGCACGGCCTCAGCTTCAGCTTGGCGGAAGGCGGAGTGACGACCCTGTTGGGCGGCAATGGCGCCGGCAAGACAACGACGCTGCGGGCCCTGTGCGGCATGATCACGCGCAGCGGCGAGATCAGGATGGCGGGCCGCTCGATCGCCCATCTCTCGACCGAGGATATCGCGAGATTGGGTGTCGCCCATGTGCCGGACGGCCGCGGCACCTTCACGCGGCTGACCGTCGAGGAGAACCTGCAGCTCGGCGCCATCAGCCGTCGAGACCGGCAAGGGATCGCCGCCGACATGCGGGGCATCTACGGCTATTTCCCGATCCTCGAAAGGCGCAGCGCACAGCAAGCCGGCACGCTCTCGGGCGGCGAGCAGCAGATGCTCGCGATCGGTCGCGCCTTGATGCTGCGCCCGAAGCTCATGTTGCTCGACGAGCCCTCCTTCGGCCTTGCGCCGCGTGTGGTGCGCGAGCTCTTCGACATCTTCGCGACGCTCAACGCGAAGGAAGGCGTGAGCCTGCTGTTGGTCGAACAGAACGCCTCCCTCGCCCTCGACCTCGCCGATGACGCCTATCTCCTCGAGACGGGGCGCATCGTCTTTTCGGGGCGAGCCAGCGATATTCGCCAGGATGAGAAGGTCCGCCGATCCTATCTCGGTTATTGAGGGCAGGTATGGAGCTTCTGCTGCAGCAAATCCTCGCCGGGCTCGCGACGGGCACGATCTATGCCTGCATCGCGCTCGCGATCGTGATGACCTATCTGGCGATCGGCCATCTCAACTTCGCGCAGGGCGAGATGGCGATGTTCTCGACCTTCATCGCCTGGCAGCTGATGCAATGGGGAGTGCCCTATTGGATCGCTTTTCTCGCCACCATCGCCCTGTCCTTCCTGTTCGGCGTCCTGATCGAACGCGTGGTGCTGCGTCCCATCCAGCACGCACCCATATTGAGCCATGTCGCCGTGTTCATCGGCCTCTTGGCGATCCTCAACAGCCTCGCCGGCTTCATCTGGAACTTCACCGTCAAGCCGTTCCCGACGCCCTTCGGCACGGCATCGCTGTTCGACAGCGGTTTCATCAGCGCGCATCAAGCCGGGATGATCGTCGTCACGCTGGCCGTGCTCGTCTTCCTCTACGCCTTCTTCCGCTTCACGCGCATCGGGCTCGCCATGCGTGCGGCCGCCGCCGATCCAGTCTCGGCGCGCCTCGTCGGCATACGGGTCGGCTGGATGATGGCGCTCGGTTGGGGCATGGCCTCGGCGATCGGAGCGATCGCCGGCATGATGATCGCTCCGGTCGTCTTCCTCGAACCGAACATGATGCTCGGCATCCTCCTTTACGGCTTCGCCGGCGCCGTGCTCGGCGGCCTCGCGAGCCCGCTCGGAGCGGTTTGCGGCGGCCTGATCGTCGGTGTCGTCGAGAACCTCGCCGGCACCTTCATCCCCGTCATCGGCGGCGAGCTGAAGTTCACCATCGCGCTCGTCGTCATCGTCGCCGTGCTGGTCATGAAACCTCAGGGGCTGTTCGGCCGCCCCGTGCTGAACCGGGTGTAATTCGTGTCCATCCCCTCCGAAGAGACGCTCGAGGCGATCCCCGAACCGGTTGTTCCCGATTTGATGTCGGCCAACATATTGGCGCGCTACGGCGTGGGCATCCTCGCACTCGCAGTCGCACTCGTCTTGCCGCTCGTGGCGCAGAGCTTCCTGACATTCCAGCTCACTCTCGTGCTCGTCTACGCGATCGCCATCATCGGCCTCAATCTGCTCACCGGCTTCAACGGTCAATTCTCGCTCGGCCACAGCGCCTTCTATGCGCTCGGCGCCTATACGGCGGCGATCCTGATGGACAAGATCGACCTGCCCTATGCCTTGACGCTCCCGGTAGCCGGCCTCGTCTGCTTCGTCTTCGGCTTCCTGTTCGGGCTGCCGGCGCTGCGGCTCGAAGGCGTCTATCTGGCGCTCGCGACCTTCGCGCTCGCCGTCGCGACCCCGCAGATCCTCAAGCTTTCGCCCCTCGAACACTGGACCGGCGGCGTGCAAGGCATCGTCATCAACAAGCCAGACGCGCCCTTCGGCTTGCCGCTCAACCAGGACCAGTGGCTCTATTATTTCACCTTGCTGGTGACGGTGGTGATGACCGTCATCGCCAATAACCTCGTCGCCAGTCGCACCGGCCGCGCCATGATGGCGATCCGCGACAATGCGATCGCAGCGCGCTCGATGGGCATCAATATCGCGCTCTACAAGTCGCTGACCTTCGGCGTCAGCGCCCTCTACACCGGCGTCGCGGGTGCGCTCGGCGCCATCGTGGTGCAATTCGTGGCGCCCGACAGCTTCACCTTCTTCCTGTCGATCACGCTGCTCGTCGGCCTCGTGGTCGGCGGCGTCGGATGGATTCCAGGGGCTTTCTTCGGAGGCGCCTTCGTACTCTTCGTACCGAATTTCGCCGAAAGCCTGTCTAAAGGCTTGTCGGGCGCTGTATATGGTGTGATGATCATTCTGCTCATCTATGTGATGCCTTCGGGAGCGGCGGGCCTCGCACGGGCTGCCGTGAGATTACGGCGCGACCGAAGTCATCAAGCCTGAAAAACAAAAGGGAGGAAAGAGATGCGACTGCCGTTCCATCGACTGCGCTTCGCCGCCCTGGCGGGCCTTGCCGGCCTGGCCCTCGCCGCCGCCTCGCCGGCCCAGGCACAGAAGAAATACGACACGGGCGCGACCGATACCGAGATCAAGGTCGGCAATATCATGCCCTATAGCGGGCCGGCCTCGGCCTATGGCGTCATCGGCCAGACGGAGGCCGCCTACTTCAACAAGGTCAATGCGGAGGGCGGCATCAACGGCCGCAAGATCAACTTCATCTCCTATGACGACGGCTATAGCCCGCCCAAGGCCGTGGAGCAGGCCCGCAAACTCGTCGAGAGCGACGGCGTGCTATTCATCTTCCAGTCGCTCGGAACCCCATCAAACACGGCAATCCAGAAATACATGAACTCCAAGAAGGTGCCGCAGCTCTTCGTCGCGACCGGCGCCACGAAATGGGGCAATCCGAAGGAGTTCCCCTGGACGATGGGCTGGCAGCCGACCTATCAGTCGGAAAGCCGCATCTATGCCAAATACATCCTGGACAATTATCCGAACGGCAAGATCGGCATTCTCTACCAGAATGACGACTATGGTAAGGACTATGTGAAAGGTCTGAAGGACGGGCTCGGCGATAAGGTGTCGATGATCGTCGCCGAGGTTCCTTACGAGACCTCGGATCCGACCGTCGATTCACAGATCGTCAAGCTGAAGGCATCCGGCGTCGACATCTTCTTCAATGTGGCGACGCCGAAATTCGCCGCGCAGGCGATCAAGAAGGTTGCCGAGATCGGCTGGAAGCCGGTGCATATCCTTAACAACGTCTCGAATTCGGTCGGCGGCGTCCTGAGCGCGGCGGGCCTCGACAATGCCAAGGGCGTGTTGAGCACCATCTATTACAAGGGCCCGAGTGATCCGACCTGGAAGGACGATCCGGGATTCAAGGCCTGGTCCGCCTTCATGGACAAATACCATCCTGGCGGCGACAGGACGGACAACAACACCGTTTATGGCTATCTGCTCGGCCAAACCCTGGTGCAGGTGCTCAAGCAATGCGGCGACGACCTCACACGCGAGAACGTCATGAAACAGGCCGCGAACCTCAAGCATCTCGAGCTCGACATGCTGCTGCCGGGCATCGCCATCGATACGAGCCCCAACCGCTTCTACCCGCTCGAGCAACTGCAGATGGAGAAATTCGACGGCGAGCGCTGGCAACTCTTCGGACCGGTGATGAACGGAGAAATCAGCGGCTGATGTCAATTGCGCCCTCCCTCTCCCGCCCGCTCGCGGGAGAAGGGAAGCGCTCGAGCGATCAGAACATCTCGAAATCGCCGTCGGAGCTATCGGAATTCTCACCGTCATGAGCCGAAGAGCGCAGCCGCATCGCGAGCTGCGACAAGGTCACGACCTCGGCTGCCGGGTTGACGTCGATCGACCAATGCGGAGGCACGGACTGGGCGAGCTCCGACAGGAAATCGGCTAGGCAGGCGAGCTTCTGGCGCGTCAAATCGAGCCCCTGCATGGCATTCATAAAGGGCTGGTTGCGCATGCCGATAATGCGGGTCACCACGTCGTCGCCGGGAACGGACACCTGCGCAACCGAATGCGCCATGGCCTGCAATTCATCGGCGATACGGCAAAGGAGATCGACGACCGGTTCGGTCCGGGCTGCCGCATCATCGTGCCGGATCGGTTTTGAGCTGCTCATCTTGCCACCGTCAGAAGAGTTCGACGCTACCTGTCGTTGCGGTCTTGATGGGAGGTGCCGCGTTGATTTCCACTTCGCGAACGGTGTCCACGAATATCTGTCTCGCTTGACCGGATACCGGCCTGTACTCGACGCGCCGACCGCGTTCGTCGCCAAGGCTCTGGCTGGTGATGGTGATGCCCTCGGTCAGCAGGAACCGCTTGGCGAATTCGCCGTTCATGTAGCCGATATCGGACAATCCTTTGACGATCCGGGCCCCACCGAAGAGCTTGGCTTCCAGTCTCTGCCGCCGCGCCCCGCGCTGCAGAAGCCCGTTGACCAGCAATTCCATCAAGTGCACGCCATAGCGCTCCGCCTCCTGGGACGAGGCGCAATCGGCTCGGCCGGGCAGGAGGAAGTGGTTCATGCCGCCGACCCGCGCTTGCGGATCGCGCAGGCAAGCTGCCACGCAAGAGCCGAGGATCGTGGTCAGGACGACCTCGGGATCGTCCGTGACCCGATATTCGCCCTGGATCACGCGGACCCGCTTTTCGCTGGTAGGCGCACTCATCAGATGCCTTTCAGGACAGCTCGCAAGGCGGTTCGCAAGCTCGCGACCGTGAAGGGCTTGGTCACGAAATTGTTGAGGCCGAACTTGCTGGCGCGCTCGACGAGCGCCCTGTCGCCACGACCGGTGACCATGATGAAGGGGATATTCCGAGTCGTCGGGTTGCTGCGGATCCCTTGCAGAAGGCCCACGCCGTCGAGGCCAGGCATCTCGAAATCGGAGATGACCATATGGACCGGATTCGACATCAGAAGCTTGAGCCCATCCTGACCGTTCTTCGCATAGCTGATCTGGCGAAAGCCGATCTCTTGAAGAGCTTCGATGAGCAGCATGCGGCTCGTCGTCATGTCGTCGACGACCAGTATTTTTAGTTGTTCGAGGATCGACATAACTACGCTTCCTTCTTCGCGCGTGTATAGGCCAGGATCTGCGCCCCCATGCTTGACAGTGAGATCTGCTTCTCGACCGCTCCGAGTTCGAAGGCCACTTTGGGCATGCCGTAGATGACGCAGCTCGCCTCGCTCTGTCCCAGCGTCGTCGCGCCGGCATTGCGCATGCTGAGCAATCCCCTCGCCCCGTCCTGGCCCATGCCGGTGAGGATCACGCCGACCGCCTTCGCGCCGACCGCCCTGGCCACGGAACCGAACAGCACATCCACGGAAGGACGATGGCCATTGACCGGATCGCCCTCGCTCAGATGGCAACGCAGCGCGCCGGGCCTGCCGGTGACTTCGAGATGGGCGACAGTGCCCGGGGCCAGATAGACGCGCCCCGCCTGGAGCGGCGCATTCTCGCTCGCTTCCACCACTTGCGGGGCGCAGTGGCGATGCAGGCGCTCGGCGAAGCTCTTGGTGAACATTGCCGGCATATGCTGGGTGATCACCGTCGGAGGACAATTCGCCGGGAAATGCGACAAGACGCTGAGCAGCGCCTCGACCCCACCCGTCGACGAGCCGATCGCCACGACGCGCCCGTCCGGCTCGTAGGGCCTGCCCGCATGCGGGTCGGTCGCCGGGGACGCAGCCGCATTGCGCAGGGCAAGGCCTTGCAGCTTGGCGAATGCGGCGGCCCTGACCTTGGCGGCGAGATCGTCGAAAGTGTGGGCATGGCCGGGCCCGGGCTTCGCCACGCAATCGACGGCCCCGAGCTCGAAGGCCTTGATGGTGGCGGCGGCGCCTTGGCTCGTCCGGTTCGACACCATGATGACGGGCGTCGGCCGTAGCCGCATGAGCTTCTCGAGGAGCGCCAAGCCGTCCATCTTGGGCATTTCGACGTCGAGCGTGATGACATCGGGATTCAGGGCCTTGATGGCCGAGCGTGCCTCGATCGCGTCGGCGGCTTGACCGACGACTTCGATGGCGGGATCGTGGCTCAGCGCCGATGCAATCAGGCTGCGCATGGTGAGGGAATCGTCGACGACGAGGACGCGAACTGGCTTCATCTGGGCGCCCCTTCCCGCAAGCGATAAGTGGTCACACCCTCGCTGCTGAAGGCCGAGGCTGCCGGCCCGGCGAGACGCTCCGAATGACCGATATAGAGAAACCCGCCTGGCGACAGGAGCGGCGTGAAGCGGCTCCAGATCTTGGACTGGGTCTGCTCCTCGAAGTAGATCACGACGTTGCGGCAGAAGATCGCATGAAACGGCCCCTTCATGGGCCAGGAGCCGATGAGGTTGAGCTCGCGAAAGGCGACGAGCGCGCGCAGCTCGGGGCCGGCGCCACACTTCTTCCCGCCCTGTCGGGACGTCGAGGTGAACCAGCGCTGCCGCAAGGCCGATGGCAATGAGGACAAGGCCTCCTCGTTGTAGACGCCGCTCTTGCCCTCGTTGATCATGTTGAAGTCGATGTCGGTCGCCAGCACCTTCACGTCGAAATCCGCGGCATCCGGCATCACCGAGAGAATGGTCAGGGCGATCGAATACGGTTCTTGGCCGCTCGAGCAGGCGGCCGACCAGATGCGTACTCGTCCGCCGCGCCGCGCCGCCTCGAGCAGCGGCGGCAGGACCGTCTGTCTCAGATGCTCGAAATGATGGGGCTCGCGGAAGAAGCGCGTGACGTTGGTGGTGAGCGCTGCGATCATCCGTTGCCGCTCATCGGCGCCTTCATGCGTCAGGATGAGCGCGCAATATTCGCGGAAGCTCTTCAGCCCCAGCGCGCGCAACCGCTTGGCGAGTCGCGAATAGACGAGCGCCATCTTGGAATCCGGCAGGTGAATGCCGGTATCCGAATGGAGGGTCTCCGCGATCCGTCGAAAATCGGCCCCTGTCAGCAGGAATTCGTCCGGCGAATTCCCTGGGGCGTGATCGACCTTTTCGCCGATGAGCAAGGAAGGGGTCAAGCTGCATCCCTTTCGGAAGCCGGAACGACCGCGTCGAGCGCGATCACGCTGATCATTCGCCCATCGATGACGAACACACCGCGGATGAAGGTCTCGGCCATGTCGGAAGCGACGTCAGGCGTGGGCTGCACGGCATCATCGGTCACGGTCAGGATGTCGGAGACCGCATCGACCAGGAGTCCGATGGTGCGCGTGCCGACCTGCGTCACGATGATGACGTGCTGAGCGCTCGGTTCCGCGGCGGGGAAGCCGAACCGCGCGGCGAGATCGATGATCGGCAGGACGAAGCCGCGCAGGTTGATGACGCCGCGCACGAAGCCTGGCGAATGCGGCAAGGTGGTCGCCGGCGTCCAGCAGCGGATTTCCCGCACGGACATGATGTCCACGCAGAATTCCTGATTGCCGATGCGGAAGGCGATAACCTTGCGGGGTTCGGCCACTTCAGTCCTTGCGATGTCGTTCATGGATCCCACCTACGCTGCCTGACGGTGTTCAAGAGAGGTCGATAAGGTGTCGGTACCGGTAACCACGGTATCGACGTCGACGATGAGCGCGACCCGGCCGTCGCCGAGAATGGTCGCCGCCGCGATGCCGGGCACGTGCCCGTAATTGCCTTCCAGGCTCTTGACGACGATCTGTCGCTGATCCTGGATGGTGTCGACCATCAAGGCGCTGCGGCTGCCGTTCTCGGATTCCACGAGGATGGCGACGCAAGCGAGAGGGTCGGCGGGCTCGCTGCGGTAACCGAGGCGGCGTCCCACATCGATCAGCGGCGTCAACGCCTTCCTGACCGAGATCACCGACTCGGTGGTGCCGAAGCCATGCACATTCTCGGCTTTCGGTTGAAGGGTCTCGATGATCGCGGTCAGCGGCAGCACCAAGGTCTGGCCCGCTACGCTCACCACCATCCCGTCGAGCACCGCGAGCGTCAGCGGCAAGCTCAGCGTGAAGGTCGAGCCCTTGCCGGGGCGGGAGCTGATGCTGATGCGTCCCCCGAGCGCCTGGATCGAGCGCTTGACGACATCCATTCCAACGCCGCGCCCCGAGATGTCGGAGACGGTCTCGGCGGTCGAGAATCCGGGCAGGAAGATGAGGTTGTCTATCTCGTCGTCGCTGAGCACGGCGTCTTGCGCCACGAGGCCTTTGCGGATCGCGATGTCCTTGACGCGTGCTCTGTCGATCCCGGCGCCGTCATCGGCCACCTCGATGACGATGCGTCCGGAGCGATGCAAGGCGCTGAGGCGCACGACCCCCTCGGCCGCCTTCCCTGCAGCGAGGCGCTTCTGCGGATTCTCGATGCCGTGATCGATAGCGTTGCGGAGCATATGCGTGAGCGGATCGGCCAGGCGCTCGATCACGGTTTTGTCGACCTCGGTGCCTTCGCCATCCGTCACCAGATGGACGGACTTGCCGGTCATCTCGGCAACTTCGCGCACGATGCGCGACATCCGCTGGAAGACGGGCTTCACCGGTTGGGCGCGGATGGCCATCACGCTGTCCTGGATCTCGCGCGTCAGGCGTTCGAGCTCGTCGAGCCCCATGACGACCGTCGACCCGCTGGCAAGACCTGCCTCCGCCACGCGCTCCGACAGCATGGCCTGATTGATGACCAGCTCGCCGATGAGATCCACGAGACGATCGACGCGGTCGATGTCGACGCGGATCGTCGTCTGCGCGGCGGGTGCCTTGGCCTCCGCCTTCGCCTGCTCGGATTTGGAAGCGATCGGCGCCGCAGGAGTCGAGGGATCGTTTCGGCGCGTCTCGCCCTCGCCCGACGGTCCGAGCGGATCCGCGACGGTGCCCATCGGCATGTCGGGGCTCGTACCGATCTCGGCCTCCAATTTACGCAAGAGCGACGAAACGTCCGAGTTTTCGGCTTCCGCGGAAGCGTCGCTCGCGTCACTCTCTTGGCGAATCTCGAGCTCGCAATCCTGATCGACGAATTCGAAGACCTCGCGGATGGCGGATTCATCGCTCTCAGTCGTCAGCGCAATGGTCCAGCGCAGATAGGCGCCTTCGGGATCGAGCTCAGGGAGCTGCGGCAGATCGCCGATGTCGCAGGTGACGACGGTTTCCCCGAGGCGCCCGAGCTCGCGGAACAAGAGAGCAGCTTCGTTGGCCTTGGAATAGAGATCGGGCTTGGGCTTGAACAGGATCGTGAATCGGGCTGGTCCCGGCGCCGGCGCGGGCTCGAGAGCAAGCTCATCGAAAGAGAAGGCGACCGGCTGGAAATTCAACTCCCCCATGCCGTCATCCGCATCCGCGCCCCCGTCAGAGTCCGCGACGAATAATGCTCCGACCTCCTCGATGATGGCTCCGCAACGCTCGAGATCGACGGAACCGCCGTCGCGGGCGCAGCGCACCAGATCGGCCAGCATGTCGGCCGCGCGCAGCATCACTTTCGAGCCCGCCGGCGTTGCGGTGAACCGTCCCGAACGCAAATGATCCAAGGTCGTTTCGAACGCATGGGCGAAGCGCACGAGGTCTTCGAGATGGAACGCACCTGCGCCACCCTTGATCGAATGCACGGCGCGGAAGATCGCATTGATCGTTTCGGGATCGGCGTCTCCGCTTTCGAGTGCGAGGAGACCGGTTTCCAGCTCCGCGAGTTGCTCCTCGCATTCCTGGAAGAAGGTCTGTTTGATGGTTGCCATCGTGTCCACGGGTCGGTGTCCTCCGCGATCTCAGGCTGCGACACGCCGGATGGCGTCGACGAGCTTCACCGGATCGAAGGGCTTCACGATCCAGCCGGTGGCACCCGCCTGGCGGGCCCGATTTTTCTTCTCGGCATCGCTCTCGGTGGTCAGCACCAGGATGGGCACCGCGCGGTGACGCGGGTCGCGGCGCACCCCTTCAATGAATCCGAAGCCGTCGAGGCGCGGCATGTTGATGTCGGTGATGATGACGTCGGGCTTCTCGCCCTGAAGGACGTCCAGCCCATGCAGCCCATCCTCGGCTTGCACGACACTGAAGCCCGCATCCGCCAAGGCCATCCGCAGCATGTCGCGCATGGTCCGCGAATCGTCGACGGTGAGTATGACCTTGCTCATTGCTGCAGTTCTCGAGTTGTGAACATGGAAGGGTCGATTCCGAGATGGCGCAGGGCCTCGACGAAGTCCGGCGATGGGTGCAGGACCTCAAGCTTGGCGCCGTCGGCATCCCAGGTCTTGAGAGCGGCCAGGAGGACCTGCAAGCACTGCCCCCCGAGGCGCACCACCTCCGAGGCATCGATCGACAGATCGATGCCTCGCATCGACAGGAAGCGCTCGGCGAGCGGCGCTGCAGCCGTGAGATCCATGACCGGGGGGAGCTGCAGCGTTTGGGTCGTATCTGCCAGGTTCGTCATCTGCGTGCCTCAGAACTCTTCCCAACCATCGGCGTCGGGCGCAGCCTCGGCCTTGCGGACAGCGGTTTCGCCGCGGCGGCTGGCCACGGCCCTGAGAGCCGGCTGAGGCTTGCCGGAAGACGGATTGACTGAAAACGGCTTGGCAGAACTCGAATTGGCGGCTCGGGCCCGCATCGGCTCGACTTTGTTGCTGCCCTTGCCGGCAGCCTGCGTGCTGAGCTGAAATTGCGAGACGAGTTGCACGAGCTCGTCCGATTCCTGGGCCAGCGCATGCGTCGCGGCGGTCGACTCTTCGGCCATCGCGGCGCTCTGCTGCGTGCCCTGATCCATCTGGTTGATGGCGGTGTTCACCTGCTGCAGCCCCGTCGCCTGCTCGCGCGCCCCGACCGCGATATCGGCGATCACCGTGTTCATCTCGGCGATCTGGGTCGCGATCCGCTCCAGCGCCTGACCGGCCTTGCCGACCAGGTCCACGCCCTGCTCGACCTGCGTGCTCGAGGTGGAGATCAGTGCCTTGATCTCCTTCGCCGCCTCGGCCGAACGCTGCGCCAGGGCGCGCACTTCGGAAGCGACGACCGCGAAGCCGCGGCCCGCATCGCCGGCACGTGCCGCTTCAACGCCGGCATTCAAGGCGAGCAGGTTAGTCTGGAAGGCGATCTCGTCGATCACCCCGATGATCTGGCCGATCTGCTGCGAGGATTTCTCGATGCCGCCCATGGCTTTGATGGCCTCGCGCACCACCTCGCCGCTCTTCTCGGCATCGGTCTTGGCGTTGGAGACCACTTCGCGCGCATGGGCCGCGCCCTCGGCGGTCTTCTTCACGGTGGCGGTGATCTCGTCGAGGGCCGCCGCCGTCTCTTCGAGGCTCGCCGCCTGCTGCTCGGTGCGCCGCGACATGTCGTCGGCGGCCCGCGAGATCTCCTCGGTGCCCGAGCCGATGCCCTTGGTGTTCGAAGCGATGGTCAGCATGGTGTGCTGCAGCTTCTCGACCGAGCGGTTGAAATCGAGGCGCAGCTTGTCGACCTTGGCCTGGAAGGGGGTCTCGAGGCGGAAGGCAAGATCGCCGCTCGCCAGATGCTCCATGCCCTCGCCGAGCGCATCGGTGGCGAATTGCAGCTGGCGTGCCTCCTCGGCCTTCTCGGCCTCATGGGCGGCGCGGGCTTCCTCCGCATGTCGGTGCGTCGTCCCGGCCTGCGCTTCGAGCCGCGTCTTCTCGATCGCCGCATCCTTGAACACCTGCACGGCCTGCGCCATGCGGCCGATCTCGTCGTCGCTGCGCATCGCCGGCAGCTCGACATCACTCTTACCTTCGGCGAGGGACACCATCGCCTGGCTCAGATCATTGAGACGACGCGACAGGCCGAGCACGACGACACAAGCAAGGCCTCCGATCGCGAGAAGGAAGCCGAGCCCGATGCCGGCCGAGACATAGATCCTCTGCCAGATCTGGGCGCTGACATCGTCGATATAAACGCCGGTGCCCAGCACCCATTTCCAGGGCGCGAACCATTTGACGTAGGACAGCTTGGGCGAGGGATTGTCCAAGGCCGCGCCGGGCTTGGCGTATTGATATTCCACGAAGCCCGCGCCCTTGGCGACGGCCGTCTCGTGCATGGCCAACGAGAGGGGCCTGCCGTCCAAGGCAACGGTGTTCGAGACGACCCCTTCCTGGTCGGGCCGAGCGCCGTGGACGATCGACGTCCCGACGTCGTCTTGAACGAAGAAATAGTCGTTGGTGTTGTAGCGCATGGCGCGCACGGCGGCCTTGGCGCGCAGCTGTGCCTCGGCTTCGCTGATCTTGCCGGCCTTGAATTCCTGATATTGCTGCTCGATGACCTTATTGGCCACCTCGGACACGGTCCTGAGCTGGTCGCGGCGCGCCGCATAGATCGCGTCCGCCCCCATCCAAGTCAGCGCGGTGACGACCGCGACCAGGGCGAATGCGAAGAGCGCGACGATTGCTGCGAGACGCGAGCGGATCGTCTTGAAAACGCGCCGGCCGCCGGTCTTCTCATCGGGTTGCTTCATGACACGCGACTTTCCTTGTTAACGCAACACTTTCGGCAGTTGATCGGTCTGCCTCAGAACTCTTCCCAACCATCGGCGTCGGGCGCAGCCTCGGCCTTGCGGACAGCGGTTTCGCCGCGGCGGCCGGCCACGGCCCTGAGAGCCGGCTGAGGCTTGGCGGAAGACGGCCTGACTGAAGACGGCTTGGCAGAACTCGAATTGGCGACTCGGGCCCGCATCGGCTCGACCTTGGTGGCACCTTTGCTGGTGGCGCCGGCCCCAAGCTGGAACTGCGAGACAAGTTGCACGAGCTCGTCCGATTCCTGGGCCAGCGAATGGGTCGCTGCGGTCGACTCTTCGGCCATCGCGGCGCTCTGCTGCGTGCCCTGATCCATCTGGTTGATGGCGGTGTTCACCTGCTGCAGCCCCGTCGCCTGCTCACGCGCCCCGACCGCGATATCGGCGATCACCGTGTTCATCTCGGCGATCTGGGTCGCAATCCGCTCCAGCGCCTGGCCCGCCTTGCCGACCAGGTCCACGCCCTGCTCGACCTGCGTGCTCGAGGTGGAGATCAGCGCCTTGATCTCCTTCGCCGCCTCGGCCGAGCGCTGCGCCAGGGCACGCACCTCGGAAGCCACCACCGCGAAGCCGCGGCCCGCATCGCCGGCACGTGCCGCTTCGACGCCGGCATTCAAGGCGAGCAGGTTGGTCTGGAAGGCGATCTCGTCGATCACCCCGATGATCTGGCCGATCTGCTGCGAGGATTTCTCGATGCCGCCCATGGCCTTGATGGCCTCGCGCACCACCGCGCCGCTCTTCTCGGCATCGGTCTTGGCGTTGGAGACCACTTCGCGCGCATGGGCCGCGCCCTCGGCGGTCTTCTTCACGGTGGCGGTGATCTCGTCGAGGGCCGCGGCCGTCTCTTCGAGGCTCGCCGCCTGCTGCTCGGTGCGCCGCGACATGTCGTCGGCGGCCCGCGAGATCTCCTCGGTGCCCGAGCCGATGCCCTTGGTGCTCGAGGCGATGGTCAGCATGGTGTGCTGCAGCTTCTCGACCGAGCGGTTGAAATCGAGGCGCAGCTTGTCGACCTTGGCCTGGAAGGGGGTCTCGAGACGAATGGCGAGATCGCCGCTCGCGAGATGCTCCATGCCTTCGCCGAGCGCATCGGTGGCGAATTGCAGCTGGCGTGCCTCTTCGGCCTTCTCGGCCTCATGGGCGGCGCGGGCCTCCTCAGCCTGCCGGCGCGTGGTCTCGGCCTGCGCTTCGAGCCGCGTCTTCTCGACCGCCGCATCCTTGAACACCTGCACGGCTTCCGCCATGCGGCCGATCTCGTCCCGACGCCCCAAAGCCGGAACGGCGACGCGGTCATCCCCCTCCGCCAGCTTCTTCATCGCGCCCGTCATCTCCCGCACCGGTGCCGCGATGGTGCGCGACAACCACCAGCCGACCAGCAGCGACAGGATGAGGGCCGACAGGCCGCCCAAAATCAGAGCGAGCTGGGCGAAGCTCATCAGACGGTCCTGCTTGCCCTGAGCATCGGCCGACCAGGCGTCGATCTTGCCGCGTGTCTCGTTGACGAGCTCACGCACGGGCTTCATCAGCTCGCGGCCTCGCGGCGACTTGGCGAGCTGTGCGGCTTGATCGAGCGTCTGCGGATTGCGGGCAAGACGCATCTGAGGTTCGCCGATTTCCTGGCGCCAGAGATCGGCCGCGGCCACCAACTTGTTGATGAGCGTCAGTATCTCCGGATGAGTCGCGGCGTCCTTGCGAACGGCAGCCACGTTCTGCTCGTAATACTTCACGGCGTCGTCGTAGGCCTTCGAGGCCTGCTCGGCCTGGGTGCTGATATAACCGCGCGAAGATGACGACTGGTCGAACAGAGCGCCGATGATGCGGTCGACCTCATAGGTGACGTTATTGGTGTCCGTGTTCAGGCGCGCAGCCGCATCGAGAGAGCTCAAGACGCCGAACAAGGCCGCGCACATGATCGCGACCGCGACGAGAACGCACGCGAAGCCGGCAGCGAGCTTGCGTGACACCGAAAGATTTGAGAGCGACATCTAAATCTCGCAAATGATCTGCCGCTTTCGAGGGAGCGGCTTGGGGGGTGGCAATCTCACGGCGCCCCGCATCGCGCTTGCGATGGGAGGTTCATGAATGCAGATGAAAGACGTGTGGAACTGACCCGCAAACACGGACGCGCATGTCGCCCCCTTGCTTCCGGACATGGCGCAGTCGGCAGGCTTTGTTCAATCGGTCGGCATGGCGCTACCCCAGATACTCGGGAGGTCTGAAACGACATCCGGGGATTCGACCCGTATGACAGAACGGCATCATGCCTTTGAGTTAGCCGCCCCCTGCGGAACTACCCAATCTGCCATGAATAAAAGGTCTCACATTTCTGTTACTAAAAGATTAGCCTCACAACCTTTGCAGATCAGCCGAGATTGTCCAGTTGCGGGCGCCAGAAGGCCTGAGCGCAATGTGCCGCCCGGCGGCCGCGAAGCTGGCGAGACGGTGCGCTTGTCCAAGCTTTGGAGCGGCGAGCATTTGCCCATTGCTGACGCGGGCAAGGCGAGGCTTGAATTCGGAGACCAGCGCCTGCTTCGAAGCTACCGGGAAGGATTGAAAGCCGATAGGACGGAGATGCGCCGCGATCCGCCCCTAACCCGGGGCACGCATCCGAGAGCGGTCCCTGCCGATCGGGTAGGCGGCAAATCAACGATTTCTCGCAGGGCCGCGGCACGCAGCGACGTGCCACATGACCGCGGCTTACGCCCGATCGCGTGCTTGGCCTACCCGAACGAGATCCCACCGATCTCGCCTCGTTGCGGCAATCCTGTCATCGCCGGAGGCTATCGCCATTGATAGGTCGAATGGCGGGCCCAATCCCGCGGACACTCTAAGGCCTCTCACCCGATATGGCCTCTCGCCCTTAAGAAAGCATGATCATGCGGAGTTTTGCCACGGCTCAAGGAGGGCCGGCCGCACGCCTTCTGCAGCTCCGCTCCTCAGGAAATGCCGCTTCACGCGCGACAAATTGCCAGGGTCAGGAGCAGAAAGATGATGCTGCCGTTGACAATCGGCTCCGAGCGCCCCAAACAGCGCGCCGGGCCCAGGTGGCGGAATTGGTAGACGCGCTGGTTTCAGGTACCAGTGGTGAAAGCCGTGGAGGTTCGAGTCCTCTCCTGGGCACCATCTTTGCGGCAAGGAATAATCGCAATATCAAGAAGTTAGGGCTACCCGACAGGTACAAACGGGTGGTCCAAATGGTCCTTTGTATGAGCCGTCCCTTCAAGCACCCCGAGACGGGTGTCTACTATTTCCGTAAGGCCGTTCCTGATCATCTCCGCGAGGCCCTCGGCAAGCGTGAGGAGAAGCGGTCGCTGCGCACCAAGGAGCCCGCCGAGGCGCGCCGGAAGTTCGCTGCCGTTGCCTCTGAAGTCGAACGGCAATGGGCCACCCTGCGCTCTGACGCGGTATCCCTGACGCACAAGGAAGCCTACGCCCTTGCGGGTCGGTGGTATGGCTGGTTCGTCTCGCGCTTCGAGGATGACCCCGGCAGCCAGATAGAAGCCTGTGAGGGATGGAGTGGGCGTCTCGCCGAAATGCCGCGTTAGGCTATCAGCGCGTCCACGGGATTGGCGGCAGGCCGGAGGGAGGGATGAGCAGTGCGGAACAGGCGACTCAGCTTCAGCCTATCGGCAGCCGTCTTGCGCTCGATCTGTTGCCAGTCAGAGGTCGAGAAGGCGCGGCGGTCGCACAGAAGGTAACCCTATAGCTTGAGCGACTGGTTTGGGTGGAAGGCGCCCGGCCCCTTTTAGGAGCAATTTAGCAAAAGCGGACATCGCTGAGTTAGGCGCGCGCGGGGTAGCTCCGGAAGTGGCAGGCAGCACTCCTTTCTCAGCCATCTCGCGGACCGGCGACGAGTCGCGCGGTCAACGGCACCAGGCACAGCAATGCCGCGACCATCCAGAAGGCGGCATGCAGTCCCACGGCCTTCGAGACGAAACCTATGGCGGCCGGTCCGACGAGGATGCCTGCATAGCCGGTCGTCGTGATCGCGCCGATTGCAAGCGCCGATGGCATCGTCTTTTGCGATCCGGCGTTGCGGAAGAGAACGGGCACGATGTTGGACGCCCCCAACCCGATCAACAGGAAGCCCGCCATCGCAACCGCTGCCAGCGGCGCCGTCAGAAGCAGGACGAAGCCGGCGATGGCGAGGGTGCCGCCCCAGAACAGGGTGCTGCGATCCCCGGTGCGCGCGGTGATCCTGTCGCCCACAAGACGCCCCGCCGTCATGGCGACTGCGAAGAACATGTAGCCGACGCCGCCCTTGGTCGCGGTGACGAGGCCGGCATCGGTGATGAGGAGAGCGCTCCAGTCGAGGATCGCGCCCTCGGCGAGGAAGCTCGCGGCCGCCAGACCCGCAAGCAGCAGTACGATGCCGCGTGGCATCACGAACAGCAGTCCTCTTTCCCCTTGTGCGCCTGTCATCAGGCGAGGCCATGCGAGCGCCATCGCCGCCATCATGATGGCCGAACAGAACAAGGTTCCCCCCAGCGGAGCCACGCTAAGCGACAGCAGGAAGGTCATCAGCGTCGAGCCTGCAAATCCGCCGATGCTGAAAAGCGCATGGAAGCCCGACATCAGCGGCTTGTCGGCCGCGCGCTCGACCTCGACCGCATGCACGTTCATGGCGACATCGATCGAGCCCAACGATGCCCCGAACGCGAGAAGAGCGAGCGCGACGGTCGTCGGTGTCGCGGCGACGGATAGGACAGGGAGGATGACGGCAAGCCCGAACCCGCCCGCCAGGATGACGGGCTTGCTCCCGTAGCGCGAACTCAGCGGCCCGGTGAGCAGCATGGCTACGACCGAACCAATGCCGATGCACAGCAGCAGCAGCCCGAGCGTTCCATCATCGACGGCGAGGCGCTGCTTGGCGAAAGGCACCAGTGGCGCCCAGCAGGCAATGCCGAAGCCTGCGACGAGGAAGGACAGGCGCGTGGCGAGCCGTGTCGCCGGACGATCGGACGAGACCATGGATGCGGTACCGATCAGAGTGCGAATTGCCGGGGCGCGGACGCGCGGATCAGGCGGGGGATTTGCCCGCCACGATGTCGACGCCGAGCCGCGTGATCGCCTCGAACTCGGAATGGGTGGCAGCATCATGTTCGACCACTAGGCTGTCGATATGATCGAGTGGGGTCACGCGATGCGGTGCGCCCGTCCCGAGCTTGTCGTTGGTCACCATCATCACAATCCGACGGCTACACGTCAGCAGGACGCGCTTGAACGCCGCGTCCGCTGGATCGAAGGCGGACACCCCCTCGACTACCGACGCCGAGCAGGCACCGAGAAAACAGCGGTCGACGTTCATTTGCTGGACGGCGAGAACGGCAGTGGCATCGACGCTGCCCCCGATCTCCGCGTCGACCAGACCACCCACCAGATGGAGCCGAAGGTCGAGCCGATCCGCCAGCATGGCCGCAATGGCAACCGAGTTGGTGGCTATGGTCAGTTCGAGGCTCGGCAGTACCTCGGCTAGGGCCAGATTGGTGCTGCCATTGTCGAGGAACACGAACTCGCCCGGGCGGATCAATCCGACCGCCGCTGCGGCCAGCGCGGCCTTGCGCTCGCGCGCCTCCCCGACGCGGACAGTTATCGGCAATGAGGCCGGTAAGATGGGAAGCGCGCCCCCGTAGACGCGCCGGCAGCGGCCTTCCGCCGCCAAGGCGCGAAGGTCGCGGCGAATAGCGTCAGGTGAGACCGAAAACTCTTCGGCGAGCGAGCCGGCCGTGACCGACTGCCCCTGTGCGAGACGCCCCGCGATGATGTCACGGCGTTCCATGGGAGGATCGATTGTCATGAATCATGCAATACCATGCATCATCGTGCATTACAATCGTGCACGGTGATGGTAAGATTCCCTGACGAGCGGTAGCGAGCGCTAGTCTGACGAACTCGACGATGTGTCATCTGGAGAAGCATTTCGGAAACCCGCCCCTGTCGGACCAATCGGTAGCTCGACACTGGCACGACAGACTGGTACAAAGGGGAGGTCGTTGGGTTAGTCTAACTCATTGATATTGCATGTCGATCCAGGTCGGACGACCCCGTCCTCTCCTGGGCACCATCATGACGCCAAGGCGTTGATGGGCGCGCGCCCTCGCGCATTCGCCTTTGGCCGCTGGTTTGGGCGAGAGCGAGCGCGCCGCCGATCAAGAAGCACGCGCAAGCAATGCCGCTCGACCGAACCGCACGCGCGGCCCTCAGATGAGGCCGGAGCCAATATTGATCGTGAGCGCCAGGATCGTCGTGTTGAAGAAGAAGGATATCACCCCATGAATGAGCGTGACGACGCGCATGGGGCCTGAGGTCGTCTCGACATCGGCCGTCTGCGATGCGCAGCCGATCACGAAGGAATAATAGAGGAAGTCGATATAAGCCGGTTGCCGCGTTGCCGGAAAGCGAAGCCCGCCGCGCGCATCCTCAGGCAAAGCCCTTTCCGCTTCCCGCTCGACGAAAAATTCATGGGCATAGTGCTGCGCGAAGATCAGGTGGATGAAACTCCAGGCGCTGAAGATCGTGGCGATCGCCAGACCGAGATGCAGGGCTTTGAGATAGCCCTGCGCATCCTTTACGGCTCCGAGCTGAGCGAAGATGGCGGCGAGACTCGCGATCGCCGCCACAATAGCGAGCGTCAGCACGATGAAGCGGCTCTCGTCGGTGCGCACGGCATGGCGGCGAATGGTGGTCGCGGTCGCGGTCGTCATCATCCAGGTCGCGAGCCCGATATAGAGCCAGGTGCCGAGATTCCAGGCCAGCAATATGCGCGTGGAGAGATGCCACAGCGTCGGCATGAGGGCGTAGGCGAGAATGCCGATCAGGACCGAGGCGAGCAATCTCGGCCGCGCGAAGACATGCACCAGATAGCGGTTGCGCAACCAGAACGAGCCGGCTTCTTTCGTCATGTCCCTGTACCCCGTTTGCGCGGTGGCAATGTCAGCCCCGCAGGCTTGCGTCAAATCGACCCTTTCCGTTGCATCTGCACCTAGCGCCGGGCACCCTTCCCGGTGAAGACGCATGGCCGGGCGGAAGCGACCGGCGCCTTCACTCGGGTTCAGAACTTGATCTGGGTGTTGAGGCCGAGCACGGTCGCGTCCTTGACGACCTTGCCGAGATTGGGGCCGCTCGCCGCCAGCACATGGCCGCCTGGATGAAAGAAGTGCTGGACGTCGAGGTCGACGGTGAGCCAGGGCGTGACGTTGACGGTGTAGAGCGCCTCGATCATCACCTCCTGGTCGCGCACCGGAGCCATCGGGCTTGAAGGAAAGGCGAAAGAAGCCGGGTTGGCGATCGCCGCCGTGGTCGCGAAGGCGCGCGTATCGCGATCGAGCGCGCGCGCCGCATCGCTGATGCGGTCATAGGCCATACCTACGCCGATCAGATCGGTGGGACGGCCGGGGATCAGGCCGGTGAAGGTCAAGCCGGCATCGGCATAAAGATCGACGAGGTTGCGGTCGCTCGGGCTGGCGCCGAGCCGCAGGAAGGCGGCGAGCTTGTGCACCCCGTCCTTGTCGCCGGTCAGCAGCGTCTGGTCGACGATGCCGTAGACGCCCCAATCATTGGAAGAGCGCTTCGGCTGGCCGGTCGAGCTCGGAGCCGCCAGGGACAGCCCGGTATTGTCGAGATGCAGGGCGTTGAAGTTATGACCGGTCTCGAACCAGGAGCCGATCTTGTAGGTGCCGGGCAACGCGACGCCGGAATTCGCGTAAGCCGTCGAATAGGCGGCTTCGGCGATCCATAAGGTGCCGCCGTTCAGGTTGAAGGTGGTGCCGAAACGGTTGGCGAGCTGGGGAACCGGATTGCTGCGGCCGGCCGGATCGCCCGTATAGGCACCGGCCATCACGGTTATGGCGTCGGTCGGCGAATATTTGACGCGCGCTCCCGGCCCTTGCAGCGGATAGGCGGCCCCTCCCCCCGGCAGCACGGCGCCTGTCCAGCCCGGAAAACCGAAGGTCGAGTTGAGGAAAGCCTGCGCGGTCGGCGCCTGGAAGAACTCATCGTCGATACCGAGCTGGCCCGCACGCAGGCTGAGCTTGCCGTCGAGGAAACGCCGTTCGATCCACACCGCGCCCAGCCGGTTGGTCGAAAGCGCCTCGAAGAAGCTCACCGAGGAGAAGGCGCCGATCTCGCGCGGCGTGATCGAGCGTCCTTGCAGCGAATACAGGCCTGCGTGCAGATAGGTGTCGCTCATAATGTCGGCGCGGGTGAACTTGCCGAGATCGATGTCGATCCAGGAATAGAGCTGGCCTTGCGCGTCGACGCCGCGCTTCAAGCCTCCACGCGCATTGTCATAGGCGTAGAAATTATATTGCGAGCACAAGGTCACGCCGGCTTCGGTCCCCTTGGCGCGCACACCATAGAGATCGCCGAAAAGATAGGATCCGGCCTTCCAGTCGAATTTGTCGGGATATTGCGCCGGACCGGTCGGCGCGTCGCAAGGACCGCCATCCGCGAAGGCGGGCGAACCCGCCAGCAGCCCAAAGACCGCTCCCGCTAGGAGAACTCTCGCAAAGAGACCCGCTCGCATTCTTATACCGGTCATGTGGAAGCCTGATGGTGTTGAGGGAGATGCGTCTGTGGTTGCTTGCCCCGAGCGCTCAAATCGTCGCACCGGCCCGGATGGGCCGGCAGAGAGGGCGAGGCCTGACATTCCGGCAACCTTCGCGGGAGCACACGGGAATAATGTTCGTGCTAATAATTATAGCATGTGCTATTTTCTGTCAACTATGCGCGTCGGCACTGAGGCATGGCCGCTCCGTCACTCCGACGAGACGGCGACGCCCAAGTGCCGCGACGCCCAAGTCACGCGGGATCCCGGGGGTCGCGGCGTCGGCCAGGTGACGCTGCACATCTCACCTGGCCACTACCGTAGGAGCGGCCGAGCGCAGCGCGGCCCGCAACCTCAGTCCTTCGGCCGCTTGGGCAGCTTCTCGGCGATGCCGAGCGTTTCAGCGCGCTGGCGCATCTCCTCCCAGACCTCGTCCGGGGCGACGCCGCATTCGCGCCACAGCACGACCAGATGGTAAATGAGATCCGCGCTTTCCCGCACGACGCCTCGTGCGCGGTTGCGCAACCCTTCGAAGGCGACCTCGCTCGCCTCTTCGATGAGCTTCTGACCCATCTTGCGCTTGCCGCAATCGAGCAATTGCGCCGTGCGCGGGTTGCGGTCGATGCTGACGAGGTCGAGCGCCGCGTACAGGCGCGCGATCTCGCCCGCATCGGCCGCAGGCGCAGCTTCGGCCGGCGGCAGCGCATCATTCGCCGATGAGAGGTTCAGTGCGCGCAAATCTTCGGCGCGGCACATCAGCGTCAGCGATGCCTTACGATCGTGCTGGTCGAGAGCATTCCTGTCGAGAGCAGTCATGGCTCTGTTCTCCTATCTCGGGTTGGTGATCACCGAACCGAGTGAAGCAGAGCCGGCCTCAACAGCTTGCGGCGGACCTCAGGCCCGGCGATCGCCCTTGAGAAATCCCTGATCCATTACCCAGTTCGTTGCGCCCGCAGAGCCGTTCGTCGCGAAACGACGATCAGGCGCGCAGGTCGTGCTTCTAGGTCGAGGGCCCATGGTCCTTAACATTGGTTGGTACTGATGATCCTCGGCGGCGCCGAAGATACCCCTGCCGGTATGCCTCCCCTTCGCGCTTGTCAACCCGGAAAACGGCAAGGCAGCGAGGGAATTCGCGGCCGAGATTTTCCTGGAAACGGCCTGCGAGCGCCTGCCATTCCCGCTCCGGCTTGGACGGCGCCGGCAATCGGGTTTCCCCGGGCGGGCATTCGGACTATAGGATCGCGATCGGTCGACGGCACGGGATCAACGCCAGGGCATGAACAAGAAGATGGGTGCCAAGAACGAGCCGCTGGCGACGCAGCATGTGCTCCGCGACAAGCGCGGCCTCGTCAATAGGGTCCGCAGGCTGCGCGGCCAGGTCGATGCGATCGAACGCGCCCTCGACGGCGAAGCGAGCTGCTCCGACCTGCTGCAGCGCATCACGGCGGCGCGCGGAGCGATCAATGGGCTCATGGCGGAAGTGCTCGAGGAGCATGTGCGCGAATACCTCATCGAGACCAAGGACAATGATGCGCCGTCACGCGCGGATGCGGCCGAGGAATTGATCGAGATCATCCATTCCTACCTGACCTGAGCGCGTCGACCCCGTGGTGCGCGGCAGTGCCGACCATGGCTGCAATCCCGACCTGCACACAACTGTCATCTGTCTGACATATTGAGAAGCGATGGGATGCGCCGGCTTGCGCCTCATCGGCGCGGCCTTCGCCTCCAATGCCGGGGACCCACATGCAAGCGAGCGCAAGACCGATAGGGACGTCCGAGCCGTAGAGATGAACGATCTTGCCAATTCCGCGATCGGCCTCGCCTGCGCCTTCTTTCTCGGCACGCTGATCGGGGCGGAGCGCCAATACCGGCAGAGGACCGCGGGCCTGCGTACCAATGTGCTCGTGGCGCTCGGCGCTTCCGCCTTCGTCGATATGGGGATGCGGCTCATCGGCAAGCCTGGTGCCGTCCAGGTCGTTTCCTATGTGGTCTCAGGCGTCGGCTTCCTCGGCGCCGGCGTCATCATGAAGGAGGGCCTCAATATCCGCGGCCTGAATACGGCGGCAACGCTGTGGTGCTCCGCGGCCGTCGGCGCATTGTCCGGTGCCGCGCTCCCCGGCGAAGCCGCGCTCCTGACCATAGCGGTGCTTGCCGGCAATACGCTTCTGCGCCCGCTGATCAATGTGATCAATCGCGCCCCGATCGACGAGCGGCGCTCCGAGGCGACCTATGAGGTGCGCGTGCACACCGAGGCGAGCAGCGTCGTCGGCGCACGCGACCTGCTTGTGGCGGCGCTCGAGGCTGCCAACTATCCGGTCGGGGATGTCGAGGTCGAGGAGCGCGGCGAAGAGGATGTGGAAGTCGTCGCGACCTTGATCAGCACGGCCGTCGAGCCGGCCGAGATCGAAGCCGTCATCGCGACGCTGAAGGCGCAGGCCCCGATCCGGGATGCGAGCTGGACGGTGCGGACCACCGATTAGGGTCGAGATCGTCATCGCTTGCGGCATCACGCCGGGTTCGCGTCTCGACAAACCCGCATTCCTTGAGCGTCAAGGCGATCCCCTCATGCTGGTAACCTTAAGGCGCTTTCAAACAAACCCGCAAAGTTTCATTTCTCTCTCTTGTATCAAGAGCCGCAGCCTTTGCATGCAACGCCGCGGAACGACAATTTTCCTTAACGTGTAGCAAAAAAATAGGCCAACAAAAACACGCACTGCTCAAGGGTTTAACTTATAGATTTACTGAGTATTAAGCCGGCTCCAACAGTGCTGAGGGCGAGCGCGGGGATTGGTGTTGGAGTGTCACGATGAGGCAACCCTTCAGCTGGCTGCTGCGAAGCGTCCGCCGATTTTACCGCAACCGAGCGGGCAATATCGCGATGATGACCGCATTCGCCATCGTTCCCCTGGTCTCGGCCGTCGGGGTCACGATCGACTATTCACGTTTCGTGAATGCCCGCACCAAGGCGGACGGCGCCGCCGATGCGGCGACGCTCCAAGCCCTGTCAAAGAATGCGCAGCCCTTCGTCAACACCCCGACGCAAAGCCAGGTGGCGCAATTCTTCAACACCATGACGTCGACGATCCCGGGGCTTACGATCACGTCAACCAATGTCAGCGTCACGCCGAGCGTCACCAACATGGCCGTGACCCTCACCTATTCGGGCACGGTCCAGACGGCATTCGGCGGCATACTCGGTGTCAATTCGGTCGCGATCGGAGGGACCTCGACGGCCCAGGTCAACGCCCCGCCCTATGTCAATTTCTATCTCCTGCTCGACAATTCCCCCTCCATGGGATTGGGCGCCACGGACGCGGACATCAATAATCTGATCACGCTGACGGCCAATCAAACCTCGACTGTGTCGCCCAATGTGAAATCGGGAAGCATCCCCCGCGCGAACTGTGCCTTCGCCTGCCACCAGCACACCTTCGACAGCAGCGGGAACATCACGGGCGACGATCTGAACGACAACTACCATATCGCCAAGAAGAATGGCGTGACGCTGCGTATCGACGTGCTGCGAACCGCAACTCAGCAGTTGACGCAGACCGCCACAGCTAACACGATACAACCCAACCAGTTCAGCATGGGCGTCTACACCTTCAGCGACACCTTCCAGACCGTCGCCCCATTGTCGTCCAACATGCCGACCGTGGCGAGCAACGCCGCCGCCATCGATCTGGCCTACGCCTATTGGGATGCGCGCGACGCGCAGACGTCATTTGACACGGCCTTGACCTACATGAACGGGATCATGCCGAATCCGGGCTCGGGGACGAGCGCCGCCTTCCCGCAGGAATTCGTGTTCCTGGTGACCGATGGCGTTGAGGACGAGCCGGTCAGCGGCGCTTCGGGCTCAGGCGATCCTGCGGATAAACCAACCCATTACTTGCCGCTGAACAATCAGCCCAATCTGGCGAACTCGCAAACCGGGAACGTCAATTCGAAGCGCTTGATCGACATGATCAAATCGAGCCCAGGAGGTGTATGCGACACCATCAAGAGCCGCGGCATCAAGATTGCGGTTCTCTATACCCCCTATCTGCCGGTAACCAGCAACGCCTTCTACAATAAATGGATCGGGCCCTATAACAGCTCGCCCGTCAATCCCAACAACATCAGCGACCCCGCCAACAATGAAATCGGCAAGGCCCTCCGGGCCTGTGCGTCACCAGGCTTCTATTTCCAGGTCACGCCGACACAGGGCATCAGCCAGGCGATGCAGCAAATGTTCGTGGCGGCCATCCAGTGGGTGCAGTTGACCAATTGAGAGTGCCACCCCGTCGCGAGAGGCGAGGCTCGACGCGGCGGCGTTCATGCGGCGCCGCCGTGCCAGTCCTGCCAGGTGTTGGGCGCCTCCTCCGTGGCCGGGTTCAGGCGCGAATGACAAGCGTGTCGAGCACCCGGCTCAGATCGTCCTGGTGCTCGAGATCCCACAGACAAGCAAGTGCCCGCGCGACCTTGTCCTCCTGCAAGCGCTTCGCCACGTTCTTGCGGAACTTCGCCTCGAAATCCGCTCGCTGCATCGGCATCCCCCGAAAGCCCGGAAGGGCCTCGACCTGGCAGGAGATCGTCGGGCCGCCGCTCAGGGTGGCACTGACCCTGTTCGGAAGGGCTTTCGGCGACAAGGCGGTCAGAGCGTCATCCGGCTTGACGGTGATCTTGCGCATGAGCGCGCGGACTTTGGGGTCGCGGATCGCGCTCGGAGAGTAGCTGTCATTGGTGATGTCGCCGTCGAGCATGGCACGCGCGACGATGAAGGGCAGGCTATGGTCCGCCGTCTCCTTCGTTTCGGGTGCCCATTTTTCGGGCTCCTTGCCCGCCGTCAGATAGGCGAACTTCGTCGTCGCGATCTCGATCGATGCGATCTGATCCAAATCTCCTGCCTCCTTCGCGACCCTTACGGCCGCCGGTATGGCGGTGAGCGCCCCGCCTTGGGCAGGGTATAATTTGATGCCGCAGTCCTTGATGCGGAAGCTCCCTGACCGGCCACCGAACTGATCCGTGTCGAGCTCGAAGGGCCCCGACACTTGCTTGAAGACGCCCGCATTGCCCTCGAAGATCGGGGACGGGCCTGTCATGCCGCGGCGCGCCAGGAGAGCCGCGAAGACGCCATTGCGGGCCGCATCCGCGTCGGCGATGCCTTTCCAGTCGGACAGCACCTGCATGCGCGTCTGATTCATGGCGATATGACCGTTGATCGCGAGATTGACCGCCTCGACCAGCTGCGCCGGCGCGAGCCGCATCAGCTTGCCGGCAGCGAGCGCTGAGGCCGGCAAGCTGTAGATCGGGTGGTCCCAGCCACGGCTCGTGAGTTCCGCGGCGTCCATCAAACGGCAATCGATCTCGTAAGCAATGACCATGGCCAGGATCAGGTCGCGTCCGTTGCAGCCTTCGGCCTCGGCCACCGCCAGGCAGGCCGTCATATTGTCGCTCGGATGGCCCGGCTCGCGCCCGACATAGACGTCGTTCATGTCGTAGTAGCGAAAAGCGGCACCATTGGCGAAGGCGGCGAGGTCCGGTGTCGTCCGTCTTGCGGTGCCGATGACGGTGGATACGCCGCCGGAGACGGCGAGGGCGACCTCCCGGCAGGCCCGGACCGGAGCCTCCTCATGAGCCGCGATGCCGCAACCAATGGCATCGACGAGGTGCGACTTCGCGGCCTCGATGGTGGCCTCGTCCAGATCCTTGTAGTCGATCGTCGCGACATATCGGCTGAGCCGCTCGGCGATATTTTGCTTCGGCATTTGCTGTCCTTGATCGCTGCCGCCGGCGGCGGGAGCCGCCAGGATGGCTTGCCCCCAAGCCGGCGACGCGGCTGCGCCGATGGCCGCGAGAACCAGACGCCGATCGATCGATCTTGCCATGTCGCGCTCCTTCAATCCCTGGTTTCCACTGCGCCTGCACGCCTCGATCCGCATGACTGAGATGCCAGCGTGTGCATTTTCGATCTCATGCCGGCAGCGTCATCCGCACGGCTTGCGCGCCGCCACGACGAAACCGTCCCAAGACAGCGCCGCTCCGATCTCGGCAGCGGCACGCTGCAAGGGCTTCAGGTAGCGCTTCGGAATGTCGGTCGGGTCCATGAAGCGGGTGCTGCAGATGACATTGAGGGCAGCGACCGACTGGCCGGCGACTGTTACCGCAACCGCAATGGTCGAGGCCCGGATGAAGGTGAAGCTTTCACCGCGCGTGGCAAAGCCTTGGTGGCGCGTCGCGTCGAGCAATCTGCGCGTCAATTCAGCGTCGCGAGCCGCCGCATCGAGCTTGCGCTCGGAACGCGCCAGCGCGGCGAGGATTCGCGCTTGCTGCTCACTCGACGCGAAGGCCAGGAACGCCCTGCCGAAATCACTCTCGAGCATCGGCAGGCCGGCCGTGTTGATGGGATCGCTGATGGTGATGGGGGCAGTCGGTCGCGTCGTGTAACGGATCGTCATGCCCCGGCCTTCGAAGATCGCGAAATCCGATGGCCAGTGGATCGCCTGTGACAGACGGTCGATCACGGGAACCGCCACTTCATGGATCCAGGCCTGAGACGATACACCGGCGCTGAGAACATGAACTTTCGAGGAAGGGCGGTAGCCGGCCGCACCGTCGCGCTGCACATAGCCGGCGGCGCGCAAGGTCGCGAGCAGGCGGGAGATCGTCGGCTTCGGCAGCCCGGTCAAGGCATGAAGGTCCCGGATCTGCAACGGATAGGCTTCGTTGAGCAGGCGCAGCAGCTCGAGGCCTCGCGTGAGCGTTCCCGTGGCACTGGTTTCGGCAGATCCGACCATGTGAATGCCGCTGTCCGGCGTCTCCCTCCTTGAGCCGCAATCGGCGGTAGCGCCCATCGAGGAGGCCCGCTCCTGCTGGAGCGCCCGTTCCTTGGGCCATCCCCTCGACGCACCACCATCCGGCACAGCGAACCGAATAGCAGCACCATCTCGTGGCGCGAAGCGAGGCTGCACCCGCTGCTCCAATTCAAGGCGCTCCGTCATGCATCCGTCGCGCCCCTGGTGCCGCCATGCTCAGCCATGTCCGTGCCCGGTGCGGCGCGTTCCCTTTTGGCGCGACGCACCGAGGCGAGACTCGTTGTGGAGAGACTCCTGGGATGCCAGCACAAGCGCGTCCCGCGCCTTGGCCGCGATGGCCTGGTCAACGAAAGTGCCGTCATCGAGTATGAGAGAGCCTCTTCCATTGGCGTTCGCCTCGGCATAGGCGGCGAGAATGGCCCGCGCCCGCGCGATCTCGTCCGTCCCACGGGTGAACGCCGCGTTGACGATCGGTATCTGCGAAGGATGGATGCAGGAGCGCCCGTAGAAGCCGAGGGCGCGATCCTCGGCGCAGGCGAGGCGCAATCCCTCGATATCCTTGATCGGCGTGAAGACATGCGCCACCGGCGGCTCGAGCCGCAGGAAACGCGAGCGCGCCACCAGTCGCATGCGCGCATACAGCGTCTCGCTGCGCGACGGCGTCGCCTCGGCCCGGATGTCACGCACGAAATCCCCCGCCCCGAAAGCAAAGCGCCTGATCCTCGCAGACGCCGCGGCGATCTCGGCCAAGCCATAGAGCCCAACGGTCGTCTCGATCAGCGGCTGGATGAGCACGCTGCCGGGCGGCCGTGTTTCGGCCCTCTCCATCGCGGCAAGCGTCTCGTCGATGCGCGAGACGAGAAGCGGGTCTTCGGCCTTCGGCAGGAGGACGCCGGACAAGCCGCGCACCGTGAGTCCAGCGAGGTCCGCAAGTGCTGCGTCCGCAGCGTTCAGCCGCACGAAGATCGCGACCGGCGGCAAGGATTTGAGGACAACCGACACCGCTTGGCGGGCCACCTTCTTCTCGGTCGCCGGCACCGCGTCCTCGAGATCCTGTATCACGACGTCGGCGCCGCTCGCGAGGGCCTTGCCGAAGAGGTCGGGACGGTTGCCCGGGACATAGAGATACGACCTGATCGGCATGTCAGATCGCGCCTACGCTCTTCATGGCGGCGATCTCGGTATCGTT
Organism: Rhizobiales bacterium GAS188; assembly: GCA_900104855.1. Lineage (NCBI taxonomy): Bacteria > Pseudomonadati > Pseudomonadota > Alphaproteobacteria > Hyphomicrobiales > Rhizobiales bacterium GAS188. The sequence goes on from FNSS01000001.1 coordinate 1,881,658, forward strand.
CATGCCGAGCTCGCCCTTGAACACCTCATCATTGTCGGCGCCGAGCGGGCGCCCGGTCCAGCGGATCGCGCCTGCCGTGTCGGACATGCGGAACATGACGTTCTGCATGCGCACCGGACCGAGCTCGGGATCGTCGACGGTGGTGATCGTGTCGAGCGCCCGATATTGCGGATCCTCGAAGATATCCGCGATGTCATAGACGGGCGCGAGCGCGGCCTGCGCCGCCTCGAAGGCTTGCACCACCTGCGTCATCGGGCGAGCCCGGATCCACTCCGCGACCTTGGCGTCGAGCGCCTCGACATGCTGCAGCCGTCCCGACGCGGAAGCAAACCAGGGCTCCTCGACCACCTCGGGCCAGCCGACGAGGCGCATGACCCGGGCAGCGATGGAGGTCGAGGATGTCGACACCGCGACCCATTTGCCGTCGGCCGTCATATAGGTGTTGCGCGGCGCGTTCTTGTCGGAGCGATTGCCGGTGCGGCGCTGGATCCGCCCGAGGCGATCATAAGTGATGGCCTGCGAGCCGAGAACCGCCATGATCGGCTCGATCAGAGCGAGATCGATGACCTGACCCTTGCCGGTGCGGCGGCGCGCATTCACCGCCATCATGACGGCGAGCGCCCCGGCGATTCCCGCGATGCCGTCGGCGAGGCCGAAGGGCGGCAAGGTCGGCGGACCATCCGGCTGGCCGGTGATGGCGGCAAAGCCGCTCATTGCCTCGGCGATCGTGCCGAAGCCCGGGCGTTGGGCGTAGGGGCCGTGCTGGCCGAAGGCGGTGACCCGCAGAAGGATCAAGCCCGGATTATCGCTAGCGAGCTCGTCGTAGCCGAGGCCCCATCTCTCGAGCGTGCCGGGACGAAAATTCTCGACGATGATATCGGCTTGGCGCGCCAGCTTGCGGAACACCGCCTGGCCCTCAGCGCTGCCGAGATAGAGCGTTATGGCGCGCTTGTTGCGCCCGATGACCTTCCACCAGAGCGATACGCCGTCGAGCGAAGGTCCGTGCGTGCGCGAATTATCTCCGTTCGGGTGCTCGATCTTCAGCACCTCGGCGTCGTAATCGCCGAGCAGCATCGCGGCGACCGGCCCCGCGAACAGGGTCGCGACGTCGATCACCTTGAGACCGGCGCATGGTCCTTCGTTCACTGTTGTACTCCTTGAAAAACCGGAAGAGCGCGGGCCGGCTAGCGCCAATGCCGCTGGTAGTAGGGCGTCACGCCTTCGCGCATGCAGGCATGGTCTGTCGCGAAGAAATCCGCATAATGCAGGACATAAGCCTCGAAGCTGCTGCCGTGGAACGGCGCGTTCGACGCATGGGTCGCGACGGTACTGACGACGAGATGCGGGAAGCCGAGCTCCTTGAGCAGCATGGCGCCGACCACGCCATGCGGCAGCTCCTTGGCGAGCCTGGAATAGCTGACCATGCCGCCGTCGCGCACATATAGCAGCGGCTTGTCGACATCGTGCATCGTGAGAATGGAGACGAGCGCGTCGAAATCGAGCCTCTCGCCCCATTCCTGCGCGGCCCGGCGCGCCAGGTCGATGCCGGTGCGCGTCACCTCGTTGATGTGCTGCTTGAGCTGATAGCTTTGGGCGAGCGGCGAATACGGCATGTCGTCCAGCGCCTCGTAGGGGCTCGACATCCACGAGCTCACCCAACCGGTCACGATCCGCTCTCGCACCGGCGGCGATACGAGATCGAGCCCTGCGAGCCAAGCTTCCACTTGCGCGCGGCGTTCGCCGTCACCCCGATGAATCGCGTATGGGCTCATTCGATGCTCACTCCTTTGGTTTCGGGGGCAAAGAGCAGCACGATGATCGCCAGCACGAAGGCGAGCGTCGTGGTCAGCATGCCGGCCTGGAACCCCTGCTCGCTGGTGGCCAGGAGCCCGATCAGATAGGGCGCAATCAGACCACCAACCCTTCCGCCATTGTAGGCGATGGCCATGCCTAGCGCCCGCGACCGGGTCGAGCGGATCAGCTCGGCCGTGAACGGGCCCATTCCGGCGAAGATTCCGCCGATTCCGAAGCCCGTGAAGAAGCTCGCCGCCAACAAGAAGCCCGGCGAGGACGCCAGCGCGAAGACCGCGATCGCGGCTGCCCCGATCAAGAGGAAGAGCGCGAAGGTCGGGCGGCGTCCGAGCCGATCCACAAGGGCAGCGAAAACGAGGAAACCTGCGAGCGATCCGATCTGCTGGATCAAGGTGAAGCCGAGGCTCTTGACGAAATCGAGATGCTTGACCGCGACGAGGAAGGTCGGCGTCCAGGAGAACACCGCCCAGTAGATGTATTGCACGAAGAAGATGAAGGCGAACGCGATCAGGAGGCCGCGCCCCGTGCCGCCGCGAAACAGCTCGCGGATGCCGGCCGGTGCAGCCTTATCGCCGCTGCGACGTAGCCAAACCGGAGATTCCGGCGTGCGCCACGCGACGAGCCATATCACCACGATCGGCAAGCCGCCTGCCGCATAGACCCAACGCCAGGCGCCGGCCTCGAGCCCATCTGCGAGTGCCGAGATTCCGGCCACCACCGCAATCGCCAGCATCGAACCGAGCGGCAGGCCCATCTGCATCAAGGCACCGCCCTTGCCGCGATGTTGCGGGTGCCAGCTCTCGGCAACCAGCGAGGCGCCCGCCGTCCAGGCTCCGCCCATGCCGAGGCCGCCCAGCAGCCGCAAGGCAAGCAAGGCATTCAATGAATTCGCGAATACGATGGCGCCGGTGAACACAGAATAGACGAGGATCGTCAGATGCAGCGTGCGGACCCGGCCGATGCGGTCGGCCACCCATCCGAACAGGATGCCGCCGAGGATGGCGCCCGTCGCGGACACGCTGGTGATCAAGCCGGCATCGGCGCGCGACAGCTCGAAGACGACGATCAGCGCGGGTGTGGTCAGCGCCAGTATGTAGAGATCGAAGACCTCGAAGAGCCAGCCGAGCCCAGCTGCGAGGAGGCTGCGCCAGGCATCCGGCGTGACCTCGCGATACCAGGGCAGACGCGTCTCGCCGGCCGCTGCACGGATGCCGATCGAACTGTGATGTCGGCTTGCTGCTGCATACACGATCCTCCCTGCCGGTGCTCTTTTTGGGAGCACGGCAGTCCCGCGGCCCCGAAAACTCGGCGGTGGATGTCTTCCACCCGCGAGGCCATCGGGGAAGCGATATCGGGCAGCGTTTCGATAATCGAAATGCAGAGCCCGACGAGAACGGGCGCGATGGACCGATTGTCCCGCTGACTCGGCCGGGTGCTGCCACATCACCATCGGCGCCGCCGGACACAAGGCCGTGAGTTGGCACGCATCCGGGAAGGCATGACCTCGTGTGCGCCCGCTCCGATTGCGTCGCCGCCGGGACGGCTCTAGCAACGAAGCTCGACCCACAGAGGACATGTCGATGCTCTACGAACTTGCTCAACTGACCTTGCAGATCGGTGCGACGCAAAAGGCGGTCGCCGGCATCAAGGCCTATGTCTCGGACAGCGCCGCCAAGGGCACGCTGCTCGGTTGCTGGTCGTCCGAGATCGGCGAGCTCAACAAGGTCGCGGTGCTGCGTGGCTTCGCCGACGCCGCCGAGCTTCGCGATGAGCGCAAGCGCGCCCTCGAAGGCAGCAATCCCTTCAGCTGCCTCGATGTGCTCACTCATCTCGAGATGGACAGCTATGCTCCCTTTCCCGGCATCGCGCCGGTCAAGCCCGGCGCACTGGGGCCGATCTACGAGATCCGGACCTATGCGTTGAAGCCGGATGGATTGCCGGGCACCATCGCGGCCTGGCAGGCCTCGCTGCCGGCGCGCAACGCGCTTTCCGCTAATCTCGTCGTCATGCACACGCTCGACGGACCGCCGCGCTTCACGCATATCTGGCCCTATGCGAGCCTCGAGCAACGCACCGCCATCCGAACGAAATCGGTCGCGACCGGCGTCTGGCCGCCTGCCGGCGGGCCCGCCAACATTGCGGTGATGAAGAACGGCATCTGGCTGCCCACCGAGATCTCTCCGTTGAAATGAGCAAGCTCGAGGCCGGCAGCGTCCGAGCATGGGCGCACCGGCTCGAACCGGCGCCCGGGATTTTCACGCGGATTCGGGCGGGCGGGCCGTCCAATTCGTTTGACAAACGACGCCAACACGGTTAGTCGAACCCCCGTCGGCGCGGGGAGACCCGCGCCCTCTGCGTTTTGCGGGGACAGGCGTGCATCAAATGCCGCAGTCCGCCGGGATCGCTCCATCGCAACCGACTGCCAAGAAGTCGGCGGGCCTCATCGCCTCGTCGGGCCGAACACGGGAGACAACGATGTTCGCAGTCATTAAGACCGGCGGCAAGCAATACCGCGTCGCTGCCGGAGACACGATCACCGTCGAGAAGCTCGCAGGCGAGCCCGGCGAAACCATTGCATTCGAGCAGGTGCTGATGCTCGTCGATGGCACGACGACGCAAGTCGGCGCCCCGGCTGTCGCAGGCGTCACTGTGGCCGGCGAGCTGGTCGAGCAGACGCGCGGCGCCAAGGTCATCGCCTTCAAGAAACGCCGCCGCAAGAATTCGCGCCGCAAGCGCGGTCATCGCCAGGATCTCACGGTCGTCAAGATCGTCGATATCCTGACGGGCGGTGCCAGGCCTGTCCTCAAGGCGAAGGCCGAGACGGCGCCGAAGGCCGCTGTCGCAGCCGCGACGCCTGCGACCGATCACGACCATGCCGGTATCGCTGCGGGTGCCGCAGCCGCTGTCGCCGCCGCCAAGGCGAAGGGCATCGATACCGACAAGTTCCAGCATCTGGAAAAGGCGATCGGCCAGGCGGATGACCTCAAATTGATCTCCGGCGTCGGCCCGACCATCGAGAAGAAGTTGAATGCCATCGGCATTTGGCATTATTGGCAGGTCAAGGCCTTGTCGGAAGAGGATATCGCGACGGTCGAACATCAGGTCGGCTTCAAGGGTCGCGCCCATCGCGACGATTGGATGGGCCAGGCGGCTGATCTGATGGCCGGCAAGGGGCCGCGGCCGAAGTCGCATCACGTCCATCACGACGACGAGCATTGAGGCCTTTCGGCCGTATCGAGGATTAGGAGCGCAACATGGCTCACAAGAAAGCTGGCGGTTCGTCGCGCAACGGGCGCGATTCTGAGTCGAAGCGCCTCGGCGTGAAGAAGTTCGGCGGCGAGCACGTGCTCGCCGGCAACATCATCATCCGCCAGCGCGGCACCAAGGTGCATCCGGGCCCCAATGTCGGGCTTGCCAAGGACCATACGCTCTTTGCCCTGACCTCGGGCCGCGTAAGCTTCGGCATGAAACGAGGCCGCTCGACGGTCGCCGTGATTGCCGCCACGCAAGCGGCCGAATAACCGGCGGAACAGATATCCGCCGGCCCGTCGAACCGGGACCTGCGGATGAGAGCCTGGCTCAGCCAAGCCAAAGCCCAAGCCCAGGAGGGGATCGACGGGGAACCATCGATCCCTTTTTGCTGCTTGGAGCTTCAGATGCCCTCTCCAGCGACATCATCGAGCCCGATCGCCACGGCGCGGCTGTTGCTCGAGCCCGTCAGAAGCGAATTCGCCCCGGCGCTCTTCACTCACATGAATGACTGGGAGGTGATGCGTTGGCTCGCCTCCCCACCCTGGCCATATGGGCTCACTGACATGGAAGGCTGGATCGACAGGGCGAGCCGCGCACGCCTTGAAGGGCGCGATCTCGACATGACGATCATGCTGTCCGGCCTGCCGATCGGCTGCATCGGGGTCACAGGGCTCGATCTCGACCCTGTGCTCGGCTACTGGCTGGCCCGGCCTTTCTGGGGGCGCGGCTATATGAGCGAAGCGGCGGCAGCCTTCGTCGATTGCCTGTTCTCCGACGGTCATTCCTTCCTCGCTTCGGGCGTGCTCGCGGGCAACACGGCCTCCTTGCGCATCCAGAAGAAACTCGGTTTCCGTGTCGTCAATGAGCGCTATATCCATGCGCGGCCGCATGGCCGCCAGATGCCGCATCTCGATACCGTACTCGGGCGAACCTATTGGTCGCGTTTGCGCCGGGCCGCATAGGGTGGGCTGGAGCAACACCTTTTGCGCGAGCCGCGTCGCGCAAGCAGTGCTGCCATGCACTCTTCCGATTCGCGAAGCACAGGCAACGCCTTAGATGTGGTCGTCGGCGGCCACGACATGAAGAACGAGACGTGAAACGCGAGGCTTGGAAACACGAGGCTTGGCTGAAATGAGCGTCCAGACGAGCATGGCGGCCGAAGGCGGCACGCGCAGCGCCGCCAAAGGGCTTGCGCTCGGCGTGCTCCTCGCCGTCAGCTTCTCGCATCTGATGAACGACCTCGTGCAGTCGCTCATCCCAGCCATCTATCCGATCCTCAAATCGAGCTTCGATCTCGATTTCGGGCAGATCGGCCTGATCACTCTCACCTTCCAGCTCACCGCCTCGCTGCTGCAGCCGGTGGTCGGCATCTATACCGACCGCAAACCGATGCCCCATTCGCTGGCGATCGGCATGGGCTTCTCGCTTCTCGGCCTCGTGCTCCTGGCCATCGCCTCGAGCTTTGCCATGCTGCTTCTCTCGGTCGCGCTGGTCGGTTGCGGCTCTTCCGTGTTCCATCCGGAATCCTCGCGCGTTGCCCGCATGGCCTCAGGCGGCCGCCATGGCCTGGCGCAATCCCTGTTCCAGGTCGGCGGCAATGCCGGGCAGGCGCTCGGCCCGCCGCTCGCTGCCCTGATTGTGCTGCCGCATGGCCAAAAGAGCGTTGCCTGGTTTTCGGTCGCGGCTCTGATCGGCATGATCGTGCTGTTCCGCGTCGGCATCTGGTACAAGGCGCGCCGTGCGACGGCGGGCGGCACCGGCAATTTCGCGCTGCCCTCGCCGATCCTGTCCTCACGCAAGCTGATGCTCTCGGCCCTGGTGCTGACGGCGCTGATGTTCTCCAAGGCCTTCTACACGGCGAGCTTCACGAGCTATTACACCTTCTACCTGATCGATAAATTCCATGTGAGCGTGCAGGAATCGCAGCTCTATCTGTTCCTGTTCCTGGGCGCGGTAGCCGCCGGCGCCCTGGTGGGTGGGCCGGTCGGTGATCGGTTGGGCCGCAAATTCGTGATCTGGTTCTCGATCCTCGGCGTCTTCCCCTTCACCTTCGCGCTGCCCTACGCCAATCTGTTCTGGACCGCCGTGCTGACGGTGCCGATCGGCTTGATCATGGCCTCAGCCTTCTCGGCCATTCTCGTCTACGCGCAGGAACTGGTTCCGGGACGGGTCGGCACAGTCGCCGGCGTTTTCTTCGGCTTTGCCTTCGGGCTTGGCGGCCTCGGTGCTGCGGTCCTGGGCGAGCTTGCCGATCACACCAGCATCGAATTCGTCTACAGGATCTGCGCCTATCTGCCCTTGATCGGCCTCTTGACCGCTTTCCTGCCCTACACGGAACCCCATAGGCCGACCGTCAAACCAGGCTGAACCAGCCGGCTTGACGGGCCTCAACGCGTCATTTTCGCGAGGCCCCCTGGAGCCATGCCGCGCCCGGCGGGAACCTTCCGGCGGCTCATGCGTTCTTCCTTCCGGGCTTTCGGCGTTGGGATTGCGTGTCGCCGCCGCCGGAAAGGCTATCCGCGCCATCGACATAAGGCTTACCGTCTCGCTGGCGAGGCTCGTTCGTGTAGGGACCGCAGCAGACGGAGAGAAAATGCCGGGCAGCAGCGCGGATGGACCGAAAGACGAGCTGGACGCTGAACGCATTGCCTTGTTCCTCGATGTCGATGGAACGCTCCTTGATCTCGCGCCCCGTCCGGGCGCCGTCGTGGTTCCCCCCTCGCTTCTTGCTTCGCTCGCCGAGGCCGAGAAGGCGCTGGGCGGCGCGCTCGCCTTGGTGAGCGGGCGCCCGATCGATGACCTCGATCGCTTATTCGCGCCGCTCTCCCTTTGCGCCAGCGGCGTGCATGGGGCGCAGATGCGCTTTTCGCCGAGCGGAGCTCGCCAGCAGGACCAGAAGGCCGACGAGGGCTTGCCGCGCCAACTGTGGATGGCACTCACCGAGCTGCTCTTCGACTTTCCCGGCACTTTCGCCGAGAACAAGCGCTACAGCTTCGCGGTGCACTATCGCACCGTGCCGATGCTCAAGCGGCGCCTGCGCGAGGGCGTGACCCGCCTGATCGCCCGGCATGCCGATCTCGATCTCGACCTGATTCATGGCCACTGCGTCTTCGAGATCAAGGCGCGCGGCTACGACAAAGGCAAGGCGATCGCGCGTTTCCTGGAGCACAAGCCATTCCTCGGGCGAATGCCGGTCTTCATCGGCGACGACATGACCGATGAGGCGGGCTTTGCGATGGTCGTCAGCCGTGGTGGGCACGCCTTCTCGGTCGGCGAGACTCGACCGGGCGCGAGCTTCGTGTTCGCCACTCCGGCAAGCGTGCGCCGCTGGCTCGCCGAATTCGCGCACAAGCGAGCCATCGCATGAACATCGCGGCGATGGCGGGACATGATCTCGATCTGGCGCTGATCGGCAATTGCCGGGTCGGCGCCCTCGTCGACAAGCGCGCGCGCATTGTGTGGTGGTGCTTCCCGCGCTTCGACTCGGACCCGATCTTCTCGCGCCTCCTGGCGGGCGACATCGAGAAGGGTTTCTGCGATGTCGTGCTCGCAGATTGCATCGAGACACGCTCGCAATATCTGCGCAACACCGCCATCGTCGAAACCGTGCTGACCGATGCACGCGGCGGGCAAGTGCGGATCACCGATTTCGCACCGCGCTTCGATCAATTCGAGCGGATGTTCCGTCCACCGCAGCTCGTCCGGCGCATCGAGCCCATAGCCGGCTTGCCGCGCATCGCCATCAGGGTGCGCCCGACCTTTGCCTATGGCCGCCCGGTCTCCGAACATGCGATCGGCTCGAACCATATCCGCTACATGGGCGGGACCGAGATCATGCGGCTGTCGACAGATGCGCCCTTGTCTTATGTCGTGGCAGAAACGAGCTTTGCCCTCACGCGTCCGGTGAGCCTGGTGCTCGGCCAGGACGAACCCTTCCGCAGCGCCATCGATGCCACGAGCCGGGAATTCCTCGACCGCACCCGCGACCATTGGCTCGGCTGGGTTCGTCATCTCGGCGTGCCCTTCGAGTGGCAGTCCGAGGTCGTCCGGGCTGCAATCACCTTGAAGCTGTGCAATTTCGAGGAGACCGGGGCGATCATCGCGGCGCATACGACCTCGATCCCAGAGGCGCCCGGCAGCTCCCGCAACTGGGATTACCGCTATTGCTGGCTACGCGACGCCTTCTTCGTCATCCACGCGCTCAATCGCCTGGGCGCCACGCAGACGATGGAAGCCTATATCAACTACATCACGACGATCGCGGTCGAGGTGGAGGATGTGCAACCGCTGCAGCCGGTGCACGGCATCGTGCCCTTCACGCCCCTCGACGAGACCATCGCGCCTGATCTCAAGGGATTTCTCGGGCAGGGACCGGTGCGTGTCGGCAACCAGGCGGCGTCGCAAGTCCAACACGATGTCTATGGCAGCGTCGTGCTCGGCGCGACGCAGATGTTCGTGGACGAACGTCTGCCCAGGATGGGCGACGAGGCCTTGTTCCACCAGCTCGAGCGTCTCGGCCAGAGGGCCCGCGCCGTGGCGCTGAAGCCGGATGCCGGCATCTGGGAATATCGGGGCCGCTCGCGCATCTACACCTATTCGGCCACTCTATGCTGGGCGGCCTGCGACAGGCTCGGCCAGATCGCCATGCGGCTCGGCCTCACTCAGCGTGCGCTGTTCTGGAACAGCGAAGCGGCCGAGCTACGCAGCAAGATTCTGGAAGGAGCCTGGGACGAGAAGCGCGGCGCCATCACCGGCGCATTCGGCCATGCTGATCTCGATGCGAGCGTCCTCCTCTTCGCCGAGCTCGGCTTGCTCGCCCCGACCGATGAGCGTTTCACACGCAGTTGCGACGCTATCGGGCGCGAGCTGATGCGCAACAACCGCATCATGCGCTACACCGCCGAGGATGATTTCGGCGCCCCCGAGACCGCCTTCCTCGTCTGCAATTTCTGGTACATGGACGCCCTCACCTCGCTCGGCCGCCACGGCGAGGCGCGCGACATGTTCACGGACATCCTCGACCGGCGCAACGCCTTCGGCCTGCTCTCCGAGGATATCCACCCCGTCACTGGCGCCCTTTGGGGCAATTTTCCGCAAACCTATTCGATGGCCGGCATCATCAACACCGCGATGCGACTGTCGGCGAGCTGGGAGGATGCATGGGCGCGCGGCTCATCATAGTCTCGAACCGCGTGGCGGTACCGGATCCGGCGAGCGAGCAAAGCCCCGGAGGCCTTGCGGTCGCGGTGAAGGCCGCCTTGAGAAATCGGACCGGCCTGTGGTTCGGCTGGAGCGGCAAGGCGCATGACACGACCGATAGCGAGCCGCGCATCATCGAGCGCAACAAGATCACCTATGTCGTGATCGACATCACGACCAACGACTTCCAGGAATATTACAACGGTTTCGCCAATCGGGTGCTCTGGCCGATCCTGCATTACCGGGTCGATCTCGCCGAGTATTCGCGCTCCGATCTCTCGGGCTATATGCGTGTCAACCGCCTCTTTGCCGACAAGCTCGGCGAGCTGATCGAAGACGACGACGTCATCTGGGTGCATGACTACCATTTGATGCCGCTCGCCAAGGAGCTGCGCCAGCGCGGCCACGCCAACCCGATCGGCTTCTATCTTCACATACCTTGCGCACCGCCCGACATCCTGATGGCCTTGCCGCGCCACCAGGAAATCCTTGGCACCCTGAGCTTCTACGACCTTGCCGGCTTCCAGACCGAGAATGACCGCGACAATTTCGGCCAATACCTCGCGACCCTGGGTGCCCAGCGCGGCCGCGACGGGCAAAGCTTCACCCTGGACGGGCGCCAGCTGCGTATCGGCGCCTTTCCGGTCAGCATCGAGACGGCCGCCTATGCCAGGCTCGCCCGCAACGCGGTCCGCTCGACATTCGTGCGCGAGATCGAAGAGAGCCTCGGCGGTCGACATCTGGTGCTGGGTGTCGACCGGCTCGACTATTCGAAAGGCATCCTGCACCGCATCAACGCTTTCGATCGTTTCCTGGAGACGAACCCCGATTGGCGCTCGCGCGTCACCTTTCTGCAGATCACCCCGCGCAGCCGCGCCGATATCCAGGAATATGCATCGATCGAGGACGAGGTCACGACCCTCGTCGGCAGGATCAATGGCCGCTATGGCGAGGCATCCTGGACACCGATCCGCTACATCAACCGCTCTTATTCACGCACTGCGCTCGCGGGCATCTACCGCTCGGCCGATGTGGCGCTTGTGACCCCGCTGCGGGACGGCATGAATCTCGTGGCCAAGGAATTCGTGGCCGCACAGGACGCCAAGGATCCGGGCGTCCTGATCCTCTCGCAATTCGCGGGGGCGGCGGCCGAGCTCGACCAGGCGCTGATCGTCAATCCGCATGAGACGGAAGGCGTCGCCGCGGCGCTCAAGCGCGCCCTCGAAATGCCACTCGATGAACGCCGCCGACGCCAGGAAGCGATGTTCACGCATCTGTCCAACAACGATATCGAGCTCTGGGCACGCAATTATCTGAGTACCCTCGCTGATACGCGACAACGGCCCGGTCTGCTCGACGGCTTGCGCACGCTCTTCGGAAGCCTTGCCTGAAGAGCAATCGCGTCTCTACTCTGGCAGGCGCGCCCAATGTGCCTCGAAGGGCGCGGGCCGTGAATAAACCACCTTGTTGCGGTGTTCTTTGCCGTCCAACATATTGGAGAACCACCATGCCACGTTCGAGCCTTGCCTTCTGGAAGTCCGACATGACCGCGATGGCGCTGGGGTTGGCGCTTGGTGCGGCAGCCTTCGCACCGGCCTTCGCTGCTGGCGGCGGCGGCGATCCGCCCAAACCCCCGACCTGTGCCAAAGGCCAAGTCTATGATTCGAAGAAGGGGTGCGTGAAGGCCGAGCGCGGGGTGCTGCCCGACGAGCAGATGACCCAATACGCCTATGCGCTCGCCAAGGAAGACCGCTTTGTCGAAGCGCTGGACACCCTCAACCTGTTGGAGAACCCCAACACCGCCAAAGCGCTCAATTATCGCGGCTATGCGACACGCAAGCTCGGCCGGACCGAGGAAGGCATCGGCTATTATCTCAAATCGGTCTCGCTCGATCCGGGCTACGCGCAGGTACGCGAATATCTCGGCGAAGCCTATGTGATCCAAGGCAAGGTCGATCTCGCCAAGGCCCAGCTTGCGACCATCAAGACGCTCTGCGGCACGGGTTGCGAGGAATATGAGGACCTGGCGCAAGCCATCGAGGACGCCAAGCTCTGACGGGTCGCAAGGGGGCAAAACGGGCGCGGCGGCGAATTCCGCCGCGCCCGAAGCCGCGCATCGATTGACATGCCATGAAGCCGTCCAGACGATCCCGGCAAGCCTCATGGTGCCTTCGCGAGCCCGCGCCTTCATGCCTTCGAGCGATTTGATCGGGGCGTTACCGCCTTCGACGGGTGCCGGCCGGTACACATCCCGGTGAGCGTGCATTGTGCCTGTGGAGCAACTGGGCTAGGCGTCCTCGATGCAGGACGCTCGGTGCAACCTGTCCCTTCAGGCATGACCGGGAAGGGGCAGATCGAGGTGAGAGCCGGCCTGGCGGAGCATCTCGCCCGCCTATGGCGCTACGGGCTCGTGCTGTCGAGCCGCGGCGACGTGGCCGAGGACCTGGTTCAAGCGACCTGCCTTCGCGCTCTCGAACGATCCCACCAATTTCTGGCCGGATCGCGGCTCGACAGATGGCTGTTCTCGATACTGCGCTCGATCTGGTTGAACGAGGTGCGGGCGCGCCGAATCCGCCAGGGCGAAGGGGTAGTCGACGCTGAAATCGCCCTGACCTTCGACGGCGAAAAGGAAATCGAGACGAATATTCTTACCCATCAAGTGTTGAAAGAGGTGCAGTTGCTTCCCCAAACGCAACGGGAGACGCTCTTCTTGGTTTATGTTGAGGGCCTGACCTATCGCGAGGCCGCGCAGATATTGGAGGTGCCGATCGGCACCGTCATGAGCCGGCTGGCGGCCGTGCGCCAGGAGCTGGGAAGGCTCGGCGCCAATCCTGCGGGCGAGCTGCCGGCAGGGGCGAAGCGCCGATGACCCAATCCCCGCCCACCGATCGCCCAACCGATGCTGACCTCGTCGCCTATCTCGACGAGGAGCTCGCGGCTGACCGCAGGACCGAGATCGCGCGCTGGCTCGACCGTGACGGCGAGCTGCAGCAAAGGCTGACATTGCTGGCCGGCGGGGCGAGACCTTTCCGCGAAGCTTTCGAGCCGCTGCTCGCCGAAGCCCCGCTGGCGCGTTTGCAAGGGATGCTGGACGGTCTGCCCGGGAACCGGCCGGCCACAACCAAAGTGGTACCGCCCATGCGGAGCCGGCCGCGCCTCGCGTGGACTTGGCCGCGCCTGCCCCTGATCGCGGCCGGCCTGGCGCTATTCCTGGTCGGGGCCGGCGCCGATCGCTGGCTGGCTTCCTGGCGTGACGGCGACGGGAGCGAGGCCACGGGCGAATCCGAAAACGACTGGCGGCAGGCCGTCGCGGAATATATTTCGCTCTATTCGCCCGACACATTGACCGCAATTCCCGACGATGCGGCCCCCAGGCAAGGCGAACTCACTCTGGTGGGCTCCAAGCTCGGCGCCGCCTTGCCGCTCGAGCAGATTTCCTTGCCCGGCCTGACGCTGAAGCGCGCTCAGCTCCTCGAATATGACAAAAAGCCGCTTGCACAGCTCGCCTATCTCGATTCGAAGAGCGGGGTTGTGGCGCTGTGCATCTATGGCGACGGCCATGCCGATTCAGCGGCAACGAGCGAACGACGCGCGGGTCTCAACATCGTCCATTGGTCCGCGCATGGCCGCGCTTTCATGCTCGTCGGACACGCCGAAATGCCCGAATTGCAGCGGCTTGCCGGTCTTTTGTCGCAGAAGCTGACGCTGTGAACGCCTTGCCCCTTGTTTCCCTCAGGGTGCTCCCGCAGATGCGAATTGCCGAGGTGCGCGATGTCAGAACACGATGATTCGACCCCGCTGAATGATCATCCGGAAGCCGAGCCCTACGAGCCCGGCCCCTTCGACTTTGCACCTGCGTGGCCGGTTGGGCTAAAGTTAAAGCCTCACTCGCCCGATTCGAGCCCGGATATGTCCAACCGCCCGCGCATTCTCGTCGTCGATGACGATGTCGACATTGTCGATACCCTCACCGATCAGCTCAGCATCAACGGGGAATTCTCGGTCAGCTCCGCCGCGACGGCGCAGGCCGCCCTGGCGCTCGTCAAATCCGAGCCCTTCGATCTCCTCATCATGGATGTGGGCTTGCCCGATATGGATGGGCGCGAGGCCGTCAGGGTCTTGCGGGCCGGCGGAGCACGCATGCCGATCATCATGCTCACCGGCCATACGAGCGACGCCGACACCGTGGCCGGCCTCGGCTCAGGCGCCAATGACTATGTGGCGAAGCCCTTCCGTTTCGCGGTGCTGCTGGCCCGCATCAGGGTGCATCTGCGCCAGCACGAAGCAAGCGACGATGCGGTGCTGCGCATCGGCCCCTTGCAGTTCAAGCCCGCCTCCAAGCTGATCGTCACGGAAAAGGGCTCCAAGCTGAAGCTCACCGAGAAGGAGGCCGCGATCTTGCGCTTCCTCTATCGCTCGAACGGCCATCCGGTGGCCCGCAAGGTGCTCCTGCAGGAAGTCTGGGGCTATAACGCCGCCGTTTCGACCCATACGCTCGAAACCCATATCTACCGCTTGCGCCAGAAGATCGAGGCCGGGCCTGACGCCGCCAAGATGATCGTCACCGACCAAGGCGGCTACAAGCTCGTCATCTGAAGGCACGCGGGTCACCGGCTCGAGCGCCGCACCCGAATCGAAAGGGCCGATGCAACTCAACGTCAAGACGCAACGCCTGGCGCGGGTCGCCCCTCTCGCCGTTCTCGAAAGCGAAGCCGTGCGGCTCCTTGCCTTTGACGGCGAAGAGGTGACGCTGGAGCCGCAAGCCGTGCTGTTTCGGCAAGGCGATACGGCTGATAGTGGTTATGCTGTGCTCTCAGGCGCGGTCGCGCTCGAACGCGAAGCCGAGATCCCGACGCCTGTGCGGCTCATGGGGGCAGGTTCGCTGATCGGCGTCAACGCCCTGATCGTGGAAGGCGAACGGCCGACGAGCGCCACGGCGCGCGAGAAATCATTGCTGATCAAGCTGCCGCGCCGCCTGATGCTGCGTGTGCTCGAAGCCTTCCCCGACTCGGCTTTGGCCTTCAAGAACTATGTCGAGGGCAGCATCGCCGAACAGGCGAGCGCGCTCGGACGTGTCGCGGATGCGATCGACGCGGTGGCGAGGAGCTACGCCAAAGCCCGATAAGGCTTTGGCACGACACGTCTCGGCGCGACGTCATACCTCGAGCGAAAGCAGCACCGGCACATGGTCCGACGGACGCTGCAGGCCGCGCGCCGCTTTCTCGATAGCGACATTGCCGATACGCGGCGCGAGTGGCGGCGACACCCAGATATGGTCGAGGCGCCGCCCGCGGTTGGAAGCCGCCCAATCGGCCGCGCGATAGCTCCACCAAGTGTAGACGCGCTCGGGCTCGGGGATGCGATGGCGGATGGCGTCCGTCCACTCGCCGCGCCGGCGAATATCTTCGAGCGTCTCGGTCTCGATCGGCGTGTGGCTCACCACGTCGAGAAGCTGCTTATGGCTCCAGACATCGCTCTCATAAGGCGCGATGTTGAGATCGCCGGTGATCACGCTCGGACGATTGCTGCCGGCCTGCTCGCGGCTCCAACTGCGCATATCGTCGAGGAAGCCGAGCTTATGGGCGAATTTCACATTCACGGCAGCATCGGGGACGTCGCCCCCCGCCGGCACGTAGAAATTATGCACCGTCAGCGGCGCCCCGGCCGCCGGTGTGACCTCGGCCGAGACATGGCGCGCATCGCCCTTGCCGCCGAAAGGCAGGAAGGAGGGCACGCCAAGCGGCAGGCGCGACAGGATGGCGACGCCGTTATAGCCCTTATCGCCCTTGATCGCCTGATGCACATAGCCAGCTTCCCGGAAGGCCGAACGCGGAAACTGATCGTCGAGGCACTTCGTCTCTTGCAGGCAGAGCACATCCGGCTGGGCGCGCTGGAGATAATCGAGCACGAGCTGCAGACGCAGCCGCACGGAGTTGATGTTCCAGGTCGCGACAGAAATGGGCATGGGGCACTCTTTAGAACGTCTTCGGCAAGCCGGCCTGTTTCAGAACTGCATTTGCTGTGTGCCGTGACTTGATCTTCCCGTCGACAACAGTTTGACGTCCGGTCGTTGTGTTACGCCAAATCTCGTGATCGCCCTTGCCTCGTCGCACCATTTCGAAGTGGTGGTCCTGTAGGATCCTACGAAGGGCCGGAGCCAAGTCCGTCACGAACTGCCCTCGCCATATCGCCGTGAAGATCGGCTGGTGACGAGGCTCCTGTCGCGGCAAAATTCGATTGCTTGCTTGTGACCTGTTCCATCGATGAAAAACCAATTCACCCAGGCGTTCTCAGTCGTTACGCCGATCGCGTTGCTCAGCTCGTTGAGTGTCGGATAGGTGCTGCCCGAGGTCGCAAGGCGCCAAGAGCCACCTGACGCAACAGCCCGATACTGCCGGGAGGGCAATTCAAGCCTCCACGTGCACCCGGTCATGCGCATAGGCGATGATATCGAGCTCAACATCATCAGGACGATCGGGTGCATCCGACAAGAGGTCAGCCGTGATGATCTTGATCCGCTCGCGCAGGGCTTCGAGCGTGTCGGCCTCGGTGGCGAGGCCCTGGATGTCGCTGTCCTCGACATACCAGACTTTAGCCTCGTCATCCCAGGCGACGCGCACGACGGCGTGACGACGCATCATGTGTTCTCCTCGAAGCAGAAACTGATCATCGCCGATGCTCGCCTCGGGTGCAACGTTCAAAACACCAGTGCCTTCGCCTGCTTGACGCCCGGTATCTTATGCACCTGGTCGAGCACCGCCGACGGCACCTGGCTATCGACCTCGACGAGCGCGATGGCCGAGCCGCCCTGCTTGTCGCGGCCGAGCGCGAAGGTCGCGATATTGATGCCGGCCTCACCGAGCAAGCTGGCGAAGCGTCCAATGAAGCCCGGCTTGTCCTCATTCGTCACATAGATCATGGAGGGGGCGAATTCGGCATCGACCTTGATGCCCTTGATCTCCAATATGCGCGGCTTGCCGTCATGGAACACCGTGCCCGAGACGGCACGCTCCTGGCGATCGGTGGTGACGCTCACGGTGATCAGCGACGCATAGTCGCCGGTCGCCTCGCGCACCGTCTCTTCGACGACCACGCCCCGCTCCTTGGCGACGCTCGGCGCCGAGACGACGTTGATGTCGGCGAGCATCGGGCGCAGCAATCCGGCAACCGCCGCGCTCGTCAGCGCCTTCGTCTTCATGCCGGCGACCTCGCCCGAATAGGTGATGCGCACCGTCTTCAAGCCGCTCTCGGTGAGCTGGCCCGCGAAGGAGCCGAGCTTCTCGGCAAGCGCGATATAAGGCCTGAGCTTGGGGGCTTCCTCGGCCGTGATCGAGGGGAAGTTGATGGCGTTCGAGATGGCGCCGCGCAACAGATAGTCCGACATCTGCTCGGCGACCTGGAGCGCCACATTCTCCTGCGCCTCGGTGGTGGCGGCGCCGAGATGGGGCGTGCAGACCACGTTCGGATGGCCGAAGAGCGGATTGGACTTCGCCGGCTCCTCCACAAAGACGTCGATTGCGGCACCCGCCACATGGCCGGAATCGAGGGCGGCGCGAAGGGCAATCTCGTCGATGAGGCCGCCGCGCGCGCAATTGACGATGCGCACGCCCTTCTTGGTCTTGGCGAGGTTCTCGGCCGACAGGACGTTCTTGGTCTGCGCCGTCATCGGCGTGTGCAAGGTGATGATGTCGGCGCGCTTGAGGAGGTCGGCGAGCTCAACCTTCTCGACGCCGAGCTCGACCGCACGCTCCAGCGACAGGAACGGATCATAGGCGATCACGCGCATCTTGAGCCCGATGGCGCGGTCGGCGACGATCGAGCCGATATTGCCGCAGCCGATGATGCCGAGCAGCTTGCCGGACAGCTCGACGCCCATGAAGCGGTTCTTCTCCCATTTGCCGGCTTGCGTCGAGACATCGGCCTGCGGGATCTGGCGAGCCAGCGCGAACATCATGGCGATGGCGTGCTCGGCCGTGGTGATGGAATTGCCGAAAGGTGTGTTCATGACGATCACACCCTTGGCGGTGGCGGCCGGGATATCGACATTGTCGACGCCGATTCCGGCTCGCCCAACCACCTTGAGCTTGGTCGCTGCGCCGAGCAGCTTCGCCGTGACCTTGGTGGCGGAGCGGATGGCGAGACCATCATAATTGCCGATGATCTTGGCGATTTCGTCCTTGTCGATGCCGGGCTTGAAATCGACCGCGACCCCGCGATCCTTGAAGATCTGCAGGGCGGCATCGGAGAGGGCATCGGAGATGAGAACGCGGGGTTTGGTCATGGGTGCACCTTCGTCAGGGCCGCCCTCGGACCTCGCCTCGGGATCGGCCGGCCGTCCACGCCTCGGCGTGGCTGAATGGGGAAGATCGAGCTTGGCCGGGCAAAGCCCGACCAAAATGGCGTCAAAGCCAGGATGGCATCAAAGCCAAGATGGCCTGGGATAAATCAGGCCGCTTTCTGCAGCGCTGCCTTTTCGCGGAGGAAGGCCCAGTCGAGCCAATGGGTCAGCGCTTCGACATCCGCGGTCTCGACCGTGGCGCCGCACCAGATGCGCAAGCCGGGCGGCGCATCGCGATAGGCACCGATGTCGAAGGCCACGCCTTCCTTGTCGAGCGTCGCGGCAATGCCCTTGGCGACCGAGGCCACGGCCTCAGGCCCACGCGCCGTCACCTCCGGATCGGCGATGACGAGGCAAACGCTGGTGTTGGAGCGCGTCGCCTGGTCCTTGGCGAGATGGGCGACCCAGGGGGTGCGCGCCACGAACGCCGACAACGCGGCTGCATTGGCATCGACGCGCTTGAACAGGCCGTCGAGGCCGCCGACCGACTTCGCCCAGCGCAGCGTGTCGAGATAGTCCTCGACGCAGAGCATTGAGGGCGTGTTGATGGTCTCGCCCTCGAAGATCGCCTCGTTGAGCTTGCCGGCCTTGGTGAGCCGGAACAGCTTCGGCAGCGGCCAGGCGGGCGAATAGCTCTCGAGCCGCGCGACGGCGCGAGGCGACAAGATCAGCATGCCATGCGCGGCTTCGCCGCCGAGCACCTTCTGCCAGGAGAAGGTGACGACATCGAGTTTCTCGAAATCGAGATCCTGGGCGAAGGCGGCCGAGGTGGCGTCGCAGATGGTGAGGCCCTCGCGGTCCGCCGCGATCCAGTCGGCATTGGCGACCCGCACCCCTGAAGTCGTGCCGTTCCAGGTGAACACCACGTCGCGCTGCCTTGAGTCGACCTGCGTCAGATCCGGCAGCTCGCCATAGCCGGCCTTGATGATGCGGCAATCCTTCAGCTTGAGCTGCTTTGCGACATCCGTCACCCAGCCTTCGCCGAAGCTTTCCCAGGCGAGCATGTCGACACCGCGCGCGCCGAGCAGCGACCACAGCGCCAGCTCGACCGCGCCCGTATCCGAGGCCGGCACGATACCGATGCGATGGGAGGCCGGCACGCGCAGCACTTCGCGCGTCAACTCGATAGCCTGCTTGAGCTTGGTCTTGCCGATCTTGGCTCGATGCGAGCGGCCAAGCGCCGCATCCTTCAGAGCCTCGACGCTCCAACCCGGGCGCTTGGCGCAGGGGCCAGACGAAAAATGCGGATTCACCGGCCGCATGCCGGGCTTTTCATTCGCCATGTCTCTCCATCCTTCCAGATGGGCGCTCCCCGTTGGGGGGGAGTGACCCGGCGCCGCTTCTACGGGAGCGCGCCCGATCGGTCAATGCGGTGTCTTGAATTCCGTGTTTTGAAGCGTTGCTGTCAGGGCCCGGGGATCGGCAGCAGTCGAGAGGACATCGCCTCGCCGACTTGCCCGGCCGTGCTTTCGTCGCTATCCACCGTGATGCTGCACTGCGCGGGTTGGGGATTCGGCGGAGGCAGGACGCAATTGGCCGGGAGCGGCAAGACCAAGCGCGAGGAACGCCTTGTTAAGGCCTTGCGCGACAATCTCAGGCGGCGCAAGGCGCCGCTTCGCGAGGCTGCGAAGGATTCAGGCGAAAGCGGGCGCGCAGCCCCGCCCGAAACACCGATCGAATCGAAGCAGCCATCGTGACATAGGCCGGCCGGGCGCCGGCGAGGAGAATATTCGTGGATCGCATCAAAATCACCGGCGGCGCCAGGCTCAACGGCACGATCCCGATTTCGGGAGCCAAGAATGCGGCCCTGCCGCTGATGATCGCCTCGCTGCTGACGCCCTATACGCTCGAGCTCGAGAATGTTCCGCGCCTCGCCGATGTGCAGACGCTCCTGCGCATCCTCGCCAATCACGGCGTCGATCACGCCATCAACGGCAAGCGTCCAGGCGAACGGGCCGAGACCGGCCAGACCTTGCGCCTGACCGCCGCCTCCATCGTCGACACCACGGCGCCCTATGACCTTGTCTCCAAGATGCGGGCGGGCTTCTGGGTGATCGCACCGCTGCTGGCCAGAGTGGGCGAAGCGCGCATCTCCCTGCCTGGCGGCTGCGCCATCGGCACGCGGCCGGTCGATCTTCTGATCATGGCGCTCGAACGGCTCGGCGCCACGATCGACATCGAGGCGGGCTATGTGGTCGCCAAGGCGCCGCGCGGGCTGAAGGGGGCGGAGATCGCCTTCCCGAAAGTCACGGTCGGGGGCACGCATACCGCCATGATGGGCGCGGTGCTGGCCAACGGCACGACCGTGATCGGCAATGCGGCGCGCGAGCCCGAAGTCGTCGACCTCGCACGATGCCTGACTGCCATGGGCGCGCGCATCGAGGGCGCCGGCTCATCGACGATCACGGTGCAAGGCGTCGCCACTTTGTCGGGCGCACGCCATGCCGTGCTGCCTGACCGGATCGAGACCGGCACCTATGCGATGGCGGTCGCCATGGCGGGTGGCGATGTGCTCCTCGAAGGAGCTCGGCCGGACCTCTTGCAAGCAGCGCTCGACGCCGTCAGCGAGGCCGGGGCCGAGATTTCGGTGACGAATGAGGGTGTGAGGGTGAGGCGCAATGGTGCAGGCCTCGCGCCGGTCAACGTCATCACCAACCCCTTTCCGGGCTTCCCCACCGACCTGCAGGCGCAATTCATGGCGCTGATGAGCCACGCCGAGGGCACCTCGACCATCCGCGAGACGATCTTCGAGAACCGCTTCATGCATGTGCAGGAGCTGGCACGCCTCGGGGCCCGCATCCGGCTCGACGGCGATGCCGCCTATGTCGAGGGAGTCGAGCGCCTCAAGGGTGCGCCCGTGATGGCGACCGATCTGCGCGCCTCGGTGTCGCTGGTGATCGGCGGCCTCGCCGCGGAGGGCGAGACCCTCATCAACCGCGTCTATCATCTCGATCGCGGCTTCGAAGCGCTGGAGACGAAGCTGTCGCGCTGCGGCGCCCAGATCGAGCGCCTCTCCGCCTGAAGCGGCCGATCGGCGCCTCAGGGAACGCGGCGCCTCAGGGAACCACCACACCGCGCCTGCGCTCACCGCCGATCTCGCAACGGCAAGGTGCGCGCAGGATGGCCGCGAAACCGAGCTCGCAGAGGCCCCTCGAGGAGGCGCAATGCAGGCCCTGGCCGGGCGGGGCCGCACCCGCACCTCTTTGGCGATAGCCGCCTTCAGGCCGATAGCCGCCTTCCGGACGATAACCACCTTCGGGACGATAGCCACCTTCAGGCCGATAGCCACCTTCAGGCCGATAGCCACCTTCAGGCCGATAGCCACCTTCGGGGCGATAGCCGCCATCGGGACGGTAGCCTCCCCCGCCATTGGGCGGATAGGCGGGGCGCCCATAACCGGGAGGTGGCGGATATCCAGGCGCCTGCGGCTGCTCATAACCAGGCTGCGGGTAATATTGCGCGAAGGCCGGCGCTGCGGTCGACGCGATCAACGCGCAGCCGCCGATACATGCAAGGAAGAGCGAAGCGCGAAGCATGAGAAGTCCTTTCCCGACCCGACGCCAGCCGCGCCGAATCAATCCCCGCCACAACATCGCCGAATTGCAAGGGCCTTGCCACGGCAAAATTGAGCCACAGCAAAATTGAGGAGAGAGGCCCGCGGCTCCTCAGATGACCGTCTTGACCAGGATCAGCGCCAGCGTGGCCACAAAGACGGAGGCCAGGCCGCCGAGC
This sequence comes from Rhizobiales bacterium GAS188, assembly GCA_900104855.1. NCBI lineage: Bacteria > Pseudomonadati > Pseudomonadota > Alphaproteobacteria > Hyphomicrobiales > Rhizobiales bacterium GAS188. The sequence goes on from FNSS01000001.1 coordinate 1,903,991, forward strand.
AGGAACGGACGAAACCCTTTGGCCATGAGCTTACGGATATCGGTCTCGAGGCCCATCGCGGCAGTCGCCATGGCAAGCAGGAATGGGGTGGCCTGGATCAGCCCGGATTTCACATCCGACGGGATCGTCACCAGACTGTTGAGGACGACGACGGCCAGGAAGCCGAACACGAACCAGGGCGCCGGCGCCGAAGCGTGGCTCGCGCCGCGCCGCCGCGCGCGCAGGAAGCCGAGGCTCAACACCAGAGGCGCGAGCAAGGCGACCCGCGTCAGCTTGGCGATCAGCCCGAAATCGCCGGAGACCTGGCCGTTCTGCAGCGAGGCCGCGACGACTTGGGCGACTTCGTGAATGGCGCTTCCGGTCCACAGCCCATAACCGCGCGCGTCGAGATGCAGGAGCTGCGGCAGCAGTGGGTAGAGGAACATGGCGATCGTGCCATAGGCGGTGACGCAGGCGACGCCATAGGCGACATCTTCTTCGGAGCCTTCCGTCACGGTGTTCGTGGCGACCACGGCCGCGGCGCCGCAGACCGCCGTGCCGGCACCGACCAGCTCGGCAAGCTTCGGCTCGACCCCGATCAGCTTGCCCATCTGGACGGTGACCAGGAAGGTCGCAGCGAGCGAGGCACTGATGGCGAGGAAGCCGACCACGCCGACCGAGGCGACCTGGGTCAGCGTTAGTTGCAAGCCGTAGAGGATGATGGCGAAGCGCAGGATGCGCCGCATCGAGAATTTGATGCCGGCCCGGCAGATCGCCGGAGCCCCGACCAGGTTGTGGAAAGCGATGCCGATCAGGATCGCCAGGATCAGCGCGCTGAAGGTCGCAACGCCCGGGATCAGGCGCAGGATGTAGGCGAGGACCGCGATCGTGAAAGTGAGGGCGACGCCCGGCAGAACCGCGATCCAGCCCGATTGCGCCGCAAGGCTTTGCTGGGGTCCGGCCGGAAGCGGCTCAGGCTTTTGGGCTTGGGCCGCCGGAGCGGCCGTTGTTTCGTTCATCGCGTATCCGGCTATGCGGCGACACGCCGCTTCCCACGCCGAAGGCCGGGCTCACCGACCTTGGCGCGAAGGGCCTCATGACGCAGAGCAGGCGGTGAGTCCAGTCTCGCCTGGGGCCTGGGTCTATGCCGGGGCGCGCGCTGGCCCTATCCGGCCCCGATCCGTTAGCGCGGCGATGCGCCCTTCACAGCCAGGGATGGGCCAACTGGGCCTTCGCCTCATAAGCGCCGATGCGCTCCTTCTTCTCCATGGTGAGGCCGATATCGTCGAGCCCGTTCAACAGGCAGTGCTTGAGATGCGCATCGATGTCGAAATGCACGACCCCGCCATCGGGCCCGCGAATCTCCTGCTTCTCGAGATCGACCGTCAAGGTGGCGTTGGCGCCGCGCTCCGCATCATCGAAAAGCTTCTCGATATCCTCCGGGCTCACCTTGATGAGCAACATGCCGTTCTTGAACGAGTTGTTGTAGAAGATGTCGGCGAAGCTCGTGGAGATCACGCAGCGTATACCGAAATCGGCGAGCGCCCAGGGGGCGTGCTCGCGCGATGAGCCGCAGCCGAAATTGTCGCCGGCGACAATCACCTTGGCGTTGCGATAGGCCGGCTTGTTCAGGACGAAATCCGGGTTCTCCGACCCATCCTCGTTGTAGCGCATCTCGGCGAACAGCCCCTTGCCGAGGCCGGTGCGCTCGATGGTCTTGAGATACTGCTTGGGGATGATCTTGTCGGTATCGACATTGATCATCTTCAAGGGCGCCGCGACGCCGGTCAGGGTGGTGAATTTCTGCATGGGCCTGTCTCGCATGGAAGCGGCGCTCTGTTAGCAGATGGTAGCCGGATTGGCGATTCGCACGAGACGGACGGATCGGCGTTCTGCCACGCACTTGCGCCGCGCGTCATGATGCAGCTCGCGGCCGATCTTGGCGAGCCCGGCAGCCGTCGAGGAACAACGCGATGGCGGCGCGAAGCCGACGCTCCGCATCGGGCGGGTCTTCCTTCATGCCGATCAACGCGAAGCGTTGGGGAACCCCGACCACCAATATGAAGAAGTGCTCGGCCATCATCTGGGCATCGCCCAGCGCGAGCTCACCACGCTGCTCATAGGCCTGCAGCACACGCAGGATTGGCCCGATGGCGCGTTCGCGGTTGCGCTCCATGAACAGCCTGGCGAGATTGGGGAAGCGCGCGCCCTCGAGCGCCAGCGTCCGGAAGGCGGAAAGCGGCTCGGGCTGCAGCGCCACGCCGAGCATCCTGCGCCCGAACTCGAAAAGACCGGTCTCGACCGGAACCGCCGGGACCTCGAAATTCGTCAAAGGAGAGATCGCCTGGATGAGGTAACGGCCGATGGCCGCCACGAACAGCTCGTCCTTGTCGGCGTAGCGGGCATAGATGAACCGCTTGGCGACGCCGGCCTGCTCGGCAATGGCTTCGACGGAGGTAGCGCTCAGGCCGTTTCCGAGGAACAGGCGACGAGCAACGTCGAGCAGGACCGCGTGACGCCGCTCGGCCTCCTCGCGCGTCGGCCGGCCGCCCGGGCCTCGCTTGAAAGCAGCGCTTTCGAGCGGCCCTCCCGACCTGTCAGACCATGCCGGCAATGGTGTTTTCGAAGGAATCGCCTCTATCCTATCTCTTTGTTTTAGCTATCTTTCTAGCCACAGACCGAGCTCCCGCGAGGCGCAAACAGCTTTAGCTCGCTTGCATGATCCTATGCCATCATGATAATGCAACGCAACCGTATCGTTCCTAAGTGGATATGAGCCGTGGCCTGGCGCGTGGGATTGGCGATCGCTACCCTTATCGCTGCGGCCGCCCTTTTTTGGTGGTGGTCGTCGGATCGCGACCCGCCTCCCCTGTCCTGGCAAGGCTATGGGGAAGCCGATTACGTGAAGGTCGGCCCCACCCAGCAGGGGCTCCTCACCAGCCTGTCGGTGGGGCGCGGTGACGAGGTCGTGCAAGGTGCGCCGCTGTTCACCCTGGACGAAACCGAATATCTCGCCGCCCGCGATCAGGCGAAGCGGCAGCTCAGCCAAGCCGAGGAGCAGCTCGCCAACTTGCAGGCGAGCGGCAAGGAGACCGAGATCCGGCAAGCCGAGGCCAATCTTGCCGATGCCCGTTCGACCTTGGCGCGCATCGAGGCGGATCTGCAACGTGGCGAGCAGCTGCTGCGCAGCGGCAATGCGACGATCCAGAGCGTCGACCAGCTCCGGGCCGATGCGCGCTCGGCGCGCGCCAAGGTCGCGGCCGCCGAGGCCGCGCTCGCCCAGACCATGGCGCCGCTCGGGCGGGACCGGGAAATCAAGGCGCAGGCCGCGGCGGTCGAGGCGGGACGCGCCGCGCTCGCCATGAGCGAGTGGCGCCTCGGCCAACGCCGCGTCACGGCGCCCGTGGGCGGGCGGGTCGCCGACGTCATCGCCTTGCCGGGGGAGACAGTGGCGGCAGGCGCGCCGGTCGTTTCGTTGCTGCCGCCGGGCAACATCGTGGTGCGCTTTTTCGTGCCGGAACCGCATCTCGCCACGGTCCATCGCGGCGACGAAGTGACCCTCATCTGCGATCGCTGCCCGAAGGATCTCGCGGCCACCATTTCCTTCATCTCGCCGCAGGCCGAGTACACGCCTCCGTTGATCTACAGCGAATCGAGCCGGGCCAAGCTCGTCTACCTGATCGAGGCGCGACCGAGGCCGGACCAGGCGACACTCATCAATCCCGGCCAGCCGATCGAGGTGCGCCCGATGCCCGAGCCGGCCGCGACCAAGGCCGCTAGGCCATGAGCGGGCTCGCCGACAACCCTGCTACCCCGCCGCCCGTCATCGATGTGCATGAGCTGCGCAAGAGCTTCGGGACGCAGCGCGTGGTGGACGGGCTGACGCTGCGGGTCGAGGCCGGCGAGATCTGCGGCTTCCTCGGCGCCAATGGTAGCGGCAAGACGACCACCATCCGCATGCTCTGCGGCCTGCTGACCCCGGATGGCGGCGAGGGAAGCTGCCTCGGGCTCGATATCATTCGCGAGGCGCCGCGCATCCGCCGTCAGATCGGCTACATGACGCAGCGCTTCAGCTTCTATGAAGACCTGACGGTGTTCGAGAATCTCGATTTCGTCGGCAGCGTCTATGAGCTGCGCGATCGCAAGCGCGCGGTCGCCGAGATCATGACGCGCATGGGCCTCGCTGACCGGGCCGGGCAGCTCGCCGGGCAGTTGTCCGGCGGCTGGAAGCAGAGGCTCGCACTTGCGGCCTGCGTGCTGCACCGGCCGAAACTGCTCCTGCTCGACGAGCCGACCGCCGGTGTCGACGCGCAGGCGCGCCGCGAATTCTGGGACCTGATCCACGACATGGCCGGCGAAGGGCTCACCGTGCTGGTCTCGACGCATTACATGGACGAGGCGGAGCGCTGCAAACGCATCGTCTATCTTTCGAATGGCCGGATCGTGGTGCAGGGCACGCCCGAAGATGTGGCGCGTGGTTCCGGGCTCATCACCTTCGAGGCGACCGGGCCGGGCGTGGACGAGGCAGCGCGTGAGCTGCGCCGCACCGAGGGTGTCGAAGCGGCCGCGGTGTTCGGCCGCTCCCTGCATGTCGCCGGCACGCAGCGCGAGGTCCTCGAGCGCGCCATCGCAGGCCAGAATCAGCACGGAATGCTGAACTTCGAGGAGGTCGAGCCGCGCCTCGAGGACGTGTTCATCCACCTTCTCACCAAGCCCAAAGAAGGCACTGGCCCAAAGGAGGATGCATGAGCGACATCTCCTTCAGACGCTTCCTCGCAGTCCTGCGCAAGGAATGGATCCAGGTGCGACGCGATCCGATGACGCTGCGCCTGATCATCGCGCTGCCGCTGATGCAGCTCTTCCTGTTCGGCTATGCGATCAACTCGGATCCCAAGCACCTGCCGACCGGGGTGATCTCGGCCGGTCATTCCCAATATGAGCGCACGCTGATCGCGGCGCTCGAGAACACCGGCTATTACGATATACGCCCGCTCGCTTCGGAAGCTGAAGGAGAAAAGGCGCTCGCGGAAGGCGAGCTGCTCTTCGTGCTCAACATCCCGCCCGATTTCGACCGGTCGGTCGACCGGGGCGAGAAGCCGACCGTGCTGATGGATGCCGACGCCACCGACCCGACCGCGATCGGCAATGCCACGGCGGCGCTTACCAGCATCTCGGCGGCGCTGACCCGCGACCTGCCCCCGACCTTGCGGGAGCGAGATGCGAGCCCGCCTTTCCGCTTCGAGCTGCATGCCCGCTACAACCCCGAGCAGCTCACCGTGTTGAACATCGTGCCCGGCCTGATCTGCGTGGTCCTGACCTTCTCCACCTTGATCATCACCACCTTGTCGATCACGCGCGAACGCGAGCGCGGCACCATGGAGAATCTGCTCGCCATGCCGGTGCGGCCGATCGAGGTGATGCTCGCCAAGATCGTGCCCTATGTCGCCATCGGCTACCTGCAGGTGATGCTGATCCTGGCGTTCGCCGCGCTCGTCTTTCAGGTGCCGATCCGCGGCTCCATCGTGCTGCTGGTTTTGGCGCTCGGGCTCTTCATCGCCAGCAATCTCGCCCTCGGCTTCACCTTCTCGACGATTGCCACCAACCAGATGCAGGCGCAGCAGATGGCGCAATTCGCGCTGATGCCGTCGATCCTTTTGTCAGGCTTCATGTTCCCGTTCCAGGGCATGCCGGGCTGGGCCCAATTCCTCGGCGAGCTCATCCCGATCACGCACGCGCTGCGCCTGACGCGGGGCGTGCTGCTCAAGGGCAACGGCATGGCCGAGATCCTGCCGCAGCTCTGGCCGATCGCGCTGTTCACGCTGGTGATCGGCCTTGTCGCGATATGGTTCTATCGCGAGACGCTCGATTGAGGCGGGGCTGCGGCCCCCGGTCGCCCGTCTTCCCCGCAGCGCTCGGCCTCGCCGTTCCGAAGAGCGGGCGGGACGCCCATATGCGCTAAGTTAAGAGCATTCCAAAGTTGTCGGCCTGTTTCTTTCTCTTTCTTGGGGGTTCGTAGAGTGCGTTTGGGAGGCCGTGTCTGCGGATATTGCGAATCTGCGCGGCGAGGTCACCCAGTAGATGGGCGACGATGACTATGCGGCACAGGACGAGGAGCCGGATTTTGCAAGGGCTTCGATAGGCGGCGGCGGTGGTTTGAGGGGGGAATGGCGCGCTCGAGGGCGCTTGCGAGGAGATTGGCGAGGAGGGCGGCGGCGAGATTGGCCAGGATCCAGGTTCGCGCGAGCGCAGGATCTTTGGCGGGGACGGCCCGCATCGCGAAGATGGATTTGAGTACCTTGAAGGCCAGCTCAATCTGCCATCGCAGCCGGTAGAGGGGGATGAGCCGTTCGATCGGCCAATCCTCAGCCAACAGGTTCGTGGCGAACATGATCAGGCCGGCCATGGCCTTGGTGTCCTCGCGGGGCGTCACCCCGTGCTTGGAACGCGAGCGTTCGATGCGGGCGCGCTCGCGGGCGGCGACCGCTTCGCTGGCGCGCACAATGACGATTCGGGTCTTCAGCGGCTTGGACAAAGGCCGGGGGTTTGCCTGGTCCTTTTTGGGCTTGGCCTCTTGCAATGTGACTGCGATCTCGACGGCTTCGGCCTCGCCGAGGGCGGCGATGACATCCTGCGCGGTCAGGCGTTCGCCAGTCTTGTCATAAATCATCTTCATCGCGCTGATCCCGGCGCGGACGAGGAAAAACGCCATGTTGTCGGCCAGTTCCCGCAAGGCTTTGGTTTTGGCGTAATTGCGGTCGGCGACAGCAATGGTCCCCGGCTCGATCCGAGCCAGGCTCAGCGTTTCGCCGACCTTCACGTCGGTCAGATTCAGGAGATCAAATCTTCCGGTCCCGGGATCGTAGCTGGCGTGCAGCCGATGCTGCCCACCGCGTTTGCCAGGGCCGGCGAACATGCTGCCATCGACAAGACGGATCGGCGGGCCTCGCCAAAGCGCCGAAGGCTCGGCCCATTCGGTGGACAGGCTCAGAAGCCGACCTACCACCGAAGACAGCAGATCGCCGCAGTCGCGCAGTCGCTGCAGCACGGCCACGTCGCTCAGCGGGATGCCCAACGCCGAATGGCTCCACGCCGCCGCCGAGCGCAGAGACTGTCCGGTTGCCGCATAGCCAAGCGCTAGGCGAAGCAGTTGCGATCCATTGCAGATACGACGACGACGAACCAGCGCGCCAGTCTCGCGCGCCAGCGCGTCCAGCTTACTCGCGCCGCCCAGAAGACCCTCGACCGCGGGCCAGTCACCTTCAAATGAGAACACCGAATCATCTTGCATCCGCAGCTTGAATCACAAGCCGCCAGCGGTGTGAATCCCAAAGTTAGCGCATATGGGCGGGACGCCCGCGGTCCCAGCCGCTGCCCAAGCCGCAGCTCGGGTCAGCGCTTCGCCTCCCAGCTCGTCGTGCCGTCCCGGTTATCCTTCAGCGCGATGCCCATGGCGAGCAGCTCGTCACGGATGCGGTCGGATTCCCGCCAATCTTTACGGGCGCGCGCGGCGTTGCGGGCGGTGAGCCGCGCCTCGACCTCGAGCTTCTGCGGCTCGGAGAGCTTGGCGGTCTCGTCGGCGACCGGGCCGATTCCGAGCAATCCCAGCGCCGCCTTGAGCTCCGAGGCCCGTCCGGCCTTTCGCAGCGCGTGCAGCTCGGCGATCATCATCGGCGTGTTGAGGTCATCGGCAAGCGCCGCCAAGGCCGGAGCAGGAACTTCACCGGGCTGAACTTTCGCCACGAAGGCCGACCAATCCTGCGTCACGCGATGCGCCTCTCTCAGCCCCGACAAGGTCCAATCGATCGGCTGGCGATAATGGGCGCCCAGCATCGCGTAACGCAGCGTCGCGCCCGGCCAGGACCGCCCGCCGAATATATCGGTGGTCAAGAGCTCGTTGATGGTCACGAAATTCCCCAGGCTCTTGGACATCTTCTGCGCTTCGACCTGCAGGAAGCCGTTATGCATCCAGTAATTCGCCATCTGCCGATGGCCGAAGGCTGAGCATGACTGGGCGATCTCGTTCTCGTGATGCGGGAAGACGAGATCGACGCCTCCGCCGTGAATATCGAAGACCTCACCGAGATGCTTCCAGGACATGGCCGAGCACTCGATATGCCAGCCGGGTCGCCCCAGCGTCGCGATGCCGGCCGGCGAAGGCCAGCCGGGCTCGCCCGATTTCGAGGGCTTCCACAGCACGAAATCCATCGGATCGCGCTTATAGGGGGCGACGTCGACGCGCGCGCCGGCGAGCATCTCGTCGAGCGAACGATTGGCGAGAGCCCCGTAGCGCGGCAGCCGGTTGGATCGCGCCGCGTCCATGGCGGTCGGCGAGAACAGCACATGCTCCTGCGCCACATAGGCGAAACCGCCTCGCACCAATCGTTCGATGATGTCGCGCATTTCCGCCAGATGCTCGGTGGCGCGCGGCTCGACCGTCGGCGGCAAGGCGCCGAGCGCCAGGACATCGGCGTGGAACTGCTTCCCCGTCGTCTCGGTGACGCGGCGGATCGCCTCGTTCAGCTTCAGGTCCGGGTAGTCCCGCGCCGCTCTATCGTTGATCTTGTCGTCGACATCGGTGATGTTGCGCACATAGGTGACGTGGGCCTCGCCATAGAGGTGTCGCAGCAGCCGGAACAAGACGTCGAAGACGATGATCGGGCGCGCATTGCCGATATGAGCGAAATCATAGACCGTCGGCCCGCAGACATAGAGGCGCACATTGTCGGCGTCGATGGGCGTGAACTCGCGCTTCTTGCGCGTGAGCGTGTCGTAGAGCTTCAGGGTCATGGAAGCGTTCCGCGTCGGTAAGGTCTCAATCTTGCATTCTCAATCTGCATCGGTGTCGCGCAGCCGCGACGATGCCGGCCGTGAGGGCTAGCAACAGAGATTGAAGATCCGACTAAGGGCCCGGCGCGTAAACATGGCCGTTCTATCGCGCCACTTTGCGCCAAGGTCAAGAGCGGCACAGAGCAGTGTCGTAAGCCCTGCAACACTTTCTTAACGACAAGGACGGAATCGGGTCGCGCCGCCATTGTCCTCGGTATCGCTGAAAAATCCTCAATCTTGTCATTGGTTTCGAGCCGAACCGCTCGACAAAACGCGGAGCTGGACTCCGGTTCCTGCCGCATCGCCGCCCCGAAGCTTAACGGTCCTTAAGGGATTTCCTGACAAGTTTCGGCAATCGGCAGGCGAGCTTGTGGATGTGGGCTATGCGTCAAGCGGTAATGTGGGGCGCCGGCGTTCTGGTGTCCGTCGGAATGCTCTCCTACGAGCCGTTGTCATCCGCGCCCATCCAGGGCCCGAGCCATGCCGTGATCTCCGCCAGCGACGGCTATGGCGTCAGCGAGTGCCTGACCAGCGGAGAGGCCTGCGGCGCCCTCGTGGCGCAAGGCTGGTGCCAATCCAACGGCTATCGCCGCCTCATCGCCTATCGCAAGGCAAGCCCGGAAGATGTGACCGGCGCCATCGGCACACTCATCACCGGCGACGATGGCGGCGCGGTGGTGATCAATTGCGGCTCCTGAGCCGCCGTCCATCTCGTCCTGAATCCGTCGCAACCGCGCCTCAATACGCGGGCGCTGCCGCCCGCGGCCGTGCCGAGCCGGCCCTATGCGTCTTGCGGTCGAAGAACAGCGCCTGGCTGATCACGGCCTTCAGCGTGTCATCGTTGAACGGCTTCGTCAGCAGGAAGGCTGGCTCCGGCTTCTCGCCGGTCAGGAGCCGCTCCGGATAGGCGGTGATGAACACCACCGGCACCTCGAAGGAACCGAGGATGTCGTTGACGGCGTCAAGCCCGGAACTGCCATCGGCAAGCTGGATATCGGCGAGGATCAGGCCGGGCCTGGTCCGCTCGGCTTCGCGCACCGCTTGGTTGCGCGTCCGCGCCATTCCGGCCACGCGGTGGCCGAGCCGTTCCACCACGGCCTGGATGTCCATGGCGATGACCGGCTCATCCTCGATGATCAGCACATCGGTGGCGATCCGCTCCGCGATCTCGCGCCCGGCCTCGTCGATCAGCGAGGAGGCCTCATCAGGCGAGCAACCGAGCACATAGGCGACGCGATCCCGGTCGAAGCCCTCGAGCGCGCTCAGGAGGAATGCCACGCGCGGGCGCGGCGTGATTGCCTCTAGGCTGCGGTCGGCGACTGCGGCGAGGCCGCTCTTCGGCTCGTCACGGGCTTGCACATTGAGGCGGATCGAGCCCCAGAGCGTCAGAAATATCCGATAGAGTCCGGCCCGCACATCGAATCCCGCGTTGAAGGCGGCCGGATCGGCGACGATCGTCTCCAACGTCGCGAGCGCATAGGCATCCCCTCCGGACTGGGAGCCCGCAAGGGCGCGCGCGAAGCGCCGCAGATAGGGAATATGAGGCGAGATGGTCTCGGCAATCGACATTAATCCCTCCGTCGACAGTCATTTCTGTCGGATTGGGCATTGAGTCGGACCAAGCTGCCGCGTCGCTCCCTGGCGAGGCGCAGCCTCACGCTTGGCCACGATTGGCGCATCCATCGCTATGAATGGTCCTCGCAAGCACAGGCCATCAACGCGACGTGCATCCGAAAGGTTCCGGCGCAGCAAACTATGTGGCGTGCCGGCCGGGTGCGGCGTTCGAGCGCAGGGTGCGCGCGACCTCGATCAGCCCGTCGACATCCGTCGAGAGAAGCAGCGGGGATAACTCACTGATCGCCGCGTCGTCGAGGTCCCACCATGCGGTCTGCAAGAGGCCTGCGATCTGCATCGCCGAGAAGCGCAGGCGAGCGACCCGCCCCGGATTGCCGACCGTGACCGAATAGGGAGGGACGTCGGCCGTCACCACGGCACGCGCCCCGATGATCGCGCCCGAGCCGATGGTCACACCTGCCAGGATGGCCACGCCCGCCCCGATCCAGACATCCGAGCCGATGACCACATCGCCGCGCCCCGGAGCCACCGGATCGAGCTTGGGCACCTTCGGCCATTGCTTCGGGAAGGACGGGAACGGATAGGTGGTCACCCATTCGCTGTGGTGATTGCCACCGAGGAAGATCTCGACCTGATCTGCGATCGAGCAGAAGCGCCCGATGGTGAGGCGCGCCTTTTCGCCCCACCAGCGGATCTTCGGGGCACCATAGGAATGATCCCCAATCTCGAAGCCATGTTGCGCCACATAGTCGGCGAGATGCAGGCGTGTCAGATTATGCGGGTTGCGGGACCGCTGCAGGCGCTTGCGCAGGCGGCCGAGCATGGCCCGCCTAAATGCAACGCCCGCCATCGACCTCGAGCACCGAGCCCGTGATCATGGAGGCTTCGTCCGAAGCGAGGAACAAGGCGGCGTTGGCGATGTCCTGGGGCGTCGAGAGCCGCCCGAGCGGCACGCTCGCCCGGAAGGCGGCGCGCTTCTCCGGCGTATCCTCACCCATGAAGGAGACGAGCAGTGGGGTCTCCCCGGCCACCGGCGCCAAGGCCACGACCCTGATCTTGTCGGGCGCCAGCTCCACCGCCATCGATTTGGAGAGGAGGTTCACAGCGCCCTTGCTCGCATTGTACCAAGCGAGGCCCGGGCGCGGCCTGATGCCGGCCGTCGAGCCGATATTGACGATCACGCCCCCGCCTTTCTCACGAAAATGCGGCACGAACGCCTTGGCGGTGAGATAAATCGATTTCACATTGACGGCGAACACCTTGTCGAACTCGGCTTCCTCGACATCGAGCATCGGCTGGTTGCGATGGGTGGTGCCGGCATTGTTCACGACGATATCCACCCGGCCGAAAGCCGCGATGGCCGCCTTGGCCGCCGCATCGACGTCGGCGGCCTTGGATACGTCGCAGCGCACCGGCAGCGCGGCTGCCCCGATCCCCTTGGCAACGGCCTCGGCCTTGTCCATCTGCAGATCCGCGATGACCACGCGTGCACCCTCGCGCGCGAAGGTTTCGGCGATGCCCTGGCCGAAGCCTTGCGCCGCCCCGGTGATGAAGGCAGTCTTGCCCTCGAGCCTTTTCATGCGAGTGACCCTCAATCGATTCCTTCGCCATGTCATAATCGGGCCGCGCCCGGGGCGAAAGCAATCTTTCGCGCGCCCGACTTATGCGCGCTTGCCCAATTGCCCGCTTCCCCGCGGCCGAATTGGGCGCCTCCCTGAAGGCCGGTCTCCACGAAAGACTGATGGCCGGCGAGCTCAGCGCGCAAACCTGACCGTCCCTCGAGCTACGATCAGCGCGACGTCGGGGTCGAAGCCCAGGATGGCACGTAATCTCACATGCATGTAACGACGCGTCCACGTTGGTGTATACATCGAACCGAG